>JBGPOP010000009.1:0-124407 GCA_041488095.1 Planctomycetota bacterium
CGCCTTGCAGCAGCTTCAGAACGCAGGCATCAACTCTCCGAGGGGCCTCGTCAGTCCTCGACCCTCCTCGGATCGCACCCGGCCCTCTTCAGGTCCGGTCTCCGCCCAGGACCGCTTCGTCTGGTGAGAGATGCGGGCTAGCCGGCGCGGCGGGGACGGCCAGCGCGACGACGCCCGGCCTTGCGAGGGCGACCTGGACCGCGACGGCCTGAACCGCGGGGACGCCCAGGCCCCCGACGACGGCGGGGTGCAGCACCGCCTCCGAGGGCCTCGTGAACTGACTCCAGCGCGGCCTTCCTCACGAGCCCCGACAGCTCGGTCAGGAAGGAGTCGATGCGGGCGCGGATCCCTAGACGACCGTCTACGCCCGAACTTGCGAGGACGATCTGCGCCAAGCCCTCTAGCAGATGAACGGTATGAAGCGCTTGCGGGTGGCCATGAACTGTGCGTACGGAGTCCCAAGTGCAGAGAGCAGCGCCTTCTCCTCGACATGTGCCCTGTAGTCGTAGGCGAGGAACGCGATGACGAAGGAAACAACAACACCAAGCCAGTTGCCGAGAGCGAGCGCAATCCCCAAGACCATGAGCAGGGCCGCGCTGTACGAGGGGTGCCGCACCCACCGATAAGCGCCCGTTTCGATGACGCGATGACCGGCCTGGATCTTGACGGCACCGGTGAAGAACGTGCCGAGGACCCGAAAACAGTGACGGCGGAGGAGACTGCCGGAAATCAGGGAGAGCACACCGATGAAGAACCAGACGAAGCGATTCCCCGGAAGGGTCGCCTGATGGGCGACGAAAGGGAGCAGGAACGCGGCCAAGATCGAGATACTAGAGCCGGCGAGAAGGATGCGAAGTGAGCCGCGATCCTCGGCAGGAGTGGGTCCGCTTCGTGTGGCATGCCGGACGATGCGGAACTCGGGAAAGAAGACCCAGGCGTAGATGGGCCAGAACACCAGGAAGTAGGGCCAGGTGAACGGAAGAGGCGTGGTCATTGCGGCGCTTCGGACGTTCTCTCCTTCGGGAGTGTAGTCCTCGACGCAGGTACCCGCCGCTCCCGCCTCTCATTCAGGCGATCGGTCGAATCCGCAGGCTGGGCACGGATCCAGGCGGCGAGGTCGCAGTTGCTCTAGCCTCGGACTGAGCCTCGCGCGCTCAGTCACTTCAAGTCGAGGGTACGCGCCCGCGCGGTGACGGGCTAGACGAGGCGATGCGAGCGGCGGTGGGGGCGTGATACCCGCCTTGCGGCCGTGGTAGACTCGTTCGCGTGTCCAGCAAGGTTGACACTCGCCGGCGGCACGACATCGCTCTGTTGCTCTTCCTCTACGGAGCCATGTTCTCCTGGAGTGCGCACACAAGGGTCGGTGGCGTCCCCTGGTTTGAGATCGGTGCTGCCGTCATCTCGATCTCCGTCGGCGTAGGTGTCTGGTACGCCCGCGAGTGGGCGCGATGGGCATGCGGAGTTCTTGGGGTGCTGATGGTGGCGAGGTATCTGGCAGTGCTCGCGCCGTTCAAGTCGATTCTGGGCGTGCTTCGCTCAGGTGCAGATGGACTGTTCGTAGGCGTCATCGGAATCATCCTTCTGATTCTCACGACCCTCCTTTGGGCCGTCATCGCGTTCTACTGCTTCCGTCGATCCACACGAGCACGCTTCTCCGAGGCACGCGAGGAGCGGGTTCGCGCCCGCGCGGCGCCGAGCTAGACGAGGCGGTGCGGGCGGCGCTGCGGCCGTGATGCCTGCGAGCATTGACCGCGCGGGGCGAGCGTGGCGCGTCTACCCCAAGCCGAGGAACCAGTGAATGAAGCCACAGCGGCCGCAAGCGTGGACCTCGCCCGTCGCGTTAGCCCAGTCGAGTTTGAAGAACGTCATCCCCGGAGTGTTGAGCTGTGCCTCACGCTTGAAGAAGCGATCGAACCCACAGATCAGGCACGAGAGATCCTTGCCCGTGCGTAACTGGAACTTCGCGGGCTCTTCCTTCGAGAACAGACCCATGCCGACCTCCTGAGGACGTGACTCTTCGGCGAGACTCGCCTGCCACCGACGGGGGTTGCGGCCACGTCTTGACCGCAGGTGTCCAGCCTACGAAATCCCGCAGCCGGACTACCCCGCACCCTCGGCTTCATTCGAGAACCGGGCTCGCGCCCGCGCGGCGCCGAGCTGGACGGGGGGGTGCCGGCGGCTGTTGAGCGATGAAGAGCGAAGTTGGGCTAACCTGGTCCTCCATGACTACCACCAAAGCCGCAGCGAAGAAGCCCGTCCGAAAGCCCGCCAAGGCGCCGCCGCCGCGGATGACGGTTGCCGAGACCATGCGCGAGTTGAAGAAGGCAGGCTCCGCGCAGACGCGGAAGACCTACGCCCGTCACGGCGCCGCCGAGCCGATGTTCGGCGTCAGCTTCGCCACGCTGAAGGTGCTGACGAAGCGGATCGACGTCGATCACGAACTGGCGCTCGCGCTGTGGGAGACCGGCAACTTCGACGCACGGAACCTCGCTGTTAAGATCGTCGACCCCGCGCAGATGACTTCTACCGACCTCGACCGCTGGGCCCGCGAGACGTCCCTGTCGCGGATGTGCGGCGGCTACGTCGGCATGCTCGCGGCCGAGGGCCCGCACGGCGCGAAGAAGGCCGTCCAGTGGCTCGCGTCGAACGACGGCCGGGAGCGCAGCGCCGGGTGGTCGCTGCTCGGACAGTTGGCCCAGCGCGACGAGACGACCTCCGACGCCTTCTTCGAGAAACGCCTCGCCGAGATCGAGCGCACGATCCACGCCGCGCCGAACTCCGAGCGCGAGGGAATGAACATGGCCGTCATCACGATCGGTTGCCGGAGCCCAAGCCTGCGCAAGGCCGCGATCGCCGCCGCGAGGCGCATCGGCAAGGTCGAGGTCGACCATGGCGACACCGCTTGCAAGACGCCGGATGCGGCGGAGTACATCGAGAAGACCTGGGCGCACGCGACGTCGAAGGGGTTCGCATCGCCGGCGGCGCAGGAGCGGTCGCGGGAGACGCCTCGGCGGAGGTGCTGAATCGGGCCGGGTCGGTGATGGCATGGCCATGAGCGGCGCGCGATCCTGCGCGGATACGCCCTATCGCTGATCTCCAACGCGGCCGTCCTACAGTAACCTCAAGAACAAGCTGTCCCAATCTCGTTGACAAACACCGTAGCCGCATAGACCTGTGCCCGCAGAGCGACGCACGTGGGTCGCATGGAGCAGGGAATGCGCTCTTGCGAGACGATTCGGAGCGGGTCTGGTGTCCGGCGGCTTGCTTCGAAACGGGAAGTAGTTCGAGCCTCGCTTTCATGGCGAACGTTTGCCGAGAGGAGCAGGAGCAGGCTGTAGACGGCGAAGATCCAGAGCGCCATGCCCGCCAGGCCGAACACCTGACCGACCTGAGTGACGATCCCACCCTCTCGCCCGATCTCGCGCTCGGATCCGGGGCATCTTCGACCCCGCAGGTCTTCGATCACCTGGCGCCGAAACTTGCAGCGCCGTGTTCAGCGACAGCTGGCTTCCTGTCACCTGCCGGCATCCTCTCGGGATTCCGCGGCTTCCAGAACGCTGCCTGGGTCCTTGCCAGGGGAGGCCGGCCTGCCCCGGCCCACCGCGCATACCCATCCTCTCTTGTACTCCTCGCGAACGTCGATGTCCGAGTAGCCGGCTTTCGAGAGGAAATCGCGGTGCTCGTCCCTGCTCAGCACCCTCCCTCCGAGCGGTTTCATGGCCATCACGTGCAACAGGCCGAATCGGCTGTCCTTGTAGGCTTCGGCGATGAGAACTAGACGACCACCGGGCTTGAGCACGCGCAGGATTTCGCCGAGGCTTGCGGTGAGGTCCGGCCAGTAGTAGTGCGTCTCGATCGCCGTCACCAGATCGAACGTGGCATCGGCATAGGGCAAGTGCGAGACGGAGCCCTCGCGAATCTCGACGTGGCCGACGGCGATCGCGGACGCGTTCATTCTGCGAGCAGTCGCCACGCTTTTCCGCGAGTAGTCCACACCGAAGACTCTGCCTTCACTAGCAGCCTTCGCCAGCTTCTGCACCGTCCGCCCGCCACCGCAGCCAACGTCGAGAATCGTGAACGACTTTCCGACGGCGACGTGTGCCAGTCCCCAGTCGGCCAGCGCCGAATGCGTGAAGTTCATCTGCCACAGGAAGAACCTTCCGATCCAACCGAACGGCTTGCGGCACTGTCGGATCACGATCGCCACGAGCGCGATGGCGACGAGAGTGGTGATGACCTGCTGCATGTGGACGGCGTGTGGCCTCCGACAGCGAGCGATTCTATCCAGGGGTCATCGAGAGGCCGCGAGCGAGGAGGCCCTGCGAAGGTGAACGTCGAGATGCCGCTCGCGGGGTCCTGACCACCTCCAGGAGCCCCTCGGCGGCTCCGCGCGGCAATGGATCCCGCGTTCTCGACCCGCGAGCGCTGCGATCACCTCGCGCAGCAGTTTGCATGTAACCGTGCGACCGCGAGCAGGCCGAGGCCAGTGAACCAAGGGCAGGAACTCTCCCGTCGCCGCGACATGCATCGATTGTAGAGCGGTGAAGGTGGAAGGCTTACCCGATGGGCGCGTGGGCCGCGTGGAATAGGCCAGAACTACCGGATGATCGCGTGGTGATATGAGGACCGACCCGCGACTCCTCGAGGTAGCCGGCGCGATCAGGGTGCTGCCCGAGCTGCCGCTCGACGGCACGGCGCTGGCCTCCACGGGCGCCGAGCACCTCGCGGGGTAGCTGGCATCGCCGCTTGCATGCGCTGGTAACGTACCCCCTGCGAACCCGGCGTCGGCCGCAGCAGCGGGGACTTGCAGTTCATTCGAAGCCGACCACGTCGACCATCTTCGTTTCGCCGGGCACCAGGTCGACCTGCCCAGAAGCGACGCGCACGCGCGGTGGGTACTCGACGGAGGATGTGAACTCTGCGCGCCAGCGCACGCGTCCGGGGTTCATGCGCTGCCGGGTAAGCAGCGTTCCGGGGCGCCCGGTCGCGGCGTCGAAGAGAGTAGCGAGCGGGTCGTCGTCGTGCCCCGTTTCGATCACCAAGCGACCGGCCGGGAGCGCTTCGGATTGGTACCACTGCACATTCGCAGCCTTCCTCAGGTGGAACTCGACGTGGCGCGTCTCGCCGGGCGAGAGAAGCACGGTCGCATCGGCGAAGGTGTCCTTCCCCTCGACCACGAAGCGGATGGGTACGCCGGGCGGCAGTCGTCCGACACGGAACAGGCCCTCCTTGTCGAAGACCGCGCAGCCGTCCGTGAGTCCGCTTACGGGACGGCCGTCCGCCTCGATCGCGTGTCCGGAATCTCTGTTGTTCTGGGACGAGGGGCGCACCCAAGCCCACCACTCGTTCTTGCCGGGGAGGAGCGGTTTGCCATCGGCAAAGAGCACGCCCTCCACGATCCCCTGCGCGCCGATCGCAACCTTGAGCTGGACCGTCTCGTCGGGCCTGGTCACCTCAAAGCGTGCCCGTCCGCAGCGACCGTCGTTCACAGCGACGACCATTTCCCACTGTCCCACGAAGAGTGTGTCGGCGACCACTTGGCCTGCCGTGCAGCGCGCTAGGGGCACCCTCGACACGCTCGTATTCAACGGTCGGGCGTACGCGTCCATCGGATCGAGCGATGCGCCCGTGGCCGAGTCGACGATCGCGGCGATCGCGCGCGCGGTCGCAGGCGGCGCCCTGAGCAGCGTCACGAGCAGGTTCTGTTCACCCGGCACGATCCGAGTCGGGAACGGCTCGAGGAAGCCCTCAGGCGGTTCGATCGTGAGCGTGAGGAAGTCCACGGACACACCCTCGATCACGAAGCCTCCGTCGGGGCCGGTCTTGCCGCCAGTCGCGTCGAGATGCACCCAGTTCTGTCGGGCGTCATCGAGTCCGCTGGCCTGCACCGCGACGTTGGCGATGGGAGCACCGGCCTCGTCGACGACGTGGCCCCGCACGGTCGTGGCGCGTGCGAGAGTGAAGTTGCGCTCCAGCTCCTCGGAAGGTGGCAGCGCCGGATCGTCGTGCCGCGTGACAAGCTGCGAGCGGGACCAACTACGCGTCGCGGCGAAGTCGTCCGGTGCGAAGCCATCCGCTGTCACATGGATGTCCACCCCTCCGAGCGGACCTTGCCGCGATTCCGTGACATAGTAGCCATTGGCATCGGTTCGCGTCTCTGCGAAGCCACGTACCCGAACTAGCGCGCTCGTGATCGGGCGTCCGCCCTCGTCGAGGATCCTGCCACGCACCAAGCTGGTACATGGGGGCCGCAGTTTGATCTCGAGCGTGGCCTCCACGCCGCGTGCGATCAGGACGCCCTCGTAGAGTTCCGGCCAGCCTTCCGCGACCGCGTGGACGCGGTAGCTCTGCGTGTGGCCGAGTTGCTGTTCGAAGAGCGGATCGGCTCGCCCTTCGGGCAGTGCCGGAAAGCGCGCGCGGCCGTCGACGTCGGTCGTCGCGAGGAAGATCGCGCGCCAGATGTCGCCCGCGATCACCGGCCGCGGCGATCCCTGGTCGCCGTAGTCGGACTGGCCAAGGGGCGGGAACGTCGGGTAGGCGGTCAGTGCGACGCTTGCGACCGGCTTGCCCTGATCGTCGACGACGCGCACGGAGAGCGCGCCTTGAGGTTCGATCGGGAGTTCGAAATCAGCGAGCCGGTCCCGCTCGCGTTCGGGACGCAGGATCGCGAAGCCGACGCGTCCGTTCGATACGGCGAGGATGGCCAGCGGACCGCCTTCCGCGACCAGTCGGCGTTCCAGCTCGAACGATCCGTCCGCGCGCGAGCGCCCCGCGTTCCAAGCAGAGGCCGGGCCGAAGGTGTTCGGCGCGACGAACGCGGGGTCTCTCACGAAGAGCTCCGCACCGGCCACGGGTGTGCGATCAGGGAGCATCACGACGCGTCCCGAGACGAGGGTGCCACGGTGGAGGAGAACCGTCCCGACGCTGGCTTCGAGCCCGCCGTCTGCGGGGGTCGTCTGCATCGCCGCAGGGGTGATCTCCGCGGTGGCGTAGTCGGAGTGATCCACTTCACCGAGGTACACACTGCGCGTCACGTCCTTGGCGATCACCTCGAAGCTGCCGTCGTCCTGCGAGCGTGCATCCACCTCGACCAGCTCCACGCTGCGCCCGTAGTAGCGGAGCCTCACCCGCGCGCCCGCCACCGGCGCCCGCGTCTCACCGTCGAGGACTCGACCAACAAGGCGCACACGCTCGAAGAGGATTCCCGCGCTCGCCGGTACAACGCTGGTGCGGCCAACAGCGGCGTTTGGCGAGGGATCGGTGCTGGCGGGCAAGGGTCTTCCCTGCTCCGGCCCGGGCATGGCCTCGATCGCGGGGCCGGTGGCGACGTGTTCCGATCGCGCGTCGGGTTCCTTGGCCCAGGCTACGATCCTCCATGTCGCGATGCCGAGCACCAGCACGGCCGCAGCCGCAGCAACGACCTTCGAAGCAGCACTCATCGCGGCCACACCTCCCGACCAAGCCAACCCTGGCGCGAGCATCGCACTCCAGGCATCACGCGCGCCGTACTTGCGATCGAGCTGCCCGCGCAACTGCGCGAGACCGCGCTTAAGCCGAGTGCGCACAGTCTCGACCGGAACGCCCAGGCGCTTCGCGATCTCGCGCGGCGGCAGGTCGTCGAAGAAGCGCAGCAGGACCGTCGCACGGTAGGGTTCGCCGAGGCGGATGACGGCCTCCGCCACGGCGCGTTGCATCTCGACCCGCGCGACTAGCTCGTCGGTCGCGACGATACGCTCGGGGCTGGCGACGGCATCCTCGCGTAGACGGCGCGCGGCCTCGCTCGAGCGCATCCGCAGAGCGACGTTCGAAGCGATGCGACGCAGCCAACCTCCGGTGCGGCTTGCGTCCGCCGGCGGATGGCGCCACACCTGCAAGCGCGTCTCCTGGAGCACGTCTTCGACCGCCTCCTCGTCGCCGACCAAGCCGCGCGCCAACCCCGCCAGCCAACGCTGGTCGGAAAGGAGTGCAGCGGCATCGAGGGGGTGTTGCGACGTCAAGGTGAGCTCGACCTTCGAGGATCTTCACTCCGCCGCTGGCATAACCGGTTCACTCCCGCTTCGCTTCCCCTGCGGGTCCGGCTCGGCCCGCCTCCCCGACCCCGCGACGCGACCCCTTCCCCCGGAGCGCCGCTCGATGCCCGCCCGGCCTCGCATTCCCTCGCGGTTACGTTTGCATCGGCGTTTGCATGAGCTGCTGTCCATCCCTGGCATCGGTTGGCATCTCCTGGCACTCCTTGCGTTACCTCGGTACCTGGCACGCCTCGTGCGTCGGTGCCAGGAAGTGCCAAGCGATGCCAGGAGATGCCAGAAGTTGGTACGCCCGACAGGATTCGAACCTGTGGCCTGCGGCTCCGGAGGCCGCCGCTCTATCCAGCTGAGCTACGGGCGCGTTCGAGGGGCGAAGATTCTAGCAGCGCGGCCGGGGGCTTCCGATCCGCTCCCGGAGCGCGTCCGCCCTCCGGGAGGCTGAACCCAAGGACGTGGGCCCCTCGCTCAGCGTTTTCCGGGCCAGGCCCGAGCCGGTCCTCCCTGCCTGGGGACGGCCTCCTTCTCCGCGTTCCCTGATTCCCGGTTGCCTTGACCATTCGTCCAGCTTGGCCTTAGGATTGGGCCCAGCGCCCGGAGCCGCTCTGGAAGGCCCCCAGGGGCCCTCGCGCCACCATGAAAAATTCCAGCCACTCGGCATTTCGACGCACCGGCGCACAGTTGCTCGCGCCCGTCGCCGTCCTGATGACGGCAGGCATCCTGATCGCAGTCGACTTGCGCAAGCCCGCGCGCCTCGCCGCCGCCTCCTCCAACCGGATCGACACCGATGGCGACGGCCTGGTCGACCGGCAGGAACGGATCCTCGGGACTCTCCCTTCCGATCCGGACACCGACCAGGACGGCTTCACCGACACGGAGGAATTGGCGCGCAGGACCTCGCCCATCTTCTCGCAATCCTTCCCCGAGAACGGAGGGCTGCAGACGGGCATGACCGCGCGCGGGGAGAGGAACGGCCTGCATGCGCTCATCGCGGTCTACCTTCCCGACAGCAATTATCAGGCGGTAGACCTCGAGATCGGGTTGCTGACCGGAAACCGCCTCATCCATCTCCCTGAGTCGCTCTTGCTCTCGAACGCCACCATCGATTTCGTTCCCGCTGCAAACTCGAAGGCCTCGATCGCGCTTGTCGACTTCCGGTTCAGCCGGACCTGGGTCGACATGACGGGCCATCTGACCTTGTTCGCCACGGTCAGTCGGGTCGGGTCGGGCCGAATTCTGGCTGCGGATGCGATCAACCTGGTCAACTTCGCCGGCGTGGTCGTCTTGGCGATGCCCGATCCTAATTTCATCCCGATCAGCCAGATCAGCGGGCAGTCACCGGGCAATCCGGGCACGATCTACAAGCCGCTGACCGGCGACAACGGCGACGGCTTCCCCACCGGGTGGACGCCAGGCGAGATCTGCTACCAGAACTCCCAAGCCGTCTCGATCAACGGCGCGGTCGTGACCCACGAGGTCATCTCGGCCGCCTGCGAGACCGGCTGGGACGGCTCCTGTCCGCCCGATTGCAGCGCCTCGGTTGGCTCGACCTACGCCACGGTGGATCCTGTGATCCTGGTGGGTGGCTAAAGCCGCGGTCCTGCGGCGCGCACGACCCTGCCGTGGCCCGAGACGAGGCGGAGCCGACCCTCCGCGGGAGCCCTCATGGGTGTGCAGCTCGCCGCCGGCCCCACGTCAGCTGCCTGGTCCTCTGGATCCGGACACGGTTCGGACCTGAAGAGATGAGAAAAAGCGGCCGAGGACGCGCCTGGGTGGGGAACCGCCACGCCCCTTGCCTCGTCCCATCCGTCAGGAAGAGAAACGCCCCTTGAGGAACGACCCCGATCGCTCGCTCGTCGAGTCCTGCCAAGTCTCCCCCCCGACCGGGCTCGAAGGCGCCTTTCGTGCCTTGTACGAACAGTACAAGGACCGCGTCTTCAATGTTTGCTATCGGATCACTGGGAACATGACCGATGCGCTCGACGCCTCCCAAGAGACCTTTGGAATCATGTTCCGCAAGATCGGGGAGTTTCGCTTCGAGTCCAAGTTCTCGAGCTGGGTCTATCGCATCGCCGTCAACGCGAGCATCGACATCAAACGCCGTTCGGGCGCGCGCTGGCTCGCGTCGCTGGATGGTTCGCGAGAATCGGGAGGAGCCGAATTGCCGCGCATGGATTTGCGCGACGACCGCACGGAGGCGCCCGCCGCTGCGGCCTCGCGCCACGAGCTCGAGGACGAGATCCAGCAGGCGATCTTGCGACTCTCGCCGAAGATGCGCGCCATCACCGTGCTCCGCTACGTCGAGAGCCTCTCCTACGAGGAGATCGGCGAGGCATTGCACATCTCGATCGGCACGGTGAAGTCACGGTTGTCCCGTGCGCACCAAGCGCTGGATCGCGAACTGACCCCGGTCCTGGACCGGCACTACCTGACCTAGATGAGGTGAGCGAGATGACCCTCTCATGCCTGGAGAGTCGGGAGCGCCTGCTCGATCGCCGCGGCGTCGCCCGGCCCGAGGATCTCGATCTGCTCGCGCACCTCGACGTGTGCGGCGAGTGCGCGGGCTTCGCGCGCCGCACGGCCGCGGTCTCGGAGAGCCTCTCCGGCCTGCCTCGACGCCCCGCGCCGCAAGAGCTCGATGGTCTCGTCGTGGCCGCGCTGCAGGCCGGTCATCGCCAGGACCGCGCCGTTGGAGGGCTGAGGGGACTCTCGCGTTTGCCCGTGCCGGCCGAGCTGGCGGGCCGCGCGCTCGATGTACAGCCGCGCGACGCTCGCGCGCCGGCCGTGCTCGATCGCCTGGTCGACGAAGACCTGCGCGACCAGACCGCCGCGATGGCGCGGCGCTTCGCGGGCAGACTCGAACGACGACCGGCTCCGCGCGTGCTGCGCGATCGCCTGGAGCATTTCGCGCCCGCTCCCCTGCGATCCACCCGGATCCGCCGCATCTTGCTCGCCGCCGCCGGCGTGACCCTGCTCCTCGCCGCGGGAGGCGTCTGGCTCCTCGTGCGCGGAGCGGGACAAGGCGGCCCGGATCGGGACTTCGAGGTCCGCTACGAATCCTCGCTCGACGCCCTGGATCCCATGGCCAGGAGCCTCCTCGCCGGCCTCTCAGGCGGTCTCGTCGACACTGGAGCCAAGAGGCGGCTGTGAAGGATCTCCTCGATACCGCGCTGGATCGCTGCAGGATCGCCAGGTGCATCGGCCTGCTGGCGCTCTGCGCGGCGCCGCTCGGTGGTTGCGGTTCGAGCGTCGACGCCGGCCCGAGCCCGGGCTCCAACGCCCAGAATGCGACCGCGGGAAGCCCACCTCCGCCCTTTCTCGACAACATCCCGGACGCGCCCACGAGAGTCGCCTACGGCGGCCAGCGACATGTCCTCGTGCACTACACGGTCGCCGGGGCGCCGAGCACGCTCGAGTACGACGAGAACGTCTGGTCGGATGGTCATGGGAACTTCACCATCGTCCCGGGCCAGGTGACCTCGCCACCGATGACCACCGAGCAGGCGCAGTTCTTCGCGATCCTGCAGGAGAGCCGCGACGGCTTCTTCTACCGCCACCGGGATTTCCGGATCCGCGATCTGAGGCTGTTCCTGCAAAACTGGAGCGTGAGCGACACGGGACAACAGGAAACCGTCGCCGGGAGAGTCGGTTCCGTGCTCGAGTTCCGGCGCATCGGCGGGGCGGCCACCTGGTACCGCGCGTGGATCGACCCGCAGACTGGACTCGTCCTGCGCGCCGAGGAACGTGACGCCGGCGGACAGCTCGTCAGCCGAGTCGAGTTCAGCACCTTCACCCTGACCCCGGACTTCACGGGCGTCGCCCTGCATGGCGACCGGTTTGCCCCGACTCCTCTCGATTCCCTCACGGACACGACCGCGAAGATCGGGTTCCAGGTCCGGGTTCCGTCGATCCTTCCCAAGGGATACCGGCTGGAGAGCGCCGAGGGCCTGAACGACGGCACCGGCAACTGGGCGCGCCTGGCCTACGGGGACGGCGTCGAGCAGGTGTTCTTCCTCGAGACGCACCTTCCGCCCGGGCAAGGCGGGGGCACGACGCCCACCGATGTCGATATCGGGCCCAAGTCGGTGCGCATCTTCCGAGTCGGGCCGTGGACCGTCCTCCAGGGACGGTTCAATCAGGATCGCGTGATCGTGCTGGGGAAGGTCGACGAAACCAGCCTGTTGCGGATGCTGAAGTCGGCCATCCACTGAGGGCCCTCGCCCGACTTCCGAGGCAGGCGTTCGATCGAAGCTTTTCGGGCCCGCCGTCCCGTCCCGGCTGCGGATTCAGGGGTAGTCTTCGATGCCGGGCGGGAGACCGCACGGCCCCCCCAGCCGGTCCCCGTGGCCCACACGCCCCATGAAGAGCCCTTCTCGGAAGCCCATCTGGGCTCCCCCGAGTATCGCGAGCGGCTGATGCGGAAGCTGAACTGCCTGATCGCGGTGCTCGAGGTCGCGACCGCCAAGGTGAGGAAGAGCATGGCCGGATCCTCGACGGACTCCGAGCGTCTGGCTCGCATCTGCGCCAACCTCCAGAGCACGCTCGAGGTGTGCCAGCGAGCGCGCGTGGCGCTCGAGCGGCGCCAGGTTCCGACGAAGCAACTGCCCGAGCGGTCGGCCCCGGCCGAGGCCACTCTTGCGCCGGCATCGACGAAGAAGTCGAAGGCGCGAAGGCCCGCGCCTCGTGTGGGCTCGGACATCTCGACCGAAGCGGAGCGGCGCAAGTTCGCGATCCTGCCTCCGATCGACCCGCGGATCATCGAGCGCATCGATCTCGATGAACTCGCGCGCCGGCTGTCGTCCTTAGGGCACGCACAGAGGCCTGAACGCGCTCGCGCCTCACTCCAGGCGGAACACGACCTGGCGGAGAACGCGCGCAGCGAGCGCGCGGCCGTCCTGGCGCGCCGGCTCGAAAGCCCAGCGGCGGAGCGCGTCGGTGGCGGAACGGTCGAGCCGCGGGTGGCCGCTCGATCGCACGATCTCGACGTTCTCGACGCGTCCGTCAGCCCCGACGCGGAGCGCGCACAGCACGGCGCCCTCCTCGCCGTGCCGGACCGAAAGGAGCGGATAGTCTGGCTTGGGACCGAAGACCAGCACGGGTGGCGTCGAAGGCACGGCCGGGCCTGGCCCGTCGGCGCTTTCTCCGGCCTGTGTGCCCTTTCCGCCGCCGTGGCCCGATCCGCTTCCCCCGCCCGAGCCTGGCGAAGCCGCTTCGGTGACCGCGGTGCGTGAGGCCTCGGCCTCCGCGTCGCTCGATCCTGTGGCTTCGGACGAGAGCGCACCGTCCGGAGACGCAGGCCGTTCGGCGCGCTCGAGGGACGCCACCGGCTCTTCGACCGTCGGCGGAGGTTTCTCGACGACGGCGGGCGCAGGGGGTGCGCCGATCTCGGGCTGCAGCTCCTCCCGTGGCGTCGCGCTCTCGACCTGCGCGGTCATCCCAGGCTCCGCGCCCGGCACGCGCACCCGGATCGCGAAGGCGGTTACTTCGTCTCCGTCCTGTCCACCACCGCCTCCTCCTCCCGCGGCGTCGACGATCACGAAGGCTCCCGCCGCGAGCAGCCCCGCGTGGAGGACGAAGGACACCAGGAAGCACAGCGGCATCCGGGTCGCGCGTCGTGTCTGCGGGCTGTGCATGGGTCCTAGAGCTCGTAGCCGAGCACGAAGAACACCTGGGCCTCGGGTGAATCGTGCCCGATCCCGGCGAGCGTGGCGAAATCCATGTGGATGTTGGAGGCCGGGCGGACCTGGAGGCTCGGGCCGAGGAGCAGGCTCTTCTCGAAGTCGCTCCGATCGACCTTCGTGTTCACGAACTCGGCCTTGAGCTCGCCCCCGAGCGAGAATCGCTCGTCGCGCAAGACCTTGCTCACGCCCGCGGTGATCTCGTGCGAGTGCTCGAATTCGCCGCCCATCTCGTGCTCGAAGACGAGGTTCGTGCCCCAGTGCCAGCCGGGTCTGAGCTCGCCGCCGAGCAGCAGCTTGTACTCGAGGAGGTCGGGCAGCGCGTCGCGGTTGGTCAGTTCGACGTAGGCGGTCGGATTGCCGGGGATCTTCCCCCAGTCGGCGAAGGCCCAGCGCACCTCGAGCTTCTGCTCGTCGAAGGTCGACGGGCCGTTGTTGCCCTCCTGGTCCGAGACCATGTACATGTCGATCTGGAAGCGGCCCGGGAGGCCGACCTCGAACTCGTATTGTGTCTGGATCTCCGTCGGCCCGTGGCGATGGAAGGTGGGCCGCTTCCAGAACTCGAACTCGAACGTCCCCGGCGGGCGCACGTACACGCGCGTGGTCGGGAAGCGGCGGTGCGCGGTCCACTGCGGCTGGTCGTAGGGACCGACCAGGTCCTCTTCGTGGTACTCGGAGACGCGCTTGGCGGTCACGGTCGTGGTCGAGACCTGGCCGAGGTCCATGGGTTTCTCCTGCGGGGGAGGCTTCTGCACGTCGGCGGGGTTGACGACCTGGGGGAAGCACGGCGCGGCGAGCGCGACTGCGAGTGCGACGATCGAGATGAGGCGGGGGGACGGGTTCAAGAGCTCCTCCGTTGCTTCTCGGGGCCGCATGACGTCGCTCGCGCGGAAGGCTCAGTACCTGGCCGGAGCGCGGAGGTCACCTGATCAGCGGCTCAATGCCCCCAGCTCCGCAGGTAGCGGAAGTCGTGGTTCACGGTGCGGTCGGAGAGCTTCGCAATCACCGGCGGCAGACGCTTGTACTGATTCTGGACGATCCTGCCTGCGACCTTGTCGACGAAGGCGGGGTCGAAGCCCTCGCGCACGAGCTCTTCGCGCGAGCAGCGCCGGTCGACCATCCGCTCGAGCAGCCGGTCGACCTCGGCGTAGGTGAAGCCGAGCTCCGCTTCGTCGGTCTGGCCGGCGAAGAGATCGGCCGAGGGCGGCTTCTCGATCACGCTCTTCGGCAGGCCGAGATGCCGCGCGAACTGCCAGACCTGGTGCTTGTACAGGTCGCCCAGGGGGTTCAGCGCGCTGGCCGAGTCGCCGAACTGGGTCGAGTAGCCGAGCAGGATCTCGGTCTTGTTGCTGGTGCCGATGACGAGGCCCTTCCACTCCGCCGAGAGGTCGTAGAGCACGATCATCCGGCAACGCGCCATCACGTTGCCGCGCCGGATCCGGTCCTCGACTCCTTGCGTCTTGCAGTAGCCCTCGACCATCGCGGTGATGTCGACCTTGCGCGTCTCGATCCCGAGCTTCTCCGCGACCGCGCGCGCGTCGCCCTCGCTGTCGGGATTGGACGTGCGGTAGGGCATCATCACGCCGAGCACGCTCTTCGGGCCGAAGGCCAGCGCGGCGAGCGCGGCCGAAACCGACGAGTCGACGCCCCCCGAAATCCCCACCACGGCGCGGGAAAAACCGAACTTGCCGGCCTCGGTCCGCAGGAACTTGACCAGGATCGCCTCGACCAGGGCGGGCTGGATGTCGAGCGCGCTCATCCCCCGCTCTCGGAGCCGTAGGGCGCGAGCGCACGCAGCACGATCCAGGGCTTCTCGTCGCGCCTCAGGGGCGTCGAGATGCGCGCCCGTTTCAACGCGTCGCCGGAGAGGGTGGCTTCGAGGTGACCGGCTTCGAGCCCGTCGAGCCGCGCGGCCTCGCGGCCGAAGGGGTCGACGACCCGCGAGCCGCCCGAGAAGGAGACCCCGTCCTCGCTGCCGACTCGATTGACGTACACGATCCAGGTCTGGAAGAAGAGCGCCAGGGCATCCTGGAGCGTGTTCCACACCTTCGTCGAGCGAAGCCGCGGCTCCCCTTCGGTCACGCCGCGGCCCGGGCTCGAGCTCGGCACGACGATCGCGTCGACGCCGGCGAGGAAATGGATCCAGCTCGAGGCGAGATGCCACATGTCCTCGCAGATCAGGAAACCGAATCGCCCGTGCCGGCTCTCGATCGGCTGGAAACCCTCGCCCGCGGCGAAGTCGCGGCCCTCGTCGAACATGCCGTAGTGGACGAGGTGGACCTTGCGGTGAACGGCGAGAACCTTGCCGTCCTCGAGAAAGGCGACGGAGTTGTAGATCCGCCCGTCGCGTGCTCGCTCGGCGAACCCGAAGGCGATCGAGATCTCCTTCGAACGCTCGGCTAGCTTCCGGATGGGGGGCGCGTCGAGCGCGAGCGCGACCTCGGCGGTCTGGTCCTTCAGGAAGTAGCCGGTGAGCGACAGCTCGGGGAAGACCACCAGGTCCGCGCGCGCCTTGGCGGCCACGCGAATCTCGGCGAGGTGGCTCTCGAGGTTCTTCTCGAGGTTCCCGAGCGTCGGTTCGACCTGGGCCAGGAAGATGCGGCAGTCCATGGGGGAATCCGACAGCATAGCGTCCCGGATGAGCCGCCTGGAGAGGGGGCGAGTCGGGCGCGACACGTCCCTCAGCCCCGCCTCGCGCGCTCCAGCGCATGCGCCACGATCTCGTCGGGGCGCGCCCCCGAGGCTTCGGCCTCGAAGCTCAGGATCAACCGGTGGCGGAGCGCGGGTGCCGCGAGGGCGGCGAGGTCTTCCTCGGCCACGAAGAGACGCCCGCGCAGCAGCGCGCGCGCCTTGGCCGCGAGGAGCAGGGCCTGCCCGCCACGGGGGCTGGCGCCCCAGCGGACGAATCGCCGGACGCTGTCCGGAGCGGAGGTCTCTCGCGGGTGCGTCGCGAGCACGAGGCGCGTGACGAGCGCGATCATGTCGGAGCTCGCCGGCACCTCGCGCACGAGGCGCTGAAGGCGCACGAGCCGTTCGCGGGAAAGGACGGGCTCGGCGGTCCCGGGCTGCGGCCCGGTCGTCTGGCGCAGGATCGCCGACAGCTCGTCCGCGCCCGGCGAGGAGATCTCGACCTTGAGCAGGAACCGGTCGAGCTGCGCCTCGGGCAGCGGGTAGGTTCCCTCCATCTCGATCGGATTCTGGGTCGCGATCACGAAGAACGGTTCCTCGAGCCGCTGGGTCTCCCCGAACACAGTGACCTGCCGCTCCTGCATCGCCTCGAGCAACGCCGACTGCGTGCGCGGGGTGGCGCGGTTGATCTCGTCGACGAGGAGCATGTGGCAGAACACCGGGCCCCTCTGGAAAGTGAAGCGCCGACCCTCACGACCGTCCTCCTCGAGGATCCGCGTGCCGAGCACGTCGGCGGGCATCAGGTCGGGCGTGCACTGGATGCGTCCGAAGGAGAGGTCGAGCGCGCCGGCGAGGCTCTTCGCGAGCGTCGTCTTGCCGAGTCCCGGGGCGCCCTCGAACAGGACGTGGCCCTGGGCGCACAGGGCGACGAGGAGCTGATCGACCGCCTGGGCGTGTCCCAGGAAGTGCCGAGCGACCGCGGCCGTCAGCGCGTCGACGCCCTGGCGCAGCTCCGCGATCTCGCGCTCGAGTGCCGCTTCTTGGCTCATTCAGGGGAGGTGGGCGATCAGCTCGGAGAGCTCCGACAGGCTACCCACGCGGGGGCTGCCGGTCGCCGGATCGACGCCGTTTCCCGCCGTCGGTCGGGTCTTGTGGTCGACGTGGACGGCGAGAAGGCCGGCTCCGCGCGCCCCCCAGACGTCCTTCTCGAGGTCGTCGCCGGCATGGAGGGCTTCGGACGGCGCCACCTTGGCCCGCGCACAGGCGCGCGCGAAGATCTCCGGCGAGGGCTTCTCGACGCGCTGGATCGCCGAAGCGAGCACGAAGTCGATCCGCGTCGAGAGGCCCAGACTCTCGATGATCCCGGGCAGCCGCTGGCTCCAGTTCGAGACGATCCCGACCGCAAGCCCGCGCTGCCGCAGGCCGTCGAGGAGCTCGACGCCGCCGGGGAAGAGGACGAAGGTCGACGGATCGGCGAAGCGCGCGAAGATCTCCTCGCGCAGGACCGGCAGGTCGCTCCTGGACAAACCCAGGCCGTCGTGGAAGATGCGATCGATGTAGGAGACGAACCAGCCCTCGCTGAAGCGGAAGGCGCCTTCGATCTCGCGAGGCAGCTCCCGGTGGGCCCGGCGCATGAGGTCGAGCATGCGCTCGGTGGCGAGGTCGACCCCCCTCCGGCGGGCTGCCTGGGCGTAGATCTCGAACCGCGAGGGCTTCTCGTAAAGCAGCGTGTTGCCAGCGTCGATGAAGACAGCCTTGAGAGCCATGGGGACCGGGGGACCCCGCGCGGGTCGTCCGGGGGGTTGGAGTGTCGCAGATCGGACCTAGGGTTGGGAGCCGGGCGGAGTCGGCGACGATGCGGAAGGCGGGCAGGACGATGCGGAGGATCGGAACGGCCGAGGCGCCGGAGCGACGGACCTGGCGGAGGCGGGTTGGCGCCCCCCTCGCCTGGATCGCCGTCCTCTCGGCCTGCGCGGCTCCGCAGAAGAGGATGCTCCGTGTCCTGCCCTCGCGCACGGAGGCCGAGGCCGCGACGCTCGCCGGCGACTGGAAGGCGGCGGCGGAGCGCTGGTACTCGCTGTACCTCGCCGATCCCGGGCGGCCGGCCGATGCGTGCGCGCAGGCGTCGCGCGCGCTGCTCGAGCTGAGGGACGCCGACAGCGCCGCACACCTGATCGACAACGGGCTCGCGATGCACGAGAAGGACCCCGATCTCCTGGCCCTCAAGGGGCAGGCGCTCGTCGCGCTGGGGTTCCGGCGCGCGGCCGAGGACTGCTTCGAGCGCGCGCTCTCCTTCGACCCGCGCCGGATCGAGGCCTTGCTCGCGCTCGGGAAGCTGCGGATCGATCTCGGGCTCGAGAGCGCTGCGGTGAAGCCCTTGCGGAGAGCGGTGGAGATCACCGGCGGCGACTTCGAGACCTGGCGGCTCCTCGCCAGGGCCGAGCGGGAGGCGGGAAATCCTCGCGGGGCGTACGAGTCGTGGATCAGGGCGTTCGCGATGGGGACGGGCTCGGTCGACGATCTCGTCGAGGCGGCGACGCTGTCCGTCGATGAATCCTTCCGGCGCGCGCACCCGGAATCGGGCGATCAGATGTTCCGGTGGCTGCACACTGCGGTGGAGCGCGATCCCCAGTGCACGCGCGCGCACTTCCAGCTCGGGGTGCTGTCGGAGGAGATGGAACGGAGGGAGGAGGCGATCGAGCACTACCGCCGGGCGGTGGAGATCGATCCGGGCTGCCTGATGTCGCTGACGAACCTCGCGATCCTGTACTCGAGCGTCGGCGACGAAGGGAACGCGCGCGAGATGGTCGGGAGGGCGCTCGCGCTGGAGCAGGACGGGGGCCGCAGGAAAGCACTGCAGAAGCTGCTCGAGCCGTTCGAGCGCAAGTCCAGGGCGAGCGAGACGCCTTGACGGCGCGTGCACGGCGTTCCGCCGCCCCAGCTACTTCACCAGCGAATCGACCAGCGCCTCGAGCTTCGCGGTCAGCTCCTCGGCGAACTCGTCGCCGAAGTCCATGCGCAGGACGTCGATCTCCTCGAACATGTACCGGCCGCTCGACCGGCTGAAGGGGATGCCGTACTCCCACTTGCTGCCGTCCGAGGCGTGGATGACGACCTCGACCTGGTCGTCGCCCTCGACCGGGCGCACGGTGTAGCTCTGAACCGTGAAGTTGGACATGCGGGATGTTTTTCAGGAGAGGAGGAGCACGGCGAGCGCGGTGAGCAGACCGGCGAGTCGGCGGGCCGCTTTCGAGACCCCGGTCATCGCTCCCACGAGTGTCTGACGCGCCAGATCTCGAAGTTGTGCCACGGGTGCGTATTGAAGCGCTCGACGCGGACGTAGCCGGCCTCGCCGAGTTCCTTCTCGAGCACTCCGGTTGCGAGCTTGTGCTCGGGTGGCGGCCCGACCGGGAGATTGCCGGGCTTGTACTCGAGCAGCACGAGCCGTCCACCGGGCTTCAGGACCGATTGGAGCCGTTGCATGTAGGCCACGCGGTCCTCGAGGTGGTGGTAGGTGTCGGCGATGAAGACGACGTCGAGGCGTTCGGGGGGAAAGTGCGGATCGTCGGCGGAGGCGAGGACCGGCACGACGTTCCTCACGCCCTGCGCCCGGATCTTCTCGCGCACCTGGTCGAGCTGTGCGGGCTCGATGTCGCAGGCGTACACGACTCCGTTCGGACAGACCTTGGCAAAGGCGAGCGAGAAGACACCCGGCCCGCAGCCCAGGTCGCCGACGACCGCATCGTCGGGGAGCGCGAGCTTCGCGAGCACGACATCGACCTGCAGATCGGCGACGCGCTCCCGGCTCTGGAGGATCTCGATGTACTTGGCGAGGTCAGGATTCCCGTGGGGATCGCGGTTGGTGACGGGCTCGGGACTCGCCGGCGGCGACGGGGCCGAGGGCTCGGACCGGGGAGGGGCCGGGGAAGGTGAAGGGACGGCGAGTCCACCTGCGGCCGGGATGGATCCGCGGTCCTTCTCGTGCGGGCGCGATCCGTCCGGTCCGCCTGTCCGGCAGGCAGTCGCCAGGGCGAGCGCCAGCGAGGCAGCCAGCCAACTCGACGGAATCCGGCGCCAAGTCAGGTTGGATCGCATGACGCCCAGACGATAGCGCGGCCGACGGTCGCCCGCCTCACGAGGCTCCGGAATCGCCCGCCCGTTCCTTTTCGGCGAGCTCGAACACCCCGATCAGGCTCAGCCCCTTCAGCCCCGGCAGGCCGTCGAGCAGAGCCAGCGCCGGGATCAAGGCGTTGACGACCTTCAGCTTCCCGGGCGAGAAGGTCTGCGAGTAGCTCGAACGCCTGCGCCGCTTGAGCCGGTAGCCCCACGCGCCAGCGGGGTTCATGTGGCGCAGCGACAGCGTCCGGAAGCCCTGCTTCTCCATCAAGGCGCGCAAGCCTCCCGCGTCGTAGCGCCGGAAGTGGCCCGACGCGCGGTCGACTTCCCCGTAGAGCTGCGACTGCGCCGGGACCTTCAGCACCACCTTGCCGCCCGGCCGGAGAAGGCGCTTCAGCTTCTCGACGAACGCGGCGTCGTTCTCGAAGTGCTCGAGCACGTCGAGCGCGACGATCGCGTCGGCGCGCACGTCCGCCATCTCCCGCCAGTCGCCGTCGAGATCGACGCGCAAGGTCCGCACCCTCTCCGGCGGCCACTCGCGCCCGAGCCGGTCGAGCAGACCCTGATCCAGGTCGACCGCGATCACGCGCTCGACCCGATCGGCGTAGTTCCTCAGCACGAAGCCGGCGCCGCAGCCGAGCTCGAGCACCGTGCCCGAGATCTGCCCGCGGAAGCGCGATGCGATCCAGCGGTAATAGTTCGGCAGGAGCGCCATCCGCTCCTGCGTCTCGTGGAAGAACGGCCGCCCTCCGCCGGCGGGCTCGCTCGGGCGGATCGGATCCTTCTCGGCGGACGGCATGCGCAGGCGCTCGCGGCCCGCGAAGTCTATCACCGCTGCATCAGGCCTGCGGCGCGGCGCCTTCCTTGAGGAACAGGTAGTAGAGCTGCCCCTCGACTCGCGTCGCGCCGGATCGATGCTCGGCGTCGGGTCCGATCCCGAGGTACACGTCGGCGCGGCCCGCCGTGCGGATCGCTCCGCCTGTGTCCTGATCGAGCAGGAAGCGGTGCGTCTCCGTGCCCTCCACACCCGGGCCCACGCGCCCGTCGACGTACACGACCGCGCCGCGGGGGAAGAGCGCCTTGTCGGTCGCGAGGCTGCGGCCCGCGGTCACGGGCACGTTCAGCGATCCGCGCGGGTTGCCATCGATCGGCGTGAAGAAGACGTAGGAATCGTTGCGCGAGAGGTAACTCTCGACCTCGCCCGGGTTCTCCTTCGCCCACGCGCGGATCGCAGCGAGGGAGAGCGAGTCCTTGTTGATCTTCTTGTCCTTGACCAGCTCCCCGCCGAGCGAGGTGTACTTCTGGCCGTTCTTGCCCGCGTACCCGAGGCGGAAGAGCTCGCCGCTCTCGAGCTGGATGAACGCCGAACCGTTGACGTGCGCGATGAAGGCGTCGAGCGGGTCCTTGAGCCAGGCGAGCTCGAGGCCCCTGCCTTCCAGGACGACGCCGGCCTCGATCGCACGGCGCGTGGGGTAGGGCTCGACCACTCCTGACTCGGTCCTGCGCCCGAGGATCTGGCCCTCCGGGCCCTTCACGAGGTCGGGCGGGAGCGCGTAGAGCGGATAGCGGTACGTCGCGTCGGACTTCAGCCTCCCGTCGAGGATCGGCGTGCAGTAGCCGGTGAAGAGCACGCCGCCGCCCTTCCCGTCCCAGCCGGCGCTCTTGTAGACCTGGAACCCGGTATCCAGGGCTCGCGCGAACTCCGCCTCGCTCCCCGAGCTGGAGAGCAGGTCGCGGAACCGCTCGAGGCTCGCGAGCGCGCGCTGATGGGAGACGCCTTCGATCGGGAAGTAGCGCTCGGCCGACTTGCGCTTCATGAACGCGATCGACTGCTCGATCGCGGGCAGGAGCTCCGCGCGCTCGCGCCATTGCGGCCCGAAGTCGGGATGCGCCTCGCCGGGCGCGAGCGGGATCAAGGCCGGGGCGCCGGGCGGCAGCGGTCGGCCGTAGTCGGGCGTGGTGCGGCAGGCAGCGGTCGCGAGGAGGAGGGCGGTGCAGGAGGAGGAGAGCTTCATGGTTGGAGTGGACTTGCGGGATCGGGATGCCGGACGGAGCGTGTGGCCAGCCGGATTGTGGTTCTCGCGCAACCGTTTGTCTTGGGAAAGCCGTCCGGCCGCGCCTTGTCGCAGATGCAGTCGGGGCCGAGACTTGGGCCCATGCCCTGCCTCCTCGGCTGCCTCGCGATCTCGGCGCCGCGCTTCGTGCTGCTCCTGGTGTGGCTCTTCAGCGACTACCTCAGCGTGTACAGGACGCCGGTCTTGCCCCTCCTCGGCTTCTTCATCCTGCCCTTGACGACCCTCGCCTACGCCTTCGCGATGCACTTCGGCGACTTCGAATGGACGCCGGTCGGCGTCGCCGCGGTGGTGACGGCCGTCCTCGTCGACCTGGGGCTGTTCCGCACCGGCACGCGGGCGCGTCGGAGGGATGGGAACGGCTCGGGCGGCGGGCGGGAGATCACGGTTCGAGGCGAACGGGTCGGCTGACGACCCCGAGGGGGGTCTTGACTATATTCGCCAGATCGAATATAGTGTCCGTGTGACCCGAACCGCCGACCTCGACCCGAGCCCGATCTTCGCCGCGCTGTCGGACAGGACGCGCCTGCGCCTCCTGAACCTCCTGCGCGAGGGCGAGACGTGCGTGTGCGACCTCGTCGAGGGCGTCCGTGCACCGCAGCCGACCGTCTCGCGCCACCTCGCCGTCCTCAGGCGGTCGGGGCTCGTCCAGGTCCGGAAGGACGGATTGTGGTGCCATTACCAACTGGCGGAAGGGGCGGCGGAGCTGCTCGGGCGGCTGTTCGACTGCCTCGAGAAGTGCTCGGTCGATTGCGTCGAGTTCCCTCGGGACCAGAGGCGCGTCCGAGCCTCGCGCCGGGCACGAGGATGCTGCGACTGACGAGAGAAGGTCGGGACCGACGAAAGGAAGGTTGCGATGAAGGCCGAGCAGAAGAAGGAAGAGCACGAAATCAGGGACATCGTCCGCGAGGGATACGCGAAGATCGCACGGGGCGATGCCCCGTCCGCTCAGGGCGGAGGCTGCTGCGGCCCGGGGAGCGGCTGCGGCCCTGCAACTTCGGCCGACGCGCTCGCGCTGGAGGTCGGCTACAGCGCCGAACAGGTGTCCACGCTGCCCGAAGGCGCGAACATGGGCCTCTCGTGCGGCAACCCGACCGCGATCGCGTCGTTGAAGGAGGGCGAGATCGTGCTGGACCTCGGGAGCGGCGGCGGAATGGACGCCTTCCTCGCCGGACCGAAGGTGGGGGCGAGAGGCCGCGTGATCGGCGTCGACATGACGCCCGACATGATCAGCAAGGCCCGGCGGAACGCCGCCGCGTACAGGCAGCGAGCGGGCCTCGACAACGTCGAGTTCCGTCTGGGTGAGATCGAGCACCTGCCGCTCGCCGACGCGAGCGTCGATGTCGTGATCAGCAATTGCGTGATCAACCTCTCCCCGGACAAGCCGCAGGTGTGGCGCGAGATCGCACGCGTCCTGAAGCCCGGCGGGCGCGTGGCCGTCTCCGACCTCGCGCTGCTCCGGCCGCTGCCGACCGCCGTTCTCGGGATGGTCGAGGCTTTGGTCGGTTGCATCGCCGGAGCCGTCCTGGTCGACGACACCGAGCGGATGATCCGCGCGACGGGGCTCTCGGATGTCGTGCTGAGGAGGAAGCCCGAGTACGTGCGCGCGCTGCAGAGCTTCGAGGACCCGCTGTACCGCAGGATCGCCGAGAGCCTGCCGAAGGGGACGACGGCCGCCGACTACCTCACGAGCCTCGACGTCGAGGCTCGTAAGCCCGACGGAGCCACCCGCCGCCGATGAACTGCTGGGCCGCGGAGCTCATCGGCACCTTCGCGCTCGTGTCGGCTCCGGGCTGCTGCGGAAGGGCGAGAGCGGAAGGATCGTGCCCGTGAGCGGCAGGAAGCAACCCGCTGCACGGCCGATTCGAGTCCTCTTCGTCTGCGTGGAGAACTCGAACCGCAGCCAGATGGCCGAGGCCTTCGCGCGCAGGATCGGTGCAGATCGCGTCGAGGCCTGGAGCGCGGGCTCGAAGCCTTCAGGGAAGGTCAACCCACGGGCGATCGAGGCGATGCGCGAGAGGGGCTACGACCTCTCGGGACAACGCTCGAAGTCGCTCGGCGAGCTCCCCGAGATCGAGTTCGACGCCGCCGTGACGATGGGTTGCGGCGACGCGTGCCCGAACGTGCGCGCGCGTGTGCGCGAGGACTGGAGCATCCCCGACCCCAGGGACCTGCCGCCGGAGGAATTCCGCGGCGTCTGCGACTTGATCGAAGCCTCCGTACGGGCCTTGCTCGCGAGGCTCGAGGTGACGTGAGAGCCGCCAGCCGACCGGGTACAATCGGCACGCGATGGCGATGAGGCCAGTGCGGCGGCGGGTCCTCGTCCTCTCCGTCTCCTTCCTTCTCTGCGCGAGCCTCGCCTACCTCGGCTCGATCGCGGTCCGGACGGCTTCCGCGTACTCGGAACAGAAGAGGGGGCAGGGCTGGGTCGGCCACGTGTACGAAGCCGAGCCCGAGCTGGGATTCCACCTCGTCCCGGGCGCACGCGGCAGCGAGACCTTTCCGATCGGACCGGACGTCGCCGCGTGCGTCGACGCGGACGGCTTCCGGGTGCCGGCGGATGCGCGAGCGACGACGACTCGCGTGCGGCCGCTCGTTCTGGCGTTGGGATGTTCCTACACCTACGGAGCGGCGTGCGAAGCGCAGGAGATCTTTCCCTACCTCGTCGCGCAGCGCCTGCACGGCTCCTGCGTGAACGCCGGCTGCTCGAGCTACGGCTTGGCGCAGATGCTGATCCTCGCGCGCCGGTTGATCCCGCTCTACCGGCCGGACTACGTGCTGTTCCAGCACTCGCCCTGGCTGGCTGAACGGAGTCGGACGCGATTCGCGCCCGTATTCTTCGGATCCCTGTCGATACCCTGCTTCGATGCGGACTCTGGAGGCGTGAAGCTGTGCCCCCCGGCTTTCCATCCGATCGTCTTCGATCTGCCCGTCGAGCGCTATCTCCACTCGCCTCCGGGCGTTCTCGACTTCCTGTCGTTCGAGCTCCGCGTGGGCATCCCGCTGATCTTCCACGACGACGTGGAGCGATGTCTCCTCCGGAGGCGGGAGCCTCCGCTCCATCCGCCCAGCAGCGAAGTCATCGCCGAGAGCGTCCACGCCGAGGTCGCGGCACTCTGCGCCAAGCACGGGGCGCGGTTGGTGCTGGTGGCGGTTGGGAAGAGCTGCCAGCCTGTTCCGATCGAGGATTCTGCCGCCAAGCTCGGCTGCCTCGTCGTGGACGCCGAGGCCGCGCTGTGCGCGCGTCTCCCGGACATGGACAAAGGGACCTATCTCCTGCGCTACGGCCGCTGGGGCGGCGATCCTCCGGTGCTCGTCGACGCGCACCCGAATCCGCTCGCACATTCCATCATCGCGCAGGCCATCCTCGAGGCCATCGGTGGCTCGCGATGATGTCAGCGACCTCCTCGCTTCGTCGCTCGCTGCTGATGGCGGCGCTCCTCGTCGCTCTCCCTTCCGGCGGTTCCGAGAAGGACTTCGAGGAGGCCTTGCAGCTCGTCGACCGGACGATCGCGGCGGGCAAGGCGAAGAAGGCCAAGGAGCTCCTGGTCACGACGATCGAGGAGAGCAAGGACCAGCCTTGGGCTCTCTACCACCTGACGGAGATCATGGACGACCTGCGTCGCGCCACGTTCTGGTCCTCGAACGAGAAGCCCGAGCCCAAGACGCTCGTCTCCGGCGAGCTGATGTCCTGGTCGCCCTCCAGCGGGCAGATCAAGCTTCGCTATCGGGTCGACCCGGACGCGGAAAAGCCTTCGGGCAAGACCAAGGGGAGCTCCGGAGCGAGGAAGGGCGGCGGGCGAATCCTCGCCGACTTCACCGAGCACGGGTCACTCCTGTTCCACCCGCTCGCCTTCGAAGGCCCGTTCACGATCGAGATCCAGGGCGATTCCTACCCGGCACTGTCCGAACCGGCCCATCCGCCCGCGATCGTGGTGTGCGCGGACTGGAGCCAGAGCACGATCGTCTCCTTCGGGTTGCCGCCGCAGAAGCAGGGGACGCAGATCCGCTACGTGCCTGCGCGGATCGTGCACGTCGAGAACGGGGAGGCGACGACCGAGGCCGAGGCCCAGTGCACGGCGATGCCCGGAACGGAATACGACTTGAAGGTGGTCGTGAGCTCCTCGTCGATCACCGCCTTCTCCTCCGACCAGAAGCTGCTGACGGCGAAGAAGCCCGAGTCGGTGTACGGGCAGTTCGGCGTCCAGAACTGCCCGCGAGTGACCGAGATCCTCGTCACCGGCAAGATCCAGCCCTCGTGGTTGCAGGGTGTCGTCGATGCCGCGCTCCAGGAGAAGTGGACGACCTTCGAGAAGAGCTACAAGCCGATTGCCGACCTGCCCGTGTGGCTGCGCGAGAAGGCGTGGGCGAGCGCGTTCGGGGCTCCCGTCTCCGACGAGGCTGTGCCGGGAAAGGAGGATCCCGGAGACAAGGAGCGCATGCGCGCGTTCTTGACTCTCGCGAGGGAGAAGGGTCCTCAGGCAGCATTCGACTATGCCCGCGGGTTGCCGGCGGAAGGAACGAAGGAGGAATTGCGCAGTTGGCTCGCGGCGATCGCCTTGTGGGAACTCGGGTGCGAGAAAGAGGCTCTCGAAGCCTGCGCCAAGGTGTGCGCGCTCGACCAGCAGTTCTTCCCCGCGCGCCGGATGAGGGTAAGGCTCGTGGCCGCGGTTTCCACCTACCGGGAGGCGATCGAGGACTGCAAGAGCCTGGTGGCCGATTTCCCCAGGGAGTCCGCGGCGTACCTCGGCCTGACGGAGCTCGAGCTCCTCGACGGTCATCCGGAGGATGCGCGTGCGGCGGTGCGCGCAGCGATCGACGCCGGAGTTCCGGCGGGAATCCTCGAGGACGCCGAACACCTCGTGGCGCGCGCCCTCAAGGGACCGCTGTGGTCGCGCTCCTACGAGTACAAGTCCGAGCACTACGTGATCAGCTCGGACATCAGCCAGCCGCTCTGCTTCCAGGCCGCGAACCTGCTCGAGAAATTCTACGCGAAGTTCAACATCCACCTCCGACGCGTGGCGGGACAGGAGAAGCGCACGTTCCGCGTGTACCTCTTCTCCGGCCGTGCGGGGTACGACGCGTACACAAAGGACCTCCTGGGCAAGGAGAAGAAGAACACCGCCGGCCTCTACAGCCCGCTCGTGAAGCAGCTCCTGATCTGGAACCTGCCGGATGCCGAGAGCATGATGCGCACGATCCGGCACGAGGGGTTCCACCAATACCTCGATCGTCTGGTCGGCTGGTCGCCCGTCTGGCTCAACGAAGGCCTGGCCGAATACTTCGAGGGGAGCAGGCTCGTGAACGCAGCCTGGAGCGACGGCGAGATGCAGCCCGGGCACGTCCGGTTGCTCCAGAAGTCGGCGATGACGCCTCTGAAGGACTTCGTGAGGATCCATCCGGGCGCGTTCTACGAGCCGAAGTCCGTGGATCTGAACTACGCCGAGGCCTGGGCCTTCGTCCACTTCCTCCTGAACAGCGGCGCGAAGAACAAGCAGCGCTTCGAGCGCCTGCTCGACGCGCTCATCGGCGGTGCGAAGCCCCGGGCCGCGATTGCGGAGGTCTTCGACGAGGCGAGCCTCTCGAAGCTCGAGCCGGAGTTTGCGGACTACGTGCGCGGGCTCAAGTGACGCCAGGCCGAGATCGTGGAGATCAGGGCACGCGCGCGGGCCGTCAGTGCGAATCCATCCGACGGATGGTCCCTCCCACGATCCGCGTACTCGCGTTTGAACTTCTCGGTCTCCTGACGCGCAACGTGCATGGCCCTCCTCGCGTTGGAGCGGCTCTATCGCCCCGGTGACGCGCGCGGGCCGTCAGTGCGAATCCATCCGACGGATGGCTTCTTCCACGTTCTGCGCCGCGCCGGGCTCGTGGATCTGGCGCAGCAGGTCGCGTGCGAGCGCGAGGACACCGGCGATCTGCTCCCGGCTGAGCTGACCGGTGAGCGCCCGGGGGTCGAGCGGCTGGCCCGGCGACTTCTCCGGCGCGGCGCGCAGCTCGAGCAGCTTCTCACGCGCACCCTCCAGCGTCACCCCCAGACTCCTGAGCGCACGACCGCCGACGCCTTCCTGCTCCTTGATCACGCCGAGCAGGAGATGTTCCGTGCCGATGAAGGAGTCTCCGAGGCCTCCGGCATCCTCCATCGACAGCTCGAGGACCTTCTTCGCTCGCAGCGTGAAGGGGAGCTGCACCGGCTTGACCTGTGTCGGGCCGCTCTCGATGAGCTTCTCCACCTCGACACGAACTTGTCTCGGATTGGTACCCAGCCCGTCGAGCACGCGCATCGCCGTACACCCATCCAGATGGAGCAGCCCGAGCAGGATGTGTTCGGTACCGAGATACTCGTGGTTGAGCCTCTGGGCTTCCTGGCGCGCCAGGTTCAAGGCCTTCTTCGCGTTGTCGGTGAAGCGGTCGAACACGGCCAAGCTCTCTCATTATCCTCGAAGCGCTGCCTTGTCACGCCCGATCGCCGGGGAATAGACTGGGCCGCGTGGTCGAGGATCGCGGAGAAGCGGGGAAGGAGCAGGCCTCCCAAATGTACTCGCCGGAAGCATTGCTCGGGCCACTGAACGAGTTCGAGCAGAAGTACGCCCCCAAGCATCTCTTCGCGGCTGGACGCGTGGACCTCCTGCGCGGGAGATCCCGTGTCTCGATCGTCGGGTCTCGACAGGCTTCCGCAGAGGGAAAAAGCAGAGCCTCTCGTCTCGCGCGATTCCTCACCTCGAAGGGCATCGTCGTCGTGAGCGGACTGGCCGAGGGGATCGACACTGCGGCTCACATCGCCGCGATCGAGGCCGGTGGAGACACGGTCGCGGTTCTGGGTACTCCTCTCGACCGCTTCTATCCGAAGTCGAACGAGGATCTCCAGCGAAGGATCATGCTGGAACACCTGGCGATCTCCCAGTTCCCGATCGGGCATCCAGTGGCGCGGAAGAACTTCCCGCTCCGGAATCGGACGATGGCCCTCGTCGCCGAAGCAACGGTCATCGTCGAAGCCGGGGACGGGAGTGGGTCTCTCTCGCAGGGTTGGGAGGCATTGCGCCTCGGAAGGGCACTCCTTCTCATGAAGTCGACGCTCTCCGTTCCCGGCCTAGCTTGGCCAGGAAAAATGTTGGAGTACGGGGCCCTGGTGCTCTCCGCCCCGGAGGAGATGCTCGAGGTCTTGCCTTCAGGGTGCCGGTGGAACCCTGAGGATGCTCCTTTCTGAGCTGCAGTTCGGTTCGTATCTCAGCTACACCCCACGAGGGGAGTCTCCGCAGGCCAGGAGTTCTCGCGAGTGGAGGGACCGTCTGAAGTTCGAGCGGCTCTTCGGGCAGCCTCCGGAGCCGACATCGCGATACATCGTTCGGCGTCTCGCCGCGGAGATCGAGGGCTCACCCCTCGCAGACCTTCTTACACCCGGGTCGACGCTCGTGCCCATCCCGGGACACGCACCCCTGCAATAGGGGTGGCTGTGGGTGCCGTTTCTCCTGGCGAGGGCCCTTCAGGAGGCAGGTCTGGGCGGAGAGGTCCTTCCGTGCTTGCAGCGCAGGGTGAGAGTTCCGAAGTCCTCCTTCTGCCGTCCAGAAGATCGACCAAGGGCCGCAGACCACTATGGAGCACTCATGCTTGATGGGTTGCTCCCCCCGCTGAGCGACATTGTGCTCGTGGACGACATCGTGACCCGCGGATCCACAATGCTCGGGGCGGCGAGCCGTCTCGCCGAGACGTTTTCAGGAGTCCGGATCACCGCGTTCGCGGCGATGCGAACGGTCAGCAATCACGAGGAATTCAGTGCGATCCGGGATCCGCGAATCGGAAGGATCTGGTTGAGAGAGGACGGCGAGAGCTTCAGGGATCCGTGATCACGCCCCAGGCCGCAGCCACGCGAGCCGCTTTTCGCGGTCGGCAGCGAAGCGCTGGATGCCCTCGAGCAAGTGCCCGGCGTCGATGTGCGCCTCGACCTTCAGCTCCTCGACGCTGCCACCGGTTCTCCAGCGGTCGTCCCAGTCGCTGCTCATCGCGTACTCCTCGGCCGTCTTGTGCGCGAGCCAGTCGTGCATCAGCCGCCGCGCGCCGTTCGTGATCACGGTCGAGTCGAGCCAGTCCTCGCGCGAGAGGATCTTCTCACGGTACGCCGCGTCCTGGCGCTGGAAGAGCTCCCACGACGCTGCCTGGACGAGCTTCACGTTCGGAGCGCTGCCGTCCTGAAACTTCGGCAGCAGCGTGTAGACCGAGTCGGTCGTGCTCGTGCCCTGCAAGATCACGCAGCCTTCCTTCGGCCTCTTCGGATCGTAGTCGCGGATCACGTACGCGCCCTTCGCGGCCTCGAAGTGCGACGGGATTCCGAGTTTCTTTCGGTCTGGGATCGCGACGTTGGGGCGCGTGAGATGAAGCACGATGAGCGGCACGTCGGTCGCGAGCGCCGCGGCGAGCATCACCGGCACCTCGTTGTGCTCCCATGGGTACAGGTTGATGACATGGCCGGCCGGGAAGAGCTGCGTCACGCCCGGCGAGAAGATCCCGAAGTGCGTGCGGCTGTCCTCGGCGGTCTCGGGGCCCGAGTGACCTGCGACCCAGATCACCTTGCCGACCTTGAGCGGGCAGTCCTGTGCAAGCTGGCTGAACAGGCGCATCAGCCCGTACTTCAGGTACGAGAACGACCCGTACGTCGAGTGCGCGCCCCAATAGCCGAGGAACGTCTTCTCCGGCTCGCTCGACATGTTCACCGTCGCGAGCCCGGCCATCAGCCCCGAGTTCGAGAACTCGGTGATCTGCTGCGGGAGCAGCGACCCGCCCGGGTTCTTGTCGCGCTCGTACCAGCCGAAGCCCTCCTTCTGCTTGAACCCGAGCGCGAAACCGTGGATCGACGTCGACTCGGCCAGATCCGCGGAGCAGGCGAGCACGAGCGGGCGCCCCATCTTCTCGCGCGCGAGCTCGTTCACCCACGCGCCGAACTTCGCGAAGCCCTCTTTGTTCGAGATTTTCGTCCCCGGCGCGACGAAGAGCTCCTTCGGGAGCTTGTCGAGCGCGAGCCACGAGCGGTCCTCGTGCAGGTTGACGCTCGAGGTCAGCTTGAAACCCTCCGGACGCGCCGGCACCGACTCGCCGATCTCGACGAGCGTGTCGGTGAGGTACTCGAGCAGCTCGTTGTCGTTGCGCAGCACGCTGAAGACCGTCCTGAACCAGTCGCTGGTCTGCTCGCGGCCGGCCTTCTCGCCCGGATCGGTCGTGTCGCCGAAGCCCTTGAACGCGACGCCGTACTTGTCCTGGAAGTCCTTGCGCCCTTTCCAGAAGAGCTCGCTGTTCCTCGCGTGCGCCTTGCCGTGGCTCGGCGCGTCGTACTTGTAGTAGCCGCGTCCCTTGCGCGTCTTGACCCACACCATACCCGGTCGCCCGCGCGGTTCGGGATCGTGGACGATCTTCAGCAGCGCGCGCGCGATCGAGGCGTAGTCCTCGCCCTTCTCCGTCCCCGCGATGCGCCAACCGTACGGCTCGAACCATTGCTGCGGCGTCCCGTGCACCACCTCGGAGTGCGCGCGGTGGTCGATGCCGTGGTCGTTCCAGTCGAAGAGGTAGATGAGGTTGTCGAGGCCGAGACCCCAGGCCGAGTTCTTGACCTCGTGGTGCGTGCCCGCCGAGTGGCCGCCCTCGCCTTCCATCGCGAACACCCTGACCTCGCCGGCTCCGGCGTGCTTCAGCGCCATCGCCTCGCCGAGCGCCGCCGAGGCGCCGTGGCCCGAAGGCCCGGTGTTGAACTTGAAGAAGAGGGTCTTGCCCTCCATCTCGGCATGGCCGGGCAGGCCCTTGTTGTGGCGGAGGTTGAGGAGGTCCTCCCAGTGCAGCGCACGCTCGGCAGCCTTGTAGACGAGGAAGCGCTTGTCCTTCGTGCGCTCGTAGCGGATGCGCAGCGCCTCGTCGTAGACGGCGAGCATCCCGTACACGAGCGGGCAGCAGTGGCCCGCGATGAGGACGAACCGATCGCCGAACGGCGCCTCGGGGTGCCGCACGTCCCAGCGCATGATCCCGCCGAGCGTCGTCGACACGAGGAGCTGCACCTTCGATCGCGACCCGCCAGGGTGGCCCGACTGGCGCAGGTTGAGCATCAGGTCGATGCACTGGTCGATGAGGTCGCCGGTCTTCTGCCACTGGGCGAAGTTCTTGGAGAGGGCTTCGAAGGAGGGCTTCTGGAGGGTTTGCATGCGGCTGGAGCGAGGTGACAGCGGGTGAGTTCGAGCGCACAATATAGCCGGCCCAGGCGCCGGACGCAGAACCGCTTGCGACGGTCGCGAGAACAGCCGACGCCTGAGGTCGTTTGTTGAGCAGTCGGTCCCGCCAACGCTGGCTCGTGATCGTGGTTGTAGCGGCGCTCGCGCTCCTCGGGCTGCTCTCCAGGTTGGGCGAACATCGCCTGGAGGGAGAGGGAGCAACTGCGCCCGAGCCTGCGGGTCATTCTTCCATGCCTGCCGGCGCGCTCGAGCAAGGCCAGGAGACCGTTGCGCCACCGACCCCGTCGTCACCGGCCGCAGAGCCCGCGGCCATGGCAGAGGAGACGGACGGCGGCATCGCTCACCCTCGCCTCCGACCTCCCGAGGACCCCAGACCCATCGTCGTGTGGGGGCTCGTCACCGACAGATCGATGAGGCCAATCCATCCAAGTCGGAGCGATCCGTCGACTCGATTCCGAGTCGAGCTCGAGAGCGACTCTGGCTCCTGGGCCGAGACGCCTGTCGAGCCGGACGGACACTACGCTATCGGCCACCTATCTCCGGGGGGATGGAAGATCTCGGTCGAGGTTGCAGGCTATCAAGCATGGGATCAGCACGTCGTCCTTGCTGAGGCGGAGCGCGGGCGGCGAGTCGACATCATGCTCGAGGCCTACGCGACGCTTCGAATTCGAATTGTGGTCGAGGTCGGGGACGCGACCCTACAGCCCGTGGACATGCTCCAGACTTTGTGCGATGCGCAAGCGCGCGGAGGATTCTCCGTGATCCGGGCGATCGTGACGAAGGATCCACCGCCCGAGCGCTTGCGATACGCCATAGGTGTCGAATTCGACGAGGGCGTGGCCGACCATGTGGAGGGCTTTGGAGCTCCATCCGAACCCGGGTTCTTCGGGATGAAGGAGACTTTCGAGCTTCATGCACACCTCCCCGTGCATGCAGCGGTCGCCGTTGGTGACCAGGTCGTGCAGTCGCGGCGAATCGACTCGGTGGAGGACGAGGTCGTCTTCCGACTGACCCTCGAGCAGATCCGCGCGCTCCTCGGGAGCGTCCGCTTTCGGGTGGTGGACGAGCACGGGAACCCTCCGCGGGAGTCGGGCCTCTGCGTCCTGGCGCGAAGCCCCGACGCCGGGACCATCGCCCTGCGCTCCTTCCTCTCGGACAGCGGTGAAGGGATGCTCGAGAGCCTCCTCCCCGGCCCGCTCGGAATCGAACTCCGTGTTCCGGGTCACGCCCGTCTGGGCGTCGAGGTCGTCGTCGATTCCGGAAAGGTCCTCGACCTGGGCGAGCTCAAATTGGAACCGGAGGTCGCGATTCGAGGGAGGGTCTTGAATCCCGATGGTCTGCCGGCGGATGCGTGGATCGAGTGCCTTCCTCTCTCAGGAAGGTCGCGTTCGCGATCGATTTTCGAGTTCGAGCGACACGTGGTGAACGAGCGTTTCCAGACTCGACCCGACGGCAGCTTCGAGATCTCGCCCGTCGGACGCCGCGAGTACGTCCTGCGCGCCCACCCTCCTGGCGCGGAAGACCTTGAGAGCCGTCCAATTCGGGTGAACACCCTGGCGGGATCGATCGACGGTGTCGAGCTCGAATTGCGTCGAACGACTCAGGTGGTGATCAAGCTCGTGAACCCGCCGAACGAGGTCGAGCAGATTCTCATCGAGGAGGATCAACATCTCCCCGTCGACGAGGGGGTCCCAAGCACCTCGAAGGTCGCAGCCTTCAGGCTGCCCGCCGGTCACTACACGGCGCTCGCCACAAGTGATGGAAAAGTCCTGGCCACTCGTGAGTTCGACGCTGCTGGATCGTACATGGTGCTCACCCTGGATTTCCCCTGATCTCAGCCGGCCTTCTTCATGAAGCGGAGCAGCCAAAGCAGAACGATCGCCCCGAACGTCGCCATGATCAGCGATCCGAGCAGTCCGTAGCTGACGAGGCCGACGAGCGAGAAGAGAAACCCGCCGAGGAGCGCGCCGATCACACCGATGACGAGATCGCCGACGACTCCGAATCCGCTGCCCTTGGTGATCTGTCCGGCGAGCCATCCGGCGGCGAGGCCGATCAACAGGAACCACAGGAAGTTCATGACGTCCTCCGAGATCTGGTTTCACACACGGTCGATCGGATGTCCCAGCGGCTGCGGGACCGACGGCTCCGGATCCTGTCGAGCCTCCCCCAAAGTCTGACGCGAGCCTCCCCGGCCGGCGAGCAGGGTCTCTTTCCTGCCCGCTCCTGCCAGGGCGCCAGCGCCGGGTCTCCCGTCCGCGCGGAAGATACGGGAAACTGGAGACGCCGACGGGACCTAGTGGATCTCTGGAACGTGGACACCCGAACCCCGAGCCTCTCCCCAGACGCCGAGGCGCTGCTCTCCCAGTCCGACTGGGTGCGCGCGCTCGTCCGCGGCCTCGGCGTCGACGAGAACGGCGCCGACGACATTCTCCAGTCGACCTGGCTCGCCGCGCTCTCGAGTCCTCCGCGCGCGACCGGCGAAGGCGCGAGCCTGCGCGCGTGGATCGCGCGGGTCGCGCGCAACTTCGCGATGAAGCGGATCGACCGCGATGAACGGCGCGTGTCGCTCGAACGAGGAACCGCGAGGGAAGAACGCCTTCCCTCGACCGCCGATGTCGTCGAACGCGAGGAAGCCCGTGCGCAGGTCGTCCGCGCGCTGCTCGATCTCCACGAGCCGTTCCGCACGACGCTGCTGCTGCGCTTCTACGAGGAGCTCGAGCCGCGCGACATCGCCCGGCTCCAGAAGGTGCCCGACTCGACGGTCCGCAACCGGCTGCGGCGCGGGCTCGGGCTCCTGCGCGAGCGGCTCGAGTCCACGCAGGGTCCGGGTTGGCGTCAGCGTTGCCTGCTCGTGCTCCCGGCGCTGCGCCCGGGGGCTTCGGGCGGCGTCCATGGGCCGGGAAGGCTCACGAGGTGGAGAGCCGCGAAGTGGATGACGGGAGGTGCTCTGGTGGGCAAGAAGATCGCGGTCGTCGCTGCGGCTGCAATCGCGGCGACGGGGCTGTTCCTGGCGTGGTCATGGGACGGGTGGGGCGGGTCCTCCCATCCCTCGTCGGAACCGCGCGGCGCGGCGACGCTCGCCGAGGTTCCCGGCGATCCGGTCGCGACCGAACGCGCGGCCGGCGGTCTCTCGCAGCCCGTCTCTGTGGAAGCGAACACTTCCCGCAAGCCCGCATCCGCCGCCGCGGACCCGAACGCCTCCACCGACGACGGCTTGCGATGCAAGCTGCGCGGACATCTTCTCGGGCCCGACGGTGCGGCGTTGAAACCGCGCCAGAACCCCTTCGTGGTGTCATTCGGCCTCGGGAGCAGCCGTGTCCCGGTGAACGTGGTCCTCGACGGGACCGCTCTCGACCCCACGCCCATCCAGCTCGATGGGACCCAGGTCAAGCCCATCTTGCCCGTCCAGCTCACGATCCGACTCGCCGTCGAGGGACTGAAGAGCGCTCCCGACGAGAGGCCTGCGCCGGATTCCGGAGATCCACTCGTCGAGCTGCAGGCCGAGGAAGCCAAGATCCAGGCCGAGGTGACCACGAGGCTCTTCCAGAGAGCGCTTGGATTCGTCCACGGCGAGGAGAGCGCGCTGTCGCCCGCGGCTCGGGGCCATGTCGTGATCGCGAGCGCGGGAGGCGACGCGCGCGAGCTGGAGGTCGACGACGAAGGCGGCTTCGAGTTCGGCGATCTCCGGCCGGACCGCTGGCATCTGTACGCCGAGGCGCCGGGCTGCCAGGCGCGGCGAGTCGACTTCGAGATCGCCCCCGTCGAGCGCGAGAAGACCCTCGACGTCTCGCTCCTCCCTGCACCCTGGCTGCGCGTGAAGCTGATCACGCCGGAGGAGCGCGACCTGCGAGAAGCCGTGGGGGACGATCCCGTGCTCGGCTTGGCCTTCGCCCCCGTGCCCTTCGCGACCCGCGAGCGACCCGGCCCCCGCATCCCCGACCTCAACGTCGACCCGGGGAAACGGTACGCCGCCGGTCTGTGGCGGGATCGCTCCGAGCTCGACGCGAAGATCGTCGGCGACGCCTCGGGCATCCTCGAGCTCGCCGAGGCGCTGCCGCTCCATGTCGGCGTCGCCGTCCGCGGCACCGTGCTCGACGAACGACTCGTTCCTCCCGGCGCGGAGGAGGTCGTCTTCGTGATCCCTCTCGATCGGATCCGGGCGCTCCCGGTCGCGGTCGCAGTCCGCGTCGTCTCGGCGCAGGACGGACTCCCGGTCCCGGACGCCCAGGTCGAGATCGAAGGCATCGACAGCACCACGACGGACTCGCGCGGCGCCGCGGCCTTCGGGCGCATCCCGCCCGGGCGCCGGAAGATCCACTTCGAAGCGGAGGGCTTCGAGCAGCGCCAGGAGTGGATCGACGTCGAGCCCGGAGCGCCGGCCGACCTCGGCGTCCGCGAGCTCGGCCGCGCGACCACGATCGCCGGCAAGGTCGTCGACGAGAACGGGGCACCAGTGCAGACGAGCGTCGAGCTGCGCGCTCTCGACGCGAACATGCCGGGGGCCGAGCTGCCGCTCGTCACGACGGCCGAGACCGATGAGACGGGCCGGTTCGTGTTCGATCGAGCGGGACGCCGGCGCTACCTGCTGTGCGTCCGCGGGGGCGACTGGGCGGGGCCGCCGCAGACCGTCGACGCGCGGGACGGGCACGTGGCGGACGTCGTCCTCCAGGCCGGGAGCTGCGGCGAGCTGAAGCTCACCTTCCCGGTCGAGCCGCCGCCGGGCGCGGAGTACCTGGTCGAGACGACCGAGGGCGTGCAGGTTGCGCTGCTCCCCTGCGAAGGCTGGCGGCCGCTCGCGGTCCGCCTCGGCAACGGCGACTACCGCGCGCTGCTGATGGACGGTGCGCGCGTCCTGTGGGCGCGGCACGTGAGGATCCAGCCCGGGATGATGATCGCTTTCGACGAGCCCGGGTTCGGGAGGTAGTCGAGCGAAGCAGCGGCTCACGGGGAAAACGAGCCAACAACGGTACCGCTCCGGGAGTAGGGGGTTACTTGCTCACCGCGGACTTCACTGGGAGCCCGCGCCCCGCTCCCCATGCAACGCTCGCTCGTCCTCGGCGGTTTCGCGCTCCTCGCGGGCGTTTCCATGGGCCTCGCGTGGTGGGGCATCGCTCCGGTCGAGGCCAGCGATGCTGCGGCGACCGAAGCCGGTTCCGCCGGCGCGCCGCAAGAGCCCTCGCCTGGTCCTGCGCTCCAGCTCGAGGACCCCGATGCGGTCTCCCTGGAGACACCCGGCCGGCTCTCCGCTCGCCCCGATCCTCTCGCGCGAGCGCCCGTCGGGCCGCGGCTCGTCGACGCGAGCGCGAGCGCATCGGGCGTCGACCTCCACGGTTCGATCCTCGTCGTCGGCGGCGAGCGGCGCAACCTCCCCGCGCTGACCCTGGTCTTCGGCCGGGGTGCGGTGACGGAGAAGGCGCTGTCCCTGGATGGCAATTACCTCCTGCCGCACCTCGCGGCCGGCCACTGGCGGGTCGCCGCTCGAGTGGTCGGCTACAAGCCACTCGCGGCAGAGATCGATGTCCCGAGCGATCCTCGACAACAAGAGTTCGATTTCACGTTGGAGCGACTGCCTCAACTCTTCGTGAGCATGGTCACGCCCGCAGGCCAGCCCCTCATGAAAGCCCTGCGTTCCGAGAAGGGTCCCGTGGCCAGGATGGCGGTCGTCGCGATTGCGACCGTCGATCCGCCGCGAGAGCACCTGGGCGCGACGCTCGAGGACTCCTACGAGAGCTACGGGGTCGGGACGTGGCGCCCCTCCGCAGGCCGGGAGAACGCGGAAGAGGTCGACGAGCCGCGGGCTGGCGTCCTCGAGCTGTCGCGACCGATGTCGGTCTTCGTCAGCGTTTGCGTGGCGCACACGGTGCTGCGGACGCAGTTCGTTCCCGCCGGGCAGGAGAAGGTGGAGTTCATCATCTCCCCCGACGATCTGCGCGCGGCGCGCGGCAGCCTGCGCTTCCGGATCGTCGACGCGGATACGGGCGTGCCGATCACGGACGGCCGCGTCGGACTGCACCAGAACGGCCGGTTCGGCACGGGACAGGAGATCATCCAGTCGGACGGCTCCGTCGAGTTTCCCGACGAGACCCCGGGTCCGCGCGACCTCTCGATCGTCTGCCGCGGGTACGAGTGGGTCGTCGAGCAGGTCTGGATCGAGCCCGGGCGCGAGACCGATCTCGGCCTCTACCGCCTGAACCGGCCGGTGTCGATCGAAGGGACGGCCGTCGACGAGAACGGAGCTCCCGTCCGCGCGTGGATCAGCGTGTGGCCGGTCGAGCGCTACGACGCGGCACAGAGGATCGCGGACAAGTTCTGCTGGCACGCGGACGAGGATGGGCGTTTCAACATCCACCCCGCGGGGAAGCGGCGCTACTTCCTGCGCGCGAACGACGAGAAGTGGGCGAGCGAGACCGTCGTGGTCGACGCGAGCCGCGGTCCGGTGAAGGACGTCCGCCTGCGGGTCGCGCCGGGCGCGCCGTTGTCGGTGAGCTTCGATCCCGCGACGCCGCGGGGAGCGCGGCTGTGCGTGCGCGACATGCGGGGTCAGCCGATCGCCGAACGTGCGGTCGACCCGGAGAGCCAGGCGAAGATCAGCCTCGCGCCGGGGCGATACCGGGTGCTGGCGGAGTTCGACGGGGCGCTGCACGGGGAGCGCACGGTCGACGTGCTCGGCCAGCCGTTGGGGATCCTTCTCGGCCCCTAGATGGAGAGCGGACGGCTCAGAATCGGTGGATCGCCAGCTTGCGCCGGAGCTGGAGCACGAGCGCATCCGGATCCACGAGGATCGTCTCGGGGTCGAAGTCGCAGCGCAGCACGACCTCCTGGAACTCGCCGGCGCCGAGCGTGATCGTCGCGCGCGCGTCGCGGTACTCCTTCGGATTGAGGGAGGTCGTCGGTGTCGTTTCGGCGGCTTGGACGGTGCCGGGCGAGACCTTCTCCTTCGTCCCTTCCTTCTCCGGGAACCGCTCGCCACGCGCCGCGGCAATCTCGACCGGCATCCGGCCGGTGCCGGCGTTCGTGACGCGAACGTGGACTTCCCAGAGCACGGGCGCGCCGCCGTCGGAGGCTTCGAGGTCGACGATGCTCGCCTTCACCGCGTCGGCGAGCTCGTACTCGGGCACGACCACCTCGAAGAACCACTGCTTCACGAAGTCCTCGTAGGAGTCCCGGTCGGGCGCAACCTCGCGCATCGTGGCGACGAAGTCCTGCAGCACCGGGTGGTCCGGGCCGTTCTCGTACTTGCGGATGAAGTTGCGAAGCCCGGCGAGATCCTGCTCGCGGCCCATGCGGTTCAGGAGCATCCAGAACACCCATCCGCCCTTGTCGTAGGTGACGGTCGTGTCGCCCGCACGCGAGCCGTCGATCTTGACGAGGGGTCGCTCCGAGTCGACCTGGCGCCTGTCCCCATAGCGACTCTCGATCTGCTTGCAGAACGCGATTCGATCCCGGAGGCCCTTGACCTGCTCGATGAGCAAGATCGTCGAGAAGTGAGCCATGCCCTCGGAGAGGATGTCGCCGCCGGGCCCCTTACCGGGTTCGATGATGTTGCCCCACCACTGGTGGGCCGACTCGTGCGCCGTCACCGTGAAGGCGAGGTGCGTCCCGGGCTCGCTCTTCGTCAGGAACCCGATCGATTCGCAGAACGTGATGTTCGTGGCGAAGCCCTGGGCGTAGGAGGAGGCGAGGGCGGAGAACTCCGAGAGCTTCAGCTCCTTCCAGGGATAGGGTCGGAACCATTCGGAGTAGTACTTCCGCGCCGCGTCGAGGCCCTCGATCATCTCGTCGAGGTTGTACTCGTGTCCCGGGTGGTAGTAGATCGCCGTGTCCTGTCCGCGGCGGACCTCCCACTTGCCGGCGATGACGTTGAAAAAGTTCAACGGACGGTCGCTCACCCACACCGAGTTGCGGATCCCGTCCTTCACCTCGTCGGAGACGAGCGCCCCCGAGGCATTCAACGTGTACTCCATGGGTGCGTGCAGCGTGATGTGGGTCGTGTGCGGGATGTCGTTGCCGAATGCGGATTCGGTGATGCCCGCGTAGAAGTCGTCGGGGTACTCCTTCGCGTTCGTCTTGTTGTCCTTGTCGACGCCGACGCCCTCGATGAAGCCGATGACCGGGACGAAGCTCGGGGAGAAGCTCGTCAGGACGACGCCCGAGGGAAGGATGAACTCGTCCGTGCCGCCGCCGTTCTTCGTCGCCCCGTCGGGAAAGACGCCTTCGTGCGCGAAGCCGAGCTCCAGGCGGCCGTCCTGGCCGAGCGGTTTGGAGAGCGTGAAGACGGCGAGGCCCGCCCGGTCCTCGGGCTCGACCTTCGACCCATCGATCGTCCATTCGCGGTTCTTGAAGTGCGGTCCGGGCGTCAGCGCGATCTGCCGCAGCGGCTTCTCGTGCACGTTCGTCAACGTGTAGGTCCCGCGCGCGCGGAACCAGCTCGCCTGGGGACGCAGCTCGAGATCGAGGACGACGTCGGAGATCGAGGGCTTGGGGGCCCCCTTCCAGGTCTCGACGTTCTTCGCCCAGTAGTCCTTCTCGCGCTTCTTCTCGGCGTCGCCCTGGAATCCGTTCTGCACCGTCCGGTTGAGCCAGATGCCGAGCGCGAGGGGCGCGACGAGGTAGGCGCCGAGCCGGGTCGCGTTCCGGAAGAGAGGGAGGGGGCGAAGCGAGGCGAGAACGCCGCTCGCATCGAGGTCGCGCCGCGGATAGAAGCGCACAGCGAGCGCCACGAAGAAGACCGCGGCGGAGAGCCAGAGGAGCCGGTTCAGGAGGAGCGAGCTGTGCGTCAACTCGTACGTGCCGAGATCGCTCCACTGGAGGACGCTCCACAGGTCCCAGTTCCACACCCAGTTCATCTTCCCCCGCATCTGGACCCAACCCGTCAGCGCGAACACGGAGAGCCCGACCGCGTAGGAGGTGTATCGGTTGCGCACGATCGACTGGACCGCGGCGATGAAAGTGGACCAGACGATGAACGTCGGCACGAGGAGCAGGCCCCAGGTCACAAGGAAGGGGCGCATCTCCACAGCAGCCTTTCCTTGGATCTGCATCGCGATCACCCCGCCTGCGAACGCAAAGAGAAGGACTACGATCCCGACGAACGCGTTCGCGACGGCTTTCCCGAACACGATCGCTGCGGAAGGCGCGGCCGTCGCATGGTAGATCGAGGCCATCCCAACCGAGCGCTCGCGCTCGAACGACTCCACCGTGTAGTAGAGCAGTTTGAAGCACAGGAGCAGCGTGAGCGTGTTGATCGCGTCCACCGCCAGCTGTCCCGAGGTCCACAGAGCCGGCGTGTCGAGGAATCCGACCTTGGACAGGGCGTTCCCGAGCGTCTGCAGCAGAATGAGCGGGCCGAACAGATAGAGGCCGGGCGAGCTCCTCAGCTCGCGAAACTCCACCTGAGCAATCTCGAGCGCGGATCTCACGAAGCCTGGCGGAGACGTGCGCATGCCGAGTCCAGAGAGGCTCCCCGCCGAGGTCGCGACTCGAGGCTCGGCATCCCTGCCCTGTTCAACAGCGCCAGCAGCCGCGCTCCTGCGACGGTCGTGTTCGCTCATCCTCCCCTGCAGCACGCTCCGTAGGTGCACCCCGCTCCACGCGACGGAGGCAAGCCCCAGGAACGCGAAGGCGATCCGGCTCACGACGAATGCGCCGTCGAGAGGCATGGGCTGGTGGTTGTAGAAGTCGACACCCCGATCGACCTTGAGCCAGGTCTCGTTGAGCCAGCGGAACCCAGCCGGGTCGATCCACATGAGGAAGCGGTTCCAGCGCGGATCGAGCCACGACGGCGACCAGTCCCACAAGAAGAAGACGCACCCAAGCAGCAATGCGATTGGCAGGAAGAAAACGAGAGTCGGCTTCCGCGTGCGTTCGCCGACGAGGAAGCTCGTCCCCGCGACGAAGAGGAGGACGGGCAGGCCAAGGAGGAGCACGGGAAACAGGTAGTTCCAGACCGAGAACGGCCCGATGAATTCCACAGTCTTCGCCGAGCTGAGGAGGTGGTTCGCTGCTGCGCGGAGAGCGAGGTCGAGCCCGAGGACGAGGCCGAACGCGGTCATCACCGACGCGAACTTGCCCCAGACGTATTCTCCGGTGGAGAGCGGCGTGCTGTGGAGCACCTCCCCGATCTTGAGCTCTTCGTCGCGGATGACCGTCATGCCCGCGGCGATGGCGACGAAGAAACCGTAGATCAGGAACACGGTGATGCTCACGAATTGGGCCTGCGCGAACATCGAGGTGATCCACGCCTTCTTCCCGCCGACGTCGGAATCTCCCGTGCTGATGTGCACGTTCCCTTGGGAGAGTCCCCAGGCCATGAACGCCAGGATGAGCACCAGCACCCACACGAGCGGACGCTTGAGCTGGAAGCGGAGGTCGGTCCGATAGACCTCGAAGAGACGTCGCGGGCTCATCGCGCCGATCCCGCCGCGACCGTGACACGATCATTCGCCGCCGACGCGTTGGCGCCGGCGCCCGTCAGGACGAGGTAGGCGTCTTCGAGCGTCGGCCGGACCGGCGTGAAGCCCGCGGGCGCCTCGCCCGAAGGCTTCCAGATCCGGACGCGCAAGCGGCCTTCGACGAGCATCGACTGCGTCACGTGATGCTCGTTCTTCAGTCGCTCGAGCTCGCCCTTCTCGACCGAGCCTTCGATCATCGTCCCCTCGAGCTCTGCGCGCGCCTGCGCGGGGGTCGTCAGCGCGACGAGCCTTCCTCCGCGGATCAGCGCGAAGCGCGTGCACAGGACGCTCACGTCCTCGACGATGTGCGTCGAGAGCAGCACGATCCGGCCCTCGGAGAGCTCGGCGAGCAAGTGGTAGAAGCGCAGGCGCTCTTCGGGGTCGAGGCCTGCGGTCGGCTCGTCGACGATGACGAGGCGCGGGTCGCCGGCGATCGCCTGAGCGATGCCGAGGCGCTGCCGCATGCCGCCCGAGTACGACCTCACCTTGCGGTCGGCCGCGAAAGAGAGATTCACCCGCTCGAGAAGCTCGTCGGCCAGGCGCGCGGTTCCGCCGGGACCCTGGACTCCCTTCAATCGTAGAAGGTGGACGAGCATCGCGCGGCCGGTCAGGTGCGGATAGAAGCCGAACTCCTGCGGCAGGTAGCCGAGTTTCGTCCGCACTTTCTCCGGACGCGCGACGATGTCCTCGCCATCGAGCTCGACGCTCCCCGACGTGGGTTCGAGGAGCCCTGCGAGGATGCGCATCAACGTCGATTTCCCGGCGCCGTTCGGCCCGAGCAGACCGAACATGCCCGCGGGCACGTCGAGATCGATGCCCTGAAGGGCGGTGACGGGGCCGGGGTAGACCTTCACCAGATTGCGGATGACGAGCATGTGGAGCTCCGGGGTTCGGCCTCGGGGATCAGCTGGGGCAGCCGGGGATGGGGGCGGGCGCCTTACGCGGGTGAGGTAGGATGATTCTCTCCGGTTCCCGACCTTGCGTCATCTCTCGGAGACTTCTGCCATGAGATCCCTCCTCCTCCTTGCCGCAGCCCTGACGATCCTCGCCGCGTGCAGCAAGGATTCGCACGCCGGCTCCGGGACCATGCCCCCGGTGCCCGCGGGTGTCTCGAGCCATGTCTCCGCCGCAGCGCAGCAAGCCAAGAACGCCATCGCCTCGACGGTCGCCGAGTTCCAACGCTCGTCGCGCGATTCGCTCCCTTCGGTCGACGGGAAGATCGCCGAGCTGCAGAAGAAGGCGAGCGCCGCCACCGAATCGGCGAAGGCCGAGCTCGAGAAGGCGCTCGCCGACCTCGACGAGCAACGCAAGGCCCTGGACGAGAAGATCTCCGAGCTGAGCAGCGCTGCGCCCGAAAAGGCGGAGGAGATCCTCAGCCAGCTCAAGAGCTCCCTCGCCGGCCTGAAGAAGACGGCCGAGGACGCCGCGGCCCGGTTCAGGTAGCCGCGGGCGCGACTGGGCCCCTCATTCGGCCCAGAACCGGCGCAGCGCCTGGAGCGGCTCCTGCGCGCTTCCGCCCGCGCGGAAGCGGAACGAGTGCAGCAGATCCTGCTCGGCGGCCTGCTCGACCGGATCCGCGAGCGACGCATGCTTGAGCGCGGGCCACACATCGCGCCACAGCCTCCCGGTCAGGAGGTCGGGGAGGCGCACCTCGCCGGCGCAGGCGAGCAGGTTGATCGCGAGGCCGACGCGGACTTCGGGATCGCGCTCCTCCTCGAGCGCGTCGAGGAGCGCGGAGGCGATCGCGGCCGAGCGCAGCTTCCACACCCCCTTGGCGGTCGCGAGCCGTATCTCGCGCCGCGGATCGCGCAGCCGCGCCATCCACGCGAGCGCGGTCTCCGGGGCGATGGTGCGTGCGAGGCGCGAGCGCGCCTCCGCGGGCGCAATCCCCTTCCCGAAGCGCGAACGCCATCCGCGCCAGTCGATCCGACCCTCCTCCCGGTAGAGATCGAACGCGATCGCCCACCCGACGAAGTGGGCGAGCACGTTCTCGCGAGCGGACGAGTGATCGCCGGCGCGCAGCGAGAGGATGCGCGCGAGATCGGCGTCGGAGATCTCCTGCGTCTGCAGCTCGCGCAGCGGCCAGCACGAGAACCCGTCGACGATCCAGCGCTGCCCGTCCTGGAAGCCGTCGCCGAGCAGGCAAGCGACGCCCTCCTCGAGCCAGAGCGGCAGGTCGAGGTGCTCTTCCGCCGCGCGCGCGTGCACGAGCTCGTGCGCCACGGTTCCGCACTCCGGCGCCGCGAGGAAGATTCCCGCCGGGGAGCCGAAGAGTCCATCGCCGCGCGCGTGGTAGGCGCGCACGCGCGCCGGCCCGATGCCGGGGACGTCCTGGACCGGCCCGCCGTCGCCCTCGTGGATCACGTCGGCGCCGCTGGTCTCCGGTCCCGCCGCTCCGCTCCAGGCGTGGACGCGCACGGGTCCCTCGAAGGGGCCGAGAGCCTCCTGGACCGCGGCCATCGCGGGCACGACCACGGCCGCGAACGGACGCGGGTCGACCTCGCGGCCCGGCTCGGCGTAGAGCGTCCAGCCGTCGTAGGTCGCGAGGGGACGCCATGCCGCGCAAGAGCACAACCCCAGGGAGAGAAGCAGCGCCGAGACGCGCACCGAGGCTCGACTCGCGCTGTCGATCGCTTGCATGTCTCCATTCATAGGCGCGATCGGTCCGGCGCGCTATCCTCCTCTTCTTCGGACCCGAAAGACGCCCAGGAGGTCCATGGCCAGCTTCCGCATCGATCTCGACGCACCCAGCCACATCGTCCTCGTGGTCGTGACCGAGGACGATGGCAGCGAGCACGACTATCAGTTCGACTTCGATCCCCGGTCGGGGCGCTACGAGTTCTCCGAGTACCCCCTCCTGGAGCGGGACTTCGGCAGCGAATGGGTGGCCGAGATGGACCGCCAGATCCGCGAGACGATCCAGCGCGCCCTGTCCTCCAAGAAGGGCTGAGCCCGGTGCGCTCCTCGTGAAGCGCGTCTTCCTCATCGTGCTCGATTCGCTCGGCGTGGGGGCGCTGCCCGACGCGGCCAGCTTCGGGGACGAGGGGGCCCACACGCTCGACCACCTCGTCGCGGCGGCGGGCGGGCTCGACGCGCCGCGTCTCCTCGCGCTCGGCCTGGGCTCGATCCCGGGGGTCGAGTCGTTGACCCGGAACGCGAGGTCCGAGGGCGCGTTCGGCCGCGCGGCGGAGAGCTCGCCGGGCAAGGACACCTCGACCGGGCACTGGGAGATGATGGGTTGCCCCCTGGAGCGCGCGTTCCCGGTGTTCCCGCAGGGTTTCCCGCGCGAGATCGTCGACGAGCTCGTGCGGCGGGCGCGCCTGCCGGGAGTGCTGTGCAACGCGCCGGCCTCGGGAACGGAAGTGATCGCGCGCCTCGGCGCGGAGCACCTCGCCACCGGCAAGCCCATCGTCTACACCAGCGCGGACAGCGTGTTCCAGATCGCCGCGCACGAGCACGGCTTCGGCCTCGAGCGCCTGTACGGAATCTCGGCGATCGCTCGCGAGATCCTCGATCCCTACGGAGTCTGCCGCGTCATCGCGCGGCCCTTCGTCGGCGAGCCGGGAGCGTTCCAGCGCACCTACAACAGGCGGGACTATTCGATGCCCCCGCCGCGCGAGACGGTTCTCGACCGGGTCGAGGGAGCCGGCCTTCCCGTCATCGGCGTGGGCAAGATCGGGGACATCTTCGCCGGGCGTGGCCTCAGCGAGTCGATCCACACCCAAGGGAACCGCGACGGGATGCGCGCGACCGTCGCCCTCGCGGGCCGGATCGAGCGCGGACTCGTGTTCGTGAACCTCGTCGACTTCGACATGCTCTACGGTCACCGTCGCGACCCGAAGGGCTACCGCCGGGCGCTCGAGGAGTTCGATGCGGACTACGCGCGCTTCGAGAGGGAGCTGCGCGAGGGCGATCTCGTGATCCTTTCGGCTGACCACGGCAACGATCCGACCAAGACCGACACGACCGACCACACTCGCGAGTACGTCCCCGTTCTGGCCGTGGGCCCGGGAGTCCGGCGCGGGGTCGAGCTCGGCACTCGCAAGACCTTCGCCGACATCGGCGCGACCGTGGAAGAAGCGCTCGGCCTCGTGCCGCGCGGCCCGGGGAGGTCCTTCGCCGGCGAGCTGCTCGCGGCCTGATCGTGGACGCGCGCTCCGTCATCCGCGAGAAGCGCGACGGCGGTGAGCTGTCGGAGGAGCAGATCCGCGACTTCATCGGCGGCTACGTGAAGGGCGAGATCCCCGACCACCAGGCCGCGGCCCTCCTGACCGCGATCTTCATCCGCGGGATGACCGAGGACGAGCTGTGCCTGTGGACGCGGGCCATGCTCGAATCGGGCAAGAAGCTTTCGTTCGCCGAGTTGCCGCAGAGGAAGGCCGACAAGCACTCGACCGGCGGGATCGGCGACAAGGTGTCGATCCCGCTCGCACCGGCCGTCGCTGCGTGCGGCGTGTGCGTGCCGATGATCTCCGGGCGCGGGCTCGGGCACACCGGCGGCACCCTCGACAAGCTCGAGTCGATCCCGGGCTTCCGCACGGATCTCTCCGAGGAAAGGATCCATCGCGCGCTCGACCGCACCGGGGTCGCCTTCGGCGCGCAGACGGAAGAGATCGTGCCCGCCGACCGGAAGCTCTACGCGCTGCGCGATGCGACGGGGCTCGTGGAGTCGATCCCGCTGATCGCCAGCTCGATCCTGAGCAAGAAGCTCGCGGAGGGGCTCGACGCGCTCGTGCTGGACGTCAAGTTCGGCTCGGGCGCGTTCCTGCCCGAACCCGAGCGCGGGCGGGACCTCGCGCGGACGATGATCGCGCTCGCGGGGCGCTTCGGTCTGAAGGCCGGCGCGTTCCTGACGGCGATGGACCGCCCGCTCGGCTGCGCCGTCGGACACGCGCTCGAGATCGCGGAATCGATCGACTGCCTCCGCGGCGAAGGGCCCGGGGACCTGCGCGAGCTCGTGCTCCGGCTCGGAGGCGAGATGCTCCGTCTCGTCGGCGCGGCGGCGACCGCTGGGGAGGGTAGCGGGAAGATCGCCGACGCGATCGATTCCGGTCGCGCTCTGGGCGTTTTCGAGCTGGTCTTGCGGGAGCAAGGCGGTGACCCGCGCGTGCTCCGGGATCTTTCGCGCCTGCCGCAAGGTCGGCCTGGCCGTCACCGAGCTCGGCGGAGGGCGCGAGAGGATGGGGGATGCGATCGACCCCGCCGTCGGGATCGTGTGGCGGGTGCGGGCGGGCGAACGCGTGCGCGAGGGAGAGGTCTTGGCGGAGATCCACCACCGCGGCGGCCGCGGGCTCGCGCGAGCCCAGGCGCTCCTCGCCGACGGCGTCCGCGTCGGCGATCCCTCGCCTCCGACGCCACTCGTGCTTGCGCACATCGAGGCCTGAGAGTCTGATCCCCTGCGTCCGGACGGCGGACGACCGGTGACCTACCTCCGCGCCTTGTCCCGCGTCGTGGCACTCCGGGCGATCGCGATGCGGGCCGTGATCACCGAGGTCCTCCTGTGAGCCCGGAATCGCCCTCCGTGCGCGCCTCGGCCGTGGAGAGTCTCGCCCGCTCGTTGCGGGAGCATGGAATCGAGCGGGTGCGTCTCGCCTTCGTGCTGGGATCCGGCCTCGGCGCATTCGCCGAGCGGCTCGAGAGAGAGCGCACGATCCCGTTCGCGGAGGTGACCGGGATGCCGGGAAGCGCTGTCCCCGGCCACGCAGGACGGTTCGTGCTGGGCGAGATCGCGGGCATGCGCGTCCTGGTTCAGCAAGGGCGCGTCCACCTGTACGAAGGCTGGAGCGCGGGAGACGTGTGCCGCTCCGTGCGCGCGCTCGCCGCGCTGGGCTGCCGGGCCGTCGTGCTGACGAACGCTGCGGGAGGCATGCGCCGCGAATGGAGGCCGCCGGTCCTGATGCGGATCGTCGACCACATCAATCTGCAGGGAGCGACGCCGCTCGCGGCGAACGAGGCCGGGCACGGGCCGCCCTACGACGAGGCTCTCGGAACTGCGCTCGATCGCGGAGCGGAAAAGGCCGGCGTGCTCCTCGCGCGCGGTGTGTACGCGGGGCTCCTCGGTCCCTCCTACGAAACGCCCGCGGAGGTGCGCATGCTGGCCTGGATGCGCGCCGACGCGGTCGGGATGAGCACCGTGTGCGAGGCACAAGCGGCGCGTGCCGCGGGAATGCGCGTCGCCGCGATCGCGTGCATCACGAACCTCGCGGCCGGGGTCGGCGCGACCCCGCTGTCCCACGCCGAAGTGATCGGGTCCGGCGCGGCGGCGGCGGGGCCCTTCACGCTGCTTCTCGAGAGGGCGGTCCCGCACCTCGCGGAGGCGCTGCGGCGGCGGTGATAGACTTCCGACCCTCATGGTCGGCGAGTCGCAGATCCGCGAGATCGTCCGGCGCGTGTCGGGGAGGGTCATGGCCGAGCGGGGCAGGGCCTCGTATCCCGCCGGGCGCGAGGAGAAGTCCGGCGCACGGCGAGCGGGAGGCGTCCATGTCGACATTCGCCACGTGCACCCGGAGTCGTCCGGGAGTCCAGGGAGGAACTGCGCGAATCCGCTCGTGACTGCACCGTGCCTTGCCGACATGGAACGCGGCGATGTCCTGCGCCTTCCTCCCGGCGCGATCGTCACGGACTCGGCGCGCGAGGAAGCGTGGCATCGCGGGATCGTGCTCGTCGGCGAGACGGCCTCCCCCGCCTCGACCCGTTCGGACGGACGGCTGCGCGTCGCGCTCGGGGCCGACCGCGGCGGCTTCGCGCTGAAGCAGGCGGCGATCGGATGGGTGCGCGAGCTCGGTCATCTCCCGATCGACCTCGGCGCGCGGGACGAAAGACCGGTCGACCACCACGACTTCGCGCGCGCGGTCGCCGAGGCCGTGGCGCAGGGTCGCGCCGACGTCGGGATTTGCTTCGATGGGGCTCGAACAGGCTCGGCGCTCATGGCGAACAAGGTGCTCACGCTCGGCAGCCGATCGATCCCGGCCAGGAGCGCCGTCGAGATCGTGCGCTCGTTTCTCTCGACCCCTTCCAAGGGCATGGAATGAGCATCCCGATACTCCGCGAGCCGATCGACGCCGCGAGTCTGGAGGCGATCCTCGAGGAGATCGCGCGCCAGATCCTCGAACATGGCGTTTCCTCCGTCAGCCACTGGGGCTGCACCTCGATCCGCGTCGAGCTGTGCCCCGAGCACTTCCACGAGGTCCTGCACGCCGGGGCGTGCCGTCTGGGGGTCGCCGCGTCCGATTTCTCGGCGCTCGGCGATCTCGCCCGCACAATCGACCACACCCTCCTGCGCCCCGACGCAAGTGCGACCGAGATCGACACCCTGTGCGACGAGGCGCTGCGCCACCGCTTCGCCTCGGTCTGCATCAACGGGACCTGGGTGCGCCGCTGCGCCGAGATTCTCGCTGGCTCGGGCGTGATCGTGTGCGCCGTCGTCGGCTTCCCGCTCGGTGCGATGGCACCCGAGGTCAAGGTCTACGAGGCACGCCGTGCGATCCAGGACGGCTCGTGCGAGATCGACATGGTCATGAACATCGGCGCGCTGAAGAGCGACGACCACGAATTCGTGCGTCGTGACATCGCCGGCGTCGCGGAGGTGTGCCACGGACTCGGGGCGAGGCTCAAGGTGATCCTCGAGACCGCACTGCTCTCTGACGAGGAGAAGGTGCGCGCCTGCGAGATCGCGAAGCTCGCCGGAGCGGACTTCGTGAAGACCTCGACCGGTTTCTCCAAGGGCGGTGCCACGGTCGCGGACGTCGCCCTGATGCGCAGCGTCGTCGGACCTGCGATGGGGATCAAGGCTGCCGGAGGCGTGCGCGACGAGGAGAGCGCGAGGGAGTTGATCGCCGCGGGCGCGACGCGAATCGGCGCGTCGGCGTCGGTAGCCATCGTCCGGGGCGGACGCGGAGATGCGAGCTACTGATCGTCGAGGTCGATCTCGCCCGAGATCAACTGCGAAGCGATCAGGAACTCGTCAGGCTCAGGATCTCCCGCGGGCGCGAAAAGGAGCACGTCCTGCTGCCGGATCCGCTCCTTGGATGCCGCCAGCTGACAGATGCGCAGGACGTCCAGCACCCGGTCTTCCAGACGCCGCCCCGCGGGAAACTGGAGCGCGAACTCCGCGACGCCCGCTCGGACTGCAGGCAGGTCGATCTCGGGGGCCTCGCCGGACGGGACCAGGCGCAACCTCACCTGGCCCTTGCCGAACGCGACGGAGCGCCTGCCGTGCAGCCCGCAGAGACGCAGGCCGTCGTGGGCGCGGATCCGGAATTCCTCGACCTCCACCGACCGCGAGGACAGGTCCGGACGCGGCGTGTAGAGTGCCGATGGCCGCGCCAACTTCAGGACCTGCAAGCGATTACGCCAATACCCGTGCTCGAGCAACAGCGGGTGAGGCGGGCGACGTCTAGGGCTGGGCACGAAGCGGCCCAGCCGGTTCGGAGCCGGGACCGAACGTGGCTCGGGGGGGATCTTCTCCCCACTTTGCATCCATCTTGCCCAAGCGCCCCCCGGCCCGTCGGTTGGCTCGGATCGGTAAGCAGGCCGTAAGCGGATCCCTCGCGAGAGCCTCTCCCTGGCCTCCTCGCGCGGCCTTTCCATATGATGCTCGCCCCCGTGGGCGGACGAGAGCACGTCGCGGCCCTCCACTCAACCTCTCGAGATCCCCCAGGCTGTCGCCGTGAGCCAGCCGCGGCCCGTGACCGAGAACCCCATCAAGAGGAAGACAGGCATGCGTGCCCTGACGGGCTGGATCCACCTCGGTCTCTGCGCTGGCGCACTCGCTCTCCCGTCGTCGGCCGAAGACGGCCCTCCGACCCTGTTCATCAAGGTGCAGCGACTGATCCGCCGCCCGGGCGACGAGATCCAGAACGCGGCCATCATCGTGCGCGCAGGCAAGATCGCTGCCGTCGGCGTCGACCTCCAGAAACCCGAGGGGGCGCGCGAGATCGAAGGTGCGGTCGCTTGCGCAGGCTTCATCGATCCGTGGGCGGCCTTGGGGCTGGGCGCCGACTCGCTCCAGGATCTGGGCACGAGCGGGGCAACCCGGACGGTCGACGGGCTCGACCCGTGGTCGAACGAACACTTGCGCAGGGAGGCCCTCCGAGCAGGCGTGACCGTCGTCCGCGTGCAAGCCGGGAACAGCTCGCGCGTCGGGGGCGTCGGAGCGCTCGTCCGGGTGGCGCCGGATCTCCCGCGCGACGAGGCCGTCGTGCTCGGCGATTGCGACGTGTCGATGAGCGTCGGCCTGAGCACGTCGCCCGGCGGACAGCCGGAGAGGATGGATCCCTTCGAGCGCATCGCCGATCTCGACCGTGTCGTCTCCGCGGTCGAAAACGGGAGGAGCTACCTCCTCGCGCGGACCGAGCACCGCTACGAGCTCGAAGAGTGGCAGAAGAAGATCGCCGAGAAGGATACCGAGCTGGAGAAGGACGCCAAGAAGGCCAAGAAGGACCGCGAGAAGGAGCAGAAGGACGCGACCGAGAAGGGCAAGCCCTTCCAGGAGAAGAAGTACAAGGAGGACAAGCGCCCGCAGCCTCCGCGCTACGACGAGGACAACGAAATCCTGGCGCGCGTCGCCGACGGGGGCGTGCCGCTGCTCGTCCAGGCGCACCGATCGGCCGAGATCCGCGGCCTGCTCTCCGGTACGGCTGGCTTCGACCGATTGCGCATGATCCTGGCGGGGGGGACCGAAGCGCTCTCGTGCGCGCGGACGCTCGCCGAGCGCCGGGTCGTCGTGCTGGTCTCTCCGTTGCCGCGCGGCCGCGGAGATCTCGATGAGTACGAGCAGAGCAGCCTCTCGCTCGCCGGCGATCTCTCTCGCGCCGGGGTCACGGTGCTCCTCGGCAGCGGTGGCTCGAACCCCGGCTCGAGCCGCGACCTGCCGCTCCTCGCCGAGCTCGCCGTCGGCAACGGCTTCGACCGCGAGAAGGCTTTCGAAGCCCTGACCCTCGGCGCAGCGCGCGCGTTCGACGCGTCTGAACGCCTGGGGAGCCTCGAACGCGGCAAGGACGCGGAGATCCTCGTGCTCGACGGCGAGCCGCTCTCTTCGACCTCGACAGTCCGCTACGTCGTCTCCGGCGGCCGCCTGGTCGTCGAGCCGCAGAAGTGACCAAGATGATCTCCATCCTGGGCCTCGTTCTTGCCCCGCTCGTCCTCGGAACTCCGACAACCGCATCCGCTGGGGAGTCGCGCCCGCTCGCGATCCGCGCCGATCGGGTGCTCCTCGCCGATGGCAAGACGCTCTCCCCCGGCGTGATCCTCGCCGAAGACGGCCGCATCACGGCCGTGGGCTCCGACGTCGACATCCCCAAAGACGCGGCGGTGGTCGAGCACAAGGGGACCGCAGGCGCTGGCCTGATCGCGCTGCACTCCTACTCCGGGGCGCCGTGGGAGATGCGCGACTCGACCCGCACGGTCCTGCCGGACGCGCGCGTCGCCCTCGCCTTCGATCCCGCGCGCTCGGACTTCGAGGACGCGCTCGAGGCGGGGATCACGAGCCTCGTGCTGGCGCCCATGCCGGTCGCCCTGTGCGGCGGCATCAGCGCCCTGGTCAAGACCGCGGGCGGGACCGTCGTCGAGAGGGACGCGCAGCTCTCTCTGGGCTTCTCGGCTCAATCCCTGCGGAACGACCGGTTCCCCACGAGCTACGGCGCGGCGATCGCCGAGCTGGAGCGGCTGTTCGAGAAGCCGGAGGGGACCTTCGCCCGGGCCGCGAGCAAGAAGTTGCCTGTGCTCTTCGAGGTCACGAGCCGCGAGGACGTCGCGCGCGCGGTCGAATTCTCCGCACGCCACGGTCTCGCGGGCGCGATCCACGGGGCGGCCTGGGCGGGCGAGCTCGCCGAGCAGGTCAAGTCGGCGGGCCTCTCGGTCGTGTGCGGGCCCCTTCAGGTCGGCGAGGAGCGCCGCGACCTGCTCGCGGTGCTCGCGCTCGCCAAGGCCGGCGTGCCCTTCGGCTTCGGGCTCGACGCGCCGGGGAACCATCCGGCCATGCTGCGCACGGGGGCCGCGATGTGCGTCCGCGAGGGGCTCGACCGCGCCACGGCCTGGCGGGCGCTGACCTCCGAGGCCGCCCGCATCGCCGGGGCGGGCGAGCGCGTGGGCGCTCTCGCCAAGGGGATGAGCGCCGATATCGTGCTGTGGAGTGGCGATCCGCTCGACCTCGCGAGCGCCGTGAAGGCGGTCTATGTCGACGGGAAGCTCGCCTGGGAGGCCAAGCCGTGATCCTCGCGTTGGCGCTCGCTCTCACGACCGTTCCCGCGCACGCGACGGCCGACCGCTCGGGGCAGGAGCCGCAGAAGCGCTGGACAATCTTCGCGGACGAGATCCACACCTCGGCCGGCCGGACGATCGCGAACGGCACGGTGGTCGTCAACGGCGGCAAGATCGCGCTCGTCGGCACCGGCCGCGAGGAGACGCCGGAAAAGGAGCTCCTCAAGGTCCACGCCGTGACCGCGGGGCTCGTCGACGCGAGCGTGCGCATCGACAGCGACGCCAAGTCCGTCGAGCAGTCCCGCGAGGTCTCGCCCTCCGTGCGCGTCGCCGACAGCCTCGACCCCTTCGCGATCGAGTGGGATCGCCAGCTGCGCAGCGGCGTCACCACCGTGCTGGTCAATCCGCCCGATTTCGATGTCGTCGGCGGGCTGGGCGTGGTGCTCAAGACCGGAGGCCCGGAGTCCATCGCGGCCCGCACGGTCCGGGCCAACGCGGTGCTGCGGGGAGCGATGGGCAGCCAGCCGAGCGTGGGCAACCATCCGGCGTTCGGCCGGCCGACCGACTTCTACTCGCGCCGCCCGACGACGCGGATGGGCGTCGAGTGGGAGTGGCGCAAGGCCTTCTACGATGCAGCGGCGAGCCAGCACGATCCTTCGCGCGCCTTCCCCGGGAGCGACCTGGTCCTGCGCGCCCTGAGCGGCGACCTGACGCTCGCGATCCAGGCCTGGTCGACTCAGGACATCCGCACCGCGGTGTTCCTGAAGGAGGAGGTCGAGCGGGAGCTCGGCGGCCGGCCACGTCTCTTCATCGACGCGGCGGCCGAGGCCTGGAAGGAGCCGCAGCTCCTCGTGCGCTCGAAGACAGCGGTGGTTCTGCCGCCCTTTCCGATGGCTGCGGAAGGCAACCGACCCGCTGGGCGCACCGAGGACGGCGCGTTCATGACCCTGGAAGTCGCCCGCCTCCTCTACGAGCAGGGCGTCCCGATCGCGCTCTCGAGCCACGGCGCGGCGGGAATCGAGTCGCGGCTCCCGATGCAGGCCGCCTACGCCATTCGCGGCGGCCTCCCCTTCGAGGCTGCGCTCGAGGCGGTGACGATCAGTCCCGCGCGAATGCTCGGGGTCGAGGACCGCGTGGGCAGCGTCGAGGTCGGCAAGGACGCCGACCTCGTGTTGTGGAACGGAACGCCGTTCGAGCCCAGCTCGCGTGTCGTCGGCGTGCTGCTCGATGGCGTGCTGAAGGTGGATCCACGTGCGCACGAATGATGCGCATCGCGGGCGTGCTCGAGAGTCCGACCGGAGAACGTTCGAGAAGCGGAGTCATCCCATGTTGGTTCGAAACACGCGGGCAACGGCCCGTCTCCTGTGCGCGGCAGTCCTGCTCCTGCTCGCTCCGGCGGTGTTCGCCGGCGGCAAGATCGCGATCAAGGTCGGGCGGATCATCACGCAGGCCGGTCCGGACATACTGAACGGCGTCATCGTCATCGAGGACGGGCGGATCAAGTCGGTCGGCCCGGACTCGAAGGCGCCCTGGGACGTCGAGGTGCTCGACCACCCCGAGCTGGTCGCCTTCCCCGGCTACGTCGAGGCCCACAGCACTCGCGGCATGGACCGGCCCAACGAGAACATCGACGTCGCGCCCTTCCTCGACGTGCGCGACTCGATCGATCCGATCAGCTTCTTCTTCGAGGACTGCCTGCGCTCGGGCATCCTGACGGTCAACGTCCAGCAGGGACCGCCCGCCGCCTTCACGGGCGGCTGCGTGATCGGCGCGCAGGGCATGGTCGTCAAGCCGTTCGGCCTGACGATCGAGCAGATGCTCGTGAAGAACGGCGCCGGGATCAAGATCTCGGCCGCGCCCAAGGCCGGCAAGTCTCGCGCGACGCAGGCGCAAACGCTGCGCAAGGCCTTCACCGACCTGCGCCTGTACCTCGACAAGCTCGTCCAGGACAAGAAGGACGGCAAGGACTATGCGCGCCGCGAAGCCCTGTACCAGGGGCGCGACCTCGAGAAGGAGGAGAACAAGAAGGGTCGCGCGATGGAGGGCAGCTCGACCTGGAAGGTGAAGGGCCTCGAGACCGTCCCGCGCGGAGAGATCGACGACAAGCAGGAGCCGCTCCTGCGGCTCGTCGAGGGCAAGATCCCAGCCTTCGTGTACTGCGACGCGGCAGCCTCGGTGCCGCTCGCACTCGGCGTGGCGCGCGAGAACGGGTTCCTGGCGGGGACGACGCTCGTCCTCGATGGCGATGCCTGGAAGGCCGCCGACCTGATCGCCGAGGCGGGCGTTCCGGTCGTGCTCGGCCCGAACCTGATGCACGTCGAGCGCGATCCGGTGACCGGGAAGGAGATCGAGACCTTCGTGCCCGGCGTGTTCAAGAAGAAGAACGTGCGCTTCGCGCTGCAGTCGCTGAATCCCCAGGCGCAGTCCCTGTGGTACCAGGCTGCCGTGTGCGTGGGCTACGGGCTGGACCGCAAGGAGGCCCTGGACGCGGTCACGCGCACTCCGGCCGACATCCTCCACCTCGGCGACCGCGTCGGCAGCCTCGAGCCCGGCAAGGACGGCAACGTGCTCCTGCTCTCGGGCGATCCGCTGTCGATCACGACCACCGTTCAGTACGTGGTCCTCGACGGCAACCTCGTCTACGACCGCAGCAAGGACGTGCGTGTCAAGCACCTGCTCGAAGGCGTCGAGCAGGAGAACGCCGTGCCCGGCGGCGCGGACGCACAGGCCAAACCCCACGACGACGAGAAGGCGGGAGAGGGCGAGAAGGCCGAGAAGAAGAAGGACGCCGGGGAGAAGAAGGACGGGGAGAAGGAAGGCAAGAAGGACGGGCAGGCCCAGCGATGATCCACGTGCTGCTCGCGGCGCTCGTTCCGTCGGTTCTCGGGCCGCTCCCCGGGTCGTTCCCTCGGCCCGCGCACGAGGTGGTCGCGGTCAAGGCTGGCACGATCTACGCCGTCGAGAACGACCTCGTCGTCGAGGGCGGCGGCACGATCCTGATCGAAGACGGCCGCATCACGGCGGTCGGCAAGGACGTCGAGATCCCCCCCGGCGCGCGCGTCGTCGACTACGGCGCCGACGCCGTGATCGCGCCCGGGCTCGTCGCGGCGGACACCACTTTCGGCGCGCCACGGCCTTCCGAACGCACGGCCGATCTCTCGGTGATGGCGATCGAGGGGTTCGACCCGTACGCCTCCTATGTCTTCGCCCTCCAGGAGGGCGTCACCTGCGCCTATCTGCCGCCCGCTCGCGGCCGCCTGATCGCCGGGCAGGGAGCGGTGGTCAAGCTCGCGGGCCGCTCGGATGCGAACGGCTCGGGGCGCGTCGTCAGCGAGAGCGCCATGATCCACGGCGCGGTCAGCGCCGAGGCGCGGAACACGCCCGGCTACTGGCAGCCGCCGATCCCGGCCACGGTCGACGTCGGCATGGGGGTCGAGCAGCCGCAGCTCCCGCGCACGCTGATGGGCGCGATCGTCGCGCTCGAGGAGCTGGTCGCTCTGGCGCAAGGCGGCGAGGACCACGGGGAATACGGCCCGGGCGTCGGCGCGCGGCTGCGCGAGTTGATCGCCGCCAAGCGACCCTGGCGCATGGCCGCCGACACCGAGCCCGAGATTCGCGCGCTGCTCGGGTTCTTCGGCGAGAAGGGCTTGCCGCTCGTGATCGATGGCATGGGAGGCACGGGCAGCGCGAGCGGCACCGCGCTGGCCGGCGAGATCGCCAAGGCGGGCGTTGCGGTGATCGTCGACGCGCCGATCAACCCCAACGCGCCTGGAAGGGATTTCGGCAAGGACCGCGACGCCGCCTGGCCGCGCTTCGACGTCGCGGCCGGGCTCGAGCGCGCGCACGTCAGGTTCGCGATCACGCCCGCGAACCATGTTCCCGCGAGCGAGCTGCGCTTCGCCGCCGAGATCGCCTCGCGCGGCGGGCTCGATCGGAAGGCCGCCCTGCGCGCGATCACCCTCTCTCCCGCCGAGATCCTGGGCGTCGCCGCGCGCGTCGGCAGCCTCGCCCCGGGGAAGGACGCCGATCTCGCGATCTTCAACGGCCACCCGCTGGAGCCGGGCACGAGCACCCTCGCGACCTGGGTCGACGGCGAGGTCGCCTACAAGCGCAGCGAAACCGCGGCGGTCGTCCTCGCGGTCGACGAGCTCTTCCTCGGCGACGGAGACGTGCTCCGTCCCGGAGAGGTCCTCCTGGAGAATGGGCGGATCCGCGACGTCGGCCAACGTGTCGGCAGGCCGGCGGGCGCAGAGATCGTTCGCGGCAGGGCCGCGATGCCGGGCATGATCGACGCGCTCGGACACCTCGGGCTCGAGGGCTCGGGTCGGGTCCCGGCGACACGCTTTGCTCTCGGGCGGATCGTCGAGCCCGGGGATCTCGCCGACAAGCGCGTGGCCAAGGCCGGGGTCACGACCGTCGTGCTGTCCCCGCGCGGCGCGAACCGCAGCGGAGCGCCGATGACGGCCTACAAGCCGGCCGGAAGCAACGTCGAGAAGATGCTCGTGCGGGATCCGACCGCGCTGCGCTTCCAATGGACGGAGCGCAACCGCCTCGAGTCCGGCAAGTCGGTCCGCGAAGTGCTCGCCAAGGCCGCCGAGTACTCGAAGAAGTGGGACGAGTACGAGAAGAAGATGGCGACCTGGACGCCGCCCAAGGAAGGCGAGGCCGGCAAGGGCGAGGAGAAGAAGGCGGGCGAATCCAAGGAGGGCTCCGAAGAGAGCAAGGGCGAGAAGAAGGAGTCCGGAGCCGAGGCCCAGTCCGAGGGTGACAAGAAGGAAGGTGCCGACGAGAAGAAGGGGGAGAAGAAGGAGAAGAAGGAGGAGGGTGACAAGAAGAAGTCCGGCAAGAAGGGCGAGAAGGAGGCCGTCAAGACGATCACGGGCGCCTGGGAGGCCGAGATCGCGATTCCGCCCTTCGAGAAGGTACGCCTGCGTCTCTACGTTCTCGAAGAGGACGGGAAGCTCTCGGGATCCCTGCGCTGCAGCTCGCTGTCCGACGACCTGATCCAGGTCGCCGGAGAACGCAAGGAGAAGAAGGTGACGCTCTCGGGCGAAGGCACTCGCGGCAAGGCATCGATCGAGGCCGAAGAGAAGGACGGCAAGCTCGAAGGCAAGCTCGTCCAGGGCGCGGCTAGCGTCGAGATCAAGCTCGCGCAGACCTCCACCGAGTACGAGATCGCCAAGCGTCCCGAGCGGCGCAAGCCCAAGGAGGAGAAGGAAAAGAAGGAGATCAAAGGCCAGCCGCGCGCTCCCGGCCTCGACCCCGAGCTCGAGCCTCTGCGCCGCGCGATCAAGGGCGAGGGCGCCATCGTCGTCGGCGTCGATCGCGAGGACGAGATCCTCGACTGCGTCGAAGCCTTCGAGGGAGCGAAGATCAAGCCCATCCTCCTCGGCGCGAAGGACGCCTGGAAGGTGGCCGACAAGATCCGCGGGCGCGTCGCGGGCGTGCTGCTCTCCCAGCCGGTGGTCTGGACCGAGCCCAAGACCGGCGCGCAGAGGCGCAATCGCTATGCCGAGATCGCCGAGGCGGGGATCCCGATCGCCTTCCACAGCGACGCCGAGGAGGGTGCCGCCGAGCTCCCGGCGATCGCCGCCTATGCCGTGTCGCAGGGCATGAGCCCCGAGGCCGCGCTGCGCGCGCTGACGTCGGACGCCGCGCACATGTTCGCGATCGACAACCGGGTGGGTCTGATCGCTCCCGGCCTCGACGCCGACGTGGCGCTGCTCGACGGAAGCCCCCTCGACCTCTCGACGCGAGTGATCCGCGTGTGGGTCGCCGGCGAGGAGGTGCGTTGAAGGGCTGGGTCCTGGTCCTGGCGGCTCCGGCCGCCCTGCTCGCGGTCTTCCTGGCGCAGGGCCGCGGGCCGGAGCGCCCGCAGCGCGCAGGACCTTCGTCGCGGGAGGAGCCTGGCTCCCCGGATTCGCCATCCACGGCAGCCTCCTCCGGTCACGCCCACGCGAAGAGCTTCGCGTTGCGCGCCGCCAAGGCGATCGTCGTCGGCGTCGAAGGCCGGGAGGTCGTCGAGGGCGCCGTCGTGCTCGTCAAGGACGGACGGATCGAGCGCGTCGGGCCCGCGCGCGAGGTCGAGGTGCCCGAGGGCTGGGAGATCGTCGATTGCGGCCGGAGCTGGCTCTGCCAGGGCTTCATCGACCTGCACTGCCACATCGCCGGCAAGAGCTTCCTCATCAACGACATCAACGACATGGTCTACATGACCAACCCCGAGCTGCGCGCGAGCGCGGCGGTGCAGCCGGGGAACGAGAACCTCCTGCGAGGGGTCGCTGGCGGCGTGACGAGCGTGCTCTTCATCCCCGGCTCGGGAACGAACATGGGAGGGCAGGGCGTGCTCCTGAAGACGGGCCTCCCGACCTACGAGCGGATGCAGATCCGCAACCCCGGGTCGTTGAAGCTCGCGCAGGCGGGCAACCCCGAGCGCTGGACGGTCGGAGTCGGGCGCTCGCTGATGAACTGGAACACGCGCAACACGCTCCGACGGGGCCTCGCCTACGCCAGGCGCTACGTTCTGGAGCGAAAGGGCCGCGAGGGAGACCCGGGAGCCAGACCGGAGCGCGACATCCAATGGGACGTCTTCCCCTGGCTCCTGGAGAAGAAGACGCAGGTCTCGACCCACACCCAGATGTACCAGGTCGTGCTCGAGACGCTGACGATGGTGCGCCAGGAGTTCGGCCTGGACGTCTACATCGACCACGGCGAGTTCGCCGGCATGCGCACCGCGCCGCTCGCCCAAAAGCTCGGCGTCCAGGCGATCATCGGGCCGCGCGAGCTGGACGGCACGATCGTGCCGCTCTGCCCCGGCACGGACGGCAAGTTCGTGGGCATCGCCGCGGGCTACCAGCAGGCCGGCCACAAGATGATCGGATTCAACACCGATTCGCCGATCGTGCCCGAGGAGGAGCTTTCGGTGCAGGCGACCGTGAGCGTTCACTACGGTTTAGACGACTCGCAGATGGACTCGGTGCGCGGCCTGACCATCGTCCCCGCGATGACCGCGGGGATCGCCGATCGCGTCGGGAGCCTGGCGCCCGGCAAGGACGCGGACATCCTGGTCGTCACGGGCGATCCGATCGACCCGCGCAACGTGGTCGAGAAGGTGTTCATCGAGGGCGAGCCGGTCTACGAGGCCGCGCGCGGCCAGAGGAGATGGTAGGCATGCGGCGCGCCCTCGCAGGACTGGCGGCCCTCGCGGCGCTCTCTCTCGCGCCGGTTCTCGCGCAGGAGAAGAAGCCCGCCGCGGGCGAGCGCGGCGGCCCCGGGCTCGCGCTGCTCGCGAAGAAGGCGCTGACCGTCCCGCCCGAGGGCGAGCAGTTCGTGGACGATGCCGTCCTGATCGTGGAGGACGGCAGGATCCAGGCGATCGGTCCGCGCCGCGACACGCCGATCCCCGCCGGCTTCGAGGTCGTCGACCTGGGGGATCGCTGGATCATGCCCGGGATGGTCGATCTGCACAGCCACGTCGGCGGCACCTTCGACATCAACGACATGGTGTACCTGTGCAACCCCGGGTTGCGCGCGTACTGCTCGGTGGTGCCGGCCAACGACCGCTTCAAGCTCGCGGTTGCGGGCGGCGTGACGACCGTGCTCTTCATTCCCGGCTCCGGGGTGAACATGAGCGGCCAGGGAGTGCTGGTGAAGACCGGCCTCGACCACTACGAGGAGGCCGAGCTGCGCAACCCCGGCTCGCTGAAGATCGCCCAGGCCGGCAACCCCGAGGGCTGGACCGTCGGGATCGGGCGCTCGTTCATGAACTGGGACCTGCGCGAGGTGTTGCGGCGCGGCAAGGCCTATGCGGAGGCCTGGAAGGCGTACGAGGAGCATCGGGGCCCTCAGCCGGAGAAGAACTTCGACCTCGAGATCTTCCGCGCGTTGCTGGCCAAGAAGACCCAGATCTCGACGCACACGCAGATCTTCCAGGTCGTGCTCTCGACGCTGACCATGCTGCGGCGGGAGTTCGGCTTCGACGTGTACATCGACCACGGGGAGATGGCGGGCTACAAGCTCGCCGGGCTCGCCGTGGAGCTCGGCGTGCCGGTGATCAGCGGCCCGCGCGAGATCGAGATCCCCACGCGCAGCTTCATCCAGTGGACCGGCAGCAACCCCGAGGCGATCCTCGGCATCGCCGCCGAGTACCAGAAGGGCGGCGTGAAGATGCTCGGCTTCAACACCGACGCTCCGGTCGTGCCCGAGGAGGAGCTCGCCGTGCAGGCGACGGTCAGCGCGCGCTACGGCCTCGACTCGAGCCACCTCGAGACCGTTCGCGGCTTGACGATCATCCCGGCGATGACGGCCGGGATCGCTCATCGCGTCGGCAGCCTGGAGCCCGGCAAGGACGCCGATGTGCTCGTGATCACCGGCGAGCCGGCCGATCCGCGCAGCGCGATCGAGAAGGTCTACATCGACGGCCGCGCGGTCTACGACACGGCCAGGGAGAAGAGGCGCTGGTGATGAAGCCCTTCCCGTTCCCGTGTCGGGTGTCCGTGGCGCTCTCGCTCGGGCTCGGAGCGTGCTCCTCGGCGGGCCGCAGGGGCGCGCTCGACCCGCTCCGCCCGGGAGAGGAGGGTGTCGCGGTGCTGTGCGCCAAAGTGCTCACCGTCGACGAGAAGGACAACGTGTACAGCCCCGGGATGATCCTCGTTCACGACGGGAAGATCGCCTACGTCGGCGAGCGTGCGGCGGTTCCTGCGGGCTACCGCGAGCTCGATCTCGGCCCGGGCTGGGCCACACCCGGGATGGTCGAGCTGCACTCGCACATCCACACCGGCGGCTGGGGCGACATCAACGACATGGTGATCCCGGTGAACCCCGAGCTGCGCGCCTCGGCCGGCCTGCGGCCTTCGAACCCGCTCGTCAAGCGCGCTTGCGCGGGAGGCGTCACGACGCTCTTCGGGATCCCCGGCAGCGGCACGAGCAACAGCGGGTTCGGGGTGATCTACAAGTCGAAGACGCACGCGAGCTACGCAGAGGCCGTGGTCAAGGACCCGGGCGGCATGAAGATCGCCCAGTCCTACAACCCCGAGCGCGGTGCGGGAGACCTCGGGCTCACGCGGGCCGGGCTCGCGTGGATCCTCGAGGACATCAACGACAAGGCGGTCGGCGCGAACCGCGAGAAGCGCTTCGATCCGGCGCTCGAGAACCTCAAGAAGGTGCACAGGAAGGAGCTGCCGGTCCTGATCCACTGCGCCGGGAGCGACGGCTTCCCGGCCGCCGCGCGCATGTGGAAGCTGAAGTACGACACGCGCTGCGTGCTCTCGCACGGCTGCTTCGACGCGCACGTGACCGCTCCGTGGATCGTCGAGACCGGCGCGCCGATCAACGCCGGCCCGCGGACGATGGACTACTACGTGACCCGCGACGGCGCGATCACGGGCACGGTCGAGCGCTACCTCGCGGCGGGCGCGAAGGACATCTCGCTGAACACGGACTCGCCGGTGATGCCGCAGGAGGAGCTGTTCCTCCAGGGCGCGATGTCGGCCCGCCTGGGCGCCGACGCCTACACGATGCTGCGCGCCTGCACCATCCATCCGGCCAAGGTGTTCGGCATCGCCGACCGGGTCGGCAGCCTCGAGCCCGGCAAGGACGCGGACATCGTGATCCGCAGCGGCGACCCGCTCGACCCGCGCGCTCGCGTCGAGCTGGTGCTGATCGACGGCCGCGTCGAGTACGACGCCCGGCAGGGACAATGGTTCTAGCGCGCGATGCGGACACGAACATGAGCCTCTCCATTCTTCTCCTGGCCTTCCCCCTGGCCCTCGGGGCTTCCCCTCGGCCCGCGGACCCGAGTGCATCGAGCGACCTCCTCGCCATCCGCGTCGGCCGTGCCGAGACGGCGGCCAAAGGCACGATCGAGCACGCCGTGATCCTCGTGGAGGGCGGCAAGATCGTGACCATCGGCGAAGACCTGGCCGTGGAGCGCGGCATCCCGATCGTCGACAAGCCCGGCTGGGTGGCGATGCCGGGCCTGGTCGACGCCTACTCGCGCCTGGGCCTCGACGGCGAGGGGGGCGAGGACAACAGCCCCGAGGTGCGCGCCTTCCGGGAGATCTATCCCGGCGCCGAGGAGTACCAGGAAGTCGTCAAGTACGGCGTGACGACGCTCGGACTCTACCCCGCCGGGAACGGAATCCCCGGGCAGGCCGTCGTCGTGAGGCCTCTCGGGAAGACGCCCGAGGAGATGCTGATCCAGGATCCCGCCTACTTGAAGGTCATCCTGCGCGCTGCGTCCAGCTCGAAGAAGCTCGTGAGGGACGGCTTCAAGAAGGCCGACGAGTACGCTGAGAAGGAGAAGAAGGCGCGCGAGAAGTGGGAGAAGGACCAGGAGGCGAAGAAGAAGAAGGCTCCGGCCAAGAAGGAAGAAAAGCCCGAGGAGAAGAAAGGCGAGGAGAAGAAGGACGAGGGCAAGGAAGAGGCCAAGCCGGAAGCCAAGGAGGAGAAGCCTCCGGCCAAGGAGGAAGTGTTCGTCCCGCCCGAGCCCGACCCCAAGATCAAGCCCTTCCTCGACCTGCGCGCCGGCAAGCTGCACGCGCTCTTCAGCATCTCGAGCGCCGGCGAGTACCTCCACCTGCTCGACGCGTTGGGCAAGGAGAAGCTCTCCTTCGACCTGCGCATCCCGCTCTCGCGCGACAGCGACATCTTCTACGTCGAGGACAAGAAGACCTACGATCTCGAAGTCGACGGCATCGGCGACCGCAAGTGCCGCGTCGTGATCGAGCCGATGCTCACGCTGCACCCCGGGACGATGCGCCAGCGCAACCCGGCGATGGAGCTCATGCGAGCCGGGGCCAAGGTGGTCTTCGTCCCGCGCAACGACGCGCTCGCCGACCTCAAGGCTTGGCTCCCGAACGTCGGCGAGATCGTCGGGGCCGGCCTCGACCGGCAAGCCGCGCTGCGCGCGCTGACGATCGAGCCCGCCACGCTGCTCGGCGTGGATTCGCGCCTGGGCAGCCTCGAGAAGGGCAAGGACGCCAACATCGTCTTCCTCTCCGGCGACCCGTTCCAACCCTCGACCAGGATCCAGGCCGTCATGCTCGAAGGCCGATTCGTGTTCGGCGAGGTGAAGCCGTGATTCGCAGACCCGTGATGCCCTGGAGATCCCTCGCCCTCGCCGCGCTCGCGGCCTCCGTCCTCGGCGCTCCGCTTTCGGCCGCACCCCGGCAGGAGCAGGGCGCCGGCGCGGAGCAGGCCGGCGGCGAGAGCGAGAAGAAGGACGACGCCAAAGCCGGAGAGAAGGGCGAGGAACATTGGTTCGCCGTCCTGGGCGGCGAAGTCCACACCGGGACGGGAGCCGTGCTGCGCGGCGCGACGGTCCTGGCGAAGAACGGCAAGGTCACCGCGATCGGCTACGACCTCGACGTCCCCCCCGAAGCGAAGACCCTCGATGCCAAGGGGATGCTCGTGTACCCGGGCATCGTGGCGATCTCCTCGCAGGGTCTGATCGGCAACTCGGGGAGCGACTTCGAGGACACGATCGACCCGTTCAACTCGCGGATGATCCTCGGGCTCGCCGCCGGGATCACGACGACCGGCGCCGCGGGCACCGCCGTCAAGCTCAAGCGGTTCTCTGTCCAGGGGGCGGTCGTACGCGACAAGATCTTCACGACCCTCTCCTGGAGCGGCCGCAACCCAGCCGGCAAGCGGAGCCTGCGTGAGAAGTTCCAGAAGACCTCCGAGTACCTGCGGCAGTTCCGCGAGTGGGAGGAGAAGGTCAAGCGGGACAAGGAGCTCAAGGAGCCGGCCAAGAAGGACGTCGACACGACCATTCTCTCGATCCTCAAGGGCGAGACCACGGCCAAGTTCGTCGCCAACGACCGCGACGATCTCCTCGGCATCGCCCGCCTGGCCGAGGAGTTCGGCTTCCGGCCCGTGATCGAAGGCTGCGTCGAGGGCTGGACCGTGGCCGACGAGCTGGGACGCGCGGGCGCCTTTGCAGTCGTGACACCGCGCGAACGTCGGCCCAAGGACGAGCAGCTCGCCGCTCCAGCCGGCTCGAGCATCGAGAACGCCTCGATCCTGCACAAGGCCGGCGTCCAGGTGGCCGTGGTCCCCGCCTCCGAGGGCGTCGACCTGGGAGGCCTCGTCGGCCGCGACATCATGCACATCACGATCGAGGCCGACTTCGCGGTCCGCGGAGGATTGCCCGAGGACGCTGCGCTCGCGTCGATCACGACCGTGCCGGCCCGGATCCTGGGCATCAGCCACCGCGTCGGTTCGCTCGAGGTCGGCAAGGACTGCGACCTGATCGTCACCGACGGCGATCTCCTGCACTACCGGACCTTCGTCCAGTACACGGTCGTCGACGGCAAGCTCGTCTACGACAAGGAGAAGGAGCTCTTCTTCGCGCACATCCGCCCTCGGCCTGCGGCGCTGGCTCCCGAGAAGAAGCTCGACAAGGGCGAGAGCGAGACCAAGCCCGCGGAGGAAAAGGCCGGCGAGGAGAAGGCCAAGGAAGTCGAGAAGAAGGAAGAGCCGAAGAAGGAGAAGAAGGAAGAGGACAAGTAGGGGGACGGAGAGGAGCAGGAGGACGGTGGAGGCCCACGCGGCCCGATGCGATCGCGGTGCGCATTGCTCGCATCCCTCCGCCGCGCTATCCTGAGCGGCAACAGCGCCGCGGTGCGCGGCCAGGACGGAGCATCGAGGGGTCCACCGATGGATCGAGCACCGCGTCGCGAACGGAGCGCATGACCCTTCGCCACCTGATGCGCATCCTCGGCCCGGGCCGCAAGGACGGGCGCAATCTCACCTACCAGGAAGCCTACGAGGGCTTCAGCGCCGTCCTCTCCGGCACCGAGAGCGAGATCCAGGTCGGAGCCTTCCTCGTGCTCCTGCGCACGAAGGGCGTCACGGTCGAGGAGCTGACGGCCTTCGCCCGCGCGGCACGCGCGCGCGCGACGATCCCGTGCAAGGACATGCAGGGCCTCGTGTGCGTTTGTCCGCCGCACGACGGCATGGACCGCACGCCGCCGCTCGAGGTGGCGGCCGGGCTCATCGCGGCGGCCGCGGGAGTGCGGGTGCTGATCCTCTCCGACCGGTGCGTCCCGCCCAAGCGCGGCTTGACTGCGGCGAGCGTGCTCGAGGCGCTCGGGATGGGGATGACCTGGGATCCTTCGGAAGCCGAGAGCTGGGTCGCGAAGACACGTTTCGGCGTGTGCGCGGTGACCGGCATGCTGCCGTGCCTCATGCAGTTGCGGCGCGTGCGCGGCGATGTCGGAATCCGTACGCCGCTCGCGACGGTCGAGAAGCTGCTCGCCCCCTCGAGCGCGGCGGTCGTGCTGGGAGCGCAGGGCGGGCCGGTGCTCGGGGCGGCGGTCGAGGTGATCCAGGGGCTCGGCCACCCGCGGGGTATCGCGCTCCAGGGCCCCGAGGGTGGCGTCATCCCCTCGGTCCGCAAGCGCACCCGCGGGATCGAGATCGCCGATAGACACCTCGTGCCGCTCAACGTCGAACCCGAGGATTTCGGTCTGGGCTGCGAGAGCGAACCCGATCTGCCGGTCTACGGTCCGCCCCCCGACGACCAGGGGACCGGCGACAACCCTGAGCTGGTCCGATGCGCGGGCGAAATCACGCGCGCCGTGCTCGCCGGCGAGGGCGGTCCGGCGCGTTGCGCGACGCTGCTGGGCGCGGCGATCATCCTCAAGGCGGGGGGCAAGGCGCTCACGCTCGCGGAAGGCGTCGATCTCGCCACCGCGGCGCTCGACGGAGGGGCGGCGAACGAGGTGCTCGCCAGGGTGCGCGAGCTGGAGAGCTAGCTCTCGCACCCGACGAGACGCCGATGCGCGTCCACTTGCCCGATATCCCGGTCCTCCACCGGGGAGGCAGACGCGAGGAGGGAGGGGACTGGAGCTACGTCCGGCGCAAGAAGCTCGTGCGAGCTGGCAACCTCGTCCAGCCACTGCGCACGGGCAAGGAGGCTTTTCCCGCGATGCTCGAGGCGATCGGCGCGGCCCGAAGCCACGTCCACCTCGAGACCTACATCCTGCGCGGGGATCGCACGGGGAACAAGTTCAAGGAAGCGCTCGTCGAGAGAGCGCGCGCCGGGATCCACGTGCGCCTGCTCTACGACTCGCTCGGCTCCTTCGGTCTGCCGAGCGCGTTCCTGGGGGAGCTCAAGAAGGCCGGCGTCGTGGCCATCGCGTACCACCCGCTCGTGCCCTGGCGCGCGCGCTGGAGCGTGAACCGGCGCGACCACCAGAAGATCCTCGTCGTCGACGACCGCGTTGCGTTCGCCGGCGGTGTCAACCTCGGGGACGAAGCACGTCCCATCGAGGACGGCGGAGGAGGCTGGTACGACGTGCACGCGCGGATCGAGGGGCCGACCGTCCTCGATCTCGCGCGGATCTTCCGGAGGACCTGGGAGCGCTCGGGCGGGGAGCCGCTTCCCGAGCCCCCCTCGGCGTGGAAAGGAAGTCCGGGACCCGGACAGACGGCGGCCGTGCAGGCGATCAGCAACTCGGGTGTGCGCGGGCGCTGGCAGATGCACCGCGCCTACTTCCACGCGATTCGCCGCGCGGAGAAGACGATCAGCATCATGAACGCCTACTTCATCCCCGACCTGAGGCTGCGGCGCGCGTTCGCGCGCGCGACGGCGCGCGGGGTGTCGGTGCGCGTGATCGTGCCCACGGATTCGGACATCAAGGCGGTGTACTTCGCGAGCCACCACCTGTACGCGAGGTTGATGAGGCACGGGGTGCGGATCTTCGAGTGGCCCGAGCGGATGATGCACGCCAAGATCGGCGTGATCGACGGGGTGTGGTCGACGATCGGGAGCTACAACCTCGACCGGCGGAGTCTCCTGCACAACCTCGAGATCGGGCTCGTGATCGTCGACCGGCGGATCGGTGGGGAACTGCAGCAGGATTTCGAGAACGACCTGGCGAAGTGCCGTGAGATCCTGCCGGAGGAGTGGCAGCGCCGCTCCGCCTGGGAGAAGTCGCTCGAGTGGCTCTTCTACCGATTCCGGTATTGGCTGTAGCCGCACCCTAGTCCGACGCGAGACGCCAGCCGACCGTGCAGCGCTCGCGCTCGGTGCTCGCCACGAGCCTGACGCAGAGGTTCCGCGCGCCCGCGAGGCGCGCGCGAACGTCGCCGAACAGGAGCTTCCTCGAGCGTTCGCCGCTCGCGCGCACGCTGCGGATCTCGGCGGGGTCCGGTACGCCGTCCGCATCCTGGTCGTCGAACACGGTCAGCTCGCAATCGACGAGCGCTGGCTGGCCCTCCGGCGCCCGCGCGCCCACCCACGCGATCACGATCTCGCCGGTCCGTGGATCGACCCGCTGGGCGCCGCGGCGGACCTGGAGGCTCGGGCTTTCGTACAGCACCCAGTACTTCCCGCGGCTGCCCCAACCGGCGCGTTCGGAGGCGCAGGAGGGACCGAGCGCAAGAGCGAAGAGAAGGATCGCGAGGCGGATCAAGGCCCCTTCCACTTCTTCCAGATCGAGGCGTATTCCTTCAACCCCTGCTCCCACCCCTTGGCCCAAGCCTCGAAATCGGCGTGCTTCTTCTGCACCGTGGGCGAGACCCCGAGCCTCTTCTCGTCCTGGTGCCACCCCTTCATCTTCTCCGACAGATCGGGAGGAAAGCCGTCGAAGAGGAAGGCCTTGCCGATGTTCTCGACGATCGCCTCGTAGATCTTCTTCGGGTTCTTCTCGTTGTACCAGGCCGTCAGGATCGTTCCTGCGACCTTGGCGTGCGCCTGCGCGAGCGCGTCGAAGTCGAGCTCCTTGATGTACGCCTCGACGCTCTCGACCCCGCGGAAGTCCTCGCGCAGGGGCACGAGGTGCCCGAGCCATGCCGCGCTGTCGAGCTTCAGGTCCCTCTTCGACTTGAGCAGCTTGCGGAGCGCGGCGACATGCTCCGCACCGGCGGCATCGATCTTCCCGATCCATTCGGCGGCGTTCGCGGCCGCCTCGGGGGCCACTTGCTCGAAGGGCGCGGGTCCCTTCTTCTCGAGGCGGCGCAACACATCGCGCGCACCGGAGTAGCCGACCACCGTCTCCCACTCGTACTCGTCCTTGGGCTTGGAGTGCAGGATCGCGAGCGCACAGCCGAGCGCCTCCTCGGGCGTCTTCGCGGTCATGCCCTGGCACCAGCTCAGCGTCTCGTTAGCGCGGACGGCGTTTGGATAGTGGTTGTAGCGGTCGAGCCTGCGCATGTGCAGCAGCTCGAATCCGGCCTTGGCGTACGCGTCGCGGCTGCCCGGGCTCTGCGCGTAGGGCACGACCGGATCGCTCGATCCGTGCATGAACGCGATCGCGACCTTCTTCACGTCTCCCTTCATCTTCGACCAGTTCCACGCGCCCGAGGCGTGCGCGACGACGCCTGCGACCATCTCGGGGTGCTCGCCGGCGAAGTACACGGTGAAGAAGCCGCCCTGGCTGTGGCCGTAGAGGAAGATGCGGTCGACCGCAAAGGTCTGGCGCATCTCGGTCAGAAACGCGGCGAAGGCGTCGGCGTCCTTCTTCTCGCCGAGGAAGAGTCGGTTCTCGTGATCGGGAGTCGGGCCGTCGACCGAGATGACGATGTCGTCGGGACGGAAGAGGCCGGGCTTGTTGTTCCAATAACCCCAGCGGAAGTCGAGGCCGGTGCCGTGGCAGATCACGGTCATGTTGCGCGGGGTCTTGGTCTCGTAGTCCTTGGGCAACCACCACACGAAGCGCAGGTCGTTCTTCGACTTCCAAGCGAAGGCATGGTGCGCCGGCGCCATGGGGTCGGGCGGCTTGCCCTCGGGTTCGTCGAGGCCCCCGGCGGCTGCCGCAGGAGCGAGCAGGAAGCAGAAGCTCGCGAGTGGAACGAGGATCGAGCGGCTGATCATGGGTTCTCTTCGTTGTGCGGGGCCCGACCGTGCAAGGCGGGTCTGTTGGCAATGGATTGTCGCGAACAGATCCTGCCGTCCGCTCGGGCGCGACCCTCCGTCATCAGGTTGGTCGTCCCAGGGGACCATTGCCGGTTTGCGGCGGCTAGAGGACGCTCAAGAATGTCCTGGTTTTCCTGAGACAGCATGTACGGGGAAGCCGGAGGTCCCGCTCACGTAGGCGGCTTGTCCGTGCCAACCACCCGCTCCAATTCCGCAATGAGGGGAGGCAGATCTCGCGTGACGATCCCCCAGAGAATGTCGAAGTCCACGCGGTCGTAGCCGTGAATCAAGCGATTCCGCAAGCCGACCAGATCGGCCCACGGGATCCGGGCATGCTTCTCCTTCTCCTCCTCCGAGATGCGTCCAGCTGCCTCACCGATGACCTCGAGCAGCCGAACGAGGGCGAGATTCAGCATCCGGTCGGAGTCGAGATCGGCTCGAGAGCGGCCTTGCGCCATCGCCAGGGCCTCGCGCGCATGGTCGCGCATCTGCCGCAGGCTGAGGCCGCTGTCATGTTCCGACAAAGTGCACCTCGGCTTCTGCCAGCACGCGATCCCTGAAGTATGGGCTCAGGAAACCCGGCGTGTTCAGGTCCACCCTGCGACCGATGATCTCGGATAGTTCCCTCTCCATGGCCAGGAACGACAGTCCCGGAACGTGCTTGGGCTCGAATTCCACGAGCACGTCGACGTCGCTGTCGGGACGGAAATCGTCGCGCAGGATGGAGCCGAAGAGCGAGAACTTCTGGATGTGGTGCCGCCGGCAGAAAGCGGCGATCCTCTCGCGGTCGATCGGGATCCTGATCGTCATCCTCCGGCCTCCTCAGCATCGGAACAAGGGGCAGCATACCCCAACCGGCGGTCGAGAGTTGAGCACAGCCCAATCAGTAGTTCTTGGAGAAGAGCACCCGCTGCGCGCTCGGCTTGCCGGTCTTCACGCACTGGCCCTTCTCCGGCGCCGGTCCCTGCCCCACGAGCGGGATGCAGCGGATCGTGGCCTTGGTCGCGTCCTTGATCGCCAGCTCCGTCTCGGTCGCACCGTCCCAGTGCGCCCACACGAACTTCGAGCCCTGGTCCGCGAAGACCTTCTCGAATTCCGCCCACGTGTCGACCGACACGGTGTTCGCCTCGCGGAACGCCTTCGCCCGCGCGAACAGGAAGCCCTGGAACTCGTCGAGCACCTGGCCGACCTGGACGCCGAGCCCATCCATCCGCAGCGTCTCCTTCTTCGGCCTGCCGTCCGGCCCGGCCGCTGCGACGCGGCGCTTCACCACGACCGAGCCCGCGTCGATGTCGCGCGGCCCGATCTCGATCCTCACCGGCACGCCCTTGCGCTCCCACTCGTAGTATTTCGCGCCCGGTTTGACGCCCTCGCGATCATCGACCTTCACCGAGAGCCCGTCGTCCCTCAGCTCCTCGGCGATCCTCCCCGCGGCCTCGAGGACCCGCCCCCGCTCGCCGTCGTTCTTCCAGATCGGCACGACCACGACGTGGATCGGCGCGAGCTTCGGCGGCAGCACCAGCCCATCGTCGTCGGAGTGCGTCATCACCAGGGCCCCGACCAATCGCGTCGAGGCACCCCACGATGTCTGCCAGACGTATTCGCGCCCTCCCGATTGCGTCTGGAACATCACGTTGAACGCCTTGCCGAAATTCTGCCCGAGATCGTGGCTCGTCCCGGACTGGAGCGCCTTCCCGTCCTGCATGATCGCCTCGATGCAGCGCGTCTCGACCGCGCCCGCGAAGCGCTCGTTCGCCGTCTTGATCCCCTGGATCACCGGCATCGCCATGACCTGCTCGGCGAAGTCGCGGTACACGTCGAGCATGCGCTGGACTTCCAGGAGCGCATCCTCGTGCGTCGCGTGCGCGGTGTGGCCCTCCTGCCACAAGAACTCGCCGGTGCGCAGGAAGAGCCGCGTGCGCAGCTCCCAGCGCATCACGTTGGCCCATTGGTTGATCAAGAGGGGCAGGTCGCGCCACGAGTCGATCCACTTCGAGAAGAAGTGGCCGATGATCGTCTCGGACGTCGGCCGGATGACGTAGGGCTCCTCCAGCTCGCCCTTCAGCTCGACCTTGCCGTCGACCGTCTTGAGGCCCGCGTGGGTCACGACGGCGCACTCCATCGCAAAGCCCTGGACGTGCTGCGCTTCCTTGGCCAGGAAGGAGAGCGGGATCAAGAGCGGGAAGTACGCGTTCTGGTGGCCCGTCTCCTTGAAGCGCCGGTCGAGGTCGGCCTGCATCTTCTCCCAGATCGCGTAGCCGTTCGGACGGATGACCATGCAGCCCTTGACGACCTCGGCCGGCTCGGCGAGCTGCGCCTCGCGGATCACGTCCTGGTACCACTGGGCGTAGTCCTGGGACCTCGGGGTGATGCGGGCTTCGGCCATGGGGCTCTCGGGGGTCGGGGTGAAGGCTGGGCTGCGCGGGCCCTTGCTGTTTGAGCGGGGGCGCGCAAAGGTAGAGGAGGTCGGAGACGGACGCCACTCCGAGCCTCGGACGCACATGGAAACCCTCGATCGAGCCGGCTGGTACCTCCCGGCGGCGACGGCCATCGTCCTCCTGATGCCGAGCTGCACCTCGCCGCACCGGTCGACTGAGCCCAAGACGGACGATGCGCACGCGCAGGCGCCGCCGGCGAGCATGAAAGGCTGGGAGATCTACCCGCTTCGATCGCGAGGGCAGGGGAGCTGGAGTTTCGCCCTGCTCCCGGGAACGAACCGGATCAAGACGAGGGAGGAGATCCTGGAGGTCGCCGTCGGAACCGACCCGATCCTCCGCGCCCTGGCCAGGATGCCTGAGGGTGAAACCTTGATCTGGATGTCCTTCCCGGACGGGGGAACCCCACCCGGACCGGTCCCCGAAGAGCTTCTGGGGCCGATCCGCGAAGTGTCGCAGGCCCGCCGGATGAAGATCATCGGGTCCCCGACCGCCTCAGGCATTCCTTAGGTGTCCAGCCTTTCGGGTTTCCTGCCGATGTGGAGGACGCCCCCAACAGTCTCCCGCGGGCGTTAGAATTGCCCGAGCCCGGGAGAACCGAGGAGGACCCGTTGACGACGACCCAGACCCAGATCCGCCCCGACATGACGATGGACGAGATCTTGTCGGTCGCACCGTCGGCGCAGCGCGCCCTCTTCCAGCGCTACCACGTCGGCGGCTGTTCCTCCTGCGGGTTCCAGCCCACCGACACGCTGGCCCAGGTATGCAAGGACCACAACATTCTCGATGTCGAGGATGCGATCCGCACGATCCGCATCGCCCAGGAGATGGACACCCAGCTTCAGGTCGAGCCCGCCCAGGTGAACACCTGGCTCGACGCCGGCGAGGACTTCTCCTTCATCGACGTGCGCTCGCCCGAGGAGATCGCCGTCGCGCGCATCCCCCAGGCCGAGCCGCTCGACTTCGATGACCCGGGCCGGTACATGAGCTTCCCGCGCGACCGCAAGATCGTCTTCCACTGCGAGAGCGGCGCGCGCAGCCTCGACGTGGCCGCCTACTTCAAGGGCCACGGCTTCACCAACGTCTACTCCCTGCGGGGTGGAATCGGCGCCTGGACGCGACAGGTCGACCGTTCCGTCGCGCACACCTGAGAAGCTGGATTCCTCGTGGACATATTCAGCACCCCCCGGTTACTCTTCGAACACGCGGCTCGAGAACCTGCCAATTCGGGCCGTGTGCGGGCGGCGCAAGCCGTCCATCGCTGCGATCCCCATCGCAGCGCCCTGGGGCCACCCCTGCCTTGACCCCAGGGCCGCCGAGGCAGGTTCTGCCACCTGTCCCGGCCGTAGGCTGATGCCCCACATCAGCTACGACCCGCGCGGAGTCGTCTCTCGCAAGGAGACGACTCCCTTTTTTTCACCCCCTGGCCTGGCCCTTCGCGGCCGACCTACTGCCCGGTCAGGAGGATCCTCCCCGTCCCCGCCTCGAGCTCGAGAGTCCGGGTTTCCTCCTCGTAGGAGAGCGTGATCCGACCGACGGGGGTCGTGGATCCCTCGCCATCGAACACCAGTCGCTCCCCGGCTCCCAGCCCGACGCGGAGGATCTTCACGCCTTCGAAGATCGCATCGCGGCTGTACCAGCGCTCGAACCGCTCGGGGCCGCGGCGAGGAAGCGGACTGTCCTCCAGACCGTCGACGATCCGGTAGCCGTCGCCGTCCTCGCGGAAGATGAGGGAGACCGGGCGGTGGAGGAGCGATGCCCGATTCTGGGCCAGACGCATGTCGCGCGCGAGCAGCAGCGCTGCGTTGTCGAGCGTGACTTCGGGTCGAGAGAAGTAGGCCCAGATCGAAGCCGCGGCGGTGACCGTGACCACCGCCAGGACGATCACGAGCTCGACGAGGGTGAACCCACGCCTTCGCTCGGGGGAATGGCCGGGGCGAATCGTGGGGCGGAGTCGGGGCGTCGCGCTCACCGGTCTGTCTTCGGCGCACGGGCTGGTGTCCCTGAAGCAAGCCCCTCGGCTGGCGACCGAGGCTGCTCCTCAGTGGACAGGGGATGTGCTGTGCGGTTTCTGGGGAACGGATCCGGACCCCGTGCGCGGCCTCGGCCTGGGGACCGCGATCACGGAGAGCAGCAGCGCCGCGACGACGATGGACAGGGTGATCTGGACCCACAGGGCGGCCGGGTCGCGGGCCCTTCTCCTGAGTCCGGGTCGACCGAAAGCTTCCGGCGTGCTGTCGCCAAAGGCGCTGCGGGACGGGCCGGAGAAGGCGCCCGCGGCGCTCTCGATGAGATCCTTGTTCGAAGTCATGGTGAGGAGAGGCCGCGACCCGCGCTTGCTCGGGCGGTGTCCGGCCGAGCCCAACAGCCATTTCGGCTCCGCTCAGGGAGGGTCTTGAGGCGCGCGGGCCATCGAGGTGGTCGGGCAGGCCCGACGCTGGCCAACGCGCCAAGGGGAAGCGACAATCCCGCGCCCTTCGAGGACCGCGGACACCCTGCGGCGGGTACCGGTGGCATGGCCACGCCGGGGCGCGCCGTCGGCGATCACGCGTCGATCCGAGCGCGTGCGCCCGTAGCTCAGCAGGATAGAGCGTCGGTTTCCTAAGAGGTTTTTGGCGTACTTTCGGCGCCCGCCCCGAACGCTGCACATCCTCGCAGGTCGTCGCACCTGCTCGCGCAAGTCTCGCTCGCCGCCGTTCTTAGGGTCGGGGTCGTCGTCGCTCGAGTCCGAGTCCTCATCGCACCTCGATGCGGACTGATGCGCCAGATCGTGCTCCGAGTGCTGGGGATTTCGCTGGGGGTCGACTTTTTCGGAATCGGAAACGGCAGCCTGTTCGGCCCCGCGGAAACGGCCGCCCGATCCTGCTGAGTCACCCCCGCCTCCTGGAAGGAGTCGCATCGCCGCCGTCGTGTCGGCGAGCGAGAGCATCGTGTAGTGCTTCAGCGTCGTGCGGTAGTCGGCGTGTCGCATGATGCGCTGCGCGACCTGGGGAGCGATACCTGCGCGCGCAAGACGAGTCCCGAGCGTCGCTCGAAGCGCGTGGAGATCCGCGATGCGTCCCTGTGCGTCGGGCTTGTCGATGCCAGCGCGCTCGAAGTCGTGCTTGCGCGTGAGGTTTGTGACCGCGGTCGGGAACACGCGATCCGTGTGCTTCGCATCGGCGGGCCGCCCGGCCTTGAACGCCTCAAGTAGCTCCGGGTGCAGCGGCACGACATCCTCGCGCTTCGCCTTGCCGTCGCGGATCGTGAGCAGTCCCGCTTCGATGTCGATCGATCCCCACGTGAGCCTTGTGAGCTCGGAGCGACGGAGACCCGCGAGCGCCGCTGTGAGGTACCACACACGTCGGCCGCGCTCGTCTGCTACTTCGAGAAGCCGCACGAGCTCCTCGTCGCTGAGCGGTCGGCGCATCCGTCGGCGGTCTCGCGTCTCGTCGAGCTTCGACAGGAACTCGAGTGAGTTCGATTCCGTGCGTCCCGTCTTCCGGCACCAATTCGCGAAGGCCCGCAGTACTTCGCGGCGCGTGTTCACCGTCCTCGACGAACGTCCCGACTTCCAGAACGAGGCGAGCGCGCGCTCGACGGACTCCAGCGTCAGATCGCTCAGGCGTGAGGCCCGCGTCTCGGCCATCATCCACTTGAGAATGCTCTCCTTAGATTCCACGCCCTTCGGTGCAACTCCGCGACCGTTGCAGTGCTGGAGGTACTCGCGCAAGTGCTGTGCGAGCGGCTTCCTGTTCTCCTCGGCCAGCCGCTCGTGGCGAGCGTCGACGACGCCGTCGCGTCGGAGTGCCACGTCCGCCTCGAGCTTCTGCGCGATGCGTTCGGCGGCGCGCAAGTCCGTCGTGCGGGTCGACCTCTCCTTTCGACGACCATGCTGGTCGTAGTAGCTGATGAGCCACGACCCCGCTCCCTTTCGCTTGAAGACGCTGGCCATGGGGTCAACGTCCTCCACCCGCGCGGTCGGACCCCGTCGGTGCAGGTCTGGTACCCCCGGCAGGGATCGAACCTGCGACCTGGTCTTTAGGAAAGACCTGCTCTATCCAAACTGAGCTACGGGGGCGTTCAATGGCCATGGTACGCGGCGGACCGGGTCGGGGCAGCAGGGCGAAGGGAGGCTGCATCTAGGATCGATTCCCGTTCGGCGTCAAGATCAGCGCCCGCGGCGTTCCGCAACCCAGTCCCGAAGTTCCTCCGTCGGGTAGCGGAGGCTCCGCCCGATGCGGATGGCCGGCACCTCGCGTGCGTTCGTGAGCTCCCACAACTTCCTCGGGGAGATCGCCAGAAACCGCGCGGCCTCGCTCGGACGCAGCAGCAAGGGCTCGGGCAAGTGGGTGAGGGGACGGTCCTCGCTTCCGTTCAGCTTCGTCTTGTCCATGGGGCGCTCCGCCCGGGGTTCCTCGGGCTGGCCCAAGAAGGACGGTGCCGTGACGAGCGGCCCCGCGCGATCGGGTGCCCGCCCGGGCGAGCCCGGCCAACCAGCCTCGAGCAGGCTCAGACCTTGTGGCGAGGGCTCGATTCGGGGGAGATTCCACGAGCACTTGGACACGCTTCAGAGGCCCGGGGCGGTGCCGCGGGGTGGGGAAGCGGCCCCCTCCTCTCAGCCGGCCGAGCGCGGAGGGGCGGCTCGAACTGGGCGTGGATACACTAGGGCCCGCCTCCCGGCGAATTCAGGGCAGGAGGGAAAGGAGAGACCTCAGATGCGTCCCGTGACCAGCCGTCTCAGGCCGTACCCGCTTGGCATTACCTTCCGGGACGGCGCTTGTTCATCCGCGCTCAAGTTCACCGCACCGCTATTGGCGGGACTCCTCCTCACCCTGCTGACTACGTGCGGAGGCGGCGGAAGCGGCGGTGTTGCGGTACCCGGATCGGTGCTCCCGCCGGCGTCTGCTCCGGGGACCGACCATCTGAACTACAGCCTCGATCCAAGCGTCTCGATCTCCGCTTCCGTTCAACCGCTCGGTGTCACGACACCTCTCGACAGCGCCGAGGTGGGAACCGTCATCCAGACGCCGATCCTTAGCTACCTCCCGTTGTTGCCGGATGGAAATGGCAAAACACTTGTTGCTTTTCTCTATGCGGCCGGAGGCGAGCCTATCGTCCCCTTCGTCATACAGCCGGCTGACGCAACGACTGGACAGGTACAGATTGGCCTCGATCGCATTGCGCTAGGACTGCTAGCTCTACATCCCGCCCTGACACAGGTGCCTGTTCCAATTCGCGAGCAGTTTTTCCAACTGGCTAGCGCGCATCCACACTTTGCCACCCTAAAGACCGGCGTTGCGGCTCTTCTTGCTACAGATCCTCTTGCCATCACGGATCTCGGGCAAAGTCAGGGCCTCTACTTGGATGTCCGGCTCATTGTCGAGGACACTCTCAGCACGGTCATGGCCCCGCCTCATGCCCTTGTGGATGGAGGGCTGTCCGAGTGCGGGGAGATCCCTGGCCCAGGTGCCCTGAGCGTCGTGCCTGGACAGCAAGGGGACGCCATCATCATCAATCAGATCGGGGTTTTCTATGGTCTAAGAATACAGAGTCCAGGACAGCCGTCCTTACTCACGTTGATGGAGCCCACCCAGGCCACGATTCACGTCTTTCCTCCCTCATTCAGCTTTGATCCTGCAAAGTGCAAATCCGTTACTCTCCCACAGGGAGAAACCCATATTACGGCCCAGGCGTATGCCTTCCCTCCCGATCTCTCAACGCCAGGCGGTTACGGCACGACAGCAAACGCGCTATACGCTGTATTCATTGTTCTTGATCATGCGCTGCCACTCCCGACTGCGACTCCCGATGGAATTCCGATAGACCCGGCGGCCTATCTCGCAGAGCTTACTGCCGATTGCATGAAAAACGGGTGCATAGGACCCGAGGCGGCGGCGGCCGTACAAGACCTCGTGCACCAATTCGATGAGCTCTCCGATCACGGGGCGCAGATCATTCTAGATATCACAGCACACTGGCTCCATGATAATTCTGACTCGGTCTCATTATGGCTGTGGGGACACTTCCCTCAACACGGCCTCTCCTACTGGACGGAGGCGATGGGGAAGTTCTCGGGCTTTCTACAGATCGTTCTCGCACTCCCAGATCTGGTCGCATTTTCTGTCTCTACGGGCCTAGCATTGCACCAGGGCGAGGCCGAGTTCTGCGCAACTAGAACCGGCGATACAGTCACCATCTCGTGTAATCCACCGACTGTAGCAATCCCCAACTTTACTGTTTCTCCGGAGCCAGGGATGGTGGGCTCGCCGATTCACTTTGACCCCGCGTCAACGACCTTCACTTTTCCGCCGCTGCCTAACTTGCCGACGTATGAATGGCTGTTCGACGACTACGACAATTCCACGCTTGTGGATGTGACCACGGGGCCATCGCTCGTCCCCGAGCCTGTGTCCCACGTGTTTGTGCAGGCAGGACTGCACAACATCGTGTTCCGCGTACGCATTGGTAATTCGGTGTTCCTCAGAAGCAAGAGCGTAGTCATCAACGCACAGGCCCAGCCTACGCTCTGCCTCCAACCCCCTGGACCGATATCCGTCGCGACCTCACTCGGGCAGTCTCCGCCATCACAGACGCTCACTGTGTCGAATTGTGAATTTCCTGGAACGACACTGGAGTGGTCGGCGCACGTGTACCCACAGACAAATTGGCTTTCGGTGTCACCAACTACGGGGGTGGTCCCATACGGAGCGATGGGACAATCCGTCGATCTGTCCTTCGATAGCGCAACCTTGCCGGTTGGCGTCTATGCTGCGAATGTTGAATTCATCAACTCAGCAAATCAGTCCTTCACCACAATAGTGCCCGTTACGCTCAGCGTAAACTCCTCCTCTTGTGGGAACGATGTGTACGAGCCGAACAATACCTGCGCGGCGGTGACCGACCTCTCGACGAACACGCCGTACCTCGCGTACATCTGCCCGCAGGGTGACGAGGATTGGTACTCGTTCACGCTCGATACGTCGCAACAGGTTGGGGTAATCCTGTCCTGCCCTCATGACCCGTGCGCAGACTATGATGTGGAGCTCTACAGCTCATGCGGGAGTTCGCCGATCGGCAGTTCACACAACGGCTGCGGGCAGAACGACGTGATCATTGTGGGCTCGGACGGAACTCTCCAGGAGGGCACGTACTACGTGCGGGTGTACGGGGTGGGTGGGGCGTTCGATGCGAGTCGGATTTACGGCCTGGCTGTGGCGGCGGTGGGAGTGGCGCCTCAGGTGTCAGTCTCACCGGTGTCGGGTCCTCAAGGCACGCTGTTCAATCAGCCGGGCTCCGGGTTCACCTCGAATGGAGGAGTGACGCTGCACTTCAGAAAGCCCGACGGCACCGAGTATCCGACAGCTCATGAAACGGCCAACGGCGGCGGCTCCTACAGCCACTCGTACCAGAGCGGCTCCTCTAACCCGATCGGTCAGTACCAGTACTGGGCGATCGATGACACCACGGGGATCTCCAGCAACACCTTCAACTTCTCGATCACCGCACTCACTCCGCAGGTGTCAGTCTCACCGGTGTCGGGTCCTCAAGGCACGCTGTTCAGTCAGCCGGGCTCCGGCTTCACCCCCAACGGAGGAGTGACGCTGCACTTCAGGAAACCCGACGGCACGGAATACCCGACCACTCCGGAGACCGCCAACAGCAACGGCTCCTACAGCCACTCGTACCAGAGCGGCTCCTCTAACCCGATCGGTCAGTACCAGTACTGGGCGATCGATGACACCACGGGGATTTCGAGCAACACCTTCAACTTCTGGATCCTCTAGTTAGAGCAATCAGTGGTCTCTGCAATCACGTCTCGCACCAACGAAAGGATCGCCGTTCTGACAGGGCCGGCAGCACCGGACATGCCTGCGCGATCACATGGGCTTGACACTTCGAGGGGTATTCGGAACTCAGCGTGGTCGTCATCGCGAGCCATCGAGAAATCTCCTTCCTGTTCCGCTGCGCCGGGGCCCTCGCCGATCGCTTCCCGCGCTTGACGGGATTGCTACAGGTTAGGAAGCGCGAAGGCCAGCGTCTTCACTCGACCCTCGCTTGAGCCAGACTTTTCCGAAGACGCCGCTCACGGACGACCTGGCCCCCGAACGAGCGGGGCAAGCGGACAGGCTCAGCTTGCCGCCGCGTCCGGAAGTCGGACCCCCAGACCTCGCCGACCTCAGGTGCGATGGATGTGGCGCCCGGCTGTAGGTCCGGCGTAGCCGCGCTTGGGTAGGGGAACGGACTTGCAGGAGGAGCCGCGAACGGGGTAGCGTGCGCTTGATAAACTGGATTATCACGAGCACCTGAGGAGGCGTGCGCATCGTGCCGATCGACCTGACTGGACCCATCCCGAGTTCCGTCGTGGCCACCCCGGCGTGGTCGGCAGACCTTCGTCCGACGGTCGAGCTCCTGCGGGAGGTTCCCGAGGAGGAAGTCTGGCTCCAGGGTCAGCGCTCCGAGCAGACCCGCCGCGCGTACAAGGCCGACATCCGCCACTTCATCGAGGCGCTGGGTATCCGCTCGCGCGAGGAGCTCCGCCAGGTCGACCGTGCGGCGGTGATCCACTGGCAGCGGGTGATGGAAAAGCAGGGTGCCCGACCTCGGACCATCCGACGCCGTCTCTCGGCGCTCTCCAGCCTCTTCTCGCACCTCGTTTCCCGGCGCCTTGCGGACGTGAACCCTTGCCGCGAGGTGAAGCGCCCGCGGGTGAGCCGGACACGTGGGGAAACCAAGTCCTTCTCCACGAAGCAGGCCCGAGCGTTGCTTGACGCGCCCGACCCCACGACACTGCGGGGACTGCGCGACCGAGCACTCCTGTCGATCGGCCTTCAGGTCGGGGCAAGGCGCTCCGAGATCGCACGCCTTGCCGTGAAGGACTTCCATCAGAACCAGGGGTACTGGAGCCTCCACTTCGTCCGGAAGGGCGGGGAGGACCTGTCCGTCTCCGTGAATCCACAGACGGCTCAACGTATCCACGAGTACCTGGCCGCGGCTGGCCACCAAGAGGATCTCGAAGGGCCACTCCTCCGCCCGCTCCACATCAACGGCCGCTCGAGGGAAGTGCGTCGACACCTCAACCCGGACATGGTCGACCGTGTCCTCAAGAAGTACGCGAAGCGCGTCGGCCTTCCACACAGCTTCAGCGCGCACTCGATGCGCGCGACCTTCATCACGACCGCGCTTCAAAACGGCGCAAGTCTCGAAGACGTGCAGCGCGACGTCGGGCATGCGGATCCCACCACGACAAAGCTCTACGACCGACGAGGACACAACCCGGAGAAGAGCGCGTCGTTCTTCGCCAACTACTAGCGCATTTCCCGGCCTACGCGCTCGACATGTATCACCCTCGACTGTTCCGAATCGCGAACCTCAGCTCGCAAACTGCCCATCCGCGAGGATGTCGATGACGGCCCAGGCCGTGCCGCAAACTGCCGACGCCGTCGAAGTTCGGCGCCGGCACTGGGTCGTCCGCGAGGTGGTCGGCTCTTCGCTGCCCAAGGATCCACTGCGACAGGCCACGAACGATGTCAGTCACGTCGTCCGTCTCTCGTCGATGGACGACGACGGCTGGGGCGAAGAACTCGAAGTCATCTGGGAGATCGAGCCCGGCGCTCGTGTCGTCCACCACGGAAAGCCCGAGCTTCCACGCCCCGACGGCTTCGACGACCCCGAGAGCTTCTCCGCGTTCCTCGACGCGGTCCGTTGGGGAACGGTCTCTTCCGCCGACGCCAGCTCGTTGCAGTCGCCCTTCCGCAGCGGTGTGACGATCGAGAACTACCAGCTCGAGCCCGTCGTTCGCGCGATCCGCATGCCGCGCGTCAACCTGCTAATCGCCGATGACGTCGGCCTCGGCAAGACGATCGAAGCCGGTCTCGTCTTGCAGGAGCTGCTCCTGCGCCACCGTATCCAGAACGTGCTCGTCGTGTGCCCCGCTTCGCTGAACACGAAGTGGAAGGACGAGATGCGCGAGAAGTTCGGGCTCGAGTTCGAGATCGTCGACTCCGACGCGATGAAACGCCTGCGCCGGGAACGTGGACTCCACGTCAACCCGTGGACGCACTTCCCGCGCCTCATCACGTCGATGGACTATCTCAAGCGCGAGATGCCCTTGCGGCTGTTCCGTGAGACGCTTCCGGGACCGAACGAACCGACATACCCGCGCCGCCACGGGCTGTTGATCGTCGACGAGGCGCACAACATTGCTCCGTCGGGGAGCGCGCGCTACGCGATCGAATCGCAGCGCACCGACGCCATCCGCACGCTTGCACCGCACTTCGAGCACAAGCTCTTCCTGTCGGCGACGCCGCACAACGGATTCCCCGAGAGCTTCTCGGCGCTGCTCAACTTGCTCGACGACCAGCGGTTCACGCGCGGCGTTCGTCGCCAAGACCCGAAGCAAGTGCAGGCAGTGATGGTCCGTCGGCTGAAGACGGAACTCGTCGACGAGCAAGGCAAGCGCGTGTTCCTCGAGCGACAGCTCGAAGCGATCCCGGTTCGCTACACCGACGAAGAGAAGGCGCTCTACCAGGATCTGAAGAAGTACGGCGACTTGCGGCGCGCGGCAGAGCGCGAATCGACCGGCGCTCGCTCGCTCGGCACCGACTTCGTCCTGAAGCTCCTGAAGAAGCGCCTCTTCTCCTCACCGCAAGCGTTCGCTGACACGCTCGACAAGCACGTCAAGACGTTGCGCGGCTTCGAAGAGAAAACTTCGTCCCGTCGAGCAGTTCCCGAAGGCGTGCTCCGTCGGCAGCTCGAGGCGGTCGAAGAACCCGAAGAGACGACGGACGACGAACACGAGGAGGAGCTGAATGACGCCGTGGTCGCCGCCACGAACACGTTCGACGAACTTGGTGACGAAGAGAGGCGCCTGCTCCAGACGCTGAGCACGCGCGCCCGCCAAGCCGCGAACCGTCCCGACTCGAAGACGAACGAACTCCTACGCTGGCTCGAAGCCACGCTGCGCCCCGGCGGCAAGTGGAACGACGAGCGCGTGATCGTCTTCACCGAGTTCCGCGCCACGCAGAAGTGGCTCCAGGGAATCCTCGCGGCGCACCAGTTCGCCACCGACGAACGCCTCGAGCTGCTCTACGGTGGCATGAAGGAGGACGACCGCGAGCGCATCAAAGCCGCCTTCCAAGCCCACCCCTCGCAGTCCAAAGTCCGCATCCTGCTCGCGACGGACATGGCGTCCGAAGGCATCGACCTCCAGAACCACTGCCACCGCCTCGTCCACTTCGAGATCCCCTGGAACCCGAACGTGCTCGAGCAGCGCAACGGCCGCATCGATCGTCACGGACAGCGGTTCGCGCCCGAGATCCTTCACTTCGTCGGTTCCAACTACCGCCAGGACGCGGGCGACACGGAGACCCGCCCCGGCGATCTCGAGGGCGACCTCGAGTTCCTGATGGTCGCGGTGAAGAAGATCGAGCGCATCGGCAGCGACCTGCTCGGCAAGGTCAGCCCCGTCGTGGCGAAGCAAGTCTTGGAAGCGATGCTCGGCAAGCGACGTGAGATCGACACGTCGCGCACCGAGAAGGAAGCCGAGCCGGTTCGCCGCCTGCTCTCGTTCCAACGCAAGCTCGCCGACGAGATCGCGAAGCTGCGCCGCACATTGGACGAGTCGCGCGAAGAGCTGCACGTCACGCCCGCGTCGGTACGCCGCGTCGTCGATGTCGGCCTGCGCCTCGCGAAGCAGCCGCCGCTACGGCCCTTCGACCTCCACACCTCGTCCTTCGTGATGCCGAAACTCACCGGTGCGTGGGTTGGATGCCTGGCCGGACTCCCGCACCCGCACACGAAGAAGGAACGTCCGATCACGTTCGATCACGATGCCGCGAAAGGTCGCGATGACGTGGTGCTCGTCCACCTCAACCACCGCTTGGTGGACATGTCGCAGCGACTCCTGCGCGCCGAGGTCTCCGCCGCGAAGGACGCTCGTCAGATCCACCGCGTCGTCGCCTGCACCGTTCCGACGAGCGTGACCAAGGACCTCGCCGTGCTCGCCTGGTCGCGCATCCTCGTCCTCGGAGCCGACGGCCATCGTCTGCACGAGCAGGTGATCGTGTCCGGCGGCTACGTGAACGACGGTCGCTTCCGGCGCTTCGATACGGTTGAGGAAGCCACGCGCATCGAACGTGCGCTCTCCGATCGCGCCGCCACCGAAGCCCAGCGCGAACGCATCCGCGTCCTCTGGTCGCGCATCGAGAAGCCGCTCGGCGAAGCCCTCCAATCCCGCGAGCAACAGCGCACCAAGAACCTGCACTCGATGCTCGAGGACCGCGCCGAGGACGAGTGCAGGAAGGTCGAAGCGATCTTCGCGGAGCTGAAGAAGCAGATCGAGACCGAACTCGGTGACCGCAAGAGCGTCCAGCTCGAAATGTTCACTTCGCCCGAGCAGGCGCAGTGGGATCGCGACGCCGAGAGCTTGCACGACGAGCTGAAGCGGATCCCCGATCGTCTGCGCGCCGAGCAGGCCGAGCTACGCCGCCGCTTCCGCGACCCGAAACCGTGGAGCTTCCCCGTGGCCGTCGCGTTCCTCGTCCCCCAGTCCTGGTGAGCGCACGACCGACCCACATGGCACGCCGCACGCAACGACCCCCGACCGCCGGAGCGAACCACCTCGAGTGGCTGCGCCTCGTCGAGGTGTCGGGTCCGTTCCTGTCGCTGCCGGTCCTGAAGGAAGCTCTCCCTCAGGGACTCGAAGCCGACGACCGCGACGTGCGAGCCGAGCTGAAGGCCGCACACGCGGAGTGGAACGCGCACAACGACGATCGCGCCTACCACTCCCAGTGGATCCGCTTCGTGCTCGCCCGCGCTCTGGAGTACGGACCCGAAGTCCTCGTCGATGGTCAGGGGATCCCAGCCAAGCTTCGCGTGCGCGCCGCGCTGCACAACGAGACGCTGCAACCCGACTTCGCCGTTCTCGGAATGGCCGCCGAGGGCGAGCGCCCCGCACTCATCGTGATCGCGGTCCACGAGCCCGGCACCGACCTCGAGCGCGCGCTGGAAGGAGCCAAGTGGAAGGCGTCGCCGCTGACACGGATGGTCGAGCTGCTACGCGGCTCCTCAGACTCCGACCTGTCGCTCGGCCTCGTGACGAACGGCGAGCAGTGGGTGCTCGTCTCCGCTCCGCGCAAGGGCACGTCGACGTTCGTGACCTGGCACGCCTCGCTGTGGTTCGAGGAGAAGATCACGCTCCAGTCGTTCCGCACGCTGCTCGGCGTCCGCCGGACGCTCGGAGCCGTTGACGACACGCTCGAGCGCCTGATCGAGCGCAGCGCCGAGCACCAGCACGACGTCACGATCCAGCTCGGCTTGCAGGTGCGCGAAGCGATCGAGCTGCTCGTGCGCCGCATCGACGAACTCGACCGGCGCGCTAACCGCACGGTCCTCGCCGGAGTCTCGGAGAAGCAGGTCTACGAGGCTGCCGTCACGGTGATGATGCGCCTCGTCTTCGTATTCTATCTGGAGGAACAGGCCGACCTGTACTTCCCAGTCGCGAAGTCGACCTTCTATCAGAGGCACTACGCGCTCTCGCCGCTCGGTGCGACGCTGCGCGCCGAAGCGGACCGTCTCGGCCCCGACGTGCTCGAACGCCGCTCGTCGGCGTGGTGCCGATTGCTGGCCGCGTTCCGCGCGATCCACGGCGGTGTCATCCACGAGGACATGCGCTTGCCCGCGTACGGCGGCCATCTCTTCGATCCCGACCGCTTCCCGTTCCTCGAAGGACGCAAGCCGGGCGAGAGCTGGCGCATTGTCCAGGCGTCGCCACTCGGCGTCGACGACGCTACGGTGCTCTTCGTGCTCGAGGCGTTGCAGGTCCTCCGCGTGCGCGACACGGGCACGAACGGTGCCGAGACGCGCCGTCTTTCGTTCCGCGAGCTGGGTGTCGAGCAGATCGGAAACGTCTACGAGAGCCTGCTCGATCACACCGCGAAACGCGCGGTCGATGCCGTAGTAAGCCTCAAGGGAGTGAAGGGTGAGGAGCCCGAGGTCGAGTTGCACGAGCTGGAGCAGCGCTACGCCGCGGGCGACCCGACGAAGCTCGTCTCGTTCGTGAAAGAGAAAACGGGACGATCCGAGCCCGCGATCACGAAGGACCTTGAGTACGAGATCGAAGACGACTCAGCGCGCTGGCTTGTTGCCTGCGGCAACGACCGCGAGCTGTACGGGCGAGTGAAGCCCATCGCCGGGTTGGTCCGCGAGGATCGTCGACAGCTGCCGGTCGTGTACGCGAAAGACAGTGTGTACGTCACGGCTGGAGCGGATCGGCGCAGCACGGGCACGCACTACACGCCGCCGAGCCTGACTGAGCCAATCGTCAAGCACACGCTTGAGCCGCTGGTATACGAAGGGCCTGCCAAGGGCCTGCGCCAAGAGGAGTGGAAGCTCAGAACATCGAGGGCAATTCTCGATCTCAAGGTCTGTGACCTAGCGTGTGGTTCCGGTGCATTCCTGGTGCAGGCGTGCCGCTACCTGTCGGATCGCCTGGTTGAAGCGTGGCAGGTGCTTGAGGATGCCAACCCTGGGCGACTGTTGGTTTCACCGACGGGTGATCTCTCTGAAGGGCGAACGGACGAGCGTGTGATCGCTCGGGACACGAGCGAGCGCACCGCGATTGCGCGACGCGCGGTCGTTGACCGCTGTCTTTACGGAGTAGACGTGAACTCGGCAGCAGTTGAAATGGCCAAACTCTCGCTCTGGCTGATCACTTTGCAACGCGACCGACCCTTCACGTTCCTCGACCATGCACTCAAGTGCGGCGATTCACTGCTCGGTGTTAGCTCCGTCAAGCAAGTTGAGAACTTCAGCCTCCGACCTGGCGAACGGCAGGCTACGTTCGCCAACGCAAACCTATCTCGCCACGTGGAGGAAGCATCCACCAAGCGCCGGACGCTGGAGGACCTATCTTCGAACGATCACGCGCAGATTGAGTCCAAGCACCTCCTTCACTCTGAGGCTGAAGCCGCCACAGCAAGGGTCAAGGTCATTGCTGATGCGCTCATCGCCCTCGAACTGCTCGGCCTTGACGGTGACCAGTATGAACAACGTCGGGCTGATGCCGCTGACCGCGCAGACTTGGCGATGATGCGGTCCATCCCCGAGTCTTATGCCCACATCGGCGAACAACTCGGCAATAGTCGCGGCTTTCATTGGCCCCTAGAGTTCCCGGAGGTCTTCGGTGGTGGCGGCTTTGACGCATTCGTGGGGAACCCGCCTTTCATGGGAGCAAAGCGCATTACCGGTAGTGTGGGCACCGCCTACCGCAACTACCTCGTCAGGCACACTGCTAGGCAGAAGAGCGGCAACGCTGACCTCTGCGCCTACTTCGTTCTCCGTGCGGCCGCGCTACTACGCGACAGCGGTTGTCTTGGACTAATCGTCACGAACTCAATTGCCCAGGGTGATACGCGCGCAGTCGGCCTCGATCAATTGGTGACGGACACGTTTCCGGTGCATAGGGCGATTGCGAGCCGAGCATGGCCGGGGAGTGCCAGTGTTGAAGTGGCGCTGCTTTGGATGCACAAAGCACGTTGGAATGCGACATCGCTGCTCGATGATCAACCCGTTGTGGGGATCTCGTCCTCCCTGACGGCAGCCGAGAACGCGGGGCGACCGCAATTGCTGAAACGGAATTCAGGGTTGTGTTTCCAAGGGTCCAACATCCTCGGAACCGGATTCATGTTGGGCCGCGAGGAGGCACAACGGTTGATCGCCAAGGACGCTCGCAACCGGGACGTCTTGTTCCCTTACCTCAATGGCGAAGAACTAAATGCAAGCCCGGACCAGTCTGGCGCCCGGTGGATAGTCAACTTCTGTGACTGGCCGCTGGACAGGGAGTCTGCGGGAGCTGAGTACAGTGGCCCTCTCGCGAGCGACTACGGTGATTGCCTACAGCTCATTCGTGATAGGGTCAAACCCGAAAGAGATGCGCTGGGACTCAAGAGCGACGCCTCTGCGAAGGGTTACGCGCGACTGTGGTGGCAGTACGCGAGAAAAGCAATTGCCCTCTACATCGGCATTCGTGGAGTGGGTCGAGTCCTCGCGATGGCCAGGACTAGCAATACTCAGAGCCCAGCATTCGTCCAAAATGGCATGGTGTACTCGGACGCGCTCGTAGTGTTCGCAATGTCTGGATCCGAGTCGTTTGCTGTTCTGGCCAGTAGCCTGCACGTTGAATGGGTGCTTAGGCACAGAGGAACTATGAGGACGGACACGGTCTACAAGCCTGCGGACTGCTTCGAGACGTTCCCCTTCCCGGCCCGCTCGCAAGATCGATTGGCGACGGTCGGTGAGACCTACCATGAGTACCGGCGTCAGCTAATGATCACGCGGCAGGAAGGGCTTACGAAGACCTATAACCGCGTTCACACACCAGGAGAGAGATCGGAGGATATCGCACGTCTACGGGTGTTGCGCGTTGAGTTGGACCAAGCCGTGGCCGACGCCTACGGCTGGAGCGATTTGAGCTTGGGGCACGACTTCCACGAGGGGAAGTTGGGCGTTCGCTACACCATCAATGAACCAGCACGGCGAGCCATACTCGACCGGCTCCTGTCCCTGAACCATCGGCGGTATCAGGAGGAGGTAGAGGCTGGACTCCACGAGAAGGCTTCAAGTACGAAGCATCGAAAAGATCGCACCACGACAAGATCCGCTGCGGCACCTCAGCGAGACCTCGCGTTTGGTGTCGAAAGCCCATCACGCGAGGCACCCAAGCATGACGAATAGCCATGCACTTGCAGGCCCCGGTGGCGGCCCTGACAACGCACGCGAGGGGCGGGTGATGGATGGGCTGTCCGCGAGTCCTGCGGCCTCTTCAATCCGTGAGGAGCTTCGGCGACTCGTACGGCTTGAGCTGATGGGACCCGCGGGCAGCGATGATGAGGAGATCGACGAGTCCTCGATCAAGGACCGCTACCTCGTCGGCATGCTGGCGCCTCGGGACGCCGAGGTTGGTGCGGATCAGGACGACGACCTCGCTGTCAACGAGCGCAGCGCCGACGAGAACAACGACAGTGACCGCTCCGGAGTGCGCACGGGGACAATGTTCCCATCGTCACTCGGCCTTAGTTTCGTCGTCGCGAAGCGCGTGGCGCAGGTTCGGGTTACAGCCAACTGGGGCCAGTACCAGCGAACGGACAGCGTCTCGCTCAAGACCAAGAGTGGCAACCCACAGAAGGTCTGGAAGCGGACTTCCTACGGCGGCAAGCCGTTCACGGTTGTGCTGCGCGAAGGACCGATCTCGAAGGTCAGCTCCGATCCACGCCAGCCCGACGTTCATGTTGAGGGCATCGTCCGACCGCTGAACGATCAGTGGGTCGTGACTCTCTTCCTAGTCAATGAGCAGGAGGAAGTGCAGGACGAGAAGGCGGGCAGCGCGTGGCTCTTCCAAGTCGAGCTGGCCGTCGAGGGCGTCGACGGCTCCTCGGTGTTCGAGCGTCGGCCGTCGATGCGCGGCAAGTTCGACGACGGCACCGACCTGTCCCGTGAAGAGCGCGAGATGGCGATGCTGTACCGACGCCACGGCGAGTTTGCCGTCGGGCACGGCACTGCCACCCATGCCGAGGTCGATCTGAAGGATGCCTGGAAGGCGCGGCGACTGACGACCGTCGCGATGCCAACGTCCGAAGTAGAGCGCGTCGACGCGCCCACCGAGAACGATGAGGGCTTCGAGAATCTCCGGGGCCTCGAGCTGGACATGAAGAAGCTGGCCTCCAAGTCTCGGGCTGAACTCGGGACCGCGCTCCGGCCCATCGTGTTTGCGTACCAGCGTTGGATCGAGCTTCGGGGAGGCGAGGTCGGCAATCCAGCCGCGAGACTCGACGAGTACCAGCCGCCTGCGCGGGACGCGATCACGATTTGCCGCGCGGCGCTACGCCGAATCGAGGCGGGCATCGCGCTGCTCGAGCGCGACGAGCAGGCGGCTGAGTCGTTCCGCTTCGCCAACCGCGCAATGTGGCAGCAGCGCATCCACTCGAAGTTCGCCGAAGATCGCAGGCGTGGTCGGAAGCCCGACCTCGATGCCATCGACGCGGATCCGGCGAACCACTTGTGGAGGCCGTTCCAGGTCGCGTTCATCCTGCTCAACCTTCCGAGCTGCACCGATCTCCATCACCCCGAGCGCAGTCATGCGACCGAGGCGATCGCGGACCTCCTGTGGTTCCCGACGGGCGGAGGCAAGACGGAGGCGTACCTGGGGCTGTCCGCCTACGTGATGGGGCTGCGCCGTCTTCAGGGGATGGTCGAAGGCCACTCCGGCGAGAAGGGCATCGCCGTATTGATGCGCTACACGCTTCGCCTGCTGACGCTCCAACAGTTCCAGCGCGCGTCCGTTCTCGTCTGCGCGTGCGAGGTCATCCGCCGAGAGGCACTTGAGAGTGGCGACAAGCGTTGGGGTGAGGAGCCCTTCCGCATCGGCATCTGGGTTGGTTCGCGCACGACGCCGAACTGGACCGAGGAGGCGCACGAGTACATCCAGGAGGTACGCGGCGGTGGCGCTGGGCGTCACAACCGGACCGGCGCGAGCGGATCGCCCGCGCAGCTCACTGCGTGTCCGTGGTGCGGGTCGCCCATCGACGAGGGGCGCGACATCGAAGTCGAGACGGTTCCCCAGGGACGCTGCCGCACGATCACGTACTGCGGAGACCCCTACGGCCAGTGCATGTTCAGTAAGGCCAAGTCCAAAGACGAGGGCCTTCCCGTCCTCGTGGTCGACGAGGAAATCTACCGACGTCCGCCGTCGTTGCTGATTGCGACGGTCGACAAGTTCGCGCAGATGCCGTGGAACGGCGCAACGCAGAACTTGTTCGGTCGCGTGTCGCGACTGTGCCCTCGACACGGCTTCCGCGCGTCGGACCTCGACGATGCCGACTCGCATCCGGCGAAGGGCTCGCATCCGGCGACGAAGACGATCGACCACCCGCCGCTTCGGCCGCCGGATCTCATCATCCAGGACGAGTTGCACCTGATCTCTGGTCCTCTCGGGAGCTTGGTTGGGTTGTACGAGACCGCAGTCGACGCGATGTGTACCTGGACCGTCGGCGGCAAGACGGTGCGGCCCAAGGTCGTCGTGTCCACGGCGACGATCCGCAACGCGGCACACCAGGTGCGCTCGCTCTTCCTGCGCAAGGTCGCCGTGTTCCCGCCGCCCGGCACCGACATCGCGGACAACTTCTTCTCGATCCGTCGGAAGTCGACCGAGGACGCGCCGGGGCGGCTGTACGTTGGAGTCTGCGCGCCGGGGCGTCGACTGAAGGGCGTCCTGATCCGAACGTACACGGCCTACCTCGCCGCGACGTGGCTCCTGTACGAGAAGCAGTACGGCAAGCACACCGATCCGTGGTGCACGCTGGTCGGCTACTTCAACTCGCTCCGCGAACTCGGAGGGATGCGGCGTCTCGTGGACGACGACGTCGCCAACCGATTGCTGCGCATGAACGAGCGCGGCCTCGCGCGTCGGCCGAGACCGTTGGTCGAGGAACTGACCTCACGGAGGAACTCGACCGAGATCCCCGGCCTGCTCGACCTGATGGAGGCCGTGTTCGATCCGGCGCTAGAGAAGCAACGCGAAGCCGAACGCAAGGCGCGCACGACGTTCACCTCGCAGAAGCCGATCGACGTACTGCTCTCGACGAACATGATCTCGGTCGGCGTCGACATCGGTCGACTCGGGCTCATGGTCGTCGCTGGTCAGCCGAAGAGCACGGCCGAGTACATTCAGGCGACGAGCCGTGTCGGTCGTCGCCATCCGGGCATCGTCTGCACGGTCTACAACTGGGCACGGCCTCGCGACCTGTCGCACTACGAACGGTTCGAGCACTACCACGCGACGTTTTACGAGCAGGTCGAGCCGCTCTCGGTCACGCCGTTCTCTGCTCGCGCGATCGACCGTGGAATCACCGCGTTGCTTGTTTCGCTGTCGCGACTCCGATCGAGCAACCTGTCACCGAACATGGGCGCATCACAGATCCAACTGACCGATGCTTCGGCGCTCGCAGCAATCGAAGAAGTGCGCGTCAGGATCGCGGGTGTGATGGGTGATCAGCCGCTCGCCGACGAGATCGCAGCTCGTCTCAAACGAGTCCTCGACGATTGGGTGAACCTCGCGCGGAAGAGGCCCGCCATGACGTTCAAGAAGACACGCGGCGGTTCTCCGTGGCTCCTGCTCAAACCGGAGGAGCAGGACTGGGAGACGTTCACCTGTCTGAACTCTCTCCGTGACGTCGAGCCGTCGCCCGGCCTCGTCCTTCAAGAGGACGCTACGAAGGGGAGTAGCTGAGCCATGACGTTCGCACCCTTCCGTGTCGGACAGGCCAGACGAAGTCAGATCCTGCACACCTACGGCGTGGGTTCGATCGTCGACCTTCCGCGCATGTCCGTCATGCCCTCGGGTCTCGAACAATGGCCGGCACCGTCACCGCTCAACGAAATCACGGAGGATCGGTTGCTCGCCTTGGTGCAGAACCATCTAGGCGGCCAAGTGCAGCGGCTCGTCGCTCCGATCTATCGAGACGGCAGCGACCCCTTCAGCGACGACGCGCGCACCGGCGTGCCGGTCGTCACGTTCCCGCGCTGGGTGCGTTGTCCGCGCTGTCAGACGCTCGCGCCGCTCGACCTCGGGATCTTCAAGCTCAAGGAAGAGCACTACCGACCGGATCGCACCTGCTACCTTCATGCAAACTGTGCCGTCGGCAAGCCGCCGCAGGTCGTGCCGGCGAGATTCGTCATGGCGTGCCGAAACGGGCACTTGGACGACTTCCCCTGGGACGAATTCATCGCCCACAAGACTCCGGGGTGTCGTGGTCCGCTCGAGTTCCAGGAGAGCGGGCTGTCGTCGGAAGTCGCAGACCTGCGCGTGTTCTGCAAGGGATGTGGTACGGGCAAGCCGATGACACTCGCGTTCGGCGACAATGCGCTGAAGCACTTGCCGCAGCAATGCGCGGGGAAGCACCCGCACCTCGGGCGCGATTACGAGGACAAGGGATGCACGGAAGAACCGCGCGTCATGCTCATCGGCGCGTCGAACCTGTGGTTCTCGATCCAACTGTCCGCGTTGTCACTGCCGACGGACAAGGGCAAGCTGCGGCAGAGGGTCGACGAGACCTGGAGTGTCCTGAAGGAAGTGACGAGCGCCGATCAGCTCAAGCCGCTGCTCATGGTGCTGACGCAATTCAGTGCGTGGTCGCAGGCCGAAGTGTGGGCGGCCATCGAGGAGCGTCGACGCGCTACAGGAGCCGGGGTGACAGTCCGATCTGTCGCCGACCTACGACGCGAGGAGTGGGCCGTGCTCACGAACCCCGCGGCAGCGCCGAAGACCGACGACTTCCGTGTGCGGTCCGCAAAGGTTCCGAAGGGCTTCGAGAAGTTCATCGCAGATGTCGTTCTCGTGGAGCGGTTGCGGGTCGTGCGTGCGTGCGTCGGCTTCACTCGCGTCGACTCGCCGGGCGACTTCGGAGATCCGGCACAGATTCCCCAGGCGCAGCGCGCACCGCTATCGCGAGGCGCTCCAACCTGGGTGCCTTCGACCGAAGTTCGTGGCGAAGGCGTCTTTCTCAGGCTGCGCGAGGACACGCTGTCCGCGTGGCTCGACGGTGACGAGGCGAAGAAGCTCGACGACGAGTTTCGCCGCGCTCACATCTCCTTCCGCCGCGCTCGAAACATCCCCAACCCCGAGGACCAGTATCCGGGCCTGCGCTACGTCGTCCTGCACACCCTCTCGCACACGCTACTGCGGCAGTTCGCCATCGAGTGCGGTTACTCGGCGGCCAGCATCGAGGAGCGGATCTACTCCGCCGGGCCTGGAGACGATGGCGGCCCGATGGCCGGCATCCTCCTTTTTACCGCCGCCGCTGACAGCGAAGGGACTCTCGGTGGCCTCGTCGCGCTCGGCGAACCGGAATCGCTGCGACGTCACCTGACCATTGGTCTCCAGCGGCTTCAGCTCTGCTCGTCGGATCCACTTTGCGCGGAGCACCGGCCCGAACCTGGTCGCGGAGTGCTCCACGGCACCGCGTGCCACTCGTGCCTGTTCGTCTCCGAGACCTCGTGTGAGAGAGGGAACAAGTTCCTCGACCGCGCGGTTCTCGCCGCTACGGTCCGAAAACCGATCGCACCTTGGATGGCGGAGGCCCCAAGTTCACATGGATCCGCGCGCTGAACTAGTCGCCCAGAGGATTGCCGAGATGGTCGCCGACCTGCCGGCGTCTGTTGCCGAGGAACTCGTCGGACACATGCAGTCCCTTGGGGCGACTCCTGGCGATCGCGTCGGAACCGACCCGACGCCGCCGGGCTTTCCCGCAGATTGCCGGGACGGAGTCAACGCCCTCGTCGCCGCGTGGCGCTTGAGCGGCAGCGCCGTGTCCGCGCACGCCCTCGGGCTCGCGATCTCTAGTGCATCGCGAGCGGTAGAGGCAGAGCGCCTCGGCGAGCGCGTCGAACTCGTCTGGTCAGGCCCCGCGAAGCCCGGCACCTCGCTGCGCCGAACCGAGCAGGCCCTGACCGAACTGGTCCAGAGTGCCCGCAACGAGCTGTGGATCGTCTCCTACGTCGCGTACTCCGTGAGCGGACTCCGCGACGCCCTCGGCGACGCCTTACGACGTGGCGTCCGAGTCTGTCTCCTGCTTGAGTCACGTGAGTCTGGCGGCGGCCGGATCACTCACGACGGCATCGCGGCGCTCCAGTCCGTCGTCGATCTCGGAGCTGTCGTGTACGAGTGGCCGCTCGATCGCCGCCCGAAGACCGGACGTGGCAGCCCAGGTTCGCTGCACGCGAAGTTCGCCCTCGCCGATGGTTCGATGCTATTCGTGACCAGCGCCAACCTCACCGAGGCGGCGTTCGAGACGAACATAGAGCTTGGCGTGGTAATACGTGGTGGAACGCAGCCACGGCGACTGGCAGAGAAGGTCACATGGCTCGTCGAATCCGGCACAATCCAGGAGGTCGGTGACAACGCGCCAGATTGAAGAGGCGCGGTGAGAGTTCCGCGCTTGATTCAGCCGCTTTCGCTACGCGGGGCTCCTGTGACGAGCGCGAACACCAAGTCAGCAGTCCACCGTCCGGCGAAGAAGGCCCGCACACGAAAGACCAGTCGATGAAACTGAGCACAGACAAAGCGCAGGCGAGTCCGACCAAGCAGTTCTTCGTGTCGATGTTGACGCGCGATATCGGCCTCGACGATGCAATTCTCGATCTCCTCGACAACTGCCTCGATGGCGCGATGCGCCTCGCGAACGGTGCCGAGGTCGACTACGGGCAGCACTTCGTCAGGATCAAGCTGGCGAAGGACCAGTTCTCGATCGAGGACAACTGCGGCGGCATCCCGCGCGAAGTCGCCATCAACTACGCCTTCAAGATGGGCCGCGAGCCCGACGACGACCGCGACTCCAACACCGAGACGATCGGCATGTACGGCGTCGGAATGAAGCGCGCGATCTTCAAGATGGGCAAGGACGCTCTCGTGCGGACCAGACACGGAGACGATTCCTTTGAGGTTCCCATCACCTCTCAATGGCTCGACGCGAAGAACTGGGACCCGCTTCCGATCAACGAGCCCACGGAGACGCGAGAGAATCTGGCCCAATCCGGCACGACGATCATCGTCAGAGACCTTTACGAGGGCGTTGCTCGGCATTTTGAGAACGAGGCGTTCGAGAACAAGGTCCGCACCGCCATCTCCGAGCACTTCACGATGTTCCTTCAGTGGGGCTTGAAGGTCGAGCTCAACGACAAGCCCGTTGATCCGGTGCGCGTCGAAGTGCTCGTCTCGGACCGTGAGGACGGCCCCGCCCCGTACGTCTTCCGCAAGACGATCGATGGCGTCGTCGTCTCGATCACTGTCGGTCGCAACACCAACCGTGCCCTCGGAAACGACGAAGACGAGGACGCGGGTTTCGAACGGGATCGCTCGTCGGCTACCGCTGGCTGGACGGTCCTCTGCAACGATCGCGCGGTCATCGTCGGTGACAAGAGCCGCCTCACTGGCTGGGGCGACGGCATTCCGCTCTACCACCCGCAGTTCGCCATCATCACCGGCATCATCGAGTTCCGCTCAAAGCGCGCCGACAAGCTACCCGTGACGACGACGAAGCGCGCGCTCGACACGTCGTCGAACGTGTGGCTCGAGTCGCTCGTGAAGATGAAGGAGGGCATGCGGGTCTGGATCGACTACACGAACCAGTGGAAGAACCAGGCCAGCTCCGAACAACAGCAGGCGCGCCACTGGGAGGACGCCCGGCCAATGCCCCTCAACAAGGCGATCGAAGCCGTCGCAAAGCGCAAGGGCACGAAGAGGTCGGAGAGCGAGGGAGTCGAGTTCAACCCGAAGAAGAACAAGGTTCTCCCCGAGCCCCCGAGCAAGACGCCGTCATCTCGACGGGTCATCTTCTCGAAACCGGCTGAAGAGATCCGTCTCGTGGGCAAGCTGCTGCTCGACGACGAGAACGCGAAGCCTGGCGCTGTCGGTGAAAAGGCGTTCGATCTGGTGCTGGCCAAGGCCAAGAAGCGGGGAGGCTGACCCATGAGCGCCGGCTCCTCCCTGCCGTACAGGTTGCGGCAGAACAAGGCCGTGGACCGCGAGCTCTTCCTGTCGCTCTTGATGCGGCTGACGCCGAAGCTCGCGCTCGAGAAGTACCACTACGTCGGGCTCGGCGGACCGTTCCTCGAGGACTTCCGCCTGGTCCACGGGCGGATCGGCATCGCCACCATGACGTGCATCGAGACCGAGGAGCAGGTACACAAGCGCCAGGTCTTCAATAAGCCGATCGCGTCAATCGATTGCGTTCACAAGACCCTCGAGGACTACCTCGACGAGACCGACTTCGACACGCCCGCCATCATCTGGTTCGACTACACCGAGCCCAAGGGCATCACGGCACAGATCGAGCGCTTCGCTCGCACCATCGGCACAGTGCCGATCGGCAGCGTGCTTCGCGTTACGCTCAACGCGAACCCCGCATCCCTGGGGAAGCCCGACCCCAAGGACCTCTCCGTCGAGGTCGAAGGCGAGGCATCAGAGGACCGCGCGCTGAAGCCGACGATCCACGAATGGCGCCTCGCGCGCTTCAAGGAGCGCTTGGGCGCATTGTTCCCCAGCGGGCTCACCGCCGATGGCATGACCTTCAAGACGTACGGACCGAGCGTCCTGCGCGCCCTGAAGCTGGCCGTCGACAACGAGGTGCTGATCTTCCGTGATCGCCGTATCGTGTGGGCGCTCGCAACGCATTACGCCAATGGCCAGGCGATGGTCACCGCCGCGTTGGTGGTTGCCCCGAAGGACGACCCGGCCATCGAGGAGTTGGTGAAGGGCTGGGAGTTCTACACGACGACCGATGCGCCGCACCGGCTCGATCTCCCGGCGCTCTCGACACTGGAGAGGCTGACGATGGAGTCGAACGACGACGCCAAGGCGAAGCTCGGCTTCGAACTGCCGACCTCCGACATGGGGATCGAACCTTTCGAGGTCTTCAAGAAGTTCTATCGGATCTACCCGCACTTCTCGCGTGTGGAGCTGTAGCGACGTGAAGGTCGACTAATGAGTACACGTTCCGCAGTAACCACGCCGCGTGCGTCGAGTGAAGACGTGCGCCGCCGCATGGTTGCAACGAAGCGGCGCGACACTCCCGGTGAACTGCGGATCCGCCGAATCCTCCACGGGCGAGGGCTTCGGTACTCGGTCGACGTACCTCCACTGCGTACGTCGAAGCGGCGGGCTGATATCGTCTTCCGTCCGGCGCGGGTCGCTGTCTTCGTCGACGGGTGCTTCTGGCACTGCTGCCCCCTGCATCGAACACAGCCGAAGAAGAACGCCGCCTGGTGGAGGGCCAAGCTCGCTGCGAACGTTCGACGGGACAGCGATACCAATCGAGAACTTCGATCAGCTGGGTGGCGGGTCGTGCGAGTCTGGGCTCACGAAGACCCGGAGCAAGCCGCCGCGAAGGTCCAGCTCGCGGTTGCAGGTCGCCGACCTATGCGAACAAGGCACATGGCTCGGGGACTTGAGCCCACCTGACCGAGGGGACTCGAGATCTTGGCGGAGGTGTGCTGTAATCCGACCGAGAAGTGGTGCCAAGCTGCCGCGACTCGGCGGATGAAATCAGCAACGAAGCTCATAAGACGTGCCCCTCAAGCGCTCACCCAGGACCGCGTGGCGACACCACCGCTGCCGACGGGAGCAAGGGTAGCCTCGCTCTTCACTGGGATCGGGGGCATCGAACTCGGTCTGCATCGAGCCGGGTTCGAGCGCGAAGGGCTCCGACTTGCTTGTGAGATCGATCCGGGTGCCCGGACGATCCTTGCGGCTCGCTTCGGGATTCAACGTGGACTGCATGCAGACGTCCGCGACCTACGAGATCTGGATGGCGCGGACTTGGTCACCGCAGGGTTCCCGTGCCAGGACCTGAGCCAAGCAGGGCTCACCCTCGGCATCGATGGGGAGAAGAGCGGGCTCGTCAGCGAGGTCTTCCGACTCCTGGCCGCATCGAAGCGCAAGGGCAAGGCTCCACGTTGGGTCCTGTTCGAGAACGTCTCGTTCATGCTCCGCCTCCAGTCGGGGCGGGCGATGCGCCGCGTGGTGCAGGGCTTCGAGGAGCTCGGTTACCGCTGGTGGGCGTACCGTGTGCTCGACGCGATGCGCTTCGGACTACCGCAGCGCCGTCGTCGAGTGTTCTTTTTGGCGTCGCGATCGGCGGACGACGATCCTAGGGCGGTCCTCTTCGATCGGCCCGCGAGCGGGTGTCCTGTGCCTGCCGCGACCGAGATCGATGCCGACGATGCTGCCTGCTTCGGCTTCTACTGGACGGAAGGCAATCGTGGACTGGGATGGGCTCCTGAAGCAATCCCGACGCTGAAGGGCGGCTCAGGGCTCGGGATCCCCTCGCCTCCGGCCATCTGGTTCCGCGACACCAACGAGTTCGTCACGCCGAGCATCGAGCTCGCGGAGCGCTTGCAAGGATTCCCCCCTGGATGGACCGCGGTGGATGGGGCCTGGACGAAGGCGAACGCCCGGTGGTCCTACGTGGGGAACGCGGTCCCGGTGACGGTCGCCCAGTGGGTCGGAAAACGGCTCCTGTCCCCACTGCGGGTCGTCGGGGGTGGGGTGCCTTTCGCCGGAGGGGACGGCCGCTCGTGGCCGAATGCCGCATTCGGCCTCGAGGGACGAGTGTTCGAGGCCATGGGTCAGACGGAAGGTCCGGTCGGGGCTGCCCCGAAGCTCCTCTCCGAGTTGGCGATCCTCGCGCCCGAAAAGCGCGAGCGACACGTTCGGCCACTCTCCCTTCGCGCCGCTCGTGGTGTGCTCGCGAGATTGAGACGAGCACAGGAGGAGGGCCGCCTGCGTCCGCGTGAGGACTTCATGGATGCGCTGAGCCAATACGTCGACGCGCACCCAGAGCAGTCGGTTGGCATTGCGAGCCCTCGATCTGCCGTGCGGCGTCGATGATGGTCGACGTCAGCCGCGCTCGCTCGCCGTCGGCGCTGTTTCCCAGAGTCTGGAAGTTGTACCCGACGCTCCCATCCTCGAACTCCTCGAACGCTTGGGCTCGCGGCATCGAATAGAAGTCGAGGCGGTGCCCGCGGTCCCCGAGTCGAACGTCGAGCTCCGTTCCTGGAAGCACGGTCTGGATGTTCGCGTAGAAGCCGGCGATGGGGACTCCGAGATCTCGGAGCTCGTGCGCGAGTGAGACCGTGTCCGCGACGGTGGCTTCCGATTCCAGGAGGTTCCCGTCATCCGACATCGCCCCGAACATGAGCGACAAGCCTGCTCGGACACCATGAGCCCTGAACCACCCGAGGCGCTCGAGGATGAGCTCGCGCGTGAGACCCGCCTTGCCGATGGCTCGCAAGATCTCGTTCGAGCCGCTCTCGAGCCCGGTGTACAGGTACGTGCAGCCGTGCTCGGCCAGGTCGGAGACGAGTCTGCGCGAGAGGGTGGGCAAGTAGACTTGGCAACCCCAGTCGACTCCGAGGCCCTTCAGCATCGGGAGGAGGTGCTGCCGCACGCTCCGCGTCGCTGGGAAGATGCTGTCCTGGAAGTAGAGCGGAACGCCGGGATGGCGGGCGCTCAGGTCTGCGACCCAGGCGAAGTCCGAAGCGACTCGCGCCTTCACGCCTGGCCCTCCCTCGGAGCAGAAGGTGCAGCGACCGTACGAGCAACCGCGGCTGATCGTCAGCGGCACAGCGACGCCGCCGAGGAACACGTCGAACCGAACCATACGGGGGACATGGCACCGCGTGTGGAAGGACTCGACCTCGGTTGAACCGAAATCGAAGGGTCGACCAAACGGCGCTCCCCACGCGCGAGACGTGATCGTGCCACGCCCTCGCAGGCTGAACGGATCCTCTCCGAGTGCGCCCAGCGTCTCCATGACCGTGCAATCGCCGCTCCCGACATCAAGGAACTTGCGCACGAGTACGGGCAGTACGAACTCGCCGTCCCCGGCAACGGAGACGTCGACCCCTTCGATGGCCTCGGCAACCTTGAGGCGGCACGCGTCCTCGTGGGGGCCACCGACCAGGACCAGTGGCGACGAACCACACACCGCTCGGATCGTCCGCACGATGCGCGCCGATTCCTCGATGGCCGCTGTCGACGTCGAGATACACACGACTCGGATGGACCCGAATCGAAGGACTCGCTCCAGGGTTTCGTAGAACCCCTCGCTCGTGGTCCCTGGGTCCATCAGGCCGACGGGTACACCGCGTTCGGTGAGGTACTCGATCAGGCGCGCGCTCGCGGACAGCAGCGAGCTCGGCAAGCCATCGAACCGGAGCTTCGCAGGGTAGGGCGCGTGGATGAGGAGGACGGCGGTTCCAGGCTCGGCCGGAGGAACCACTACGGGATCGGCCTTGGAGGTGCTGGCAAGCATTGTAGGCAATAGCCTACAGCCGGGTGCCGGACGTGGGAAGCGAGGTGTAGGCTATAGCCTGTAGAGCTATTGCCTACAGGTAGCGAGGCTAGGCCCCCATGCCCAGCCCCCGCCGTCCCCAAGCGTTCCAGAACGCCTTCGGCCGGGCGCTCCGTCGAAGGCGGGAGCGCCTCGAAGTCTCCCAGGAGAAGCTGGCCTTCACTTCCGAGATCCACCGGACCTACATCAGCGAACTCGAACGGGGGCTCAAGAATCCCTCGCTCACGACGATCGATCGTCTGGCCGTCGCGCTCAAGACCAAGGCAAGCGTCCTCATCGCCGAGGCCGAGGCCGAGCTCAGCTAGGGACCTTCGTCGTGCCCGCTTGAACGTGCTCGACCAGTCGCCTCGGTTCGCCAAGGAGTGCTTCGTCCTCGATGACGGCTGCCCGTCGCCACAGTTGGCGGTGGACTTCCGTGAAGGCCTCCGCGATCTCCGAGTCTTCGATGGCGAGCAGATGGCGAAGAATGAAGCGCCCCGCGTAGCTTTCACCGTCCACGGCTGCATTACCAGGGACGGAGAGAATCGACCAGCGCTCGTCGACGACCACGAAGCTGACCCGCATCACCTCGGCCCGATCGGGAAGGACGACGCGCTGCTGGAGTCGTTCGTGGCGCCCGAACTTCCTCACCCATTCGTAGGCACCTGGCGCGTGGTCCGGCTGGACGAAGATGACGCGGCGAAGCTCGACACCTCGCTCGAGAAGGGTTCGGTACAGGCCGAGAAGCTCTTCGCTCGGAGCGTCGTCGTCCGTGTGCAGCAAGAGAAGGCTTCTGGTGGCGCGCCGGAAGAACGGCGCATAGCCGGCGCCGCGAACCGCTCCGTCTCGGATGAATGCGAAGGCAGTTTGCCGAGTGTGCACCACGAGACCTGCCAAGTATGCGAAGGCGACGTAGCCGAGGCTGACCCATGCCAGGGAGCGATTCTCCAGCCCGAGGAAAGCAAGACACGTCGTGAGGAACGCGAAGAGGCCAAGGAACACCTCGACCTCCGTCACGGTGAATGGGAACCAGGTCCTACCTCGCTTCAGCGCCATCGTTCGCTCCTCCCACGAGTTCACCGGCGCTGTCAAATCCGTCCGGCCCTGCGTCTCGAAGCCGGACTCTCCGGTCGCTCCCGCGGAATCGTGGAGCGACGGTCCGTTGTTCCACTGCCAGCGAGGCCAGCAGCAAGAGCAGGATGAGGCCGACGGCAATCTCGACCCACCGTGAAGCGAATGGCCGTCCAAGCGTCCGGCGAGCCCTCCACATCTCATCGAAGACCAACCCCTTGTCGCGCATCAATCCCCCGCACGCTCAACCGTCAGAGACGCGAGCTGTTCGTCGGATACTCCATCGGCAAGCAGCCGACGCAGTTCGCGAAGCAGTGTGACCGCGTGGGGCTGCTGCCACGGAGGAATGAGGCCGAGCTCCCCGTACGCTTCGGCCTTCTTCGCTTCCGCCCATTCGTGACAGATGTCGCAAAGACAGAAGAGCGCTTCCGGGGGGTACTCCCAGGGAAGCAGCCCGCGCTCGTAGTAGCCGTGATGAATCTGGAGATTCACCTCGCGCGTTCCACAGCCTTCGCAACTCCAGTCGGCGCGTTCGAGGACGGCGAGGCGCGTTCGCTGCCACCGTGGGTCCCGCAGTCGCTCCATGTACTCTCTTTGGCCTTTCGTTTTTCTTGGCATGTTCCTCCTATGCTGCACATTCAGGTTGAGACTGTTCGACTTGCGCGAAGCGGTCCTCATCGAGGAAGGTCGGGACCACTCTTCGTCGCGCCGGAAGCGCGGAGAGCGGCACGGGATCGAGCCCTTGCGTGTTGCGCTTCGCGTTCACCGCTCTCGCGATTTCTCCGTACTGCTTCTTCACGCCGCGGTACGGCTCGAAGGGAAGGTGGGCGTACTCCCAGCGCAGGTTCTCGATCGTGCGCTTGCAGGCGAGGTCCAGGAAGTAGGCCTTGAGCCCCAGGAACTCTTCCTTCTGGATTCGCACCGACACGTGATCGCGTCCGGTGTTGGACGACCGACGAAGCGCGATCTGGTACCCCGCGTACCGGAGTGGTTCTTCCCGCAGATCCTTGATGCGCGAGCCGCGCTTGAGGCGGATCTCCCGCGGCCACTGCTCGAGCTCGAACCACGTGCTCTCGCCCGGGGTCGCGAACATCACGAAGAAGTGGCCGTGCCGGATGTACTGGAGGCTCGCGAAGCCTCGGCTCTTTCTCCGGTAGCGCTGGAACTTGCTCAGCGAGAGGCCGTAGCCCTCGAGGAGTTTGTGGTCCGTGTCTTCCGGTACACGGTCGGCCGGAATGTGACCCGTCACGTAGAACAGGTAGCCGCGGTTCGCGATCTCGCACGCCACTCGCTGCACGAACGCACGAAGGCTCTTCACTTCGTACCGGTACTTCATCTTTCACCTCACATAGCCGCCCCCGGTTCCGTGATGAGAGGTGTTTTTTGTCTGGGGCACATCCTCTCGAAGCCCGACCTTCAATGAATTCCCTTGCCGAAGCACGACTCTTCGAGACCATCCCCACCGCCGCGCTCTACCTACCTGGTAGCGCGCGGCGGCGGAGGGTACCCATCTCGATGACCGCAACCAGCTCCATGCGCAGTTGCGGTCTCATCGTTCCTCAGAACCGAACAGTTCCAAGCTCAACGCAGTTCGCGAAGCGCGACCGCGTTGCTCCCATCATGGTGGTTTCGCCATCTATGGAAGTCGCTCGGTACAAACCCAAGTTTCGCCGCGATGGAGCACGAGATACACCTCGAGCCTCCATCGCCTGTCCGGTGTCAGGAGAGGATCTCGTTCCACCGAGTACCCTCCGCTCACAGCGAACAACAGCCGGGATGGGGCCAGGACTTTGTGTGTCCTCACCCCATCCCGACGGCCGAGTCAGTGCTGCATCTAGCTGGTCGCTTCTTTCCTTCTGGCATTGACTCGAAGAACCACCCTCGAATCGCCAACGTGTCCTCCACTGCCTTGCAGAGGTTCCTCCTTGGGTTTGCGTCGCCGCTCCCAAAGACCACGCGCGAACATGGATCGCGTCGTACTCAAAGCTCGCTCCCAGTCCCAGGCGTTTCGAGCAGGATGCTCTACTTTCACGAAGCTGACTTTGCTTCGCACCGAGTGACCAGACTCGGAGGCCCAAGACCTTCCCCGTTTATCGTGACGTGTCGCAGTACGGGTCACGCCCCTGGCAAACCGTTACCCAGTTTGCTTTCGATGCGCCGAGAGGTCCCGCGTTCATAGCGTTCACCTCGCCCTCCACAGCTTTGATAGGCCGTGGGTTTCTCCAGGTAGGAGCAACAGGCTCCTGGATTCGGCAAGCGGAGCTCGGAACCACAGTTGGTCCGGGCCTTGACGCTCCTCTGTGAGGAGACGTCGCCGCATCGAAGTTCTAGGGGGAAAGCTCTCGTCCCCCGTACTGCTTACCACCAAGCGCACTTTGGACCTGCGCGCCTTTCGCAGTTGAGCTCTTCACGTCCGCGGTTGCCTCCCTTCGCCATCCAAGGCGAGAGGAGACTTCCGCGGTACCCGACCGTTGTCATTCCGGCCGGTTCTTCCTGTCGCCAGGAAGAAGCTCCCTGCGGTGGATGAGGTTGCGATGCCACTGCGTAGAGTCCGACGAATCGGCTCCACGGGCCAAGGCACCTACCCCCTCATGTGGATTCTCACCACTTCACGATCACGCGACCTTCGCTCTCCGACCTGGAGAGGAGAAGGCTTGTCACGGTCGCCCCGCAACATGCGGGGTCAATGACCCATGGACTCGAACTTCGGGATTGCTCGTTCTGCATTGCAGGGCAGGGGAAGACGCGAGGAGAAGCCTCCTTTCAGATTCGCGAAGACACCACACCACCCTACACACAACTTCGAACGCATTGCTCCGAAGAGCCGTCCTCGCACTGGACGAGCCCGGTATTGACCCAGGCATCCAGCGCTACCAGCCAAGGTTCCAAGACCCGAGGTGGTCAACCTCAGGAACCGCAACAATAACTCCTGGTTAGGGAGTCGCTGCGTCGGAGACCTTCAGCACTGAACTTCGCTCAACGTTCTGGCCGTACGCGGTCACAAAGATGCCCGCGCTGCACCAAGGAACTGGCGACATCCCCTCGTGGGGATAGACATTCATAACATAGGTTGATTCGCTTAGTCACGCGTCACGCGATCGACGGCGGATGGCTATTCGCGAGTGCGCCGGAACCTAGATGTGACTAGCCGCCGGACCTGTTGTATTGTCGATGGCGAGTAGAAAGGACCAAAGGGTTTCTCTCCTTCGTGCCCAGCTGAAGCTCAGTTGACCGCGGGCCCGCCCGCTCCGCTGAGCTTCAGCATGGTGCTGACAGCAAGCCGAAGGAGAAATATGGGTTCCAAGAAGAAGGGCACCCTGGTTCGCCGCGTCGTAACCAGATTCGAAGACGTTGTCTGTGAGTCCCCCGAGCTCGAAGGACTGTACGGAGCTCAGGCCCGCACGGCGGAAGCGGTCGCTAGCCTGCTCCGCCCGCTGCTCGAGCACGAGACATCCGAACGATTCGTCGTGCTGCTCCTGAACGGGAAGCACCGCGTGATGGGATTCGCTGAGGTCTCAAGGGGAACGCTTACGGCGTCGCTCGTGCATCCCCGAGAAGTGTTTGCCCCGGCGCTACGCGAACTCGCCGCCGCTCTCATCGTGGCGCACAACCACCCGAGCGGCGACCCCGAGCCCTCGCATGAGGACCTCGAGGTCACGCGGCGTCTGCGCGAGGCCGGCCAGATCCTCGGGGTTCCTCTCCTCGACCACATCATCGTGGGCGAGAAGGGCACCTTCACGAGTCTGCGGGAACGGGTCGGTCTCTGAACCAGACTGCATTGGTCGGACGAGGCTCCAACAACAAGCCTTGTCCGACTGATCTTCCCTTCTTCATCGACGGTTCTCTGGTCCTTCTCTACTCACCCTCTCCGACTGCTGAACGCTGACACGAGCTGACGGCCTTGTTCGCCGTCGATGCAGGCCTCCTGTCCCTACTCCGCTCGGACGCTCTTCAGCGCCGCTTGCGCGCCCCGAGGGGTGAGCGCTGAAGATCGCGCTCGCTTCGGAGGGACTATGCAAGACGACATCGACAGCGCGAATCAGGACGAAGCGGCTCCATGTTCCACATGGCAGGCGCCCGTACATAACCATCGAGGAGAGCTCTTCCAGGGGGCCGCGCAAGCGACCCTCGAGAGCCCGTCATGCGAGTCGGCAACGGGGCCGGTTCATTCGAAGGTTCCAAGCAAGAAGGAACGCATGACGATGGCAAAGGAAGACCTCTACCAGAAGGTCACGGACATGATCGTGGCCGAGCTGGAGCGAGGTGTCGCACCGTGGGTTCAACCGTGGCGCACACTCGATGCCCGCTTCGGAGGTGGTCCGTTCAACGGCTACACCGCCCGAGGCTACCGCGGAGTCAACGTACTCCTCCTTCTCGTCGCAGCGATGCAGAAGGGTTACCAAGATCCGCGCTGGTTCACGTACCGCCAAGCCCAAACGCTCGGCGCACAAGTCCAGCGCGGAGAGAAGAGCACGCTCGTCATCTTCTGGAAGCAGCTCAGGTTCAAGAAGAAGGACGAGGAAAGCGGCGAGGATGCACGGAAGCAGATTCCGCTTCTCCGCTCCTACGCCGTTTTCAACGCTGAGCAGTGCGAGGGTGTTCCCGCACTTGCGAAGGCCGATGAGAAAGCGCCCGAGCTTCGGTACGCCGATGCGGGAGCACTCTTCGGGAAGCACGAAGTCGACATCCGACATGGAGGCGACAAGGCGTTCTTCGCGCCCGAACTCGACTTCATCCAGATGCCGCGCCTCGAAGCCTTCGAGAGTGAGGAGCACTACTGGGGTACGATGCTTCACGAGCTCACGCACTGGACCGGACACAAGTCTCGACTCGATCGAGAGCTTGCACGCCGCTTCGGCTCGGAAGCGTACGCGGCGGAAGAACTCGTCGCCGAGATGGGCTCAGCGTTTCTGTGCGCGCACCTTGGAGTCGAAGGACGTCTTCGCCATCCCGAATACATCGGGCACTGGCTGAGGGTGTTGAAGGACGACAAGCGCGCCGTGTTCAAGGCATCGTCTCTCGCTCAAGCTGCGGCCGACTTCGTCCTCGACCGGAAGGAAGAGGCTCCCGAGTCATCGGAAGCGGACCCGAGCGCAGAAGTGCTGCCCTGATCCTTTCGAGGGCACACAGGTTGGATCCTTTCAAGGTTCCCCCCGTTGCCCTCACCTTCAGGCCGCAAGCCGCAGCTCGCGCGACTCTCGGCCAGGCCGTTCCCGGAACGCTTCCGGGAACTGCTCCCGGTGACGCGCGAGCGCAGCCCGCGCCCGTTCCTCCTCGTCGCATGTGATGTGTGCCCAGAGGCCGCGACGCACGATGGCGACGAAGACCCGCACGGGATCGCGAGCGTTCACTGCGCGAGCCCGGATCGATGCGCCAAGAAAGTTCAACGCGTCCATCTCCGAGTCTCGAAGCAGCTTGCGATCGACCACCTGCCAGAAGAGCGCTTCCATCCGCGAGAGCCTCCCGAGGTCCTCCGAGCAGACGTTCCCGAAATCCGGTCCTGAAAGGACACCACCCTTCGAAGTTCTCTGGTCTTCCAGATCCAGAGGAGTTTCAAGTCTTTCTCTTAGGGGTGCAGATTCGATGTCAAGTTCGGACTGCCGGGGTGCAGATCCTGCGCGCCGCCAGGCGAGGTTGAGCTCGAAGTAGGCACCGTCCCGGTTGAGCTTGTGCTGAGTGGATCCCTCGTCCCTTCCGATGAGGCCCATCGAGATGAGCGTGGCTCGTGCGGACTTCGAGGCGCGAAGGCTGATGTTGAACGTGCTTGCAACCCAGGTGCTCTTCACCGTGCCTCGGCCGTTCACCTCGCCGGTCCGCCGGTCCAGAGCGAGTCCGCGCAAGCAGTGGGCAACGAGAACCTTTGCGAGAGCGGGTCGCGGGCACATCGCGAGGAACCGGAGCACCGCTCGCGGTACGGGGATCGGGCGAGTCCAGCTCCGAGATGGCGAGGCGTGTTCGATGAGTTCGCCTGCGCAAGGAATCACCCGTTCCACGACCCGTACCAGGTCCCCATGCCTCTCGACGAGCCCAACCCTTGCGAGCCGCCGGAGGTCGCGTGCTGCGATGGCCAGAGACGAGCCTGTGAGTTTCGCGAGTTCCTCAGCGCGCACGACCTGGTGCTTGCTCCGTACCAGCTCGCGTCTTGCTCGCCTCGACGCTTCGCGCGAAGCGAGCACAGCGACGCAAGCGAAGTAGGTTCGCAGCGTCCGGTATCTCACGAGTCCTGCATCGTACGCTCCCAGTCCATTGCAGATCTGGACCGGAGACATCGTTTTGTAGCCGCCGACAATGTGCATCATCCCTCCTCTCGCTTACGCGAGTTAGTTGAAAAGGACACACGAGTGGCGGCACCGCTTTCGCGGTTGACAGGTCTCGGCTCGACGCGCTAAGGATCGATTGCTTGATTGATCCAGCGCACTGCGCGCAACCTAGAAGCGACCGCTTGTGTCGCTTTCTTCGTTTTCACCGCTCACCCTGCCTCGACTCCCACATTCACGCAAGACGCGATCTTTCCGAATCAGTCAATGATTCTCGGAACTTGCGAAGATCCGAGGATCGCACCTTCCCAGGTCCCCAGCTTCTGAAGGTTGCAGATTCCGAGATTCGGAAGTCCAGAGGTTACGAGTGTCGGGTGTTCAGAACTTCTGGAGTTCGCAGGGTACGAAGCTCTGAGGTTCTGAACTTCATGACTTCACCATGCGGAGCCGCTCCATGCTGAAGGCGGCCGAAATGTCATCTAGTGTGCTTCATTGTTCCGTGGTACTGCGAGAGAAGGTAGGAGGGAGCATGCCACCAAACGCAGTACGGATACTCGATGCGAGCGAACTGGACCAGGAAGAAGATGTCATCCCAGTCTCGGAGGCGTGCCGGTTTCTCGGGGTCCACCGAAACACGCTCTATCGGCTGATCCGTGAGGAGGAGCTTCCGGCTTTCAAAATGAGCCGCGGAGGACGTTGGCGGTTTCGCAGAACCGATCTGCGCAACTGGCTCGAGGACAAGCAGGGGGCGAGACGGCCATGAAGACACCGAGCATCATCAGCATCGTGAACCACAAAGGCGGATGCCTGAAAACGACCATCACCGCGAACCTCGGCGCCGCTCTCGCGCGGACAGGGAAGCGCGTACTGCTCCTCGACCTCGACGCCCAGCAGAACCTGACGCAGAGCCTCGTCGGACCGATTGAGCTCGTCGAGAGCGTCCCGACCCTCTACGACGCGCTTCTCGACGAGACCCCGCTCGATCACCTGATCAGGCACACCCCGGAGAAGAACCTCGACATCGTGCCGTGCGCGGAGGACTTCGCAGGCGCGGACTTGAGCCTTGTGTCGGCCGTCGGAAGAGAGCACATCCTGCGGAACTGCCTCGGACGCACCAACGGTCTCCAGGCCTACGAGATCGTGCTCATGGACTGCCCGCCGAGCATTTCGCTGGTCGTCGTGAACGCGCTCGCCGCGAGCACGGGGTTTCTTGTGCCATGCAGCGCGGAGTACTTGCCCATGGTCGGGCTCACGCTCCTTGGGAAATCGATTGCCAAGGTTCAGAAGGTGGCTCCGAACCTCCAGCTCCTCGGCGTCGTGCTCACGCTCTTCGCGAAGAGCGAACGCATCTGCCGGCAAGTCGAAAACCTGCTTCGACGCGACCTCGGCGAAGAGCTGTTCGAGACCAAGATCCGCGTCAACACCAAGGGGAAATCGGCGCCGGGCGTGCGGAAGACCATCTTCGAGTTCGAGCAGAATCGGAAGGGCAGGGGAACCGTCGACTTCACCGCGCTCGCAGACGAGTTCTTGCGCCGGCTCGAAGCGATGAACGATGCGCCGAAGGAGAGGCTCGTAGCCCATGGCTAAAGGAAGCGCCACCGAAGACGACCTCGCAGCGGGCATCCGCTCGGTCGGCGTACTCTCAGCCGTGACGGCCTCGGAGGGGATTCGCCGCGACAACCCCTTCGCCACTTCTCCCGTCCGTCCCAGGGTGTCGCTGCCTGAGCGCGTCGCTGGCTCTCCAGAGCCCGAACGACTTCCACCACTACCTGTGGCCGCCCCGACGCGAAAAAAGCTCACCCAGAACTCGCCGAAGCCTTCCATCGAGGAGCGTGCTCCTGAGTACGACACCTACACCGACTTCGTGACCGTTCCGATGACCGCAGAGATGCGCACACAGGCGAACCTACTTGCGGCCGAGCTCCAACGCAGGCGGACGGAGAAGCGCGTGCGCTTCACTCCGAACACGATCTTTCGCGTCGCGATCGAGACCTTTCTCGAACGCTTCGAGCTCGCGCCCGAAGACCACGTGAACTCCGAGGAGGACCTCCTGCTTCTCGTCCACGAGCGGATCACTGCGTCCAAGCGCACAAAAAGCCCCACGTCCTAGTTCTTCTTCGAGTGCTCCTCGTTCCTGGTTTCCATTCCTTCGCTTGGCATCGGCCGCGGAGGCGGAGCTCGGGCGCAAGCCTCGCGCCAGCCGAGCCTGGCACTCGGCCTTGCAATGCCCTGCGCACCAATTGGGACGCGGCCTCGCCTGCGCTCTGCCTCCCCGGTTTGTCCGCCATCACGCGGTGAACGGACAAACACAAGGAGGCTTATTATGGAAACCAAAAACAAACGCAATCGCTTCGAGAAGAAGAACCCGTTCCCGCTGGGCTCGCTCTACATCACGCCGGGTGCGCACGGCGCGTTCGGTGAGGATTGTGCTCCGACGAACAGCGAAGTACGCGAGGCTTTGACCCGTCACATGCGCGGGGACTGGGGCGAACTGTGTGACGAGGACTGGAAGGACAACGACTTCTCCGTCGAGCACGGATTCAGGATCCTCTCGGCGTACAGGTCGAAGGCCGGTGTCAAGTTCTGGATCATCACCGAGGCCGACCGCTCGGCGACGACGATTCTTCTTCCGGACGAGTATTGAGGAGGTGCGTGATGAAGATGCTTCCCTTCACTTCCTCCGTTACGCCGCGCGTCAGACTCGTGACCGTCGAGCAGTGTTGGACCGTCTGCGAAAGGTCGCGCATCAACGGCCCCTATGAAGCGCGAGACTGGCTTGTGCGGTACTTCCAAGGGAAGGACCGTGAGCACCTCGTCGTGATGCACCTCGATGCATCTCATCAAGTCGTCTCCGTCGAGGTGGTCTCCGTCGGTACGCTGACCTTTGCGGTAGTCCATCCGCGGGAGATCTTCAAAGGAGCGATTCTCGCGAACGCCAAGGGGATCATCCTTGCGCACAACCACCCCTCCGGCGATCCAACGCCCTCGAAGGAGGACCGCAACATCTTCGAGAAGCTCAAACTTGCGGGGGATGTCCTCGGCATCACACTCGTGGATTTCCTTGTCGTTTCGGGCACTCAGTTCCGCTCGCTCGTCGACCCTCACATCGGAGGTGAGTAGTGCGACCGATTGCAGTAGAATCGAATGCGAGTAGAAGCGGCGAAGGTTTTCACTTGCCTCCCGCTGGAGCCCCGAGGTCGGCGTCGCGCCTGGGGGCTCCAGCGATAGTGCTGGCAGCTAGCCAACAACAGGAGGCATGCAAATGCCTGGACAGAAACCGAAGAAGCAGTTCCGCATGGGTCTGGTGGTCGCGAGTGTCTTCGACCAGCCCACGGACAACGGCACGATCTTCAACGTCAGCATCACCAAGCTCTACAAGAACGAGGGCGACGCCGAGTGGTCCCGTTCGACGAGCTTCAACCGCGACGATCTTCCGCTCGTCGGAAAAGTCGCGGATCTCGCCTGGACCTGGATTCACGAGAACCAGCAGTCCGAGCGTGCCGAATCCCGCAAGGCGAAAGCCAGCGCGTGAGTCATGCAGCCTCGAGGTGAGCGCATCACCATCGAGGAAACCCGCTGCCCGAGTCGCATGCGAGGTTGGCCATGGTGATGCACACGAAGCGGAGTTGGGGTGTGGCCAGGAAGACGAGAGAAGAGCTCGCAGAGCTCTTGACCTCGATGACCTGGTGCCTTTGCTCCGCATTCCAAACTGATGGAGGTTCCGTCTGGGCAAACGACGCGACCTCGGAAGACGGAGCAGGCGAGTACGCTTTGCTCCGCTTCATCGACGGCAGATGGAAGCAGGTCGAGTCGATCACCGCATCTTGGTGCTCGCGCGAAAAGCTCTTGGGCTTCGCCGAGCAAGCAGACCGCGGAGAGTTCGACGCACTCGACTACGGCTTTGGAACGATCGAGACCTCACGGCTCGACTTCGATCACAAGCCGTGCTGCCACTGCATGTAGGTTCCACGCGGGGAGGGGAGTTCCAGTCTTCTGGTCTTCCCTCCCTGCTCCTTCAAGCAAGCCGCTTCTACTCGCTCCAACAGGAAACCCCCCTCAGGAAACCGGGCCGCATCCGGCAGCGGTGGGGCAGCGTCACGAGCTGCTTCGGCCGGCAGAACCATGGGTTCCGTCCGCTGGTTCGAGGACGTCGTGCGAGGTTCCGAGCTCCAGCAAGGCCGGCCAGCATCCAGAACCATCGGGGGCAAGGCGAGTCTGGCGACCCCCGACGGTTCCGGACGCAGGCCGGCAGCGCTTCAGTGAGACGCGGAGCCTGAGCTCAAAGTGGAGCGCTCTCCCTCGTCGCGCTCGAGCGGGAACATCGCGGCCACTTCTCTCGGCCGGCAGAGTGCTCCACGGTGCGAGCGAGGTCCATCCTCGGCGACTCGTCCGAGTTCTGACCCTTCCACTTCATCTCGTGCTCGTCCTCGCGCGGTCCGCGTCGCGCAGCTGAAAGCCGTCTCTGCACGCTGATACAAACCCGTCGAACTCTTGGCCTCCCAGCTTCGTCGGCGACGTCGCCCAGCAACTCCCTCGTGCTCACCGGATCTGTCTGCTCGCTGTTCAACCGCCTCCGACCGGAGCACTGCACTGAGGGGCTCGGGCAAACGCCCGCGCCAGCCTGCTGCTGTCACGTGCGCCTGCAAGCCTCGCCCACCGAAGGATTGTGCTCCAGGTGGAAGGCTGACGGTTCCGTCCTCTCGTCGAAGTTGACATTCAGCGATGCATGAAATGTCAACCTTCAACAAGAGGAGAAACCTATGAACAACGAGAGACAGAAACCGGTGCACGAGATCCGCGTGGGTCTCGTTCGCGCGAGCATCTGGCAGAACAAGACCGAGTACGGGGTTCGCCACAACGTGACCCTCGAGCGGCTCTATCCCGTCAAGCTCGACGAGAACCGACGCACTTGGAAGAGCACGAGCTCGTTCGGAAGGGACGACCTGCTGATAGGCGCCAAGGTGTTGGACCTTGCGCACACGTGGATTCACTCCAAGCCCACCGAGCAATCGGAGGAATCGGCCGCGTGATTCCCGCCGGAGCGCCTCACTCGAGGCGCTCCACTTTGCGCAAGGGCCCCGGAGGCGGATGAGGTCTCTCGACATCTTGAACTAGCTCGGCACTCAAGCTCGGACAGGCAGGGCCAGCACCACCGAAGTCCGGTCACGGTCTGCGGTTCGCAAGTGTCGCTTCGTCGTCGAGACCTCGATGCCCGGCTGGCTGTCGCTCTTGACGTTCTTTCCTCGCGTTGTCTTCGCCTGTTCCTCGTTCGCGCGCGCGGCGCATCCGCCACTGCTTGTGAGCGGATGGCCGCTCTTCGAAGGAGGAACAATCAATGCCGAGAACAACGCGAGATGAAGAACCACCAGTAGAGCCACCACCAGTCGAGGCTCGCGACGAGCTCGCGGGCCAGCGCCTCACGCCCCTGCCGGCGGGCCTGAAGAATGAACTCGGCGACCGCACGGAAGCTGAACTGCTCGGCCTCATGTCGATGCAACACCTCGACCCGGACCCGGCTCGCGATGCGTGGGCTGAGATGTACCGCCGCCACTCGCGCTACGTCGCCGCCGTCGTCACACGAGCATTCGGCGAGCGCACCCGCGATGCGGACGTCCTGTCTGACATCGTGAGCGACGCATTCCGGACCGTGTTCGACTGGGCCGGCAGGCACGGCTCCGGCGAGGATCTCACCGACCGGTTCGCTGCACCCGACCGCGATGCGATTCGACGCAAGGTGCTTGGGTTCCACGCGGTGGTCGCAAGACGCCTGGCCACGCGCAGCTTCGCCGTTCATGATCGCGGGCCGCGCGAGTTCACGCACAGCGACATCGAGCAGGTCGCTTCTGCTTCCGAGGAGGATGCCGAGCCTCCACCAGCGACCGAGCGCTCGAAGCTCGATGCAGTGCTCGAGCTCTTGAGCTCCGATGAAGCTGAAGCACTACGAGTCAGTCTTCCTTGGTACCAGCCGGAGACTGGAGAGTTCGCCTTCCCTCGAGGCGAAGCGGCCAAGGTCGCGGCCACTCTCGGCATCACACCCGAAGCGCTCCGTCAACGCCGCTACCGTTCACTGAAGCGCCTCCATTCACTTCTCCGGAGCTCGTGAGTCTGCCGCTCGAACCGCGGGTCTAGGGTGTCTTCTTCGAGCTCGCACTGAAGGAGAGCTTCCTCGCTCGGGGCCCTCACTCTTGTCGAGCTTCGTTTCCATCGCTCCGCCGCACGGGCGCGAGAGAGGAGGAGGCCGCAAGGCTTCGCGCCGCACGCGCGTCACTCGGCCTTGCACTTGGCCTCACTCTCGAATGCCCGCGCCCGTGGCCGTCGGCCTCCAGGTTTCGTTTCGCAATCGCTTGCGAACGAAACGAAACCAGGAGGCAACTATGGAAACGAAGCTCGACAACAACAAGAGGAACCCCTTCGCGAGGAAGCTCTCCTTCCCGCTCGGCGAGGTCTCCGTCACTCTCAGAGCGCAGCAAGCACTCAACCCCGCCGACATCGTCACAGGTGTCACGCGGCATGCACGCGGCGACTGGGGCGAACTCGGCGACGCCGACTGGCAGGAGAACGACGAATCCATCGAGAGCGGCTTTCAGCTCATCTCGGAATACGCAGCGAAGGACGGCACGCGATTCCTCGTCATCACCGCGGGCGACCGTTCATCGACGACGGTGCTCCTTCCAGAGGAGGACTAGCCATGGGCGAAGAGAAGCTCCGCAGCTACACCGTTCACGTGCGCGAGACGCGCATCTTCTGGGACACCGTCGAGGTGCAGGCATCGAGCGAAGAGCAGGCCTGCGAACTGGCCTTGGAAGAGTTCCAGGTCGACTGGTCCGACTCGGAAGAGGTCGACATCACGACGTCCATCATCGCCGGGAGGAAGCCATGAGCAACGTGGACAAGTTCCTCGAAGGCGTTCTCGAAGGCCTCCTCTGTCGGGTCGGCGGCCTTTCCCCGAAGCGAGCGCGGACGGAAGCGCGTGCGTTGCTCGACGAGAACCTTCTCACCTTGGACGACGTGCTCGAAGCCTTTCTCGGCGAGCCGCGCGTCTGCCCACACTGCGGTGTTGCCTGGCTCGATTGCGGCACGCGAGAGGCTGGAGACAGCCGCGGCAGCATCCACGTTTGTGAACACTGCGCTTGAGGTGCCCACATGGAAGGAAAACCGCCACCAAGACATCCCGATACGTCCCCTCCGCGAGGAGCTGACTTCGAACCGCCACCATCCGACCGCGAGGATGTTCGACGCCTCTACTCCCCCGACCCGAACCTCGGTTCTGTGGTCTCTTACCCGTCCCGTTGCCGAGCCTGGGGCGATAGCCGCTACCGAGGGAACTGCGACGGCACCCTCTTCAAGGAGCTGCTCCTGCGCTACCGACCGAAGACCGTCGCCGACCCGATGATGGGGTCTGGCACGACGAGAGACGTCGTCGAAGGCCTGAACCACCAGACGGGCTCGGCCATCCGGTACTTCGGAGCCGACCTTCGCACCGGGTTCGACCTGGAACGTGACCCGCTGCCGGGCCCCTTCGACTTCATCTGGCTGCACCCGCCGTACTGGAACATCGTCGACTACTCGCAGGGCGACCCCCGCGACCTGAGCCAGACGCCAGAGTGGCCGGAGTTCTGCATGCGACTCTCGGCCTGCCTGCTTCGATGCGTCGGAGCCCTCGAACCAGGCGGCCACCTCGCTGTTCTCGTCGGCGACATCCGCAAGCGTGGTCGGTACTACTCCATGCCCGCGGAAATCCTCAGCCACCGAGGAGCGTTCGGGGAGCTGCGAGCCGTCCTCATCAAGGTGCAGCACCACTGCACTTCCGACCGCAAGGCCTACGCACCCTTCGCCGACCCACCCATCCGTCACGAGTACTGCCTCCTCTTCCGCAGGCCCGCCTCCTAGCTTCGCCCAGGCTCCGTTTGCGTCGCTGTCCAGGGCATCGGTGAAGGCTGGTGCCCTTGTCCCGTTCATCGCTGCCAAACTCGCCGGGTCGAGGTCCTCGGTCCCGGCTTCACACCCGATGCACCATGGTGCGAGGAGTCAAGTTTCTTGCTCGCTTCAACGTCTTGAGAAGATCCAACTTAGGGATGTCTCACTCACCAGACAGGAGCCCCATCGAAGCGAGCAGAAGTCCACTCGCTACCCTAGGTTCTGTCTGGCGTCCACCTGTCTGAGGCTACGCATGCCCTCCCGTGACTCGAAGACCCTGACGTTCCGCATCAGCGGAGCACCACTCGAACGGCTCGGCCGCGAAGCAGCGGAGCTGAGGATTTCCCGTTCCGAGAGGGCTCGCCAGATCCTCCTCGCCGCTCTCGGTGACGCGCTCCAGCGGGAGATTCTCGGGAGCACACGCGAGACCCTGACCGCCGTGCACGGGCTTCGAGAGGACGTCGCAAGGACCCTCGTCTCGGTAATCGACACTCTCCAGACGGACCCCGGAACCGGCGTCAAACGTCACAGTACCGAGCAGGTCCGGGAAATGGTCGGTCGCTACCTCAGGAGGCCATGAGTGCTGTCGCTCGCGAAGATGGTCGCCGGCCAGGAGGAGTACTACCTGGACCTCGCCCGCGAGGACTACTACCTCCTCGGAGGGGAGCCCCCCGGCCAATGGCTCGGCAGGGGAGCCCGGGCGTTGGGCCTCGATGGATCGGTCGGGAAGGACGACCTTCGCCGTCTCATGGAGGGGCGCTCGCCACACGACGGCGAACCCCTCGGCCAGGTTCAGGAGTACCAAGACGGGCGAGCCCGGACCGTCGGGTTCGATCTCACATTCAGCGCGCCGAAGTCGATCTCGGTCCTCTGGAGTCAGGCATCTGAGGAACTTCGCGCAGCCATCGAACGGGCCCACTTCGAGGCGGTCCGAGAGGCAATCTCCTACCTCGAGGACACCGCCTCCATCACAAGACGAGGCCACGGCGGACGAGTGATCGAACCAGCCGAACTGGTACTCGCCGTCTTCGAGCATGGTACGTCCCGAGCTCAGGATCCACAGCTCCACTCCCACTGCCTGCTCCTGAACTGCGTTCGGCGTGCTGACGGATCCTGGGGAGCCATCCGATCGCAGGACATCTTCGATCACAAGATGGCCGCTGGCACCCTCTACAGAATCGGCCTCGCAAAGGGATTGAGAGACCTCGGCTTTGACCTTCGCGCCGAGAAGACCTGGTTCGAGGTCACAAGTGTGCCGGAACGTGTAGCTGACTTTTTCTCCAAGCGCAGAAACGAAATCGAGGAGGTCCTCTCCAGCCGCGGACTCTCGGGGCCGGTGGCAGCAGAAGCCATCGCTCGCACAACGCGACAGGTGAAGGAGCACGTGGCCCGCGAGGAACTCTTCCCGCTGTGGCAGCGCCTCGGCAAGGAGCAGGGCTTCGGGCCCGAGCAGGCTGCCGCGGCGAAGCAGCCTCATGTTCTGCACGCGGGTCGGATCGCCGAAGCCGTGGTTCCAGAAGCTCTGAAGGAGCTTACGGATTCCGACTCGGCCTTCCGAGAACTCGACCTCGTTCGCCGAGTGGCGGAGAAGGTGCAGGCTCACGGAGTGGCGCCTTCCGAGGTGCTCAGCATCGTCCGTCGATTCCTCGCGACCTCCGAACAAGTCGTGCCGCTGGGTGTGGGGCAGATGGGCTACCCGCTCTACACATCCGTGGATCTGCATAGAACGGAGCGCGCGTTCCTCACCGCCGCAGAGGGGCTCCATGCGTCGACGCGCCATGCCATTGGCGCGCCCGTCATCGAACGAGTCCTCGAGCGCTTCTCTCACCTCAGCGACGAGCAACGCCAGGCGGTCCGGCATCTGACTGAGCCGGGCGGGCTCCGACTTCTCTCGGGCATGGCAGGTTCAGGAAAGACGACCGCGCTTGCCGCCGCTCGCGAGATCTGGGAGAGCGCCGGCCTCAAGGTGTTCGGGACAACACTCTCCGCTCGTGCAGCGCAGCAACTCGAAGCAGGTTCCGGCATCAGGAGCTCCACTATCGAGAGCCTGCTCTGGGCGTTCTCTGCAACTCCCGACCACGCATCGAAGTCCGCACGCCTCAAGCTCGACGACCGAACTGTCCTAGCGATCGACGAGGCCGGAATGGTGGGCTCGCGCCACCTCGCGCGTCTGCTCGAAGCAGCGGAGAAGGCGGGTGCCAAGGTCGTCCTCGCAGGCGATGCAGCGCAGCTTCAGAGTATCGATGCCGGCGGCGGATTCCGCGCGCTGCTGAATCGGCTTGGCGGAGCGGAGCTTCGCGAGCTCATGCGCCAACGTGCCGACTGGGCGCGCAGTGCCGTCTTCGAGTTTGCCGAAGGGGATTCTCGTGCCGCACTCTCGCGGTACGCGATGGAAGGGCATCTTCACGTGCAGCGGTCCCGCGATGGAGCCATCTCCGCTCTTGTCGCCCGATGGAACGTCGAGCGGACGGCTGACCTCGCGCAGACGCTGATCCTCGCGGGCACGAACCGGGAAACCGCGGAACTCAATAGGCAGGCGCAGCAAGCACGTCTGCACGGCGGGGAACTGGGCCGGTCTCTCTCGCACAAGGAGCATGTGTTCCACGAAAGAGATCGAGTCGCCTTTCATGTCAACCTCCGACGTCTCGGCGTGAAGAACGGCGACTTCGGAACCGTCGAGCAGATCCAGGACGACATCCTTCATGTGAAGCTTGATCGCACAGAGAACACGCCGGAAGGCCTACGGCATGTGCGCGTCAGCCTTCGAGCACAGGACCTCACCGTCAACGCATTCGGAGAACAGAAGGACCTCCTGCGCGTTGCCTACGCGACTACAGTCCACAAGGCCCAGGGCGCCTCGGTCGAAAACGCCTTCGTACTCGCCGGTGGCTGGATTCAAGACCGCGAGCTCGCATACGTCCAGATGTCTCGGGCGAAGGGGGCGACGCGCATCTTCTGCGACGAGGACTCCGCTGGCGAGGACTTGACCGAGCTCACTCGTGCCATGAACCGATCGCGAGAGAAGATTCTGGCACACGACCACCAGCTCACCATTAGCCAGCAGCTCGCACCATGAACGGCAACGAACAGTGGGAGACGCCGCCCATGGCTCAAGAAGTGCGCATTCACGACGCCTCAACCCCGCCCGGCGGGGTTGGCGACGACTACCTCAAAGATTTATGGATCGACGGAGTCCGCAACCCATACAAGCTCCGCCTGCTGATCCTCCTCGCGTGGACGAGCTCGCTTCTTCTCTATGGGGTAGCGGCATTCGTCATTGTTCTTATCGGTAGTTCACAATCCACAACCGACACTCCTCCCCTCACGCTTGCCGGAGCCAGCGCTGCGCTCGTCTGTCTCTGCCTGGCCCCCTTGCATTTCATTGGCAGCTCACGAATGGGTTTTGTGAGCCCGGGTCACTTGCTCTGTTTGGCGTTCCGGGGGCCGATCAAGTACGGAGTTGCCGCCTTGGCGACTGTATTGGCCGTGCTTGCGGTGGGTGCGTTCATGGAGGCCTACAAGTGGTTAGCGGCCGTGCCCATTCTCACGCTACTCGCCTCACTGAAGTTCTTCCCGATCTGGTACGACCGCTACATGTTTCCTCGATTCGCACGCGCCCGCCCCCGCCCGGCCCCTCCGTCACCTTTGAGGCCAGACTTCGAGCGCTTACGACAGCCTCCCACCTAGAATGTGTTTCCGCCGCAAGAAACCTCTGGCCAGTTCAACGGCTGGCAACAATGACGGGTTGATCGCATGGGGCGCACAGGTTCATCCTGCGCGTCTTGGTGCGCACTACGCCGCTATCGGCCAGAGTGACAGCGGGAAAACACTGACGATTCGAATGCTGCTTCGGACCATGCTCGCACCAAGAGGCACACTTCTTCATCGGGCACTGATCTACGATCCGAAACTTGATTTCTATCCGGTGCTTCGTGGGCTCGGGATCCCCGAGGATCGCATTCATATCCTAAACCCATTCGACACGCGCTCCTCCGCTTGGGACGTCGCTGCGGACATCACGACTCACGCCGATGCTGAGCAACTCGCCGCCACGCTTCTTCCCCTGGAAGGGGACAAGAACAACCCCTACTTCACCAACGCACCCCAAGAGCTTCTTGGAGAACTCATTGACACTCTCAGAAGGCGCGCGATCAAGTGGACGCTGAACGACCTGATTCAGCTTGTTGCGCTCGGCTTCGCGACGGAGGTCTTGGAGCATTCGACTCCGGTCGCACGTGCCGCCGTTCGCGAACATCTGACCGACAACGCATCAGATACGGCCGGCAACCTTCGCTCCTCATGGCGCGTCGGAATTCGGCGGTTCGAGACTATAGCGGCGCTGTGGGCACGTGCAACGGAACCGCCGGTGAGCCTCAATCGCTGGATGGATCCTAAGGCACCGCCGTCGGTGCTCTTGCTCGCAAGCGTCCCGAAGATGAGCCAAAGTTTGGACAGCATCAATCGCACAATGTTTCAGCGCTGCTCGGAACTCCTGCTGATGCAGCCAGAATACCCGCCTGACCACACGTGGTTCATCCTTGACGAAATCCGCGTTGCGGAAGAGCTCAAGGAATTCCCGAAGACCATGATCAAGGCGCGCTCGAAGCACGGGCACTTCGTCCTCGGATTCCAAGACATCCACGGACTGCGAGACGTCTATGGCCCAGACAAGTCCGAGGAAATCATGGGGCAGTGCCACAACGTCGCCATCTACCGGCTGTCGAGCCCACAGTCGATCGACTGGGCTTCCGATTACTTCGGCAAGGAGGAGCGCTGGGTTCCAAGCGTTGGTGACCAACAGGGCCAGTACTCGTCCTCGTCCAGGAACTACTCGCTTCAAGAACGCGCGACCATTCTCGGTTCTCACTTTCGAAACCTCCGCCCCCCGAGCAAGTCGTTCGGCATGGAAGGCATATTCGCAACTCCGCACGATCCGCCCTGGCACGTTCACTTACGCCCCGAGTTTGTTTCCCATTACCTTCTGCCGAAGACGGAAGATGAAGGCTTCATCCTTCGACCCCCCGATGAGCAAGAGCCAGCTCCGTTCACACCGGGGCTGCTCGAGGCGCTCAGCATTCGTCGCGATCCGCCTGGTCAACAGGGCCTCTACCCGAGCTTTCCTGAAACGTGAAGAATCCTCGTGACGGTGCGCCCATCACCATCTCTGATCTGCTACTCGAGAAGGAGTCCGCGCTCCTGTTTCGCGATGGCGAGCCCCCGAGTTCGGGGAGCGACAACTCGCCATCCGACACCGTGACCGCCCCCTGACATGAAGCTGCCCTTGCTAGAGATCTGCTACGCAGTCATGGGAGCATATCTCCTGTGGAACACCCTCATTCTCGTGCCTAGTTGGATAAGGCTCTTGGCTAGCGAGCGTACGCATACTCTTGGATTCAGTTTCCTTCTACGCACCTTCTACACATTGATCGGCATGATTGCACTGCGATTCCTGATGACCGGCGAAGGAGATTGGTCGCCCAGGGCACTGCGGTCTGCCGATTCGTTCCTTGCTGTTGTCGCGCTGGTTCCGTTCTTGTGGGTAGTTGTGGAGCATGCTCTAGCAGCCTCTTACCGACATCGCGGACTGCCGGAGAACCAACCGCCGGCCAAGCCGCATGTTGAAACAACCTTGAGGCACGTGACCGAGCCGTATCTGCACATTGCGTTTGCAGGCCTAATGGTGCCAAACGTCTTTGCCCTGCTATCTCTGGAGGGCTTGAAGTTCGAGCCATCCATCAACACTCACGGGGATGTGAATGTCATTCCGGTGTGTGTGGCCGTTGCATTGTGCGCTGTGGCACTCATCTGGAAAGGTGCGGCGGTCTACGACAGCGACGAGCGCTACATGAGAAGATTCTATCTTGCTGTCCTTGCCATGGCGGGTTTCGTTGCGATTGCGTGGTTCTACACACTTCACCACTCCACGGTCGTTCTGGTCGGCGCTATCGCGGTTCAGTTGTGGCTTCTCTACACGTCCGAGGTCGCATTGCGCACGTGGGAATCCGAACTCGATGGTCATTGGCTACTGGGTCGCGAAAAGGGCGCCAGCTACGCAACTGCGGCTCACGCCCGCCGCGTCATGATCGTGTGCGTGTTGGCCGCCTTCTTGATTTCTGTTCAGCTCAGTGGGATTGTCGAGAGGAGTTGACGTGCATCGGTGGGCGCATGTGGTCCAAAGCGTGCATTCCGTCGGGGCTGCCTCTCTACTCGGAACACTCCGGCCGCGACCTGACGATCGCGATAATTGCGGCCCGAAGCTCACCTGAAAGCTCGGGCCAGTCGCGAACCACTCGCTGTAGCTGACGCTCCGCCTCGCACTCCGCGGCAGGTTGTCGCCGCGTGACTGCTGGGGAATCTGCTGGGGGTCGAGAAGTCGGCGTCGCAAGTCCTTGCCGTTCAACACTTGCGGCGGTAGAGCAGTCGTTTCCTAAACCGAAGGTCGGCGGTTCGAGTCCGCCCGGGCGTACCATCCTCGACGGCCAGGAGAATCCGTCGAGCCCGTGGCGCACCCGAGCGTCGGAGAGGAAGGAGCAGGAGAAGCCTCCGAGGCGGCTCTGCCCGCGTTGAAGGAGCGTTTCCGCGCGGCCTTCGGCCCCGCGCGCGCGACGCACCTCGTGCGCGC
>JBGPOP010000010.1:0-120381 GCA_041488095.1 Planctomycetota bacterium
GATTCTTCCTCGCTTCGAGCCGGGACCCGGCCGTCCTCCCGAAAGCCTACGAAGCGAGGAAGAATCGTCGCGGTACCGTATTCCGCGTCCGGTCAACCCTGCGCCCTGCGGCGAGATCGACCGCTTCCAGGGGGGGCGCATCACGCTGCGCGGCTGGCCCGCGGCGACGCGGCACGTGCGCACGCAGGACGGCCGATCGATGCGCTTCCTGACCCTCGAGGACGAGAGCGGGATCGCCGAGGTCGTGATCTTCCCCGACGTCTACGAGCGCGACGGGAAGCGCCTGGCCGAGTTCGGCGTGCTGTGCGTCACCGGCGTCGTCGAGAACCAGATGGGCGCGTGCACGCTGCACGGGGAACGCATCTGGTGATGACGCCTGCCCGCGCGATCCGCGTCATCACGCCTCCGCCGGCGTGGTCGCCTTGCGGTAGCGCAAGCTCACGTTCTCGCGCCCCATCTCGCGCAACCGGTCGGCCTCCTTCTTGAGGCCCAGGTTGTGCGCCTTCGAGACGACGCTCTTCACCGAGCGGTTCAGCCGCTGCGCAATATCCAGGTTGGGCGCGACGGGGTAGAGGGTGACGAGCTTCTCGACCTCGCCCTTCTCCCAGCGCGGCATGCGCGAGGCCGATGGACCCGCGAGCTTGCGCAGGAAGGCCTTGTCCTTGGCCAGACAAAGGCGCGCGCCCAGGCGCTTCACCGCCTCGACGCCGCGCTCGAAGATCACGGCCAAGTCCTCGTCCGTGCGCGTGCCGTACAGGCGTTTGAACTCGGCGATCTCCTCCTGCGTCCAGCGTCCGGTGTGCTGGACCGCGCGCAGCTCCTCGATCTTGCGACCGAGGTCCTCGACCGATCGCCCCAGGATTCTCGCGACGATCTCGAGCGCCGTCCCCCCGTGGTACTTCTTCAGCTCGACGACCTCGCCCGCCGCCCAGGGACCCGTGCGCACGGCGGATGGGAACACCATCTGCGCCATCCGTCGCACGCTCTCCTCGGGGCGGTTCAGCTCGCGCGCCATGGCGTGCGCGTCCTTCAGGCCGTAGAGCTCCTTGAGCCGCGCGAGCTCGGCTTGGGACCATCGACCCCGGCGCGGAGTCGTTGGCCTCTCCCTCCCCCATCTTGCTCGTCGCAAGCGTTCTCCTCTCTTCCCCCGGCGTGAGCTTACCAGCCGCGGCCGGACCACGGCAGCGCCGCGTTCAGGCCACTTCCCCCCTTCCGGTCCCTCCGATCGGCTCGCTTCCCTCCAGCGCCGCTTCCTCGCCACTCTCCGCGAGCTGCCGCCGGTGGAGGCGCTCGCGCGCCTGGGCGAGGATCCTGCCCACGCCCTCGGAGGTGGTCTCCCTCCCCGCGGCGGCGGCCAGCTCCGCAGCCTCGGCCTGCGGCGTCTCGCGCACGGCGTACTTCACCTCGGCCAGGAGATGCGGAACGACGCTGACCGAGTCGTAGCCCATGCCCATCAACAGCAGGGCGGTCGCGTAGTCCCCGGCCATCTCGCCGCACACCGAGCAGGGCTTGCCGGCCGCGCGCGACGCCGCGGCCACGCGCGCGAGCGCCCACCAGACGGCGGGGTGCTGCGGATCGTAGAGCTTCGCCACCCAGGGATTGTCGCGATCGACCGCGAGCAGGTATTGCACCAGGTCGTTCGTGCCCACGCTGACGAAGTCGGCCTCCGGAAGCATGTGCGGCAGCATCACCACGGTCGAGGGGACCTCGACCATGATCCCCAGCGGCACCCGCGGGGCCACCTCGTAGCCCTGCTCGACCAGCTGCTGGCGCACCTCCGCGAAGACGCGGCGCACCTCGCGCACTTCCTCGATCGAGGTGACCATCGGAAGCAGCAGGCGCAGATCGCCGTGCGCGCTCGCGCGCAACGCGGCGCGCAGCTGCACGCGCAGGAGATCCTGCCATTGGATCGAGATCCTGAGCCCGCGCCATCCCAGCGCCGGATTGGCTTCCTCGGGAGTCTGGAAGTACGGCAGGCGCTTGTCGTTGCCGATGTCCAGCGTGCGCAGGGTCGCCGGGCGTCCGTCCATGCGCTCCAGCACGCGCCGGTAGAGACGGTACTGCTCCTCCTCCGAGGGAAACTGCGAGCGCTCCATGTACAGGAACTCCGTGCGCAGGAGCCCCACACCGTCGGTGTGCGCGATCTGGAAGGTCTCGAAATCCTGCAGCGTCTCGATGTTCACGTTCACGTCGAACCTGCGGCCGTCGGGCGTGACGCTGGGCAGCGCGGCGTGGATGGCGAGCTTGCTCTGGCGCGCCTTGCGCCGTGCGAGGCGCTCGAGGAAGCGGTCGACGTCTTCGTCGCCGGGCTTGAGCTGCACCGTGCCCCGGTCCCCGTCGACGCACACGCGCATACCCTGCTCCAGGCGCGAGAGGAGGTTCGGCAGACCGACGATGCAGGGGACACCCAAGGAGCGCGCCAGCACGGCCCCGTGCGAGAAGCGCCCGCCGGTCTCGGTGATCACCGCCAGCACATGCTCGCGCTCCAGGCAGGTGACGACCTGCGGGGTCAGCACCGCCGCGGCGAGAACGATCTGCTCGCCGGCGGCGACCACGTGGTCGCGATCGCGCTTGAGCAGCGCGTCGAGCACGGCGTGCCAAGGGTCGCTGAAATCGGCCGCGTAGCTGCGCTGTCCTTCACCGCCGAGCGCGCCGAGCGCGCTCCGGAAGCGCTCGATCAGCTCCTGCACGGCTGCCTCGGCGTTGATGCGCTGATCGCGGATGCGCGCCTCGACCTTCCTGCGCGCACCCGGATCCTGGAGCAGCATGCGGTGGACGGACAGGATCTCCGCGTCCTTGGGACCCGATTGCGCCGCGACGAGGTCCTGGCGGCGCTTGAGCTCCTCGCCGGTCTGCTCGATCGCTTCGCGCAAGCGGGCGACTTCGCGTTCGACCTCGTCCCCGGGAACCGACCAGGTCGGAACGACCTTGGGAGTGGCACGCACGACATGGACGCGCCCCAGCGCCAGCCCGCGCGACACCGGAACCCCCTTGATGATCCGAAGCTGGGCCATCGCCGCGTCCTCCACCCGCCAGGCCTCGCGACGGAGCGGGGCAGACCAATCTACCCGCCCGGCCGGCGCCCAGAAAGCCGCCCCGGGAAGGGGCCGTGGAGATCGGTTTTGGGCTCAAGATGCCCGGCCCCGCGGCCCGAATCCTTGACGGGCAATCTGCCGGCTTGCGCCGGCCGGATCGCACCCCGCTGGCCCCCTCGCCGACCGCTCCGCTCCGGGAGCGCGGACGAAGGCGGTCGGACCGGTTTCCCCATGAAGGCGGCAGCGCACGCGGAACGGGATGAAGGACATGCCGAAGGAACAAGAGAACACACAGCCGAACGAAGAGACTCCGCAGCGCGCGGCGCCCGGGACACGTGTGCAATCAGGCGGGACTGCTGCGGAGGGCTGGCTGCTGGGAGCCGGGACGACCATGCTCCTCACCGGGACGGCGATGCTCCTCGTTCCGACGATCAGCCCCCAATACAGCTGGATCGTGCGCAGCCTCGCGACGCGAGGACTCACGAGCGTGCCGCTCTCGGCCGTGGGCGTCCTCCTGTGCGGTCTGTGGCTCGTGGTGCGCACGAGTCGATCGCACTCGATCGCGGCTCAGGAGGCGGCCAAGGCGTCCGGTCCGGTGCTGGACAAGATGGCGGAGGAGATCGCTCACCTGGGGGACGGCCTCCAGGGCCTGCGCATCGAGCTCGTCTACTTGAAGGACGCGGTGCAAACCCAGGCGGACCTCGCGCGCGCCGGCTCAGCCGGGGACTCACCGGCCGACGGGATGTATCGCCTCGCCGCGAGCCTCGACCAGCTCGGTGCCCGCGTCGAGGAGCGCCTCAACGCATCTCATCGCGAGATTTGCGACAAGCTGCACGACCTCTCGACTGGGATCCAATCGTCCCAGGTCCGAGCGGTGGAAGAGCTGTCGGCGAACGTCGTCGAGAGCCAGTCCTTCCAGCTGATGGACCCGGATCAAGCCGTGGAAGGCGCAGGCTTCGACACGACCGGGCAACGTGAGCGTCTGGGCCTGCTCGATCTTCTCGACGACCTGGGTCGGCTCCTGCCCCGGAAAGCCTCTCCCGATTTCAACCGGCCCGCGATCTCAGCCGGCGCCTTCGAGGGCGCGCGGGACGAGGGCTGGGATCACCACGCATCCCTCGGCGCGCCCCTGCCGGCCGTGCGCTCAGGCGACGAGATCCATCTCGCCAGCGCGGGCGAGCTGCTCGGCCGCGGCCTCCGCCCCTCCTCGGACGAGTCTTCGGTCGTGAAGAAGCTCGAGGAGCTGCGCTCGCTCCTCGCCGACGACCGCGTTCGCGAGGCTCTCACGGCCATCGGGCGCGAGCGAGAGTAGCTCGCGCGAGGGACTCATTCGCCTTCGCGTTTCTCCTCCTCCTTCAACGACTTGAAGAAGGAAGCGAAGGGGCTGTAGGCGGCCTTCGAGCGATTGATCGAATCGAGGCTCACGCGCTCGTCGCGTCCCATGCCTGAGTCCCGGCCGCCGCGCTCGTCGCGGCCGCCGGGCCGACCCGACCCGCGGCCGGAACCCTGCCGATCGCCACCCCGGCGGCCCGATCGCGCGCCCAGGCCGTCGCGGCGCGTTTGAGCCGCCCGGACGTTGGGCGGCGGTCCGCTCTCGCGCTCCTCGCCGCCCGGGCGGCGCTCGCGTCCTCTCCCGGGGCGCCCGCGCGGTCCTTCCTCCCTGCGTGCGCCGCCTCCCGGTGCTCTCCCCCGATCGTCGCGGCGCGCAGGCTCGCCCGTGCCTCGCTCCGGCCGGGGCTCACGTTGCGGCCAGGGCACGCCCTTGAGCGACAGCGTCAAACGCTGACCGCCCGCCTCGAGGATCCGCGCGCGCACCACTTGGCCGATCGCGAGCAGCTCGCGCGCGTCCCGCACGTAGCGCTCGGAGATCTCGCTGATGTGGACCATGGCATCGGCCTGCAGGCCGACATCGACGAAGACCCCGAAGCTGGCCACGTTCGAGACGATGCCTTCGACGACGCGGTCCTTGACGAGCCGCACGGTATCCGTGTCCGCGTCGAGCAGGGCCGGTGTGGGCAGGCGCGGGCGCGGATCCCGACCCGGCCAGGAGACCTCGCGCATCAGGTCGCGCCAGGTGGCCTCGTCGATCTCGAACTCGCCGCGCCGGAGTCCGCGCGTCGCTCCGAAGCGACCGAGCGCCTGTTCGACGGTCGAGCCGGCGCTGTCGAGCAGACGGCGCACGAGAGGGTACTGCTCGGGGTGCAGACCGCTCGCATCGAGCGGCTCGGCCGAACTGGACACGCGCAGGAAGGCCGCCGCGCCGGTCCACTGCGCCTCGCTGAGCAGCCCGTCGGCGCGCAGCTCCTCGCGGCTCAGGAAGGGCCTTTCCCTGCGCCGCTCGACCAGCTTCCTGGCCGTCTCGTGCGTGAGGCCGGGCACGTGCTCGAGAAACGAGAGCGGGGCCCGGTTCACGTCGCAACCTACGTGCGCGGCGGCGGATTCGATGGTCTCGATGAAGACGCGTCTCGTGTTGGCCTTGCTGACCAGGCCCTGCTCGGATCCCAGACCGAGGTGGCGCGGGTCGACCTTGAGGATCTCCGCCATCGGATCCTGGAGGCGGCGGGCCAGGCTGATCGCCATGCGCGCGGCCACGCTGCGGTCGGGGAGCTCGGCACGGGCGATCTCGGAGTTGGCGTAGCTCGAGAGGCCGGCCTCGTTGACGATGAAGAGGACGGGCTCCGCCCAGGCAGCGCCGGTGGCCGCGGCCTGGGCCGGCGGCGCGCCGCCGGCGGACGTCGCGGGCGTCGCGGAGCGCGCGGCACGGAGCGCAGCGCGGATCTTCGTCACCGCGGCGCGCGCGCCCTTGCCATGACCCATGGCGATCGCTCGGATGCCCGCGGAGGTGATCGCGCCGACGCCGGAGGGCTCGAGCGCGCCGCGCAGCTCCTGGCCGAGCGCCGCGGCGTCCTTCTCACCCGTCTCGATCCGGATCTCGGTGGTGAGCGGCTCGCCGTCCGACCCGACCAGGGCCACGGTCCAGTCGCCCTTGGCGTTCACGTCGATCCCGGCCACGGGGTAGGGTCCGAGGGGCGGGGCGTAGAGGATCTGGCGCAAGTGTTGGGCGAGGAAGCGCAGCGCCTCGAAGTCCGCTCGCTCCTTGAGCTCGAGCCGCACGTCGGGCTCGACCATCGGCAGGAGACGCTGGTTGAGCGCCTGGAGCGCGATCTCCCGGAGCAGATCCTCATGCGCGGGGTGCGTGTGCCTCCCCAGTGCGGCACGCACCTTGGGCAGCGCGACCGCGGGATCGAGCGCGATCAACGTGTTGAGGACACGCTCCTTCTGGGCCTGCCGGATCGCGAGCAGGCGGTGCCCCTGGAGCTGGCGCAGCGGCGCCTTGACCCTGAGCAGCGGCCGGTGACGTCCGAGCCGGTTCTCCTCCACCGTGGGGCGCACCGAGAGCACGCCATGCTTGGCGAGCAGGCGCCGGACGGCGCCGCGCAGGCGCGCATTGCGCCCGAGGCGATCGGAGAGGATGCGTACCGCGCCCGAGAGTGCTTCGGCGTCGGTGTGCACGCCCCGGTCGGGGTTGACGTAAGGTGCGCACAGGCGCGCGAGGTGCACGTTCATCGCCGTCCTGACGTCGATGGCGTGGATCGGCGCCGTCGGCGGGGGAGGCTCCTCGATCTCGTCGTGCTCTTCCTCCGAGGCCGCGGCCTCGACGACGCTCGCTCCGGACGCGGGGGCGGCGTCGGGAACCGGTTCCGCGGGTTGGCCCGCAGATCCTGTCGCCGCAGCCTCGGCGGTCGTCTCGACGGTCGTCTCGGGAAGTGTTTCGGCGGGTGCCGGCTCGGAGGGCGATGGGTCCGCGTGCGGACGTTGCGTCTCCCCTTCCCCCTCGCCGCCATCGCCTCCCTCCGGCTCCTCCGCTATACCCAGCGCGGAACGCTCCTCCTGGGGCAGGGGCGCGACGAGCAGGTCGGCCAGACCTCCCAGTCCGCGATCGAGCGCGAGCTGCACCTCGGGCTCGGGTCGGCGGTGAGGGATGAAGAGGTCCTCGAGCTCGAAGCGATCCATGCACGAGCGCACCAGCGCTTGGGTCGCGGCATCGACGCCGGGCTCGCGCTCGAGGATGGTGAGGATCGTCGCGCGACGGCGATCGAGCTCCTCCAGCTCCCTGCGACGGCGTTCGAGGCGCCGGATCCCGTTCTCGGTGAGCGGCCCGACCTGGGCCCGGCGGAAGCGGCCGATGAAAGGCGCGCACAACCCTGCGTCGAGCATCTCGAGCGCGCTCTGGACGTGCTCGGGACGCGTGGAGAACTCGCGCGCCAGGGTGTCGAGGATCGGAGTAGCGGTCACGGGGGAGCCTGCGTCGTGGCGAGGCAGCCCGGCTCCGGTCGTGCCGGAGCGGGGTGGAGCTGAGGGGGGGCGAAGTGGAAGTTGGGTTGGGTGGGGTCGGGTGGGCCGGGCGAAGAAGGATACTGCGCGGGGTGCGCCGTGTCGAAAACCACCGGCTCGAGACCCCTCGGCACCCATCCGCGCAGGGCGCCGAGCAGCTCGGCGAGACTCTAGATCCCCACGATCTGCGCCAGCGTCTTGCCGAAGCGGATGCCGACGGCCTCGTCCACGGCGGTCACGAGGACGCCGTCGCGCTCGAGCTGGCGTCCGGTGAACCGGCCGCCGGCGCGCTCGACGAGATCGCGGACCTCGGGCGCTCCGGTGACGCGCCGGCCCTTCAGGATCCCGGCCCGAGCCAGGATCACGACCGAGCGGTCCCAGGCACCGATCATCTTGCCGGCGGCTGCAGCTTCGCGGGCCAGTCGCAGCGCGTGCTCGTTCTCCGCGAGCTGCATCGCGCCCTCTCCCCCCACGAAGATCACGCCCGAGTAGGGCTCCATCGTCGCCTGCGCGATGTCGCCGTCGACCTGGAACTCGTCCTGGAGGCGGCCCTTGATCAGGTCGCCGGAGTTGGTCGAGACGCTCCAGGTCCCGACGTGGACGTTGTAGAGCGAGGAGCGCGCGTGGCGCAGCGTCTGCTCGGCGAAGTCCGAGGGGGGGACGACGACGAGCACGGTGCTCGTGTACTGCTGGACGACCAGTCCATCGGCGTCCTTCTGGGGCTCGCCCGCTCCGGCTGCGTGCTTGGCCATGGCGGCGGAGATTCTGGCGGAGCGCGCGGCCGGTTCAAGCCGGCAGTTCGAACACCGAGACGCGCGTCTCCTCGGCCAGCAGTCCGGCCCCGTCGCCGACCTGGAAGGCCACCGACTCGTCGAGTCCGGGCACAGCCCAGTCGCCGAGCAGGCGGCCCGTGAGGGTGTCGCGGACCTCGAGCAGCGCGCCCTTGACGAGGTAGAGCTTGCCGGCGTCCGCGGTGATGCTGACCTCGGGGATCTCGTCCGCGGGCTGCGTCGAGACGATCTCGTACCACAGCGGCGCGTCGCCCGCCGAGGAGTTCGGCGGCAGGGCCAGGAGCGAGAGGGTGTCGGAGGTCGCTCCGTCGGGGCGGCGCGAGAGCTCGAGCATGAACTGGGGGGTGAGCTCGGCGGGCAGCGCCGAGGCGAGGTCGCGCGTGAGGAGGACGACCCCGTCCGCGTTGGCCGCGATCCCGTGCACGACCGGCTGGTGCGGAGCGAGGACCTCGGCCTCGAACTCGCCGGTCTCCGCGTCGAGGCGCAGCACCCCCTGCCGCTTGCCGGAGGCATGGGTGTAGACGACGAAGAGCTTCCCGCCGCTGCGCGCGACGTGGTGATAGCGCTCGCCGGGGCGCGAGTACTCCCAGGCCTCGCTCATCGCGGAGGGCGAGATCGCGAAGATGCGCCGCGGGGTGACGCAGAAGCACAGGTCGCCGAAGACGAGAGCTTCGTCGAAGGCGTCGATCGGGCCGGCGCCCAGCAGCTCGCCGTTCTTCAGCGACATGCGCGCGACGACGTGCCCCTTCGAGCTCGGCCCGAGCACGATCGCGTCGTCCTCGCGGCCGATGCCGGCACCGAAGCCGCGTCCGTAGCCGACCTCGCAGGGCGAGGACCAGGCCACTTCGCCCGTGGCGCGGTCGAGGGCGGAGAGCTTGCCGGGGATCACGTCGTCGATCCACATGCCGCCGGCGGGCGGGTCGTATTCGTGGACCAGCACGGGCCCGGTCGCGCCGAAAGCGATGCCGTCGACCGTGTTCTGGACTTCGCGCGTGAAGCGGCGCTTGGCGGTGCGGGTCATCGCCACCCATGGTATCGAGCCGGCGGCGACCTGGAAGGGCCAGCGACCGCAATCCGCTCGTTCAGCCGCCGGTCTTCAGCACCTGCTCCGCGATGGTCCTCGGCACGTCGCGGTACTCGAACAGCTCCATCGTGTACGAGCCCCGTCCCTGCGTCGCGCTGCGCAGCGCGGAAGAGTAGGCGAACATCTCCGCGATCGGCACGAGCGCGCGCACGACCCGCAGGTTGCCGATCGAGTCGACCTCGTTGACCTCGCCGCGGCGGCTGTTCAGGTCGCCGACGACGCCGCCGAGATAATCCTCGGGCACGCGCACCTCGACCTTCATGATCGGCTCGAGCAGCACGACGTTGTTCTCCGCCGCCTGCCTGAAGGCGATCGCGCCGGCGAGATGGAACGCCAGCTCGCTCGAGTCGACTTCGTGGCTCTTGCCGTCGAACAGCGTCGCGCGCACGTTGACGAAGGGGTAGCCCAGGCTCCCGCCGCTCCCGAAGCCCTCGCGCAGGCCGTTCTCGACCTTGGGGATGAACTCGCGCGGCACGGAGCCCCCCTTGATCCCGTCGACGAACTCGAGGTCCCCGTCCGGCGTCGCGACCGGCTCGAACTTCACCCAGATCACCGCGTACTGCCCGCGGCCTCCGGTCTGGCGGATGAGCCGCGCTTCGGTCTCGATCGTGTGCCTCAGGCGCTGCTTGTAGGCGACCTTGGGCTTGCCGGTCTGGACATCGCACTTGTGATCGTTCTGGATGCGGTGGACGATGACCTCGAGGTGCAGCTCCCCCATCCCCGAGATGATGAGCTGCCCGGTGGCCTCGTTCGTCTGCGCGCGGAACGTCGGATCCTCGCGCATCATCTTGCCGATGATCTCACCCAGCTTGTCGCGGTCGGCCGACTTCCTGGGCTCGAGCGACATCGAGATCACCGCGTCGGGGAACTGGATCTTCGTCAGCGCGATGGGCTTGTCCTCGTCGCACAGGGTGTCCCCGGTCACCGTGTTCTTGAGGCCGATCACGGCGCCGATGTCGCCGGAGCGGATCTCATCGAGGGGCTCGCGCTTGTTGGCGTGCATGCGCACCAGGCGCCCGATCCGTTCGGTCTTGCGGGTGCGCGGGTTGAGGAGCGCGTCGCCCTTCCTGAGCACGCCCGAGTAGACGCGCACGAAGGTCAGGTCGCCGGTGGGCTCGGCGATGGTCTTGAAGGCCATCAGGCAGGTCGGATCGGAGTCGGCCCGCTTGCGCACGACCTTGGCGTCGGTCCTGGGCTCGAGACCCTCGACATCGGGCATGTCGATCGGGCTGGGCAGGAGGTCGACCACCGCGTCGAGCATGAAGCGCACACCCTTGTGCTTGAGCGCCGAGCCGCACACGACCGGCGTGATCTCCATCGCGATCGTGCCCTGGCGCAAGGCCTTGAGCACGAGATCCTCGGGGCACTCTTCGTCCTCCACGAACATCTCGAGCAGCCGGTCGTCGTGCTCGGCGGCGGCCTCGAGCATCGCGTGGCGGTGGATCTTCGCCTCCTCGAGCAGCTCCGGGGGAATCTCGAATTCCGTGTAGCTCCGGCCCTCGTCCTCGCTCGGGAAGCCGTAGGCCTTCATGCGCACGAGGTCGATGACGCCGCGGAACTCCTTCTCCTGCCCGATCGGGATCTGCACCGGCACCGGGCGCGCTTCGAGGCGCTCCCGGATCGACAACACCGAGCCCCAGAAGTCCGCGCCGACGCGGTCCATCTTGTTGATGAAGCAGATCCGCGGCACGCCGTAGCGGTTGGCTTGCCTCCAGACGGTCTCCGACTGGGCCTCGACGCCGCTGACCGCGTCGAACACGGCGATCGCGCCGTCGAGGACGCGCAGCGAGCGCTCCACCTCGGCCGTGAAGTCGACGTGGCCGGGCGTGTCGATGATGTTGATCGAGTGCCCGTTCCACTCGCAGGAGGTCGCGGCGGACTGGATCGTGATGCCGCGCTTCCTCTCCTCCTCGAGGAAGTCCATGGTCGCCTCGCCGTCGTGGACCTCCCCCATGGCGTGGATCCTCTGGGTGAGGAACAGGATCCGCTCGGTGACCGTGGTCTTGCCGGCGTCGATGTGGGCCATGATCCCGATGTTGCGGTGGGTCTCGAGGCCCTTCTTGGCCGCGGGGGGCCGCGGGGATTCGGTCTTGACGGCGGTGGTCATGGCGATGGCGATTCTGACGATCGGCAGGCTGCGAGCAAGGTTTTGGAGCCAAAGAAGTTAGCGAGATGTTCCGCAAGGTCAAGACGCTTCCGTCCCTCATCGAGCCGGCGCGGTGATCCTCTGTCCCAGGAGCGCTCCGTGAGGCCCGATGCCGCCGCGCGGCAGGCCCCTCTCCACCCGCGCGCCGTCGGCGAGGTAGCCGCAGAATCGCCACGGGATCGCCTCGCCGCGGCCGGGTTCCGGGGTGTCCTGCAGGTGGAGCGCGAGGTGCGGCTCGGGCGTGACCGTCGACCAGCCCGAGCAGCCCACGCGGCCGAGGAGGTCGCCGGCTCTCACCTTCTGCCCCGCCGCGACGGCGATCGAGGCCTTCTGCAGATGGCACAGGAAGACGAACTCCCTCTCCGCCACCTGGAGCACGACGCGGTTCCCGCACGCCTCGACGCGGCGGTCGAACACGCCGGGAACGCCATCCTCGAAGTCGCCGACGGCGCGCACGACCGTGCCGTCCGCGGGCGCGAGCACCTCGCGGCCGAAGCCGAAGTAGTCCGACGCGATCGTGCCCTCGCCGGCGTGGGTTCTCCCCTCCTGCGCGACGACGAGGTCGAGTCCCCAGCGCCGGTCGGCGGAGTACGCGGCGAGCAGGCTCTCCTCCTTCGTCTCTCCGCCCCAGAAGACCGTCCACTCGCCCTCGACGGGCAGTCGGAAGCACACCGCGCTCTCGTGGCCTTCGTGCGAGGAGGGGTAGGGAAACGGATAGGCGCCAGCGCCGACCAGGAGGATCAGCACGAGGAAGGGAATCCTCCGGCGCGGCTGGAGGAACGGCCGCTTGAGGGTGCTCCAGATCGCGCCGGCGAAGAGCAGCGCGATGGCGACGAGCTGAAGGAGGTCGCGCCCGGCCCCCCAGGCGAGGGGCGGGCCGTATCCGCCCGGCCGCAGGCCGAGGTACACGAGCAGCAGCGCGAAGAGCGCCCCGACGACGTAGGCGAGCATCGCCCATACCTCGAGAGGCCGGGGTGCCGGGTCGGCCCGGGCGTGGGCGGCCCCTTGCACCCGAGGTCGAACGTTCACGAACCCTTCTCGGGCGGCCGGTTACGTCCGAGCTTTTCGTGCGCGGCGACGAACTCATGGCTCGCGAACGCGGCCATCAGCGACAGGTCCCCGGCGAGAACCGTCGCGGCCAGGATCTCGGCCAAGACGTTCGCGCTTCCCGGGCCCGTGCACCCGAGGAGCTTCAGGCACTCCGCCGCCGTGCCCTGCCCCGACCCTCCGCCGACCGTGCCGACGAGCAGGCACGGCAGGTGCACGCTCGCGTACAGGTTGCCCTCGCGCGTCACCTCGAAGTCGAGCATTCCCGTCGCGCTCTCGGTGACGTAGGCCGCGTCCTGCCCGCAAGCGATCATCACCGCCGCGATCCCGTTGGCGGCCTGGACGAGCCAGTTGTGCGTGCCGAGCCCCGCGAATCCGACTGCGTAGCTCCTCTGGATCGCGACCATGTCCTCCGGCGTCGCGCGCGTCCGCTCCACGAGCTCCGCGCGCGGCACCGTCGCGTCGGCGACGACACGCCGGCCGCGCCCCTCGATCAGCGCCCGCGCGTTGGCGCGCTTCTCGACGTCCTGGCCGTGGACGTAGCGCCTCTCCGCCCCGGTGCGCCCGGCGATCTCCCGCGAGCACAGATCCGCCGCCCGCGCGGCCATGTTGATGCCGATCGCGTCGCCGGTCGTCAAGACCAGGCTGACGACGAGCCGCCGCCCGATGACTTCGGGCCGCAGCGCGACGAGCCGGCCGTGCTGGGTCGTGCCTGCGACGAGCCGCTGCAGGTCGTCGAAGCACTCCGCCGCAACCTCCGCCGCGCGCGCCGCCTGCTGGGCGTCCGCGTACACGAGGATCGGATTCTGCGTGAGCCCTTCGCCGAGGACCCGCGCTCTCGCGCCGCCGCTGCTCCCGAGGAGCCGCATGCCGCGCGAATACGAGGCGACCATGGCGCCCTCGGTCGTCGCCATCGGCACGTAGACCTCCCGCACGCCGCGGCTCGTGTCGACGCGCAGCGGCCCAGCGATGCCGAGGGGCACCTGCGCGAAGCCGACGAAGTTCTCGACCTTCCCGCGCGCAGCCTCGAAGGCCGCCGGCGCGCCGAAGACGTGCGGCGCCGGACTTCCCGCGGCCTGGGTCCAGAGCCGGCGCCGCGCCTCGACCACCTGCGGCGCGAGGTCGTCCTCGCCGTCGCGCGGTATCGAGGGGAGCGGCGGGTCGCCGCGCAGGTCTTTGGGCTGCGAGGGCATCGGGTGTTGTGATACTCGCTCCGCGCGCCCGGATCCACGCTGACCGCCTCGAGGTGGACGTTTCCCCGCCGGACCGGTACTCCTCTCCCCATGACGCTCGAGTTCCTCCAGGCCGTCACCGGCATCTTCGTGGTCGTGTACGACGGCCAGCACGCGCTCAAGTTCACGCTCGGCCGCGCCCAGGAGGTCGTCGGGCCGGGGCTGCATTTCAAGCTGCCGATCGTCCAGCGCTTCAGCGTCCAGAACACCAAGCACACGACGCTCGATCTCGAGCCGCAGGTGATCCAGCTCAAGGACGACCTCGTGTACGAGGTCGACTGCAAGCTGATCTACCAGATCGTCGACCTGCGCAAGGCGATCATCGAGATCGACAACCTGGTCACCGGCCTCCAGAACCGCGTGGTCATGGCCGTGCAGCGCGTGGTCCAGGCGCAGGACCGGGATTCGATCCGCGACACGCGGCGGCTGGCCGAGGAGGTGCGCACGGAGCTCGCGCCGATCGAGGAGCAATGGGGCGCGCGCATCTTGCAGTTCGGCTTCTCGAACATCTCGCCCTCGCCGGCGACGCTCGAGATCACGCAGCTCGACCTGCTCGCGCGGGAGCGGCTCGCTTTGTACGGGATCCTGCGCCAGCGCGGACTGTCCGAGGAGGCGGCGGTCGCGCTGATCTCGGGCGCGGTCGTGGCGATGCAGCCCGCTGGCGGGGGCGGGGAGCGCGACGGCGGGCTCGCGCGTCAGCTGTCCGAGGAGCGCGCGATCGCCGAGGGGCTGAAGCGCGCAGCCGAGACGGGGACGGGGACGGAGGGCGGGACGGAGGAACGTGCCGGAGGCGACGCGGGCGGGCCGTCGGACGGCACCTGATGCCCGAGTGGCTCCACACGGTCGTCGCCTGGGCGTTGTCCGCGATCAAGGACTACGCGCGAGACTCCGCCTGGGCTCTCGCCCTGGCTGCGTGGGCGATCGTGCGCGCGACCGGAGTGACGATCGACACGGGCCAGACCGGTCTGCTCTTCAGCTTCGGCCGCGCGAGGGCCGTCCTCGGCCCCGGCTTCCGGTTCCTGATCCCCTTCCTGCAGGTGGTGAAGATCCTGCCGACGCGCCATCGCACGCTGCACCTGCCGGCGCAGCGTGTGACGACGCGCGAAGGGCTGGTGCTCTACGTCGACGCGAACCTCGTCTACCGCGTGATCGACGTGCGCAAGGCCCTGATCGAGATCGACCACCTCGAGAAGGGGATGACGCAGGCGCTGGGGCTCGGCGTGCAGGCGGTCCTGCGCGAACGCGAGCGCGCGGACGTGCGCGCGGGCCCGGACGTCGATGCTGCGCTCGCCGCGAACCTCGGCGGCCGCCTCGAGCCCTGGGGAGTCGAGGTCGTGCGCGCCGGCTTCATCACCATCACGCCCTCGCCCGAATCGCTGCGCGTGACGCAGCTCGAGGCGCGCGTCGCCGAACGCGAGAAGGCGCTCGCGGCCTTCGAGCGCGCCGGGCTGCCGCGAGGGCACGCGCTCGCGCTCCTCGGCACGCGCGCGCGGCTCCTGACGCGCGTGCGCGGCTCGCGCGAGAAGGAGCGGGTGCGCCGCGCGCGCAAACGGCTCGAGCGCCGGATCCTGCAGGCCGGGTTCCGGAACGTGCACCTCGAGGAGGCCCGCGGCGCGCCGCTCTCGTCGATCTCGCGGACGCAGCCTCCCAAGGAGGCACCCCGCTCGTGATTCCCGGCCCCCTGCTACCGAGGTAGTTCCCCCGGGGTGGCGGGATCGCCCTCCTTCGGGAGCTCCCGCTGGGAAACCCTGACGTTTCTCTCGTAGACGCGCTCGAAGCGACGCTCCCCGTCCGCGCTCCAGGCGATCCACGCGCCCTCCTTCATCCCGCCGCGGTACTCGCCCTCCTCCGCGAGTCGCCCGTTGCTCCACCAGAACTTCCACCTCCCCCTTCGTGCCCCGTCGCACGCGGGCCCCTGCGATGAGAGCTTGCCGTCCTCGCGCCAGAAGGTCATCGTCCGCTCGACGTCGGGCCCGAGGTAGAAGCACTCGGTGCGCGGGTGTCCGTTCTCGTACCAGCTGCGCCAGATGCCGGTCGGCTTGCCGAAGCGGAACTCGCGCTCCCAGTGCAGCGCCCCGTTCGCGTACCCGATGCGCTCCACCCCGTGCAGGATCGCACCGCGTCCGGGCGTGACGAGGACCGACCACTCGTGGGTCGGCTTCCCGGTCTTCGGATCGACCTCGCGCCGCTCCTCGGCACGACCTTGCGGTTCGGGCTCCTTCGCCGCGGGCGGAGGCTTGATCCGTGAGAAATCGGGTGCTGTCCGGCAGCCCGCAGGCAAGGCAAGCAGCGCGATCGCCAGGGCGAGGCCGGAGGGGATGCGCATGCGGTTCGCGGCCGACCGCGTGCGCCGGGCTCGCATCCGGAGACGGTATCCCTCGCCGTCGACGCTGTCGATCGACTACTCGCCGCGGTCGACGCGGCGAAGCTCGGCATCGATGGGCAGGTCCGCGACCTGCACCGGCACGCCGCGAGGGCACCGGCGCAGCACGGCGCGGAGCCTCGCCACCAGCTCGGCGAACTCGAAGGGCTTGACGATGTAGTCGTCGGCTCCGAGGTTCAGGCTCTGGACGCGATCCTCCACGGACTCCCGCGCGGTGACGAAGATCACCGGGATCGGGTGGCCCTCCGCGCGCAGCTCGGAGAGGAACTCCGGACCCTGGGTCCCCGGCAGCTCCACGTCGAGGAGCATCACGTCGAAGCCATACCCCTCGGTCGCTTTCAACAGCTGGCGCGCGTCCGAAGCGCGGTCGACAGCCTCGTAGAGGATGCCCGCCTCCTCCAGCGCCATGCCGGTGTAGCGCCTGGAAGCGGGGTTGTCGTCGATGATGAGGACCTTCAAGGCCTGGCTTGCTCGAAACCCCTGGAACGGAGCGGCGGGCCGGAAGGGTCAGGGGTTCCCGAAGGCCTCACTCTCCGACCGAAAGGGGAAGGGCTGGTTCGATGGAACGGATGGGCGACTTCTTTTTCGGGGTTCCCTCCGGGGTTGGTCTCCGAACCCGATGTCCCGAGAACGGATAACAGAGCCGCGTCCGGGGTCGTCCATCGGGCACCCATCGGGCGCCCCGGCGCACCGACGGGTGCCGACCCACATCCACGGAGGAATCTCATGAAGCTCTGGATCCCCCTGCTCTCCCTCGCCACGGCGACTCTGGGCCTCTCCTCTGCGCCGCGACCCGCCCCGGGACCGGGCGGCATCCTCGCCATGCACAAGGAGCTCTTCGCGGCGATCGACCGCGGCGACGGCGAGGCTGCGGGTGCTTTCGTCGCCGGCGACCGCAAGGTGATGCCGCGTACCCCGACCCTGTTCCTGGACGTCGACGCGGGGGGCGCGGACGCTCCGCTGAAGGCCGCCGATGCGGAGGAGGCGCGCGAGCTGCTGGCGCGACTCGCCGCGGGCGCCAAGAGGTCCGGCGGAGGCTGGACGACGACGATCACGAGCGAGCAGGCGGACTGCTACGCGTCGGAGCTGTCCTACGCGGTGCTCGAGTTCGAGCGCGCTCACACCGTCGACGGCAAGACCGAAGTGCGGCGCTACCGCAGCACGTCGCTCGTGCGGTACGAGAGCGATCACTGGAGGATCTTCCACTGGCACGTGTCGCGGGCCGGCGCCATGACGGGTCCGGCGGCGCGGTAGCCGATCGCGCACGGCGCGGGTCGAACGGTCGGGAGTGGAGGTAGACTGGGCTGTCCTCTCGATGGGGTCGCGGCCGAGCCGCCACCCGACCGATGGCCGAACCCGCCCAAGCGAGCCCCGACCCTGCGCCCGCCCCGGACATCCCCGAGGCGCCCGAGGGCACGCCGCTCCTCGGGGAGAAGCGCGCCGACGTCGACGAGGGCGCACCGGTGGGCCCGACGCCGGCCTTCGACTTCTGGAAGGCGCTCTACACGCGCCGTTCGATCCGCAAGTTCAAGGCGGATCCGGTTCCGCGCGAGCTGGTCGAGCAGGTGATGCACGCCGGGATCTGGGCGCCGTCGTCGTGCAACTATCAGATGTGGGACTTCGTCGCGGTCGACGATCCCGAAGTGAACCGGAAGCTCGCCGCGCTCTCGCTGCAGATGGGCAACGCGCCGGTGAACATCGTGGTCGCGTACGGGCGCGACTTCTCCGAGGAGGGCTTTGCCAACGTGCAGTCGGCGAGCGCCGCGATCGAGAACATGAGCCTGGCCGCGCACGTGCTCGGCCTGGGCACGTTCTGGATCACGCAGATGGGCGACCGGGAGAAGGTGCGCGAGATCGTGGGCCTGCCGGAGGACCGCCTGGTGGTCGCCGTGCTCGCGCTCGGATACCCGAAGATCGCGCCGAAAAAGGGCCCCAAGCGCCGGCCGATGGCGCATGTGACGCATTGGAACTGGTACGCGGGGCGGCCGATCCCCTCCTCGGTGGATCCGGCCGACTGGGAGGGCGACCTGCTCGCGACCTATCAGCGCGCGCGCATCTTGAACGGCTTGAGGCACAACAAGCCGCGCGCGTGGGAGCAGCGCGCGATCGCGGGGGCGCTCGAGCAGTTCGTGTCCGAAGGGCGCCAGATGCCGAAGGAGGGGGAGGCGAGGGGCTTGCGCTGGCTCGACGTGCTGCCGTGCACGGGGATCGTGACGGAGAAGCTGTACCAGGAGCGCCCGGGCTTCCTGTTCGACGTGGTCGAGCGCACGAGCGAGGTGGCCGAGTTCGTCGCAGCGCGCACGCGGCCGCGCGCGGGGATCTTCGCCTGGCCTCCTGTTGCGAGAGCGAACGGCTTCGTCAAGCCGGAGGACGGCCGGTACGACCTCGTGAGCTGCCTCTTCCGGCTGGAGAACCTGCCGGCGGGAGAGCGCGGGGAGCTGGTGCGGTGGATGGCCGGCTGGGCGAAGCCGGGTGGAAGGATTCTGATCGGCTTCGTGAACCGGAGCTCCTTCCACGACATGACCGAGTGGCTGCGCGGGCGGCGAAGGGGGCCGAAGGGCGTCGAGTACGTGCTCGCGCCCGATCCGAACATCGGCCCGTTCGAGTCGCTCGAGCCCGCGGACGTCGAGCGGATGTGTGCGGCGGCGGGGCTCGCGGTCGAAGGGCGGTACGGTTGCCAGGCGGTGCCGCCGAAGGAGGAGATCGAGTTCCGGACGCGCAATTTCTCGCAGCGCGCCAAGGACACGGCGCGGGCAGCGGGCTGGCTGCTGTCGAGGATCGAGAAGCTTCCGTCGCTGGAGAGGAGGCGCGGGAGGTTCCAGTTCCTGTGCCTGAGGCGTCGGGTCTGACCCGGCGCAAGTCTCGCATGCGCCGTCGCAGGTCGAAGAGCTCGTACGACGCCATCTTGGATCTGGTCGGCATCCAGACGGCCCGGGGACGGGACGTGCATGTACCGAGGATCGCCAGACTTCGCACGAAGCAGATCGAAGTTCTGACGACCCTCTGTTACGGGGCACTCGGCGAGAAGGCCATCCAAGTTGACGTTGACAAGAGGATCGGGGTCATCGCCCTGCTGGTTGATCTCCTACCACGCTCCGAATCGATCATCCGGAAGTGGCTCGAGCGGTTCGACAATGCCCGCGCCTACGAGGTCCAGTTCTCGATCTTCGTTTGCTTGCTGCCGTACATGGGCTCATTCCTCAGGATGGGGGGCCCGCGGCTGGTCGAGCGCTACTTACTCGATGTTCCTCGGGATACGGCAAGGGCAGCTTGGATGGCCGGAGACCTTCTCGGGAGCGATTGCCCTCTGCGCAGCGGACTTTCGAGGCTCCGGCGAGCGGCGCAGAGCGCTCGTTTCTCTGCGGGCAGGCTCGGTGCCCTGCATGGTCTTGCACACGCGCTCATTCGACTGGAGAAGCGTGGATCTCCGACGCGCGCGATCCTGCGTGAGCTTCGCTACATCTCGAAATCCGACCGGAGCACCTCCGTCCGCGACAAGGCGAGTCGTATCGTGGCGGGTGATCGGTGCCAGACCACTGCGAAACGCATCCGGTCCGAACGACGCAAGAGGTCCCGCAAAAGCAATTGATCCGGTGACGTTCGCGGGTCGACCCGCTACTCGAGGCTGGCGACGACCATCCGTCCTCCGGTCCTCTCCGCGAGTTCCTGCCACAGCTTCCGTTTCCCCATGGGCGCGTCGACGAGCACCGAGTCGAACGCCACCTTCCGGAAGCGATCCTTCTCCACGAGCAGCTCGACCATCAGCTCGAGATGCCAGCGGTGCCCTCCGGTCGGCACCCCGTCCGTCAGCGCCACGATCGCATCCACCTCCGGATCCGAGAGCGCGAGCATCGCTGCGTCGTAGAAGTTCCCTCTCCCGCTCTGGTGGCAGCGCTCGAACCACTCGATCGCCCGCTTGACGTTCGCCTTCGTGCTCGGCACGAGCGCCTTCTCCCACGGGATCGGCTCGTTCGTGTAGGGCATCACGTTGAACCGCGTTCCCTCCGGCAACGCCTCGAGCGCCGCGCGCAGCTTCCCGTCGAGGATCTCCTTCCGGGTCCTTTCCCCCACCTTCGTCCCCCAGGTCGAGCCCGAGAAGTCGATCAGGAAGCACACGCGATCCGAGATCAGGCTCAAACCCGCGAGGGACACCTTCGTGCTCCCCACGGGAGAGAGGCGCACGCCCTTCCTCTCGCCCGTCGCGAGCGGCCCCTCGATCTTCTCCGCCCATCCCCGCCACGCCACCCCGTCGAACCCGAGGTCCAGCCCCGAGCGCCCGCGCAGGAACGCCAGGATCCCCCAGCGCAGCCGCTCGCGCTTCTCGATCTCCATCTCGTGGACGAGCGCGAGGATCGCCGCGCGGCTCGAGAGCTTCTCGAGGTTCTCGATCGCCTGCGCACGCACGCGCGGCTCGGGGTCCTCGAGCGCCCGCTGCGAGAGGGTCAGGCATTCCTGCTCGGGAAAGGTCGAGAAGGCGAGCAGCGCCGCGCAGCGCAACCCGCCGTCGCGGTCGGCGAGCAGTTCGACGACGAGCGCGTGCGCATCGAGAGGAGCCAGGGCCTGCAGCGCCTCGAGCGCCGCGCCCCGCAGCTCGGGGTCCGCGCGCGATCGTGCGAGCTCTTCGACCGCGCGATAGGTCTTGGCGCGGTCACCCCCCAGACGCTTCGTACCCGCGAGCCGCTCGATCGACCACAGGAGGGTGCGCGCGACGTCGATCTCACCTTGCTCGCGGAGCTCCCCGGGCGCGATCGCGCGCGCGAGCGCCTGGCCGTCGATCTCGACCTGCATGCGCCCGAAGGCTTCCGCGACGCGCACTCGCACCCACGGATCCTGGGCTCGCAGTCCCGGGCGCCCGAGAAGGTCGGCGACGAGCTTCTTGTCGACGACCGCGCCGAGGGCCACCTGCGCTTCGTCCGCGACCATCGAATCGCGGTCCGAGAGCGCCCGCAGCACGAGGTCCCAGGCCTTGCGCTCCCCCATCGCCGCGAGCTTGATCACCGCCGAGCGACGCGTCTCGGGCCGGGGTGCGCGGAGATCGCGCTCGAGCTCCTCGAAGCTCGCGGGATGCTCGGGTCCCTCCTCGGGACGCCCGGGGCCCGACCCGCCCTGCCGACTCGGGCCGTCGAGGGACGAGAGACCCAGGATGGCCGCCGGGATCAGCGACCAGGCTGACGCCCTCCGCGGGCTACGCGGAACGGAGTAGTGGAACGGCTCGCTCATCAGGACTAGGGGCACGCTCCGGACGCGGAGCGCGATGGCTCACCCTCCGGACAGCAGCTCCCGCCGCCGGTTTCAGGTCATTCCGGATTTCCTCGGATCCCCAGAGACACCCGTCCAGCGCCCTTCACGGCGCGAGGAGGCGCCATGTCCGTCCACGCACTCTTCACCCTGGCCCTTCTGCTGTCGTCGCCCGTTCTCCAGACAGGTCATCAGGCCGAACCGCCGGAGCGAGCCGAGCTCCGACTGCGGATCGAGACGATCGCGCGGCAAGCGGTCGAGAAGGATGGAGTCCCCGGCCTGTCGATCGCGGCCGGCCAGGATTCCGAGCTGTGGATCGCGTCGGGCTGGGGCTACGCCGACGCCGCCAGGGGCGAGCCCGCCACCTGCGACACCACCTACTCGATCGGGACCCTGACGCGGCAGTTCACCGTCGTGGGAATCCTCCAGCTCGTCGACGCGGGCAAGGTGAGGCTCGACGACGATCTCTCGAAGCTGGTCCCCGGCTTCCAAGGTCCGGCTCAGAAGATCACGCTCGAGCAGCTCCTCGCCGGGACGTCGGGGATCGCCAGCTGGAGCAAGCTCGCGAGGAAGCAGGCCGCGGAGGCTCTCCCTGGCGGCAGCCAAGAGGAGCTGCTGGCTCTGCTCCAGAAGATTCCGCTCGATTTCGCTCCCGGCGAGGGGTACGCAGCCGACAGCGCCGACGGGCTGCTGCTCGAGATCATCCTCTCGCGAACGTCGGGACAACCCTTCGAGAACTGCATCCGAGAGCACCTGGTCGAGCCTCTCGGGCTCGAGCACACCGTGTTCTGCCACGGGGAGGGCGGCGCGAGCCGCGTCGCACGCGATTGCCGGCACATCCCGGTCGAGGCCGATGCCGTCCTCTCCGCCGCGACGGCGTGGGGAAGCGCGGCACATACCCTGTGCTCGAGCGCGACGGACCTGTTCCACTGGCAGTGCGCGCTCGACGGTCGCGCGCTTCTCGGCGAGGAGTCGAGCCGGAGGATGACGGGCCCGACCCTGCTGAAGAACGGCGACTCGACCCACGCCGGCTTCGCGACGAGCCTTGGACGGCTCGAGCATTTCAAGGTGATCGGCCACACCGGCGGGATCGGCGGCTTCAGCGTGCGCGTCGCGCACTATCCCGAGGCGGGTGCGACGATCGTCGTGCTCGCGAACTGCGGGACCGCACCGGTGGAAAAGATGGAGCAGGAGATCGCGCGCGCGCTGCTCGGGTTGCTGCCGTCGGAGGTGGTCGATCTGCCGCTCGAGGCCCGGGAAATCGCCCGCTGCGTGGGCACGTACATGATCGCGACGACGAGAGTGCGCATCTTCGAGAAGGACGGGAAGCTGGAGTACGAGGAACCGGCGCAGCCGGCCTTCGCGCTGCTCCATCAGGGCCACGGCGTGTTCGTTTCAGCGGCGGATCGACAGATGCGGATCACGTTCAAGTCCACGGGGGACGGGCCCGCGGATTCGTTCGAGATCCTGCGCGGCGGGCTGGTGTCGACCGGCAAGCGCATCGAGTAGAGTGTCGGATCGCCAGTCCTCGATGCCCCTCCACGTCCTCGCGACCCTGGCCCTCCTTGCGCAGGAGCCCGCGCCCGCTGCCCAGGGGGACCCGCCTCACGACGACGACTTCGCCTCGATCGTCGAGCACCACTCCCAAGCGGACCTGATGCGCTGGGTGGAGCGCCATCCCTGGGGCCTCGGGACCGAGGTGCGCAAGTTCCTCCTGCGCTTCGAGGAGGTGCGCGGCCAGGACGACCCGGCCGAGAACGACGTCTGGGAGGTGCGAGCCGCCTTCCTCGCGGAGTTCCTCGCCGGCGAACCGTCCACGCCCTGGATCCTGTCCGTGATGCGCTGGGACGTCGAGCAGCGCGCGCGCTTCGACACGGTCCGCGCGGGCCTCGACTCTCTCCCCGCGGCGATCGAGACGGGCGGCGCGGCCTCGATCCGCGCGGAGGTCGACAGCTTGCGGCCGCCGACCGCGCCGAATGGCGCGTGGGAGCTCTGCGCTCCCGAGCTGACGCGCGTCGCGGGAGCAGCCGGGTCGGCGGGAGCCCGCGACGAGGCTCGCTCGCTCGCGGAGGAGATCGCCGCCTCCGCCGACCGCGAGCGCGACGGCGAGATCGCCGCCTGGTGTGCGAACTTCCTCGGGCAAACGGCGCGGAAGGAAGGCAGGCTGCGGGCCGCCGCGGGGCAGTTCGCCAAGGCCGTCGAGATCGCGCGCGGGCTCGGGGACGAGGCCACGGCCCTCGAGCGCCTGTGCGACCTCTCCTCGGTGCGCCTGGCTCTCGGCGACCTCGAGGGCGCGCTCTCGGGAGCGACGGAGGCCGAGGCTCTGTCTCGCGCACGTCCGAACTCGGGAATTCTGCGGCGCTCTCTCCTCGTCGAGGCCACGAGCCTGGTCGGGCTCGGCGAATTCGAGCACGCGTTCCGAATCCTGGCATCCGCCGAGGCCGCGGGCGGCGCCGGGCTGCCGCAGGACGAGACGCAGGTGCGCCTCCTCCTGCTCCACGGTGACGCGCTCTCCGAGGTCGGCCGGGTCGAGGCGGCGCGCGCCTACCTCGACCGCGCACTCGTCTCGTCGGGCAGCGAGAAGCTGCGGAGCGAGGCGCCGCTCCTCCGCGGGGAGGTCCTGCTCTCGGCGGGTCGCCTGCGCGGCGAGCTGGGCGCGCCCGACTCCGCGCTCGCGGCGTTCGACGAGGCAGTCGACATCTTGGACAAGGCCGGCGATCTGCGGGGCGTCGCCTGGGCCCAGAAGGACCGCGGCTTCGCCCTGTCTCGCGCGGGTCGACGCGTCGAAGCCGACGCCGCGTTCGAGCAGGGTCTCTCGTTCGGCCTCGAGGAGAAGCTGCCCCTCCTGACTGGCTTGTGCGCCCTCGGTCGCGCGGAGGATTCCGCCGGCAACAGCACGCTCCCAGCCGATTTCGTCGGCTGGCTTGCCACGGCGGAGACGTGCGCCGCGGAGCTGAACCAAGGTGAGCTCCTCTCCCGCGTCGAGGCGCTGCGAGGCGAGATCGCCGCGCGCAAGGGCGAGCCGAAGGAGGCGCTCGAGCATCTGGGGCGTTCCGTCGGCGCGCTGGAGGGCCTGCGACGGCGCGTCTCCGTGCCTGGCCTGCTGGCGCGGTACCTGCGCGATCGCCCCGACCCCTACCGCGATGCGGCGCTCGCGGCGGCGCGCGCGGGAGCAACCGACGAGGCTTGGAGGTACGCGGAGATGCTCCATGCGCGCGCGCTGCTCGAGCTGCGCGCGACGCCGAGCGGGCCGCTCACGAGCCTCTCCGTCGATTCCAAGGTCGGAGGCGCCCGCCGCGCGCTCGCGCAGCGCGAGTCGCTCCTGCGTCACGCGGAGGCGGAGGACCGCGCGGCGCTCCTCGATCCGGTGCGCGCGGCGGAGAAGGACCTCGACGCGGCGCTCTCCGAGGCCGAGGCGCGCGCGCCGCGCTGGATGCGCCTCCTCGGGACGGGCCGTGGCTCCTTCGACCCCGCACGTGCGCAGGAGCGCCTCGCCGCGAGCGGCCTGGATGCGCTCGTCGAGTACGTGGTCGCCGAGCCGGAGACGCTCGCGTTGACCATCACCGTGCGCGGACGGACGGCGAAGGTCCTTCCCATCGGCGCGGGACGCATCCAGGCGCTCTTGCAGCGCCTGCGCGATCCGATCGAACGCCTGCGCCGCGGCGAGGTCGGCCTCGCGAACCTCGGCTTCGACGCAAGCGCGGCGCGCGAGCTCCATGCCGCGCTCGTGCAGCCGCTCGCGGGGCGGCTCGGCCGTCGGATCGGGATCGTGCCCGACGGCGGACTGTGGAGCCTGCCGTTCGAGATGCTCGTCGCGGGCGGCGAGGAAAGGCCGGTGGATCCCGCGCGCCCCTTCGCGCACCTCCTCGGCCTGCATTTCCTCGTCGAGGACCGGGCCGTGGTCTACCTGCCCTCGGCGGCATTGCTCGGATCCCTCCCGCACGGGAACGGTGTCGCGGGCGCGCTCGTCTTCCGTGCGCCCTCGCAGCCAGGTCTGCAGCCGGCCGGCGAGGAGGCCCCGGAGTTCTCCGGGTCCAATTTCTTCGCTCCCGTTCGCGTGCTCGCCGGCGCGACCGCCGCGGACGTGAGGAAGGAGACCGAGGCGGCGGCCTTCCTCCACTTCGCCGCGCACGGCCTGCCCGAACGCCTCGAGGCCTGGGAGATCGAGGGCTTCGCACTCCGCGCGCGACTGGTGGTGCTCTCCGCGTGTGACCGCGGCGGGCCTGGCCACGCAACCGGAGCGGAAGTGCTCGGGCTCACGCGGAGCTTCCTCGCGGCCGGCGCCGACGAGGTGATCGCGAACCTGTGGGAGGTCGAGGACTGCGCGACAGCCGATTGGATGAGGATCTTCTACGGGCATCTCGCCCGGGGGGAATCGGTCATCGACGCCTTGCGGGCGGCGCGGCTCGAGGTCATGAAGAGCGACGACCCGCGCGGCTTCTCGCGCACGCACCCCTGGTTCTGGGCCGCGTGGGTGGATCACCGGGGGATCTAGGTCCGGCACGCATCTTCCTCGGGCACGACGGAGCGCTACCCTGTTGCGCCTCCGCGACCGCGACGCGACCTCCGTGGCCCTGGGCTTCCCCGATTCCTCCTTCGCCGCGCTGCGGCACCGCAACTTCCGGCTCCTGTGGAGCGGCCAGCTCGTCTCGACCGCCGGGTCGATGATGCAGAACGCCGCGGTGCTCTGGCACGTCTCGCTGCTCGTCCCCGTGGACCACCGCGCGCTGGCTCTCGGCGCGGTGGGCTTGGTCAAGATCGTCCCGATCGTCGGGTTCTCGATGATCGGCGGCGTCGTCGCCGACGCGCTCGATCGCCGCAAGCTCATGCTGATCATGCAGAGCCTGATGACGGTGTTCGCGGCGGCGCTCGCCTTCCTGACCTTCCAGGGCGGAGAGAAGCTCTGGTCGGTCTACCTCCTGACGGCGCTGAACTCGGCGGCCAACGCCTTCGACGGGCCCGCGCGGCAATCGCTCGTGCCCGCGCTCGTGCCCGCGAAGGACTTCCCCAACGCGATCAGCCTCAACATGGTCCAGTTCCAGACCGCTTCGGTTTTCGGGCCGTCGCTCGCGGGGATCGTGATCGCGACGCTGGGCATCGGCTGGGTGTACGCGATCAACGCGATCTCGTTCCTGGCGGTGATCGTGGGGCTGCTCGCGATGCGCGAGGTGCCCGAACGCAAGGGCGAAAGGGGCGAGGTCAGCCTGCGTGCGGCCGTCGAGGGCCTGCGCTTCGTGTTCCGCTCTCCCATGATCCGCTCGACGATGCTCCTCGACTTCTTCGCCACGTTCTTCTCGTCGGCGATCGGGCTCCTGCCGATCTTCGCCCAGGACATCCTGCACGTCGGATCCCGGGGCTACGGATGGCTGGCGGCGGCGCCCGCGATCGGAGCGCTGGGCGCGAGCGCGTTCCTGGTGCACGCCGCCGAGAGGATCGAGCGCCGCGGTCGCACGCTCTTGTGGGCGATCGTCGGCTACGGCCTCGCGACGGTCGTGTTCGGCTTCTCGAAGAGCTTCGCCTTGACCTTCGCGTGCCTGGCGCTGACCGGTGTCACCGACATGGTGAGCACCGTTCTGCGCAACGTCATCCGCCAGCTCGTAACCCCCGATCACCTGCGCGGGCGGATGACGAGCGTCAACATGATGTTCTTCATGGGCGGACCCCAGCTCGGTGAGCTCGAGGCCGGGCTCGTCGCGAGCGCGCTCGGCGCTCCGATCTCGGTCGTGAGCGGCGGGATCGGGTGCCTGATCGCCACCGCCTGGATCGCGGCGAAGACGCCCGCGCTCAGGCGCTACCGGCGCGAGGACCCCGTTTTCGAGGCTGCCTGACGGGCTGGCGCTCCCGTTTTTCAGGAATTCTGTTCCTGGCCGGGAGGGTCAGTCCCCCTTTTAATGGTGCCTCCCTCGCACGTCTCCGGCCGCCCCCCCATCTCGGGAGCGCGACCCCAACCCCCCGCGAGGAGAGGCGGAGGTTTCCCATGCAACTCCATCTTCTCGGTCGAGCCCTCGTGCGCGCCGCGGCGCCCACAGCGCTTGCCCTGGCTGCGCTCTGCGGGCTCTCGAGCCCGTCGCGCGCGCAGATCCACTTCTCGATCGACTACCGCGGTGTGACGATCGGCGTGCCGGCCACATTCCTCGGCGTGCCGATCACCGCGGGGGACATCCTTGCTCCCGCGACTCCCCCGACGTTCCTGCCGGCCTACGGTCCGCTGCCGCCGCCGACCATCGTGATCAGCGGCGGCTTCGGCCCTCCCGGCCCGGGACTCGGGATCTTGACCTGGCCGGTCTGTCTCGGCGTCCCGCCCGCGATCCCTTGCCCGGTCGAGCTCGACGCGCTGTCCTACGGCACGGACTTCAAGGTGACCCCGGGCTTCTTGCCTGCAGGGACCTACGTGTTCTCGGTCGACGCGTGCTCCACGGGCATTGCGGCCTCCCCGCTGCCCGGCAACGTCACGACCGAGGGATTGCCCCTCGGCGACGCCGCCGGCGACATCTTCGAGGATCTCGGCTTGCCGCCCGGTCCGCTTCCTCCCGTCGCGGTGCCCGACGGAAACGCCGGGATCGTGGACGGCAACGGCCTCGTGAGCCCGAGCGGACACGTCTATCCCGGCGTCGGCATCGTCGAGCCGTCGTTCCCTGGCGCCGGGCCCACCGGCGACAACATCGACGCGCTCGACTTCGACACGCCCTTCCCGCCGCCCGGGTTCGGAGTGTTCTTCTCGTTGGACGCGGCCTTCGTCAACCCGTGCACGGGCGTACCCAACACCGGCTCGGCGATGGCGAACGGCTTCCTGCCGGGCATGGTGCTGCTGACAGCCGGTCCGGGAGGTCCGCCGATCCCCTACGCGTTTCCACCCATGTTGGGCCTCGACCTCGCCGGGCCTCCGGGCTCGGACGACCTCGACGCGCTCGCGCTCGCCGAGAACGGCTTCCCGGGATTCCAGCCCTCGATGATCCCCTACGACTGGGTTCCGGCGGGCGGTCCCGACATGCTGCTCTTCTCGGTTCGGCGCGGCTCGGCCGTGGTCGGCATGCCCGACAGCATCTTCGGCATTCCGATCGAGCCCGGCGACATCCTGACGACGCCCAAGCCGATCGCCATGGGCGGCGTCTCGCCCTTCCCGGGCATCTTCATCGCGGCGGAGTGGCTGGGCCTCACGACGATGCGCTCGGGTGCCGCTTTGCCCGCGGACCTCGACGCGCTCGACACACGCTTCCCGCCGCAGACCGGCGTGCCCTACTGCTTCGGCACGGCCGCCGCCTGCCCGTGCGGCAACGGCGGGGCGCCGGGCCAAGGCTGCGCGAGCACGGCGAATGCTTCCGGCGCACTGCTCACGGGCACCGGGCTCGCCAGCGTGGCCGCGGACTCGGTCATGCTCCTTGGATCGAGCATGCCGGCCGGCAAGCTTTCCTTGTACTTCCAGGGCACCGCCCGGCTCGGCGGCGGCTTTGGAATCGCGCTCAACGACGGCCTCAACTGCGCGGGCGGAGGTGGCGCGATCCGGTTGGGATCCAAGACCACCAGCGCGGTCGGCACGTCGTTCTACCCCGATCCGGGGCTGGGACAGTTGCCGGTCTCCGTCCGCGGGATGATCCCCGCCGTAGGCGCGACCCGGCACTACACGATCTGGTACCGCGACCCGCCGTCGATCTGCGGTGCCGGCACGATCGTGAACTTCTCGAACGGGTTCTCGATGGTGTGGACGCCTTGAACCCCTCACGCGAAGGCGAAGCATCCACCGACCCGAGGTGATCGCCGGCGGCGCCGCGCAAGCGGCGCCGCCCGCCCTTGGACCCACGCTCGCCGCCCTCCGGCGCTCGATGCACTAGGATGGCGGTGATGGCGACTCGCTGTTCGGGCAAGAAGCCCCTCGCCGATCTCGCGCTCCCCATTCTCGAGGAGCAGCGGTCCGCGATCCGCAAGTCGAAGGCCGGTCCGCGCCGCGCGCTGGTGCTCCTGCTCGTGCAGGCCTTGATGGCCGTGCACATCGCGCACTGGTGGGCGACCGGCTCGACGATGAGCCCTCTCGAGCCCTCGGAAGGGATGCAGTTCTCCAAGTCGGGGATCGTCAACGCGGGTCTGATCTTCTTTGCGCTCACGATCGTGAGCACGCTCGTCTTCGGACGGTGGTTCTGCGGCTGGGCCTGCCACGTCGTCGCGCTGCAGGACGGCAGCCGTTGGCTGCTCGGGAAGCTCGGGATCCGGCCGCGGATGGTGAACCTCGGCATCCTCGGGGCCGTGCCCTGGCTCGCCTTCACCTACATGTTCCTCGCGCCGATCGTGCAGCGTCTGCTGCACGGCGGCGATCTATCCGTGCGGGCCACGCACCTCACGACCGATGCCTACTGGTCGACATTCCCCAGCCTGCCGGTCGCACTCGCGACCTTCCTCGTGTGCGGGTTCATCGCCGTCTACCTGCTCGGCTCGAAGGGATTCTGCAACTACGGCTGCCCCTACGGCGCGATCTTCGGCGTCACCGACCAGCTCGCACCGATCCGCATCCGCGTCACGGACGCGTGCGATGGGTGCGGACACTGCACCGCGGTGTGCAGCAGCAACGTCAAGGTGCACCAGGAGGTCCGCGATTACGGCGCGGTCGTCGACCCGGCCTGCATGAAGTGTCTGGACTGCGTCAGCGTGTGCCCCAAGGACGCGCTCTACGTCGGCTTCGGGGCGCCGGCGCTCGCGACCCCGCTGCGCGCGGGTGTCAAGGCGCCCGAAGCCGGGAAGCTCTCGGCAACCCTCGCGGGCTTGGCGCTGCTCGGGGCCTTCTTCGCCGCGTCCTACGCGATCTTCCTCGACTTCGACCAGGATCTCGCGCTCATCCCGGGCGCAGGGAGGCTGGTCGTCGTCCTCACCGCGGCCTCGCTCCTCGTCGCGGCGGTCTTCCGGGGCAAGGCGCAGCGCAAGCGGGAGTACTCGGCGGCCGAGGAGGCGTTCCTGGGAGGCTCCTTCCTGCTCTCGATGTACGCGTTCCGCGGCTTCCACGGCGCCGTGCCGCTGCTCTTCGCGCTCGGGATCTCGGCGATCCTCGCCTACCTCGTCGTGCAGGGGCTGCGCCTGCTCTACAGCGGGGAGATCTCGATCCAGCGGCACGTCCTGCGCGCTGCGGGCAGGTTGACGAGCGCCGGGACGCTGTTCGCCGTCGCACTGGTGCCGCTCGGCGCCGTATGGGGCTATGCGGGATGGACCCGACACGAGCTGCGCGCTGCCTATGACGAGGGAATGCGCAGTGCCGCGGATGAACACTTCGACTCCGCGATCGCAGCCTTTCATCACGTCGTGGAGCTCGACCCCGGCTACCGGGATGCCCAGATGAAGCTCGCGAGCCTCCTGTGCGACGCCGGTCGCCTCCAGGAGGGCATCGCCATGTTCGAGGCGGTGGTGGCGAGGAGCCGCGAGGACGCCGAGGCGCGCGCGCTCCTCGGGTTCGCGCTGTTCCAGTCCGGTGACGCGAAACGCGCGCGGGATGAGCTCGAGCGCGCGGTCGGGATCGCGCCGGCGCGTGCCGAGATCCACCAGATGCTGGCCGAGGTGTGCGGCGCCCAGGGCGACACGCAGGCGGCCGAGCGTCACATGGCGGAAGCCCGGCGGCTCGATCCCCGGATCGGAAACTGAACGGACGGGCGAACCCGGGTTCTCGAGGCGAACACGCCTACTTCTTGCCGCAGGCCTCGAGCGTGAGCACGCCCATCGCCGTCGAGTAGGTCGGGCCACCGGCGAAGAGGTTCCATCGGTCCGGCGTGACCCAGCCTCCCTGGCTGCAGGCATCCTTGGTGTGGTCCTGCAGGCCGAGCAGCGCCGCGGTGACCGCCCTGTTCCAGGGGTCGGCGATCTTGCGCTTGGCCTTCTTCGGACCCTCGGTCCCTTCGAGCCGGTTCAGCGCGAGCGTGCCGTGGTACCAGTAGTAGTAGTCGATCGAGAGGCGGTTCTCCGACACCGCCGGGAGGTCCTTCAGGATCTTCTGCGCGGCGAGATCGTAGAAGGGAAGACTCCGTTCGCGTTGCACCTCGGTCCGGATCAGGATCCCGAGCGCGCACATCGTCCCGACGTGGTAGTCGTACTGGTCGAAGGGACCGGTGACCTTCAACCCGATCTGGTCGGAGGACTGATAGCCCACGAGGCCGTTCGTGACCGTCACGAAGTTGAGGAAGGCCAGCGCGCCCTCGAACGATGCCTCCTTCGCGTCCAGGCCTGCGGTCAGCCCCGCATGGAGCGCCGCGATCGCCCAGTTCGTAGCCGAGGTGTCGGACTCCGAGAGCTTGTCCTTCGGACTTTCCTCGCGCGAGGCATAGCTCCAGCCCCATAGGCCTTGGCCGGAGGGATTCGGCCGCTGTGCCTTGCCGAGGAAATCGACCCCGAGCTGGGCGCTGGCTTTCCACGAATCGTTCTTGGTGAGCGCGTAGGCCTCGACCATGGCCAACGTGCCCAAGGCGTCGTCGTAGATGAAGGACCTCGTCTTGCTGAACGAGCCGTTCTTCTTCTGGAGCTTCTTGAGCCACGCGAGTCCTCGCGTCACGATCTCGCCGGCGACGCAGTGCTTCGAGGTGAGCGGATCGACGATCTCCTTCTTCGAGTCGGGGTCGAAGCCCGCGCGCAGGAAGCACAGCACGGCGAGACCCGTCAGACCCTCGTCGAAGTGGTTGCTGAGATCGCCGGTGGTGTCGTAGCAGGGCTTCGTTCCCGTGCAGCGCTGCATCAGGCTGTTCCCGCCCCACGAGCCGTCGGGGTTCTGATGACGCGCCAGCCAGGCGAGACCCTCCGGGATCGCCCTGGCCGGGTTGGGCTTGGCTTGCTGCGTGGCGCTCTCTGCCGGCGTCGCACCGGCCGGAACGGACGCGAGCAGGGTGCCCACGAGGCACGCGGCAACCGGGAGCATCGTTTCGATGCTAGCCACGGCTCGCGAAGCCCGCCACCCACAGCTCCGGCAGCGTGCACGTGTGGTCCTTGTTCTGCTCGACGAGGCAACGCCGCAGCGGTTCGAAGTACTGCACCATCACCCTGGCCGACAGCTCCGAGCCGGTCGTCGATCGCAGCGTAGCTCGGGGCGAACGGCGGGCGCAGCCTGCGTGCCCTCCTGGTACACTCGCCATCCATGATCCTTCCCTCTCTCGCCGCGGTCCTCGCGATGTCGGCCGGCGCGCGTGCGCCGGCACCGGACGCCGAGTCGGACGCCTTCGCCGCCGCCTTCACGCTCAAGAAGGTCGGCAAGAGCGCGGAGGCCGCGGCCGCCTTCGAGGCGATCGTCAAGACCTATCCCGCCTCCGCGCGCATCGGCGAAGCGCTCGTCGAGGCCGGCGTCGGCTGGTTCGGGGTCGGAAGGGACAAGCAGGTCTTCCACCGCAGCACACCCGATAGCGACAAGGCCTTCGACACCGCGCTGAAGCTCTTCGCGCGCGTCGCGACCGATCGTCCGGACGATCCCTCCGCCGGGCGTGCGCAGTACATGCGCGGATCGACGCACCTGTTCCAGGGCGACCTCGCCGGCGCGGAGGCGGACTACGGACGGGTGCTGGAGAAGTTCTCGAACGACACGAAGTACGTCGCCAAGTCGCTCGAGCGGCGCGCCGCCGTCCGTCGGCACCTCTTGCAGAGCGACCTCGCCCTCGCGGATCTGCAGCGCTACCAGAAGGACTTCCCCAAGGGCGAGGAGTCGAAGGCGGTGGCGCAGTACATCCAGTTCGTCTCGATGTTCGAGAAGCCCGCGCCGCCTCTCGAGGCGGAGGCGTGGATCCAGGGCGGTCCGCTCTCGCTCGAGAGCCTGCGCGGCAAGGTCGTCGGGGTCTACTTCTTCGCGACGTGGTGCGAGAACTGCGCGAAAGAGCAGTCCTTCGTCCTCGACATCGAACAGCGCTACGCGCCGGCAGGGCTCGCCCTGGTCGGCGTCCTGGACCACAGCCGAGGGCAGACGGCCGACTCGGTGCGTGCGTACCTCGCGAGCAACAAGATCGGCTTCGCCGCGATGATGGACCGAGGGCGCACGACGCCGGCCTACCACGGGTCGACGATCCCCGATCTCGTGCTGATCGACAAGACGGGGAAGACCCGCTGGCACGACAACCCGGCCAACCTCGCCGACTACACCATAGAGACGCTGCTCGGGGAGGACGCCACCCCCCTGAGCCCGTCGAAGCCCAAGTAGCCCGAGGCGGGCGGCCGGCGGATCGGGCCGGAGGAGACCTGAGATCCGCCCGCCCGGACGGTCCTCAGCGTGAGCGCGGCTCGACCTTCAGGGACACGAAGGAGAACGTCGCCGTCTGCGGGCCCTGCGACACCCGGATCGTGGAAGGGAAGGTGAGCTCGCCGGCCTTCTGGTACGTGTAGTCGCAGTGGCTCTCCGCCCCCGAGGTGAGCCGCACATCCAGGTGCGCCGGAGCGAACATCCCCGGAACCACCTCGACATAGCGGTACCGCGTCGCGAATTCCGGCATCACGATCGTCTCGGGAAGCAGGTTCCGGCGGTTCACGTGGATCATGTTCTTCTCGCCTTCGTGCTTCCCGGCGACCGTGACGACGACGGAGTCGCCCTGCTCTTCCGAGCCGACGACCGAGTACCCCTTGGCGAGCATGCTCGGGTTGTGGAGCGGCAACCCTTCGAAGCCGCCCGCCACCATCTTGGCGATCGTCGCCTTCATCTTCTCCACGGCGGCCTTGCCGCGGGGATCGGAGACCTCGCAGCGGAAGTCCACGTCCGTGGTCACGTTTCCCGTCTCGGTGTCGACCGTCGACGAGATCGTGACGCGTTTGAGCGCTTCCACGAACTTGAGCTTCTCCGGATCGGATCCGACGTCGGGATCCTTTTCCATCGAGGCGATCGCGCTCTCGAGGAGGTTCGTCTTCACCTGGAACCGCACCAGCGTGCCGGGCTTCGACCAGCGGTAGAGGTGGGATTCCACCTTCTCGAGCCAGGCCGCGCCGTCCTTCGCCGTGTCTCCCAGGAGCGCCGTGGAGGCCACGAGCGCGAGCAGAAGTCTCGACATGTTCCGTCTCCCTCCGAACGGCCCTCCTCGACCGCACGGACCCGCAGACTTGAGGAATCGGGGCTCGGCGCTGCCCTGGAGCCTACCGGTGCATCTCCGGCAACACTTCGACCCGCGCCCGCTTGAGCAGGGCGTTGCGGTAGCCGGCGAGGTCGGCGAGCGAGGGGCGCTCGGCGGAGAGCTCCCGCTCGAGCTCCTTCTCGACCTCCTCGAAGGTCACCTGGCGCACGGACGCGACCTGGAAGATCAGCCAGTCGTGGCCGTGGAGATGCGGATCGGTGACCTCCCCGGTTTTCAGCGCCTGCACGGCGGACGAGATCCCGTCGGGCCACTGGTCGGGTCGGAAGCGGCCGGGCAGGGCGCCGCCCTGCTCACGGGTGCTGGCATCCTCGCTGGTCGCTCGCGCGAGCGCGGCGAACTCTTCGCCGCTTCGCGCGCGCACCACGAGCGCCTCCGCGTGCCGGCGCGTCGTCTCCGAGGCCTCCGCCATGCGGCGATCGAGCTCGTCGCGCGTCAGGTCGGGCCCCGGGTCCGGGGGACGGATCGCGAGCTCGATCATCCGCACCTCGACGCGTCGTCCGGACTCGCCGTAGGTGTCCGCGAAGCGCGCCCGCACGTCCGCAGGACGGACCTCGCGCTCGCGCTGGAACATCTTCTCCGTGAGCAGGTCGATGCGCGTGCGCCAGGCGATATCGCGCAGGAACGCATCCTCGCTGCGGCCGCCGAGATCGAGGTAGGCGACCCATGCCTCGCGGTCGCCGTGGTAGCCGCCATCGATCAGGGCTTGGACGTACTCTCGCGTCCGGGCGGCGACCTGCCCTTCATCGACCTCGACGCCTTCCGCACGCGCCTTCCTGCGCACGAGCCACTCCTCGGCGAAGCGGTCGACCAGCGTCTCCCCGATCGTGTCGACGAGCCAGCGCGCGTACTCGCCGCGGCCCACGGTCTCGCCGTCGATCCGCAGGACCGGATCGAGCGCGCCGGGCCACTCGCCTTCCCGCGGGCTCGCGAGCAGTTCGGGCAGCACCTGCACAAAGGCGCCGTCCGCGAGACGGTCCTGGACCATCCCCACCTCGTAGGGTTCGGGCCCGCGCGCGAGGAGGTCGGCCTCGATCTCCCGCCGCACGCTCTCGAGCGGCGTCGCCTGCACCGAACGCAGCTCGACGATCCACCATCCCCCGCGCGCGTAGGTCGGCTCCAGGATTCCGCCGGGAGCGAGAGCCTCGAGCGCGTCGAGGAAGGAGTGCGGCCAGCCGAAGTGGCTGAAGCCCCCGCTGGGGACGCCGCGGTGATCGCGCGTGTCGGGGTCGTCGCTGTAGCGCGAGGCGAGCAGGCCGAAGTCCTCTCCCGCGAGCGCGCGCTCGCGCACCGTGAGCGCCTTCTCGCGCACCTCCTCCATCGCCTTCTTGCGGCCGGCTTCCCACTCCTCGCGCGTCGCCCGGGGCGGGCTGTCGACGACGACCTTGAACTGGATCATCCGGAGGTCGTAGCGGCGGCCCCTGCGGCCGTGGCGCAGCTCCCACTCGCGCTCGATCACGTACTCGGGCACCACGCGGTCGAGCGCGGCGATGGCCCGCGCTTCGAGCTCCGGGCGCATCTCGACGATCCTCTGTCGGCGCACGCCCGCCTCGCTGCGGCCGGTGCGCGAGAGCTCCGCGAGCCATTCCTCCCGGCTGCCGAGGAACGCGCCGGTGATGCGCTCCCGGAACTGCGCCTCGACGGCGCGCTCGATCCGCGCCTGGGGCAGTTCGAGGCCCAGGCGCTTCGCCTCGCGATCGACCACCCAGTATTTCAGGGCGAAGTCGCGCGCCTGGTGCTCGCCCTGCGTCGAGAGGAGCCACCGCCCGTACTCGTCGCCCCCGATGGCTTCGCCGTCGATGCGCAGGAACGGAGCGGAACCGCCTGACGCAGAGGTCGTTTCCTGGGGGGCGGTCGCCGCACCACCGAGCGGCAGGCTCAGGAGGAGCGCCAGCATCGCGAAGAGTATGTCATACCCGCCACGCACCGCCGGTCGCTATCCTCCGCGCGCGGTGGCAGGGGAAGCTCGCTCCACGGTGCACGAGGATCCGTTCCGAGCGCGGGCGATCGGGTGGCTCTGCGCGCTGCTCCTCGTGGTCCTCGGATCGTTCCTGCGCATCCATGCCGCGCTCGGCGATCCGAACTTCGACGCCGCGAATCCGGAGGGGATGCTCAAGAGCGATCCCGGTCTCCTGTACTACTTCACGGGGCGCATCCTGGCCGCGCACGGATCGCCGCCGGGCGATTTTCGTGCTGATCCGCGCGTCGAGCACCCCGAAGCGACGGACGTGCCCGCGACGTTCGCGGTCGGCCAGGAGTTCGCGGTCGCCTGGGGCTACCTGCTCTTCGGCCGCGGGATGCCGCTGCACGTCTTCTGCGTCTGGATCATGGGCATCTGGGCGAGCCTCGCGGCGCTGGCCGTGTACGCGCTCGCGGCGGAGATCTCGGGCAGCGCCCTGTGGGCCGTGCTCGCGGCCGTGCTCTACTCGGCCATGCCCGCGAACTACCGCACGGTCGGCTGGATCCTGATGAACGAGGACTTCAGCGTGCCCTGGTTCGCCCTGCACCTCTGGCTCCTCGCCCGCGCGGCCCGCGTGCGGACGCCGGTCTCGATCCTGCTCGCGAGCATCCCGCTCGGCGTCGCCGTCTCGACCTGGCACGCGATGAGCTTCTTCATCTCGCTCGAGGCCGTGTGCGTCTTCGCCTGGTTCCTGCGCACGGGTCGGAACCCGCTCGCGGCGCGTGGCGCGTGGATCCTTCCCGTGACGCTGCTCGCGTTCTCCGTGGGGGTCCCCGTCCTGCGGAGCACGGTCTTCGCCCTCTCGCTCCCGATGCAGGTCGTGCTCGCGCTTTGGGCGGCGGCGATCTGGAAGGGAACGGGTGCGCGCTTCGTGGCGCTCGTGGCCTGGGCCTTCGCGCTGGCTGCGTCGATCTCGTGGTCGCGCCTCTCGGGCGGCGGGATCGGCGAATACGGGCACGTCTTCGCGCTCATGTGGGAGAAGGTCAGCCACCTCGGGCGGCTGCCCGAGGATCCGGGCGCGCTCCCCGTCGAGGTGCGCCTGATGTGGCAGGGCCCGTTCGGGACCCTCGATCCGGTGGAGGGCTTGCGCCTCCTCGGGCTGGGGATCCTGCCTCTGGTGCCGGCCGGCTGGGCTGTCGTGCGTGCGGCGCGCTCCAGCGATCTGCGCGGAGGCGACGAGCGGAGGATCCTCGCCTGCGCGCTCGCGTGCCTCTCGATCCCGGTCGCTTGGCTCGTCGAGCGCACGGTTCTCCTGCCGGGACTCCTGCTTCCTGTCGTCGGCGCCGCGGTGGCCTCGCGACCGGTCACCTCGCGCTTCATCGCGCGAGGCTTGGTTCCAGGGCTCGCGTGCGCGGCCGGGCTCGTGCAGGGATGGTACTGCGTCGACCGCATCGAAGGCCGTCTGATCTCCTGGTACCTGCCGCCTCAGCGTCAGGCCGAGATCGCCGAGCTGGTCGCGCAGGTCCCGCATCTCGTCCCCGAGGGCGAGGCGATCGCCGCGGACTTCATGAACTCGACCGCGATCCTCGCGCACACCGGTCATCCGATCGTGTTCCAGCCCAAGTGGGAGACGAAACGGAGCCGCGAGAGGGCCGCGGAGTTCCTGAGCGTCTTCTTCCACGGCACACCGGACGAGATGCGCAGGCTGCTGCTCGGGAAGTACCGCTGCCGCTACGTCGTGTTCGACCGCTTCACCCTCGGGATCCTGCACGTGTCGCGCTACGTCGCGGGCATCCCCGTCACGCGCGCGGCGCCCGAGCGCGGGACCTGCGCTGCCTTCTTCCTGAGCCAGGACGCGGGGATCCTCACGGGCGTCCCGGGCTACAAGCTCCTCTACCGCAGCCCGCCGCGGATCCGGCAGAGCGACGGCTCGCCAGCGGACTTCTTCAGGCTCTACGAGCTGGAGCCGTAGCTGCCGCGAAAAAAGCCCTGCCCGGAAGCCCCGCTGTCCCCGGGCCTTGCGGACTCGTGGGCGAGATCGTCCGTCTGCGGCCTTTGACAGCCTGAGAGGCCTCCGCTTCACTCCCACCATGTTCAACGTGCTCCCCAGGGAACAGGTCTTCTTCGACCTGTTCGAGAAGGCCGCCGGCAACGCCCACGAGTGCACCACGGCGCTGGTCGAGTTCCTCGACCGCTATGACGACCTCGCCGGACGCGCGCGCAAGGTCAAGGACCTCGAGCACGTCGGCGACGAGCTGACCCACGAGATGATCGAGCGGCTGAACCAGACCTTCATCACGCCGATCGACCGCGAGGACATCCACGAGCTCGCCTGCCGCGTCGACGACATCCTCGACCTGGTCGACACCGCGGTCGATCGGATCGTGCTGTTCAAGATCGACAAGCCGATCCAGGCTTCCAAGGACCTGGCGCTGTGCCTCGTCCGCTCGACCGCGGTGATCCGCGACACGATGCCGCTTCTGCGAAACATGAAGGATGCCAACGTGGTGCGCCAGAAGGTGCGCGAGGTGCACCGCCTGGAGAACGAGGCCGACCGGATCGAGCGCCAGGCCCTGGCCGCGCTGTTCGAGAACGGCTCGGATCCCAAGTACATCATCAAGTGGATGAGCATCATCGAGACGCTCGAGACCGCGACCGACCGCTGCGAGGACGTCGCCAACGTCATCGAAGGGATCGTCCTGAAGAATGTCTGAACCCTGGCTGGTGTGGTCGATCATCGGCCTGGCGTTGGCGTTCGACTACATCAACGGTTTCCATGACGCGGCCAACTCGATCGCCACCGTCGTCTCGACTCGGGTGCTCTCTCCGCGCATGGCCGTGGCCTGGGCGGCGTTCTTCAATTTCGTGGCGTTCCTGTTCTTCGGCTTGCACGTGGCCAAGACGATCGGGAAGGGCACCGTGGACCCGGAGTACGTCACGCTGGCCGTGGTGACGGCGGGACTGTTCGGCGCCATCGTCTGGGACCTGCTCACCTGGTGGTGGGGCCTGCCTTCGAGCTCCTCGCACGCTCTCGTCGGCGGACTCGCGGGAGCGGCGCTCGTCCATGCGGGACCGAAGGCCCTGGTCGCCGGCGGCCTGATCAAGATCGGCATCTTCATCTTCGTCGCCCCGATCCTGGGCCTGGTCATGGGTTTCGGCTTCATGGTGGCCACGTACTGGATCATGCGCCGATCGCCGCCGACGCGGGTCAGCCGGCTCTTCAGGCGCCTGCAGCTCGTCTCGGCGGCGGCCTACAGCCTCGGGCACGGCGGGAACGATGCGCAGAAGACGATGGGCATCATCTTCGCCGTGCTGATCGCGTCCAAGAACCTGCCCTCGACGGCATCCGCGCCTCCCCTGTGGGTCGTGCTCGCGTGCCACACCGCCATGGGCCTGGGCACCTTGATGGGCGGCTGGCGCATCGTGAAAACGATGGGCCAGAAAATCTGCAAGCTGCAGCCCGTGAACGGATTCGCGGCCGAGACTGCGGGCGCGCTGACGCTCTACGGCGCGACGGCCCTGGGCATCCCCGTGTCGACGACGCACACGATCACCGGCGCGATCGTCGGCGTGGGCGCGGCGCGCGGGCTCCACGCGGTCAAGTGGGGCGTGGCGACGCAGGTCGTGTGGGCGTGGGTGCTCACGATCCCCGCGTCGGCGGCCGTGGGCGCGGGATCGTGGTGGGTTTTCTCGCGTTTCGGATGGAGCTAGCACGCTGAGAACGGCTGCTGCCGCCGTCCCGACCCATCCGGCAGCGGCTGCTCGACGTCAGGACGTCAGTGCTTCTCGTCGTGGTCGCCGTCCACGTACCCGAGCTTCTTCAGCAGGCGCATCTGCTCTTCGCCGACGGTCATCGCCTTGAGACGCGGCGAGCGGGCGCGCCACGCGGCGATCTCGCGGGTCAGGCGCTCCTTCTCCTGCGGCTCCTTTTCGGCGATGTCAACCTCCTCGCGGGGGTCACTCTTGAGGTCGTGCATCTCCACGGGATCCGGCGCGCCCTCCGGGAGCAGAAAGAATCGCCGCGGATGGAGGATCAGCTTCTTCGCAGCGGCCTCGACGACCGCGTTCGTCTCGTGCCCGTAGGCAAAGACCTGCTCGCGCCCGGGCTCGAGCCCACCCCACAGGCTGCGCCCCTCGAGGCCCTTCCGCGATGGAAGTCCGAGCGCGTCGAGGACCGTGGCGAAGATGTCCAGGTTGGCGGTGAGTCCGGTGCGCACGGCACCGCTCGGCATCCCCGGTCCCGCCACGATCAGCGGCGTGTTCCACAGGTCCTCGTAGTACCAGGGCCGATGCCCGCATCCGAACAGGTCGAGCACGCCCTTCGGCAGGCGGCCGTACTTGTCGAGGATGCTCTTGACGATCAAGGGCTGCTGGGGATGCTCGTACAGCATCTCGCCGTGGTCCGCGCACAGGATCACGAGCGTGTTCTCGAGATCGCCACCGTGGTCGAGCTCGGCCAGGATGCGGCCGACTCCGTCGTCCACGGCAAAGACTTCGCCGTCGTAGCGGTTGCTCTCCTCGGTCGCCTGCGTCACGGCCTGCTCGAGCGACGGCGTGGCGGGATCCGGGGAGAGATCGGAGGCCCTCGCTTGCATCGCTTCCAGGCGCTCGATCAGGCGCTCCTGGTCGAGCCGCGGGCCGTGGAAGACGTCGTGAGCTGCATCGGGCTCGTAGGGTTGGTGTGGATCGATGAACTGCACCCAGGCAAAGAAGGGCTTGACCTTCTCCCCTCCCTCCGCGCGATGTCGCCGCGCCTCGTGCCATCCCACGAAATGCCCGGCCAGGGTGACCGCGTCGGCGCTGGCCGGGGCCTCGTACACGTCGTAGCCGCGCCCGAAGCCCGAAGCCTTCCCGAGCACCCCGTTGGCCACGAACCCCGCGGTCTCGAGACCGCTCTCGTGAAGAGCCTCGCCCAGGGTCGGCGCGCCGGGCGGAAGAGCCTTCACTTCCTCGACCACGCTCGCGCCGGTCATCATCGAGACCATCGACGGCAGGGTCCAGCACGCCTGGGAGTAGTTGCGCCGGTACAGGGTCCCGCGGCTCGCCAGACGATCGATGTTGGGCGATGTGGGACGCGGGTAGCCGTAGCAAGACAGGCGGTTCGACCTCAGCGTGTCCACGACCAGGAGCAGGACGTTCCTGGGGTGAGGCCGTGAAGCCAGCCCGGACGCCGGGGCACCACGCGAGTGCAGCAGGGCTGCAGCACCAGCGAGGAGGACCAGAGCCGTCGCGGTCCACGCGAGGGTGAAGACCCTCATCCTGCCCGATTCGCGCACCGCCATGACCCCGATCCGGAAGGGTAGCACGGGGGCGCGCTGCTCGCCGACGGGGTTCGGAGCGCTCAGGCCCGCTTCGGGACACCGAGCCCGGCCGACCTGGCCCACTCCGCCGCCTGCGAGAGAGCCGCGATCAGGTTTGCGGGCGAGGCGATTCCCCGTCCGGCGATGTCGAAGGCGGTGCCGTGCACCGGGCTGACGCGCAGGTAGGGCAGGCCCGCGACGAGCGTGACGCCGCCGTCCTGCGAGAGGAGCTTGATCGGGATGAAAGCCTGATCGTGGTAGAGCGCGAGCACGCCGTCGAAATCGCCCCGCGAACCCTCCAGGAAGACCGTGTCCGGCGAGCGCGGGCCCGACACGTCGATGCCGCGGCGGCGCGCAGATTCGACGGCGGGGCGCAGGATCTCCTCGTCCTCGCCCCCGAGGATCCCCCCCTCGCCCGCGTGGGGATTGAGGCCCGCGAGCGCGAGGTGCGGCGACACGATCCCGAACCTGCGCAGGCTCTCGTCGAGGAGCGCGAGGTGGTCGAGCACCCGCTCCGTCGTGATCTCCCGGATCGCGCGGCTCAGCGGCATGTGCCGCGTGAGCAGCATGACGCGCAGACGGCCAGCGACCGCGAGCATCTCGAAGCGTGCGACGCCGGACCAGCGGCCGAGCAGCTCGGTCTGGCCCTCGACCTCCTCACCCGCGAGGTGCAAAGCCTGCTTGCTCACCGGGCAGGTGACGAGTGCGTCGACCCGCCCTTCGATCGCGAGTTGGTGTCCGGCGCGCAGCGCGTCGATCGCAGCGCGCCCGCACTCCGCCTGCACCGCACCCATGCGCCAGCTCGACGGTCCGCGCGTGTCGAGCCATGCCGTTTCGAGAGCGTCACCGGAGGCGTCCGCGCGCGGCACGTCCGCAGGACGCAGCTTCGCCGGCCCGATGAGCACGAGCCTCACCCGCTCGCGGACGCCAGCGTCGCGGAGAGCTGCGAGTGCGATCTCGGGCCCGATGCCAGCCGGATCGCCGAGCGTCAGGGCTATCAGCGGTCTGGCCCGCTTGTCTGCCAAGGGACGCGCCATGGATCGCGGATTCTAGTCCCGGAAGCGACTCCGCCCCGGCCGAGAGGCCGAGGCGGAGAGGTTCCGAAGGAGTCCAGGGGTCAGTAGGACTGGCCGAGGATCACGAGATCGGCCGTCGCCGCGACGGTGTGCGCGCTGTGCCCTCCCGTTCTCCCGGTGACCAGGATTTGGAGAGGGTCGTGATCCAGGGTGCCGCTCGAGAGCATCGAACCCACGGGAAGCGGCAGCAGTCCAGGGTGGAAGCGGACAATTCGCGGCGCGCTCTGTCCCTGGGTGAGGGTGGCCCGCCCCATGCCGAAGCTCGCCGGCACCGCGATGCCAACGTCGATCGGCATGGTGATCGCGAGGTCGCGCACGAGCGCCACGAACACGTCGCCGTGGAAGGCCAAGCGCAGTCGCTCGGTCTGCGGATCGATGACCTGGACGCTCACGAAACCGTGGCCGCGAGCGCCCCGGATGACGGTGGCGAGATCGTCGGCTGTGCCCTCCAGGTAGAAAGCGGGCTGGGTGCCGCGCCAGTTGCGAGTGAACGGCAGATGGATGCTGCCGCCCACGAGCGGAAGCGTGCCGACGGTCTCGTCGCCGCCGCTCGAGTAGTCGCCGTTCTGGTTTCCGGAGCCGCTTCCGCCGCGAGCCAGCGCGGGCAGCGCCACGATCAGGCAGGCGGCCAGACCGGCCAGGAAGGCCGGGGACCGTCCCCTGCCGGAGAGGTCCTTGCTGGTGTGTCTCAGAATCTTCATGGTCATTCTTCCTCAGACCCCTCGTCGCTCATCCCGGTCTGTTCCTTCTGGCCCGCCGGCGAGGCGAACAGCTCCGGACACGTCCGGAGCAGCGCCTCCGCGAACCCAGCCTGGGAGTCGATCGACTCGCGCAGGCCCGGCGAACGGCGGAAGAGATCTGCCACTTCCCCCGCCCGGGCCGGGTGTCGGTCGAGCAACTCCCGGAAATACTCCAGCGATCGCCGCTGGTTTCGCATCCATGCGTAAACCATGCCCAGATTGAAGCGGGCGACGAAGAAGCGGTCGTCCAGGTCGGCCAGACCGCTGATCGTCACCCACCGCCACAAGGCGATGGCCTTGGCGTAGCCCTTCTCGGCGGAGTGCAGGCGGCCCAGCTGGATCGCGGCGTGGCCGCGGTTCCGCTCGTCGACCGCGGTCTCGAAGATCCGCCCGTACTCCTCAGCCGCCTGCAAGCGGCGACCCTCGTGCGCGTGGAGGAACCCCAGGTAGAGCTGCGCCTCCTCGTGCGAAGGATCCGTGGAGATCGCCTCCTCGAGCAGCCGCCGTCCCTTTTCGAGCGGGCTCTCGATCTTCTCCAGCTTCCCGTTGAGCATCGAACGCGCGCGCATCCAGTCGAGCCCGCCGGCCTTCGCCTTGCCATTCATCACCACCCCGTCGACGAAACCACGCCCGCGCGCTTGCGTCGCCCCCAGGGGCACCGCGGCCTCGAATACGCGCTCGCGATAGCCCGTGTCGATCGCGGCCAGGACGTAGGCCTTGCCGAGCTGGTAGAAGATCGTCGCCAGCCGGTGGACGAGGTCGATGCCTTCGACCGCTTCCAGACCGGGTCCCGTGGATCCGGTGAGCATCGCGATGCGTGCGAACAGGCGGTCGGGATCGGATACGTCCTTGTGCAGGCGGATCTGCGTGCGGGTGTCCTCGAAGAACTCCCGACAGGCGGCGCAGGCCTCCATGTGCACCATCGCGCGGCCGGCCGCTTGCGAGTCCAGCTCGCTATCGAGCAGGCAGGAGAGGTCCATCTGGAAGCTCTCGCAGACCGTGCTGAGTCCCTCTTTCCAGGCTTCGAAGCTCATGATCGGACCTCCGGCTCCCGGCCCTGCCCATGCTCGGGGTCGAGCGCGTCCCCGCCATCCGCATCAGCCGCGTTTCTCAGGCCTGCGCGCAGCTTCGGCTCGCGCGCGGGACGGCAGTCGGGCGACATTCCGTCGAAGTCCCGGCGCATGGCGCGGAAGATCTTCCGGCGCGCCCGGAAGATCACCATCTTGAGATTCTCGAGCTTGATCCCGAGCTCGTCGGCGGCTTCGCGGTAGCTGTATTCGTCGACTTCCACGCGCTGGAGCGCGGTCCGCTCGCGCGGTGAAAGCTGGCCGTAGAACTTGAGGTACTTGTCGAGGATCAGGAAGTAGGCGCTCAGGCACGCGGCCTGGCTCTCACGTTCGATCGCTCCCGACAGCGGACTCGTCGCGCGCATCTCGGGCTGGTCGGAAAGATCCTCGAAGGGCACCTCGGTCCGCCCGCCCCGGCCCTGCGCTCTCAGGTGCTTGAGCACGGTGTTGCGCACGATCATCGCCGACCAGACGCGGAAGGCGTCCTGCCGCTCCGAGTTGAACCGGTGCGGGTAGCGGTAGATGTTGAAGAACACTTCCTGGAGCACGTCGCGCGGATCAGCCTTGCTCGTGTAGCGCCGTAGTCGACCGGCGACCTGGACCAGGAGGTGCTGGCAGTTCAGCTCATAGAGGAGCCCGAAGCAGCTCCTACCGCGGGTCTGGCGGAAGGCCTCCATCAGGCGCGTCGACAGGGCATCGCGGCGAGCCTCCTCCCCGCGCCCCACCTCCTCGAGGATGGACACCATCGCCGCCAGCTCACGTCCACCGACCTCGCTGCGCAGGTCCGCTAGCTTGTCGCTCAATTGCGCCCGGGCACCCTCGACGTTGAGGGACAGGTCGTGGCCGGAGGAGTCGATAGCCTGCATCGAACCGCGCGCCGTAGGTGGGGTCAGGAGGGTCCTGGGATCAGGGCACTGTCGGTACGGAAACCGATTCTATGGGCAGAACGTGGAACGGTAACGAAAAGGCAACAGCATCTTTTCGTAACCGCGACCGATGGCGAGGCCTGGACCGGGGTTTTCCAGGCCTGGAAGGGGGGCAGGACGAGCCGGGAGGTCCCGGAGGCCGAACGCGTCCGAAGGGTTCCACCCCAGCCGATCTCGTTGTGGGAAACCTCCCGTGGTCGGAAGATGCCCCAGTGGATGTCCCCGCCTCGGTCCTGGAGCTTGCGAGAGAGGTCGGTTTCGACCTGGCGGGGATTGCTCCTCTGAGGCCACCGAAGGACGCCTCACGTTTCGAAGCCTGGCTCCTGGGGGGCCGCCACGCGGACATGAGCTGGCTCGAGGACAACCGCGAGCGGATCCTCGACCCGCGCCGGATCCTGCCGGAGGGGCGGAGCATCCTGGTCGTCGGTCTGGCACATGCCCGGGCGAAGGTCGAAGTGGCCGGCGGGGGGCGAGTGGCGCGGTACGCCGCTGGCAGGGACTACCACAATGTGATGGGACGCATGCTCGCGAAGCTCGCGCGCCGTCTGCGCGAGGCCGGTCTCGTGGGTCGCAGCCGTCGCATCGTCGACGCGGGGCCTTTGCTCGAGCGCTCGCACGCGGCCGAAGCCGGGCTGGGCTTCGCGTCGAAGGCCGCCAATCTGCTCCACCCGAGGTTTGGCCCCTGGTTCTTTCTGGCCGAGCTGATCCTCGATGCGGACCTCGAGCCGACGACAGGGCCAGCGCCCGGCTCATGCGGGACCTGCACGGCGTGCCTCGACGCTTGTCCCACGGGAGCGATCCTCGAGCCAGGTCTCGTCGATGCGCGGACCTGCATCAGCTACCAAACCATCGAGAACCGCGGAGTCGTGCCTGCGGAATTGCGCCCGAAGATCGGGCCCTGGGCATTCGGCTGCGATGTCTGCTCGGAGGTCTGCCCCTGGGGCCAACGCGCAGGCGACTTCGCCGAGCGATTCGGTACTCACCCTGCCCTTGCGGAGATGGGCCTCGTGGAGTGGGTCGAAGCGGGTGAAGGGTTGTCGGAGCGGCTCTCCGGATCACCGCTCCAGCGGCCTCGCCGCGCCGGGCTCGCCCGCAATGCCGCGATCGTACTCGGCAATTCCCCTTCTGAGGCTGGCCGGAGGGCATTGCTCCGGGCGCTGACTTTCGACCCGGCTGCGATCGTGCGCGAAGCCGCGGCCTGGTCGCTCGCTCGCGCGCACGGCCAGGACCGCGAGACGAGACTCTCCCTGGAAAGAGCCGGCGCGATCGAACCGGATCGAGAGACCCGCCATGCGATCGAGACGTGGAGGGCCGCCTGCGTCTGAGGCTCCGAGCCCTCCCTCTGCAAGCGTCGAAACCGTTCGACTTGAGCGTGTCTTCGTCGCAATTATGGAACTTGCATTATTTTCCTGGAGGGGTGCAGAGGGGGGATCGATCCCAAGTCCTGGGCCCCCAGTGACATGGGTTCACTGAGGCGGCGGATCTCGGTTCCGCGCGTCGAACCAACCCGGGCCAGAGCACGTCCCCAGCCCTGGCCACGAGCTCCTTGCGCTCGCACCCGACGTCGAATTCTGTCGACGCTTGGGCTAGCAGACGCAGGACTTCAGAGCCGCGAGTGCCCGTTGCAAGGTGTTGCGGCTTTGGAAGTTGCAATCGCCTGAGGAACCGGAGCACGGCTTGGCAGGACGCTTGCTCTGGAGGTCGCCCCGAGAAGCAGGCAAGGCAGGACGACGACACCGGATGGAACACGCGGACTTCTACAACGACCTCAAGTACTGCTCCAAGTGCGACAAGTACGTGCCCTACCTGATGGGTGCCGAGCATTCCTACTGCACGGAGTGCGGATTCCGCGTGCGCCTCTTCTCCCAGCGCGATTGGACGGCATTCAATGAGAACCTCTCCCGCCAAAGGCCCAAGGGGGGCAGGCCTCGCAAGGAGCAGCGCGGCCGCGAGTCCGCCTGAGGGTCTGCCTCAGTCCGGCTTGAGGCGCCGGAAACGCTCGCCCGCCTCGACCCGCTGGAGCTTCTCTCCTGTGCGGGCATAGTAGCGCTCGAGCCGCTGCCAGGCCTTCCACTCCTCCGTGCAACGCTGTTGAAGGGCCTGCGCGGCGACCCGCGCGCCCTCGGCATCCCCCATCCCCTCGAGCACGTCGAGCGCGAGGATGCGCAGGTCGACGTCGGTCGGCCTCTCCCTCACGAGCCTGACCAGGGCCTTGCGTGCCGCCGGCACGTTGCCGGTCGAGCGATGCAACTCGACGAGCCGCGTGAGCAGCGGCATCTCGTGGGGCAGGTACTCGAGGCGGCTTTCGATCGAGACGACATCCTGAGCGGCGGCGGCGAGATTTCGGTAGCGCACCTGGGCCGCAAGCCCGTCTTTTTCCCGGCCGAGATCGAGCAGGATCCGCCCCAGGAGGAACCAGGGACGCGGCTGCCAGGGGTCGAGGTCGCGCGCGCGTTCCGCTGCGACAAGCGCCTCCTGCGAACGGTCGAGGTCGAACAGGAGCTGCGCCTTCCAGGCCCAGGAGTCCGTGTGGCGCGGTTCGAGCTCCAGGACTCTTCCGAGGAAATCGAGCGCCTTCTGCGCCTCGCCCAGATGCATTTCGCAGAGGGCTAGCCCACGCAGCGCCTCGACCTCCCGCGGCGCAGCTGCGAGCACGCGCTCGTAGTGTGCTTTCGCCCGGGTGTAGTCGCCCACGCTGTAGTAGCTGTGACCGAGTACGCGCGTCTCGCCGACCCTCGCGGGCGCGACGGCGAGGAAGCGCTCGAGTGCCGCCGCAGCGTCGCCATAGCGCTGCAGTCGGAAGTAGACGACACCCATCTCGTAGAGCCCGGGCGGATAGTCCGGCTCGGAGTCGAGGACGCCATAGAGGAGCACCAGAGCGCGCGGCAGATCCCGCTCGCGGATCGCGATCGCGGCCTCGCGCATTCCCTCCGGAGGTGGCTCCGCAGCGGTCGTCGTTCGTTCGAAGTTCTTCCAACGGCCCTCCGCCGATCGCGGGAGGGAGCGCGGATCGCGGCGCAGCGCCGTCATCTTCTGGTGATCGTGGAGCCCGTCAACGGGGACCGAGGGGGCATCTCTCGGCGCCTCCTGGACCGGTCCGATCCGCGCGATCAGGGCGAGCATGAAGAAGACCTTCCTCATCGCGCTGGCTCCTCCACGATGAGCACCCGGTCGACGGTGACGTCCTCGATCACCTGATCGCGGCCCGAGGGCCAGCGCACGACCAGACGCTCGAGACGGTCGACCGCACCCAACCCGAAATGCGCCTCGGCGGGCACCGCGCTCTGGAAGCCTCCCGTCGTCCGGATTTCGGTGCGCTGCGACCCTCCGCTCCACTGCGCGACGACCCGCGCGCCGATCCCGTCGTGATTGCTGTCGCGGCCGCGCAGTCGCACTCGCAGCCAGTGCGCCTTCTCGCCCGTGCGGGCCCCGTTCAGGAAGACGCGCACCTGGCCTTCGACCTGCAGTCCGACGAGATCGAGGTCGCCATCGCCGTCCAGGTCTGCCCAGGCGCTCGCGCGAGACACCGCCGGTGGGGCGTCGGAGAGGGACTCGACCGAGAATCGCCCGCGACCGTCGTTTCGGAAGAGCTGGTCGCCTTGCGCGTAGCTCGTGTCCGTTCCCGGAAGGTCGGCCTGCGGGTACACGTGGCCGTTCATCACCGACAGGTCGAGATCGCCGTCGAGGTCGAAATCCACCAAGTGCGTGCCCCAGCTGAGCCTCGGGATGCTCGGGCCTGCGAGCCCGGTGGCCGACGAGCGCTCGCGAAAGCCCAGGCCCTTGGCCGAGACGTAGAATGCGTCGCTCTCACCCGAGAAGTTCGTGACGAACAGGTCGTCGCGCCCGTCTCCGTTCCAGTCGCCGCAGCCGATGCCCATGCTGGCCTGTTCCTTGCCGTTGGCGTCGTGGCCTACACCGCGCCGGAACCCGACCTCGGCGAACGTGCCGTCGCCCTGGTTCTCCCACAGGTGGTTCGCCATCGAGTCGTTCGTGATGTAGATGTCGGTGTCGCCGTCATCGTCGTAGTCGAGCGTCATCACGCCCAGGCCGAAGGCTGCCTCCGGTGGGCGGAAGTGCGCCTTCAGCGTCACCTCCTCGAAGGTCCCGTCGCCGTGGCCGCGAAACAGCTGGTCGTGGACCGGCACGAGACCTTCGGGGCCGCACATGACGTCGTGGCCCTTCCAGCGGCACCCCTCCTGTCCCGGCTTCGGGGCGGTCTTCGGATCGAACGCGAGGTAGTTGACCACGACGAGGTCGAGCTTGCCGTCCCGGTCGTAGTCGAGGAATGCCGCGCTCGTGCTCCAATCGCTGCCCGTGAGGCCGGCCTTGGCGGTGATCTCCCGGAAGCCCTTGCCGCCGTCGTTCAGGAACACACGATTCGGTCCCCACTCGGTGATCACGAGGTCGAGCCAGCCGTCGCCGTCGATGTCACCGGCCGCTCCGCCCATTCCCCAGCGGCCACCGGCGATCGCCCACCCCGGCCCCGCAGGAGTGAACGTGCCGTCGCCCCGACCCAGGAAGAGGCGCGGGGGGAAGCCGCTCTCGCCCTTCTCGACCCGCTCGAGCGTCGAGCCGTCGACGATCACGACATCGATCTTCCCGTCGCCGTCGAAGTCCCCGAGCACGACGCCGCCTCCGTTGGCTTCGATGATGAAGTTCTTGGCGGACGAGCCGCAGTGGGTTACGACGCCGGGGAGCGCCCGGGCCCCGATCTCGGTGAACTGGGGAGCTTGCGGCCCCGCCGCGGCGAGGAGGATGGCTGCGTGGAGCACGGAAGAGTCGAGGATACCCCGCGCTCGCGCGGGCGCGCCCTGTGCAGATCCGTCCAAATCACCAGATGATGATCTCGCCGTTCGTCGTGTTGAACGTGCCGCCGGCCGGGGCAGGGCAGAAGGTCGGATCGGGGTCCCGGTAGTAGGCCTGATAATAACGCGTCATTCCCGGGGAGATCGGATCGCCGAGGGCTTGGGACCGCGCGGTGATCGAGGGGTCGCCCGGACCGGGAGCGGACACCGCCCCGTTGATGGCATTTCTCGCATACAGACGCTTGAGGTGGCCGTTTGCGCAGCGGACCCCGTCGCCGTACACGACGCCGCCCGCGATCTGCCCATCGCATTGAAAGAAAATGGAGAGCGCGGACGGCCTCTCTCCCGAAGCCGAAAGGACGATCGAATCCGGGTTGGTGCTCCCCGATGACGCGAGGACCGCTCCGGTGCTGCCCGCCTGCGAGTTGGCGCAACCCCGTCCGGCGGCGCCGACGTTGGAGCACGGACAGGGCGTCGAGAGCGTTCCGTCGCCGAAGCAGAAGGGCGAGCCCGGTGGCGCCGGGGCGAGGGGTATGCAGCGACTCTCCGTGACCACGACGTTGCCAGGCCAGTCGGTGAACCGCAGCTCGTAGCAGAGCTGGATGCCCTGACCGGCCGCCGTGTCCGCCATGCGAAAGCGGTACATCTGGCCTCCCGAGCGCGTCCCAGGCACCGTGCTCGCAGCTCCGGTCACGACGACCTGGCCGACGAATCCACCCGGAACGCTCGTGGTGCCGTAGGTGCCCGGCGAGACGTAGGTGTAGGAAAAGGTCCCGCCCGCGCCGATGGAACCGGAGTCGTAGGTGTAGGGCGCCGTCGTGCTGCTCACGCTCTGGGCGCTGGCGGAGTTGTTGGTCCAGGTGACCGTCGTTCCGGCGGGGGCTCCGAGCGATGCGGGCACGAATCCACCCGCTGTGATCGAGACCGCGGCCGTGGCCGGCGCGGTGTCGATCACGTAGCTCGCGATGCCCTCGACGTAGTTCACTCCGTCGTCGAGAACCTGGTCGGCGACCTTGGCGTGCACGACCACCGGCCCGGCGGCCGGTCCGCTCGGGGGGGTCGAGTGCGCGGTGACCCGGGGTGGCAGCGTGTCGGGCGCTCCGACGTTCCGGTAGAACCTGTTGATGAAGGTGCCGGACTCGCCCTGAGCCGTGATGATGTCGTACCGTCCGTCATTGTCGAGATCCGCCACCGTGCAATCCAGGGTCGAGTCCGAAACGGCCTGGATCTGGGCGCTCTGGTCGACGAATGTGAAGCTGCCGTCGTTGCGGTAGAGGTACTCGTGGGCGCCCAGCGAGCCCACCAGGACGTCGTAGTCGCCATCGACATCATAGTCGAAGAACACGATCTCGTTGTCGTCCACGCTGCCCGGGAGCACCGGCTGGTTGGTGAAGGAAAGCGTGCCGCTCCCTGACAGGTTGTTCCTCACCGCCCCTTCCGAGAAACCGCTGAGCGAAACGAAGAACAGATCGAGATCGTCGTCTCCGTCCAGATCGCCGACCTCGGCTTCGTAGGTGTTCCCCGTGCCCGCCTGGATCAGCGACGAATGGTCCGTGAACGCCCCGTGGCCGTCGTTGAGCAGCAGGTAGTGGTTCCCGCCCGCGTTCGTGAGCTTGTTGTCCCCGAAGAAATCCACGTCCCAGTCGCCGTCGATGTCGACCAGCTGGACGTCCATCTGCCCAGCCTTGAGAGGGGCATTGAGTGCGGCGGCGTTCTCGGTGAACACCCCGGTACCGTCGTTGAGGAAGAGGTGAGGCCGGCCCGGCGGATTGTTGTTGTAGGCGTCGCCGACGACCAGATCGAGGTCGCCGTCATCGTCGACGTCGCCGAACTGGGCGGCGCCGGAGGAATAGGCCGCGGTCAGGCCGCGCGCCGCGCTTTCCAGGTTGAAGAAGCCGGGATTGGCCACACCCTGGTTGATGTAGAGGAACGGCGGGTCGGTCGAGAAGGCGTTAGCGAAGAGAGCGTCGACCCAGCCGTCTCCGTCGACGTCGCCGGTGGTCACTCCCTTGGCGTTGGACGAGTGCGCGCCGAGGCGCGCCACGCTCTCGTCCGCGAAGTTCCAGGGACCGAGCTCGACGAGCTTGTTGATGATCAGGACGTTCTGGCGCTTGGTGCCCGCGGAATTGAAGCCGTCACCCTCGGCGAAAAAGATGTCGAGGTCCCCATCGCGGTCGACGTCGGCACACTCGACACCCTCGGTCCAGCGCTGCGGCCCGGGGAAGTTCGTGACCTGTTGGAACTGTTGAGCGCGTCCCTGCCCGCAGAAAAGCAGACCGGCTGTCACGAGAAGTGGGAGAGGGTGTCGGCGCATCGGGGCCCTGCTTGGATCAGCGCGGGCCCATCGGAATCCTCGCGTTCCCGACAGGAGCCTGCCGGAGAAGGATCGAGCGGACAGAGCCCACGGGAGAAGCTGTCGTCGGGGAGTCGCATCCAGCATATCCTCGCTCCCACACGCCGCAATCTGCCGGCGGGGACCTGCTGCTGATGGCCTACCCGGGCGCTCACGATCACAACCGCCGGCGCCTCGCCGACGCGCGCCTGATGCTGCTCTTCTCGCCCGAGCTGTGCGCCCCTCGCGATCCACTGGAGATGCTCGAGGCCGTCCTGGAGTCCGTGGACGTGGTTCAGATCCGGCCCAAGCCTGCGGCTTCTTCCGCGCCCTGCTCCGCCCGCGACACCTACGAGTGGTGCGCTCGCGCGCTCGACCTCTTGTCGGCGCGTCCGGCGCTGGACGTGCTGGTGATCGTCGACGATCGCGTCGACGTCGCCGCCGCGCTGCGCGAGCGGGGTTGCGCGGGAGTGCATCTGGGGCAGGACGACTGCCCGGTGGGAGTCGCGCGCGCCGTGCTCGGCCCAGGATCCTTGATCGGTTTCTCGACGCACGACATGCGGCAGGTCGCATTCGCGTCCGACATGGAGGTCGACTACATCGGCTTCGGTCCGATCCACGCGACGCGCACCAAGGGCTACACGCGGGGCCTGGGCTCGGAGGCGTGCTGGGTGGCGAGCGAAGCATCGTCCCGCCCCGTGTTCGCGATCGGCGGGATCGACGCCGCGAACGCGGGCGAGCTCTCGCGGGTCGGACGCGCGGCCGTGGGCTCGGCCATCCTCGCCGCCGACGATCCCGCGCACGCGGCCAGGGAGTTGCGAGAACTCCTGTCGGAGTAGTCTGCCCGGGACGCTCGTGCCCGGACACCCGGGCCATCGGGTCGGGCCGTCGGATGAGCAAGGTGCGGATCCGCCGGCCCAGGAGGCGGCCGCCACGACCCTCACAGCAGGAGCATGGCATCACCATAGCTGTAGAAACGGTAGCTCTTCCCGATCGCCTCGGCATACAACCGCAGCGCGCGCTCTCGACCGGCGAATGCGCTGACCAGCATCAGCAGGGTGCTGCACGGGAGGTGGAAGTTCGTCAGCAAAGCATCGACGGCGCGGAAACGGTATCCCGGCCTGATGAAGATCCGCGTCTCTCCCGAACCTGGCTGGATCCTCCCGGAGGGACCGCAACAGGTCTCGAGCACCCGTGCGCTCGTCGTCCCCACCGCGACCACGCGGCCGCCACGGCTGCGTACGCGCTCGATGGCAGCCGCGGCGGCCTCGGTCATACGAAACTCCTCCGCATGCATCGGATGATCTTCGATCTCCTCGGCCGAGACCGGCTGGAAGGTGCCGAGGCCCACGTGGAGCGTCACCTCCGTCCGTTCGACGCCGCTCTTCGCCAGTCGATCGAGGAGCGCGGGAGTGAAGTGCAAGCCCGCCGTCGGCGCGGCCACGGCTCCGAGCTCGCGCGCAAAAATGGTCTGGTACCAGCTCCGGTCGGCCTCCCTCCAAGGATCCTCGCCGTCATCGCGCCGGATGTAGGGGGGCAGCGGCATCCGGCCCAGATGTTCGAGCATTTCCTCCACCGGCAAGCCGGGCCGCCGCGGATCGGCGATCTCGAAGGTCCACTCGGGTCCGGGCTTGCCTTGGCTGTCGGGCATCCGCTCGCAGGCGCGCGCGCGCAGCGCTCCGTCTTCCAGTTCGAGAAGCTCGCCCTCCCTGAGACGCTTGGCGGGGCGCGCCAGCGCTCGCCATCGCCCCGGTTGCGCGGCCGGACCGAGGACGAGCAGTTCGACCGTTCCCCCCGACGCACGGTGTCCGAGCAGTCGTGCGGACCGGACTCTCGTGTCGTTGACCACCAGCAGGTCGCCGGCGCGCAGGATCTCGGGCAGATCACGGATCTCGAGGTGGTCCGTGGCGTCCCGGCGCACGTCGTGGACCAACAGGCGCGCGCGATCGCGCGGCTCGGCGGGCCGCTGTGCGATGCGCTCCTCGGGCAGCACGTAGTGGAAGTCCGAAACCTTCAAACGACGGGGGATGAGGGACGGGCGAGCACGCCGCGACGTGCAGCCCACTCCCTCACGAGGAGAGCGAAGAAGGGCAGAGCCAGGACCGGCCAGAGCCAGGCTGGCTCGGTCCACACTCCCTCGCGCTGCCAGCCCGCGAGAGGCCAGTAGAGAAGCGGCGCGGCGAGTACCAGCCACGACCAGGCCGCGGAGAAGCGCAGGGTGAGGAAGGGCAGCATCCAGCACAGGTACCAGGGGTGCAGAGTCGGGCTGAGGACCAGCCACGCTCCGATCAGGGCGCACGTTCCGCGTACCGTATCGCGCTCGCGGCGCACGACACCCACCGCGAGGACCAGCCAAACGAGCGCGGAGACCGCACGGGCGAGTCGACGCGGGTCCGTCCAGGTCTCGTCGCGCGCGAAGAGTGCGGCGAAGGTCCCCTCGATCCACCGATGGACGAGGTTTCCCGAATCCCAGCGCAGCGCGTATTGCTCCAGCCCCGAAAAGAAGCCGTGTTCCGATCCCCGCAGGAAGAGGAATGGCGCAAAGCCCAGAGCGCACAGCAACAGGACCAGCGCCGCCCGACCGAACGCTCCCCTTCCCCGGGTGATCCATGGGAGAGCCGCGGCTGGAACGTACTTCACCAGGATCCCGGCCGAGAGCAGGATCACGGCTGGCAACCCTCTCCGCGCCGCAGGGACCTTCTCCGAGGGCTCGTGATCTGAGGATCCGGCGGCGAGGGCTCCGACGAGCAGCAGGATTCCCAGGCTGTCCAGGTGCCCGGATCCAGCGAACTCGATCGCCGGCAGCGGACACCAGCCCCAGACCACCGCCAGCGCGCGCGGCGAGCGCGCTCGATCGAGGAGGATTGCGAGCGGCCAGAGAACCAGCAGATCGCACAGGGCGAAGAGCGCGCGCAGGATGCGCACGCCGGCCGTCTCGGGTGCGAGATCGAGCATCCGACACAGGGCCGCCACCGCGGCACTTGCGGCCTGCGAGAGAGGCGGATAGGCCGCGCGGACCTCCTTGTGGTTCACGCGGGCGTGGAGGTCGGGAAAGCGGTGCCGCAGCCGCGCGAGCGCTGGATCCCCGGCGTCATCCGGAGGATGGGCGTAGGGGCTCGTCCCTTCGATCACCACCTCGCCTTCCCAGAGATAGCGGTACACGTCATCGGAAAGACCGGCGTCTCCGGCCCAGGCGAGGAGGCGCAGCGCGACCGCGCCCGCGACAACGACACGGAGGTCCCCGACGCCGCGCCTGGCAAGGCCCATCGCGAGGAGCCAGGCAACCCCCCCTGCGAGGAAGCAGGCGGTCGGGATGGGCTCCTCGGATGAGAACCGACCGGAACAGGAGATGGCGAAGACCGCGCCCAGGATCGTCAGGAGCGCCCCGAAGAAGAGCAGCGAGCGCCCCCCTCCCGGTTTCCCTGCGCTCCGTGCCTTCACCATCCCGATTGTGGCAGTGTCGGCCGTCGGGTGCCCGCCCGGGCCAGAGTTCCGCGGACTGGAAAGAACCGGGGAGGTGGCCCAAAGATCCGCGAAGTAGGGATTCACAGCGGCTGGTTTCCTGCCGTTAGGGAGATTTGGAGCCGTGTGGGTTCCCCAGCCCCGATCCGCGCCCGGGGGGGCCACGGAAGGGGTTGGACCTTCCTTCTCCGGAAGGTCATTCAAGGGCCGTGGGCAACGTGGAGTGCCCCCGGCCCTTCCTCGTTCGTCGACCAGCTCCCATTTCGCCTTCCCCGTCCGACTCCCGATCCACTCGCCGGGGTGGCTGTTGCGAGGAGCTACTCCTCGTCCGCAGGTTCAGCCGGAGCGATCGTCCAGACGTCCTCGTCTCGGACCTCCTCCCCGATCCCCGCATCCTGCATGCGCGCGACGAGCGTGTCGGGATCCCAGCCGAGGTAGAGCGCTGCCCGGGTCTTGTTGAGCCTGCCTCCGGGCTTGCGAGTGACGCGCAGGGCCGCGAGCAGATCGCTGCGCAGCGGATGGCGCGAGGGCAGGCGGCGCACGAGCTGGAGCGAGAACCGTCCGGCGATGTCGCGGACCTGCGCCGGCTCGACGATCTCCACCGCGCGACCTCGCTCGCCTCGAGCGAGGAGCACGAGCTTGTACAGGAAGCTCTCGAGCTCGCGCACGTTGCCGTCCCAACGCTGCCTCCACAGGAGCGCGAGCGCCTCGTCGTTGAAGACGGGCGCCCGCAACCCCTCCTCCTCGGCGAAGCGCCGAGAGATGCAGGCGACGAGTGGAAGGATGTCCTCGCGGCGCTCGCGCAGCGCGGGCACGCAGAACTGGAGGCGATCGAGCCGATGCGCGAGATCGTTGCGCAGCCTTCCCTCTTCCACCGCCTGCCGGAGTCCCAGACGCGTCGTGGCCAGGATGCGGGCGGGGGGGTCTTCGCGGTCGGCTCCGGAGTTTTCGTCCTCGAGCAGACGCAGGAGCTCTTCCTGCCTGTCGGGAGCGAGCCGTTCCACCTCCTCGAGGACCAGGCTCCCTCCGCGCGCCGAGGCGAGCCACTCCGCGATTCCACCCCTCACGGCCTGCGATCCGCAGCCGACAACACGGATCGATCCATCGCGGGATCGACTCTCGAAGTGCATCCAGCGCGCCAGGACCATCTTCCCCGACCCCGCCGGTCCGAAGAGGACCACCGGCGAGCGCGAGCGCGCCGCCGCCAGGAGGTGCAAGGCGAATGCGCGGAAGTCGGCGCGCAGGGCATCGAACCACACCTCGAAGCCGAAGCGCTCGCGGTGCCACACGCTGAACTGCGAGAGACGCAGCGCAAGCCCGGTGCGTTCCACTACCTCCGCGTAGCGCACCAGGTCGGGTTCGCGGAAATCGTGCCGTCGGCTGGACTCGATCGCCAGGAGACCGCACAGCGTCCCTCCCGCGGAGAGCGCCAGCACGACCCCGGATCCGGCCCGTTCGTCGAGGGAAAGGCGCGCGTCGGGCTCGTCGAAGGACACCCGGCCGCAGGTTGCAAGCGCGCGCGTGAGGGCACGTCCACGGCCGCTGGGCACCTCCGAGAGACCCGCGGCCTCGCCGCCGGTCGCGATCAGGCGCGGTTCGCCGGCCTCGATCCCGAAGGCACACCAGCGCCGCTGCGCGGTCTTGATTCCCAGGTCGGTGACCAATCCGTCGAAGACCTCGGCGCAGACGGAGCCGCGCGCGCGCACGGCCCCGATCGAGGCAGCGCGGAAGGCGGAATCGGCGGGCATCTCCGTCCGCGCATCGCCTCCGCCGCTGCGGCGGGCGAGGACCTCCCTGCGCCAGTCCTGGGCCATCCATGCCAAGCGCGCCGACCCCGGGAGCAGATGGTGCTCGCACTCGACGTGCAGCCATCCGGCGACTTCGCCCTCGTCGTCGAGCACGGGAGCCAGAGCCAGGGCCATCGTGCCGTCGCGTCCGAGCGCCCCGTCGATGGCGCGATCGCCATCGCGGTGGACCACGACCGTCCGCGCGCCGACCACGAGTTCGTTCTCGCGCTCGCCAGCCACGGCGCAGGCGCCGTCGCGCTCTCGAAGCCATGTGTCGATCCCCTGACGGAGAGCCGGAGCCGCGTCGAGGACCAGCGGATGGACCTCCCCTCCCGGGCGGAAGGCAAAGACCCCCAGCGCGGCGGCGCCGACCTCGATCCGTTCGCGGATCGGGGATGGAGCACGGAAGCATGCGGCCTGTCGCGGTCGCTCGGGAGGCGCCTTCCCCGACATGCAAGGCAGCCACTCGGGCCGATGGGCGCGCAGATCGACCAAGCCTGCCGGAATCACTCCCGACCAGGGCGGCAGACCGACCAACGCCGTCTTCGCCCCCGCATAATCTCCCAGACACACGAGAGACCAGGAGAGAAGTTGGCGCAGGCGCGCGTCGCCCTGGACCAGCACACCGTGCTCGGCGAGCCAGGCGCGCGCCTCGCGGACTGCACCGCGGTCGAGAAGGCACTCCGTCAGGCACGCAGCCAGCGCGCGTCGCGCCCTGCGATCGGGGCCCGAGGCCGGATCGGGTCCGGAGAGCCTCGCGATCTCCGCTCGAAGGAGCTTTTCCGCCGGTCGTGGCCCCTCCGCAAACCTCGCGATCCTCGCCCGCCAGAGGCACGCTTCGGCTGCGCCAGAACCCGACCTCTCCAGGCTGTCGAGAAGCCGCGCAGCAACCTCGTGCGCGGGCTCGCCGGGCTCCGGTACCCGGGCCAGCCACGGCAGGTCGTCGCTGAACTCGCCGAGGGTTCGCCAGGCTGCGTGATGGTCGAGGGCGGGTTCGCCCCACCACAGGAACGTGTCGGGTGTCGAGAGTGCGGACAAGTGGTGGCGCAAGAGGTCGCACAGGGCGCTCTCCACACGGCACCGATCCTGGCGGTCCAACTCGCTGCGCGCCTGCTCGAGACCCACGCCGACGGCGCTGGCGCGGGTCGAACAGGCGTCGTCCGAGAGAAGTCGCAGGAACTGCACCACGCCGCGGGCGCGGGAGAGCGCGCGCTCGTCGGAGCCGGGCAAGAGGATCTCGAGCGGGTCCGCAGCTTGCACCATTCGACCACATCTCCTTTCTGCACTCGAGCTCAAGCTCGGAGCAGCGTGCGGGCGACCTCCGCCGCGGCTCCCCGGCCCTCGAGGGCGAGGCGGGTGATGATCTCTGGGGCTGTTTCCGAGAGCGACCCGCCCCGGGCACGCCGGTCTCGACCGATGCGCTCCCTGGCCAGTCTCAAGGCACCCAGGAAGCGCATGCGGGTCCCGGGCACCGAGAGATCCACAGGCCGCAGGCGTCGCGCCGCGATCTCGACGCGGGGAGCGTCTCCGCAGCGCAGGGCCAGCGCGAGCAAGGAGACGGCGACGCGGAGATCGCTGCGGCGCTCGCCGATCGTGGCCGCGTACCAGGCCAGTGACCGCCGCGTTTCGCCGGCCGATTCGAACGCCAGGGCCAGCGCCTCGAGCGCGGCGACCCGCAGCTCCCGGAGCGACTCCTCGTCGAGGAGATCCCGCAGGATCCCGATCGCCTCGTCGGGGTTCCCCTCGGCGATCAGACCGCGCGCGAGATCCAGGCGGCCCGCAGGGCAGCGCTCGAGATCGAGGGAGGCACGCGCAAGCACGGAGGCGAGGGGCCAGCGATCGAGAGGCGAAGCCGAGAGTCGCATGAGCAGGGAGTGCACCCGCGCGCCATCCGCTCGAGCGGCCGCAATCTCGTCCCGGCAGGCCTCGCCCCACGACGAGCGAGCATCGCCGGGAGGAATATCCCGCGACGCGTTTCTCCGGGCCACGACGTAGAGCCGGCCCAGAGGTGTCGCGCGACACAGAAGAAGGCAAGCCTCGCGCAACAGCCGCGCCTGCTCCAGCCGATGCACGTGCCAGAGCTCGCGCAGCGCTGCGGCGTAGGTGACCCGCGAGCCCGGAGCGGTGAGGCTCTCGAACACTCCGGGCGGTCTGTCTGCTCTCATGCGCCCCCTCCCTTGCCCTCGTCCGCGAGCGCGGGCTTGAGGACCGCATCGAGCGCACGGCGCGCCACCTCCGTGGCACTCTCCCCCTGGGTGCGCGCCATCTCGTCCAGCGAGCGCCCGCGCAGGACGAAGTCGAAGAACGCGCTCCGTTCGGCCAGGGGCAGGAGGTTGAACGCCGCGCAGGCCGCGCGCATCGCTTCGGGGTTGAGGCCCAGAGGGCGGGCCAGAGAGGCGAACACACCGGGTTCCTCGGAATCGGCACGCCGACACTCGCGCGCGGACTCCGTCCGGTGCCCGCGCCCGGGTTCGTGGTCCTCGCGGAGCAGCTCGTGGACGGCCTCGACCACCGCGCTCTCGATCCAATCGCGCAGCACGGGACGGCCCCGGTAGTGTCCGGAGAAGCGCGCGATCCGAGCGATCGCACGCAGATGCACGCGGTCGGCGTCGAGGAGGAGCGCATCGGCCCGCAACCGCGTGGCGACGAACTCGCGCACCCGGAGGGGATCGTCCAGGACGAGACGCCCCAGCACCTCGCGCGGGGTGCCACTCAGGAGCTTCCTCCAATCCGGATCGGCACAGGCCTCCGGCGGAGCCGGAGTGGAAGTCCCGGTGGAAAGGGTCGACCCCGGGGCATGCGCTCCGCGGATCGATCCGGTCTGAGCCGCTGCGGCCGGCGAGCTTCGGTCCACGCGCGATCCTCCTCGTGTCCCGCCGGCGATTTCCGGCGCGGTGAGCCGCAGTCTACTCGCACCCGCGACGGCTGGTCAGTGCGGCTAGAGGACCAGGCCCTCGGAAACCGGCCGGAAGGCCCTGGAGGCGGCCCGCAGACACGATCGAGTCGCACACACCGGCGGCGACGGTCAGGGCGGTGCTCGCTTCGAACGATCGCATTCCCCATTTCAACGGTCGGCGGGAGGGATCCGGGTTTTCCAACACGCTCGCACCTTGGCTAGGATCCGGACGCTCGATGCCCCCTTGGGCCTTCACCGGCCTCCATGGAGTTCCCCTTGCACCGGATCCTCGACGGCAGAAACGGCCTCGTCCTCGGCGTCGCCAACAAACGCTCGATCGCCTGGGCGTGCGCACAGTCGCTCGCCGGTGCCGGGATGCGCCTCGCGCTGACGTACCAGGGCGAGCGGCTGGAGAAGGGAGTGCGCGACCTCGCGGCCGAGCTGCCGGGATCGATCGCGCTGCCCTGCGACGTGACGCAGCCTGAATCGATGGACGCTCTGCTCGCCTCGATCGAGAAGGAGATGGGAGGTCTCGACGGCGTCGTTCACGCCATCGCCTTCGCCAAGCGCGAGGAGCTGGCAGGCGACTTCTTCAACACCTCGAAGGACGGCTGGGCCCTCGCGCAGGAGGTCTCGGCCTTCTCGCTGCTGGCCCTGACCCGCCGCGCGCTGCCCCTGATGGAAGGGCGTTCGGGCTCGATCGTGACCCTGACCTACATCGGCGGCGAGCGCGTGGTGCCCAACTACAACGTCATGGGCGTGGCCAAGGCCGCGTTGGAGGCCAGCGTGCGCTACCTGGCCAACGACCTGGGCCCGCGCGGCATCCGCATCAACGCGATCAGCGCCGGCCCGATCCGCACGCTCTCCTCCGCCGGAGTGTCGGGATTCAGCGAGATCCTCGACCATGTCGCCCAGCGCGCTCCGCTGCGCCGCAACATCACGGCGGAAGAGGTCGGCGACACCTGCATGTTCCTCGTCAGCCCCCTGGCGCGCGGGATCACCGGGAGCGTCGTCTACGTCGACGCCGGGTATCACGTGATGGGCGTCTGACCGAGGCAATCGGGAGGAGGAGCAGGGCGGGGAGGGCGCGCATGGATTCCGGGGCTCCTGCCGCGGGGACGGCTCACGGTCTAACATGCTTCCCGCGATCTCCATGGAAGGACCCCGCCGTTCGAGGATCGAGCGCGAGACGCTCTTCGCCACCTGCGCCCCGGGTCTCGAGCCGGTGCTCCACGCCGAGCTGCGCGGCTTGCGGCTGGCGAAGATCGAGCGCCAGGTGGGGGGAGCACGTTTCGAGGGCACGATCGAGGACGCCTGGCGCGCCAACTTGAGGCTGAGGACCGCCGTGCGCGTGCTCCTGCGTCTGGCGCGGTTCGAGGCCGCGACCGGCGAGGCCCTCTACTCCGGCGCGGCCGCCGTGGATTGGAGTCGCTTCCTGCGCCCGGACGGGACCTTCCGCGTCGACGCGCAGTCGAGCGAATCGGCGCTCGACCACACGCTGTTCGTCCAGCAGAAGGTCAAGGACGCTGTCGCCGACTCCTTCCTCGCCCGGCACGGCCTGCGGCCCTCGGTCGACCTCGAGAATCCCGGCTTGTCGATCCACGTCCACTTGTTCCGTGATCGTTGCACCCTCTCGGCCGACACGTCGGGCGACTCGCTGCACAAGCGCGGCTGGCGTCGGTACCAAGGTCGCGCCCCGCTGGCCGAGACGCTCGCCGCCGGCATCGTGCTCCTGTCCGGATGGGACCGCCGCTCCCCGCTCCTCGATCCCTTCTGCGGCTCGGGGACGATCTTGATCGAGGCCGCGCTGATCGCGGGAGGGGTCGCGCCGGGGCTCTTCCGCAAGCGCTTCGGATTCGAGAGCTGGCCTGGACACGATCCACTTCGGTGGGGCGCGCTGATCGCCGCGGCCCGCGAGGAGATCCGCTTCCCTCCCAAGCTGAACCTGATCGGCTCCGACGCCGACGCGAGGACGGTCGAGGGCGCTCGGGAGAACCTGTCGGCCGCAGAGCTCGACGGCCGCGTGACCCTCGAGGTCGGCAGCGTGTTGGGCTTCGCACCCAAGCCGGGCTGGAACGCCTGGATCGTCACGAATCCTCCCTACGGCGAACGGGTCGGCCAGGAGCGCGAGCTCCAGCCTCTCTACCGCCGTTTCGGTGCGGTCCTGCGCGAGCGCTGTGCCGGATACCATATCGCGATCCTGTCCGGGAACGCGGCGCTCGCGCGAGCCCTCGGCCTCGACCCCGACCGGCGGACGCCCTTGAAGAACGGAGCACTCGATTGCGAGCTGCTCGAGTTCGCGATTCCATCCCGATCCCCTCGCTCTCCTCTCCAGACATGAAACGATCACGCGCATCCATCGCCGCGCTCCTCCTCGGTCTGTCCGCCTGCCGAGCCGCCCGTCCGAGCCCATCCGCCGCGGATTATGGAAGCGATCCGCGTGCCGCAGCGCTCGCCGAACGGGTCCTGGAGAAGATGGGAGGCCGCGAAGCCTGGGAACGGACACGCTTCGTCTTCTGGAACTTCATGGGCAGCCGGCGCCTGTGGTGGGACAAGCGCATCGGGGATCTGCGGCTCGAGTCCGGGAACCGCGTGGTCCTCGTGAACCTGAACACGCACGAGGGACGAGCCTTCGAGAAGGGCCAGGAGATCCTGGAACCCAGCTTGCGCAAGAGCTCGCTCGAGAAGGCCTACGCGGCCTTCATCAACGACTCGTACTGGATGTTCATGCCCTACAAGCTGCGCGATCCCGGAGTGCATCTCGCTGATCTCGGCGAGGGCAAGACGCAGGCCGGCCGCGCGGCGGAGGTGCTCGAGCTGACCTTCGACGGGGTCGGCCTGACCCCCAAGAACCGGTACCAGGTGCTGGTCGGCAAGCAGAGCGGCCTGGTCGAGCAGTGGGACTTCTATCAGGACCGGGACGACAAGGTGCCGCGGCTCTCGACGCCGTGGAACGGATGGAAACGCTTCGGCCACATCCTGCTCTGCACCGACCACGGCGACGGAAGGGACTGGGAGATCGCCGTGTCCGACGACCTCCCGCGGTCGGTGTTCGAGAGCCCGGGGCCGGTGCGGGCCCCTTGAACGCGCGGGCGCCTCGAGCCCGCGGGCCTCACGGCGTTGTGGGCTGGGGCTCCCCCTGCAGATCTCCGAACAGGTGGATCGCGCCGCGGGTGCGGACGATCGACGAGAGCAGGAGGATGCCCAGGACTCCCGCAGCCGCGATGGCGAACCACCCCGGATGGTCCGTGCCGCCGTGGCCGATCGAAGCCGAGGGTTGGACGCCCAGCAGCGGATAGAGCCGATCGACGATCCAGCCCAGCGCGAGGGTGACGACCGAGAGCGCCGCCACGGTGATGAGCACGACGCGCTTCCCGAGGTGCCTGGAGAGAACGATCATCGAGCCCAGGTTCGTCGCCGGGCTGGCCAGCAGGAACACGAGAGCCGCGCCCGGGCTCATCCCCTTGAGGATCAGCGCTGCCGCGATCGGCGTGGAGCCCGCGGCGCACACGTAGATCGGGATCCCGAGGAGCAGCATGACGACCAGACCCGAGAAGCCTCGCGCGACGGGCGCCTGGAACAGCTCGACCGGCACCACGGCCGCGATCAGGCCGGAGAGCACGATTCCGACCACCATCGAGGCGGAGAGGTCGTCCATCATCTCGACCAAGGCGTAGCGCAGGACTCGGACCAGCCACGCGCGTGCGGGTGGAGCGTGCGGTGCATGACCGCTCGTGCCCGCGCGGCTCTCCGCCCGGATCGCGTGTGCCTCCGCATGGCAGCCGGACTCCCCGGTGGAGGCCAGCGCGCGATCCCTCGCAATCGGCTCGGATCGATCCAACCCGCGCCGGACGAACCAGCTCACCACCCCACCCGCGAAGACGGCCGAGAGGATCGCTCCCAGGAACCGCGCGACGGTGAGGATCGGATCGAGCAGCGCCCAGCTCACCGTGATCGAGTCGACCCCCGTCTCGGGAGTGGCGATCAGGAACGCAGTCGTCGCGCCCTTGCTCGCGCCGCCCTTGCGCATCGACACGGCGACGGGGACGACCGCGCACGAGCAGAGCGGCAGCGGCGCTCCGATCAGGGAGGCGAGAGCGACCGACTTGAGATTTTCCCCCTTCATGTGGCGCATCCACCACTGCGGCTTGATCACCTGGTTCAGGACCCCGGCGATCAGGAACCCCATCAGGAGGTAGGGCGCGACCTCGAGGAGGATCCCGAGGCTCTCCCTCCCCACGCGCGAGGCGAAATCGACCGCCCAGGCCAGGCGCGGCAAGGTCGTCGCCGTCGCCAGCACGCCGACGCCCACCGAGGCGAGCTTGAGCATCGGTCGATCGGCGCCGTGGAAGACCTCCGGGAGCAGGTCGCACACGGCGACGTAGAGGAACGTGCCGCAGGCGAATCCGGTCACCACCTGGTCGAGAGCGCCGCCCGACGAGGTGAGCTCGCTGCCCAGCAGGATCCCGAGCGGCCCGAGCAGCGCGAAGAGCGTGAGAAAAACGACCGAGCGCACGCTCCCCAGGCGAGCCAGCCGCATCACGGTCGCGAGCGAGAAGGCCTCGGTCGCCTTGTGGATCAGGATCGAGAACAGCAGCTGCGTGCGCACCGCGGGGTCCCGGAGGATCGCCGCGAGAGCGATTCCCTCCGAGAGCGAGTGCATGCCGAGCCCCACCCACGTCGCCGCCCACAGCGCGCGGTGGGGGTCCGAGGCGACGCTCCCCGAGACCGAGCGCAGCCACACTTTCTCGAGCGCGAAGAGGAGCAGGAGTCCGGCCAGCGCCGCGACCCACGGCGCGAGCGTCGGCTCGACGCCGGCTCCTCCGGCATGGGAACCCGCCGACTCCAGACCCGACTCCACCTGCGCGAGGTGGGGCAGCAGGTGCAGGAAGACGGTGCCCAGGAAGACCCCTGCAGAGACCGACACGAACAGGTGCAGCCCGCGGTCCGACCAGCGCCGGTAGAGCGGCAAGAGCGCTCCGACGAGGCTGACGACGAGGAGCAGGGCGGCGCTATGGAGCGGAGTGAGGTCCACGAGGGTGTTCGGGATCCGCGCAGCACCGGGGCGACCTGATGGCTGCGGCCCGATCCGACGCTTCCCCTATATATAGCTGCCTGAAGGCGACCCGACCCGCGCCGGTTCGCGCGTGTTCCGGAACGGAAGCGAAGGACCACGCCAACGCCGAGGAGCTCCTCGGCGTAGGCGCCCCGAAGCTCCGTTCCCGCGGCGGGCTTGCCTCCCGAGGTCGCGCGGGTTAACTAGTTGCCCCCCACCTCGGCCGACGCGGACCGAGCGCAGCGATCCGCCGGCGCGAACGCGCGACGGTCTCCGCACTCGATGGCGCGGCCCGACCCGGCCCCGCGAGCTTCTCCAACGATGATCGAAATCAAGAACCTGTCCAAGCACTTCGGCCCCTTGAAGGCGGTCGACGGCATCACCTTCTCGGTGGGCCGCGGCGAGGTCCTGGGCTTCCTCGGCCCCAATGGCGCCGGCAAGTCGACCACGATGAAGATGGTCACCGGTTTCCTGACGCCTTCCGCCGGGAGAGTCAGCGTCTGCGGCCACGACATCGAGACCGACCCGATCGGCGCGAAGAGCAAGCTCGGCTACCTGCCGGAGGGAGCCCCCGCCTACCCCGATATGACCCCGGCGGCCTTTCTCGATTTCGTCGCCGATGTGCGCCGCTTGTCGGGCGAGGTCAAGGCCAAGCGCATCGCCGAGGTCGTGCGGCTCGTGCACCTCGAAGGCGTCCTCCAGCAGCGCATCGAGACGCTCTCGAAAGGATTCAAGCGGCGCGTGGGCCTCGCGCAGGCGATCCTGCACGACCCCGAGGTCCTCGTGCTCGACGAGCCCACTGACGGCCTCGACCCCAACCAGAAGCACGAGGTGCGCGCGCTGATCCGCCAGATGGCGAAGAACAAGGCCATCGTGCTCTCGACGCACATCCTCGAGGAGGTCGAGGCGGTCTGCACGCGCGCCATCATCATCGCGCGCGGCCGGATCCTGTTCGACGGCTCCCCCGCGGACTTGCAGAAGGAAGGTCCGCTCGACGAGGTGTTCCGCAGGATCACGACCGGCGACCGCGTGGCCGCAGGCTAGGCCCGGACACCGCGAGATCGAGGAACCCGGCATGAGGAATACGCTGACCCTGTTCAAGCGCGAGCTGCGCGGCTACTTCGCCACGCCCGTCGCCTACGTTTTCATCGTGATCTTCCTGATCCTGAACGGGTGGATCACGTTCTATCTGGGCGGCTTCTACGAGCAGGAGCGCGCCGACCTGCAGACCTTCTTCAACTTCCACCCGTGGCTGTACCTGTTCCTGATCCCGGCCGTGTCGATGCGCCTGTGGGCCGAGGAACGCAAGACGGGGACGATCGAGCTGCTCATGACGCTCCCGGTGACCATGTGGGAGACCGTGCTCGGCAAGTTCCTGGCGGCCTGGGCCTTCACCGCGATCGCGCTGTTCCTGACCTTCCCGATCTGGATCACGGTGAACTACCTCGGGAAGCCCGACAACGGCGTGATCCTGGCGAGCTACATCGGGAGCTTCCTGATGGCCGGCGGCTACCTCGCTATCGGGGCGTGCATCTCCGCGGTGACCAAGAACCAGGTGATCGCCTTCGTCCTGACCGTGATGCTGTGCCTGGTCTTCATCCTGGCCGGGTTCCCGATGGTGCTGGACTTCGTCAGCGGCTGGACGCCCGAAGCGGTCGTCGATGCCGTGCGCTCGTTCAGCTTCCTGACGCACTTCAACTCGATCACCAAGGGCGTCATCGACGCGCGCGACTTCCTGTTCTTCGGATCGCTGATCGCGCTGTGCCTGTTCGCGAACGCGGTCCTCCTCGACCTCAAGAAGGCGGACTGAGAGGCCTCCATGAAGAAGACCATCCTCTCCACCACCGGATTGCTCCTGGCGGCGCTCCTGTTCCTGGGCTTCAACATCCTCGCGGTCGCGGGGCTCAAATCGGTGCGGATCGACCTGACCGAGAACAGGCTCTACACGCTCTCGCAGGGCACGCTCAACCTGCTCTCGGGTCTCCAGGCGCCGATCAAGCTGCGGCTGTACTTCTCCAAGAAGCTCGCTTCGGACGCGGGTGCGCTGACGAGCTACGCACAGCGAGTGCAGGAGCTTCTCGAGCAATACGTCTCCCGCTCGCACGGCCAGCTCTCGCTCGAGGTGATCGATCCCCAGCCTTACACGGAGGAGGAGGATCGCGCGGTGGGTTTCGGCCTCCAGGGCGTTCCGGTCAGCGCGGGCGGCGAGATGCTGTACTTCGGCCTGGCCGGGACGAACTCGACCGACAAGGATGCGGTCATCCCCTTCATCCAGGAGAACAAGGAGGAGTCGCTCGAATACGACGTCACGAAGCTCGTCTACACGCTCTCGAACCCCAGGCAGCGCGTGATCGGCCTGCTGACGAAGCTGCCCATGGAGGGCAACCCCATGGCGCGCTTCCAGGACCCGAACGCCGACGTGCAGGCCTGGGCGATCCTCGAACCGATGCGCCAACTCTTCGAGGTGCGCACGGTGCCCGCGACCGCGGAGAAGATCGACGCCGACATCGACGTCCTGATGGTCGCGCATCCGCAGGGGCTCTCGCAGCGGACGCTCTGGGCGATCGACCAGTACGTGCTCGGAGGAGGCAAGGTCCTGGCCTTCATCGATCCCTACTGCGAATCGCAACAGGTTCGCCAGGACCCGTCGAACCCGATGTCGGCCATGATGGCGAATCGCACGTCGGACCTCGGGCCGCTGCTCGCGGCTTGGGGCCTGGAGATGTCCGCCGAGGACCTCGCGGGCGACCGCGAGAGCGCGATGCGTGTGGGCTACAACGGCCTGCCCGTCGACTACATCCTGTACCTCGGCCTGCGCGGCGAGAAGGCCTGCTTCGCCAAGGACGACTTCGTCACCGGCAAGCTCGAGCTCGTCAACCTCGCCACGGCGGGCGTGCTCAAGAAGAAGGAGGGCGCGACGACCACGGTGACGCCGCTCCTCCAGACGACCAAGCAGTCGATGCGCGTCAACCGGTCGAGCGTCCTGTTCGGCGCCGATCCGACCAAGGTCCTGGAGAGCTTCGTCTCGGGGAACGAGAGCCTGATGGTCGCCGCACGGATCAGCGGCCCGGTCAAGAGCGCCTTCCCCGACGGCAAGCCCAAGGCCGAGAAGCCCGAGGACGGTGCGGAGAAGCCCGAGGAGAAGCCGGCGGAGTCGCTCAAGGAGTCCAAGGGACCGGTCAACCTGATCGTCGTGGCCGACTGTGACGTTCTCGAGGACCACTTCTGGATGAAGTCCCAGAGCTTCTTCGGTCAGCGCATCCCGATCCCCATCGCCAACAACGGCGACTTCGTGATCAACGCGCTGGACAATCTTTCCGGCAGCAACGACCTGATCAGCCTGCGCAGCCGCGGCCGCTTCAACCGCCCGTTCGAGCGCGTGGCCGAGATCCGCCGAGCCGCGGACACGCACTTCGGGCAGAAGGTCAAGGAGCTGGAGGACAAGCTCAAGGACGCCGAGACCCGCATCAACGAGCTGCAGGGCCAGAAGGACGCCAAGACCAGCCTCATCCTCTCGCCCGAGCAGCAGAAGGAGGTCGAACGCTTCCGCGAGGAGCGCACCCAGACGCGCAAGGAGCTGCGCGCCATCAAGCACGACCGGGACAAGGACATCGAGGCCCTCGGCAGCCGGCTCAAATTCGCGAACATCCTTCTGATTCCGTTCCTCCTGGTCGTTGCGGTGTGTGCCTTGACCCTGGTGAGGGCGAGCCGCGCCAAGGCCGCCGCGGGAAGCGTCGGGCCGAGGAGCTGAGCCATGAACTCGCGATCCCTGTTTCTCCTGGCCGGCGCGACCGCGCTCGTCGCGATCGTCGCGGCGATGACCCTGCGACATCGCGAGTCGGCCGTCCAGGCCAGACCGGGCGGGGACAAGCTCTTCCCCGGTCTCGCGGCCTCGATCAACGACGTGACCTCGATCAAGCTGAAGCGCAAGGACGGCGAGTGCACGCTGCAGCGCACCGGCGAAACCTGGGGGCTCGTCGAGAAGAAGGGCTACCCGGTCGAGATGGCCGCGGTGCGCAAGAGCCTGATCGGGATCTCCGACCTCAAGACGGCCGAAGAGAGGACCGACGATCCCAAGCTCTACTCGAAGCTCGGCGTCGACGATCCCGGAGCCGAGGGCTCGACGTCGACGCTCGTCACGCTCCTGGACGCGAGCGGCAAGGAGCTCGCCTCCCTGATCGTCGGCAAGGAGCACAGCGGAAAGAGCTTCTCGGGCCCGCGGCAGATCTACGTGCGCAGGGCCGGCGAAGCGCGCTCCTGGCTCGCCAGCGGCGAGGTCGACCTGCACGAGAAGAGCATCGAGTGGTTGGACAAGAAGATCCTCGAGGTCAAGCGCGAGCGCGTCCGCGCGGTAGAGGTCCGCCATGCCGACGGCGAGGTCGTGCTGGTCGACCGCGACAAACCCGAGACGAACGACTTCACCCTCCACGACATCCCGGAGGGCCAGGAGCCGTCCTTCCCCTCGGCGCCCAGTGCGCTCGGATCCGCTCTCGAATGGCTGAATCTCGAGGACGTCGTCCCCGTCGGCGAGGTGGACATGAGCACGGGGACGGCCTCGACGACGAAGTTCTCGTGCTTCGACGGCCTGACGATCACGGCGACGACCAAGAACGACGGCGAGAAGACCTACGCACGCTTCGAAGCCGCCTACGAGAAGCCGCCCGAGAGGGCCGGGCCGCCGCCTCCGCCGGAAGGGGCGGACCAGAAGGACGGCGCCGCGGAAGGCGAGAAGAAGCCCGACGGCGACAAGAAGGACGCACCGGAGAAGCCGAAGACCAAGACTCCGGAGGAGGTCCAGAAGGAGGTCGCGGACCTCAACGCGCGCTTCTCGCAGTGGAGCTACGTGATCCCGAGCTACAACAAGGCGAGCTTCCAGAAGAAGAAGGCCGAGCTGTTGAAGGACAAGGCTCCGCCGCCTGCGCCCGCCGGCCCGGACGATGCACCCACGGAGCCGGCCCCGCCGGGCGAGTCGCCGAGGACCGAGCCTCCGCAGGCTCCGGTGAAGCCGCCCCAGGACGCGGGCGTCAAGCCCGGGAGCCCGCCCGAATCGAAGCCGCCACGGTTCGGTGGGTGAGAGGACCGAGTTGGGCGCGAGACACGAACGGGTTTTCGCGCAGGTAGAAGCGCAGAGGCAGGTCCGCCGCTCGCGTGATCCCGACGCGAGCAGTCCGCACGATCTGCGTCCGGCCACGGCCGCGCGACCCCGGCTCGAAGATCCCGAGCGGGCCGCGGGTGAGGTCGGTGCCGTCGTGTCGGCGCGATAGCCCCATCGCCTGCACGAGCTTGCCCGGCCCGTTGCAGAGGCCGCGATCCGGGACGGGGCCCCGGCGCGAGCGCATGATTTCCAGCCCCTCGACGGGCTCGAGCGCGCGCAGCAGCACCGCCTCTCCCACCCCCTCCGGCGCGGTGACGACGTTCACGCAGTGATGGACGCCGTAGATGAAGTACACGTAGGCGTGCCCGGGCGGGCCGAACATGGTCACGTTGCGCTTCGTGCGACCCCGCCGAGAGTGCGCCGCGGGATCGTCGCGGAGATACGCCTCGGTCTCGACGACGATGCCGGCGGTCCGCCCCTCCGGGGAATCGTGGACGAGCAGCTTGCCGAGCAGGGCGCGCGCGACGGCGACGGTCGTCCGCTCGTAGAAGGATCGCGGGAGCCTGCGCCTCAGGCGCTCAACCCTTGCGGTCGCCACGGCGGCTCGCGCCCTTCTCGCGTTGCTTCTTGAAGATCAGGAGGTGGTTGAACCCGCGCAGGAAGAAGTTCTCCTCCGCAGCCGCCCGGTGGTAGTTGGGCCGATCCAGCTTGCGGTTCCCGCGCACGACGGCCACGTGGTCGACCGGCCGGAATCGTTGCGCGAGCATCCCGTAGAACGTGGCCCCGATGCCGACGAAGCCGCGTTTCTTCCGGAAGCTGTCGCCGCAGTACACCGCCAGGTAGCGCCGGTCCCGCAAGACGCGATCGGCCTCCTCGAAGACCTTCCCCATCGCTTCGAAGTACTCCGTCCCGAAAGCGTCCAGCTCGCCGATGCACTCTTCCCGGCCCGAGTACTCGAGGTGGGTCGAGTAGGGCGGGTCCATGAACACGAAGTCGGCCTTGCCCTCCTCCACGGGCAGCTTGCGCGCGTCGGCGCGGAACACGTCCGGACGCTGGGGCTGAACGTCGTAGCCCAGCGCGCGTCGCCCCAGGCTCCGCGCCACGTCGAGCGTGGTCCCGCCGCCGCAGAAGGGATCGACGACGAGATCGCCCTCCCGCGAGTAGCGCTCGAGCAGGTTCCAGATCACCCACGCCGGCGTCGCGCCCGGGTAGGCCGGGATCCCCATGGGCCGGTCGCCGTACTGCGCCGAGGGGTGGTACCACAGCGTCGTGGTCTGGAGCTTGAGCGGCGGCTTCGCGTCCATGCTGGCCGCGCGAGTCTACGCGCAGCCGGAAGGGGAGGGTCGAGCGCGCGGCTAGCGACCTGCCTCGCCCACTACCCGATCCTCGACAGACCCGCTCGAATCCGGCGCCCAGATGCCGGGTGCGGACGGCGGAGAAGTCGGCTCCTGGGCCGGCTGCGATCCGCTCGGGATGGCCCCGAGGTCGGGCGCGTTCTCCTCGTTCCCAGGGGCGAAGGCGGGGACCGCGCGGGTCTCGGGGCACCGCCCCCGGGGGGAGGATCCCTCCTTCAAGGCAGCGTCGCAGGAGCAAGCCCGGTGTGGAATGCGACCGCTCTCGAGGTATTCGCGGACGCTGATCGCGATACCCGAAAGGAGCATCGCCACGAGGATGGCGAGGCTCTTCACGGAGATGAAGCGGGGGACGGGGTCGAGGGCCGAGCGCATGAGCCGTATCCTAGGCGCGCCGTACGAGGAGGATACGTTCATATTCCCGCCGACCTGCCCCCGGATCAAGGTCGCAGGCGCTCTCGAGCCAAGCCGCGTCAGCGCCGCGGGGTCGGCCGCCCCGGCGCGCCCGCGGCGCGAGCCGCCTGGTGCCTCTCCGCGTAGTCCAGGAGTGCCTGGAACTGCGCCCGGAAGTCGTGGGTCCCCCCGGCGATCGGCGCCTTGAAGAAGCTCGCCGTCTGCGCCATCTCCCCCGCCTCGCCGCACTGCGCGGCGAATCCCGCCAGACGTACGAGGTCGAGCACGAGCGGCGCCGCGAGGGCCGAGTCGCTGCCCGACCAGGTGAACTGCAAGCTCATGCGTGCACCCAGGAAGCCCTCGAAGTGCACGAAGTCCCAGGCCGTCTTCCAGTCCTTGAGCGAGGGCACGAAGTCGATGCCCACGCGCGTGTGCACGCGGTCGTCCTTCAGGATCGAGCGCAGGGCCTCGTCCTTGTTCCGGAGCTTGGCCGCGCGGTGGGCGCCGTCGGTGAGGACCTCGCCGTCGCGGTTTCCGAGCATGTTGTAGCCTTGCCACGCGAGCACGCGCAGGTTGCGCGCGGTGAACATCGGGGCCAGGACGGTCTTGACCAGCGTCTCGCCGGTCTTCCCGTCGTTGCCGCAGTGCGGCAGACCACGCTGCTTCGCGAGCTCGCGCAGCGCGGGGATCGACGAGCCCAGGCTGGGAGTGAAGTTGACGTAGGGGCAGCCAACCGTGAGCGCCGCGTAGGCATAGAGGACCGAAGCGGGCTGGGCGCGCTTCTCGTCGAGCGCGCGCTCGAACCGCGCCAGGCTCACCCACTCAGGCTGCTCGGGGCGGGCCGCCTCCGTGCTCGCCAGGTTGACCACGACCACGAGGCCAGGGGTCTCCTTGGAGCGGAACGCCGCGATGTCGGCCGCGATGCGCTCGACCTGCTCGCGAGGCGGCGCGGAGCCGAGTCTCGCGGCGGCCGGATCGATCCCGGGGAGATTCATGTCCAACGGGTCGATCGCACCGGAGAGGATGCGCGCAGCGCCGGCTTCCACGTCTGCCCGCGCGCGCTCGACGAGGTGCTCGGTGAGGATCCCCTGCCGCACGAGCTCCGCGGCCGAGGCGCCGAGATCCCGCGCGCAGACGTCGTGCCCGCCGAGCACGAGACCCTCGAGGGGCGCGAGGGGCAGTCGCGAGAGGGGTTCCCGCTCCGTGCACAGGCCCACGGGCTCCAGGATCCCCGCGCGCAGCCCCGCCAGACCGTAGGACACGCAGGTCGAGATGGACCCGCGCGCGCCGATCAGCCACACGCCGAGGCGCCGGAGATCGCTCGCCGGGGCAGGGCTCATCGCGGTCGGCCGCCGCCGGCCGCGCGCCGGGACTCGATCCAGCGATCGACGACTGCGTCGTAGCGCGCAGGCCACCAGCGCCATGCACCGACGCCCGCCTCGGCTGCAGAGCCTGGCCCGCTGGCTGTACTTGCGCCGGGCGCGTGGACCCCGGGCGGCGCGGAGTCGGGACGGAGCGGGTCTTTCATGGACGCGTTCGGATGTCGATCGGCCCGGGCATCCGGACCCGCCATTGTGCCGTCCGCCGCGCCGGGCGTCACTCCCGCGGGCGCAAGAGCGGGCCGGAGCGCCTCGAGCCGGCGCGAAACTTCGCGCACGTGGGCCGTCAGCAGGTCCGGGGAGGCTCCCGGATCCTGAGCGCGAGCACGAATCCGATCGGCCTCTGCGGCCAGGACATTCAGTTCGTCCGCCTCCTTCGCCGTGATTCCCGGCGACGACGCCAGCCGCTCCGCCTCGGACCGGAGGAGCTCCGCCTGAGCGAGGATCGCCTTCCCGCCCTCCATCGTCGCCCCTCCCGAAGCGCGATCTCCGCGCTGCGCCGGAAGACCGTCGACCGCCAGTCCCCAGAGAGCCGCGGCCACGCAAGGCACGGCGAGCAGGGCCGCTGACGAGCGCAGCGATTCGCGCAGGTAGCGCGCCGCCGAAACCGCGGGTGCGACGCGCGCGGCGAGGAGCCCCGCCAGGGACGAAGGCGACCCGAGCCTCTCGGCCTCGAAGGCCGTGAGCAGCGCTCCGGAGAGGCCCGCATTCCGGTCGATCGCGCGTGCGACGGAAGCCTCGTCGCCGCGCCGCTCGGACCACCAGGCGGCCGCGGCGAGGATCGCGGCGAGGATCGCGGCTGCGAATGCCTGGGCATCCGCTGCGAGAGCGCCCGCGGCGACGGCAGCCGCCAGCGTGACGAGTCCAGCCGAAGCGCCGATCAGAAGGCTCTCGCCCCCGACCAGGACGAGGTGTGCCCGGCGCGCCGAGCGCACCCTCGCGCTAACGACCCTCGCCGCCATCGGATGCCTGCGGGACGTTCGGCAGACGTGGTTCGATGCCCTCCGGAAGGGTCGCGAGCAGTTCGCGCGAGAAGAACAGCTCGACCGCGCTGCCGCGCTGCGGGAGGAGCCAGCCGTTCGCGAGCCAGATCGTCTGCTTGAGGCACTCCGGCCGCGCTGCGGTCAGGAGGGTGTTGCCCTGCTCGAAGAATGCGATGTTGACCAGATTGCCCTCGACGTCGGCGGCCAGGACTTCCCGGTTCTCGGCTCCGCGAATCCGCACCATGCGCGAGCCCAGGAACACCCAGCGGTGGCGGCGCAGGCTGCGTCCGCTCTCGAGGTCCCTCAGCAGGTCGTCGATGCGATAGAAGTACGTCTCCCCTCCCTCGCGCCAGGCGGTGTAGAGGAAGAAGCCGTCTCCGCTCGGGGACTCGACGACGTAGGGCGGGACCCCGGCCCGCACCTCCTCGGGAGTCGGCGGTGGATCCCGGGGTTTCCACTTCGCGTTGGACCCGGGCGCGACGCCCAGCGCGAGCAGGGCCGCGCCGAGCCGGCTCGGGACGACCTCGGTCACGAACAGGCTCTCGTGGGCCGCGCCCTGGGGGTTGACGAGCAGGTACTCGAGCAGGTCCTCGCGAACGTCGACCGTCACCGGGATCGAGACGAACCCGCGCGCGAGATCGAGATGGATCTGGTGCTCGAGGAAGGCCTGCTCGAGCTGGTGCGCGTCATCGCGCGCGGCGGGCGCCGGTCGCGGTTGCTGGACGATCGACATCAGGAAGGCCGCGGCGGCGAGGTTCCGGAGCGCGTGCATGCCCTTCTTGTCGCCCCTCGCGCTCCGCTTTCGAGCCCTAGAGTCCGCCCGAGAGGAGCGACTCGCGTCGGACGCCGATCCGGTCGAGATCCTCGCGCACGAGCGAGTAGACGCCTTCGGCATAGGCGCGGATCTCGTGCTGTGCATCGAGCTTGAGTCGCTGCTCCAGGAAGTGCAGCACGCCCTGGAGCGAGACGGTCCAGTAGGCTTGGCTGTACACGTTTTGCGGCAGGAGCAGCCGCGCCAGCTCCTTGGCGACCCCGCGCGCGAGGCGCTCCTGGTAGCGCTCGTAGGCGTAGCGGCACTCCTCGAGCATCGACGCGCGCTCGCGCTCGTGGTCGAAGGCCGGATCGAGATCGACCGAGGACTGCTTGTTCCCGTGCTGCGGATTGCCGCGCATCACCCTGGGCACGAAGAACTCGGGGGTCCACTGCACATAGCGCCCCGAAACCTCGTTCCAGCTGCAGCCCTTGTCGGTGTCGAACAGGATGTCGAACACCTCCAGGCTCACCGGCTCGCCGCCGACCTCGTAGGTCCGCCAGCCGCTGCCGACCTGGTACTTGAAGGCCTGACGGAAGACGAACAGCGGCGCCTTCCAGTGGAAGGTGTAGTAGGAGTGGCGGTACGGCGACGTGTGGCCGTGCTCCCACAGGAATGCGCACAGCTTCTTGTCCTTCTCGTCGAACTCGCTCTTCTTCTTTTCGTAGGAGATGCGCGCGGTGTTGACGACCTTCAGCGCGTGGTCGACCTGCATGCGGTCGACGAGCGCGATGAATCCGATGCCGTCGCCGAGCGTCTCGACGGCGCCTCGCGGTAGCCCGAGCTCCTGGGTCGCCATGCGGGTCAGTGTAGCCTCGACTGCGCCGCGGGCAGGAAGCGGACGAGATCCGAGGCCACGAGCCCGCGCCGTCCGACCTCCGCGGCGGCGAGGTCCCCCGCCAGCCCGTGGACGTGCACGGCGCTCGTCGCGGCGTCGAAGGCCGAGAAGCTCGGATCGATCCGTGTCTCGCATGCAGCCAGGTAGGCGCCCAGGATCCCGGCCAGCACGTCGCCCGCGCCCGCGGTCGCCATGCCGGGATTCCCGGTCTCGTTCACGTACACGCGCTGCCCCTCGGCGACTACGGTCCGATGACCCTTCAAGCAGCAGATCGCGCCGGTCCGGAAGCTGATCTCGAGCGCCGCGGCGATCCGTCCGCTCTCGTCGCGCGGGATCTCCCTGGAAAGCAGGCGCGCGGCCTCCCCAGGGTGCGGGGTCACGACCATCGGCCCGCGGCGGGCGCGGAGCCCCTCGGCCTTTCCCGCGAGGACGTTGAGCGCGTCGGCGTCGACCACCCAAGCGCCCTCGAATCCGTCTTCGAGCAAGGCACGGACGAGGTCGCGCGTGCGCGAGCTCGCGCCCAGGCCCGGGCCGACGACACGCACGTGGTCCTTCCGTCCGCTCAGAGCGGCGGCGGACCCTTCCGTGGCATCGACGAGCACGGCCTCCGGCGCGGAGCAGGGCAGGATCGTTTTCAGGCTCGCGTCCAGACACGCGACCGCGACGAGTCCCGCACCCGCGCGCTGCGCTGCGCGCGCTGCCAGGACGGCCGCGCCGGGCATGTCGGCGCTGCCGCAGACGAGGAGCACCCGCCCGGCCTCGCCCTTGTGCGCGCCGACCGGCAGTGCGGGAGGAAGGCGCGGGATCAGACCAGGACCTCCGTGCGGCCGATCTCGAGCCCGGCCCAGTTGCGCAGGGTCTTCTGCTCCCATTCCGCGAGCGTGGAGAGCTCCGCGTCGGCCGCGAAACGGAAGCGGCGCAGGAGCCCGACGATCAGCGCATGCAGGCCGCGGCTCGAGCCGTCGTCCATCTTGATCGCCAGGCCGCGGTCCGCGCCCCTCACCCCGATCCCGTAGACCGCGTCGCCGCCGATCTTGGGAAAGATCCGCCCCTTCGTCGCGCGCACGATGTCGGTGCAGATGCGCTGGTGGCTGCCCGCGAGCAGGACGGGATGCGCTGCGACCGACGCGAGCATGCGCTCGCAGGCTGCGCGTCGCGGTGCGGGGAGGCCACCGGGGTTGGCGACGCGCGCGAAGGCAGTCGCGAGGCCGGTGAGCGGCATCCGGAAGGTCGGCGCGCTGCACCCGTCGACAGCGGTCGAGAGCTCGCCCGGCGACACGCCGCTCATCTCGAGCACGGCCTCGCGCACGAGCGCCTGCCCGGCGCTCTCGGGGTCGATGTACCGATCCGGAGGCACGCCCAGGTGCAGCGCCAGCGCCAGGAAGCCCGCGTGCTTGCCCGAGCAATTGTTGTGGAGCGCCGTGGGCTCCAGGCCGTCGGCCCTCAGGCGCGCGCGCGCCTCGGGATCTCCCGGCGGTTGAGGACCGCACTTCAGATGGCCGATCGAGAGGCCCAGGCGCGCGAGCAGCGACCTGACGGCGTCGGTGTGGCACGCCTCCCCGTTGTGCGAAGACAGCGCCAGCGTCACCTCCTCGTCGGTGAAGCCGAAGCGCCCCGCCGCGCCGGTCTCGAGCAGGGGCAGGGCCTGGAGGAACTTGGCCGAGCTGCGCACGAAGATCGGCCGGCTCCATTCCCCGGCACCCTCGAGGATCCTTCCGGCGGTGTCGATCAGCACCCACGCGCCGCGGTGCTGGGATTCGACCGCATCTCCGCGCCAGACGCGCACGAGGACCGGATTGTCCGGGTAGCCGCGGTCGGATGCTGCGGTGAGACGGATCTCGGGCCTGAGGGACTTGACCATGGATGGCGTGCGGGCGAAGTTCAGCCCATCCTAGCTACACTGGGACCGCGGTGGCATCCACACTCGACGCTCCGACCCGTCGGCCTCCGGGGCCTGCGGGGCCTTTCGCGCCCATCTCTCCGCAGGGAGCGGGTGAGAGCCCCGCGTCCTCCGCGGAGCAAGACCGGCGTGGCGCTCGCACGGCGAGGTCGCTCCGGCTCGTCGCTCCAGGATGGCTCATCGGTCCCGTGATGCTGGTCGCGGCGGTGTGCGGAGCGATCCTCGTGATGCATGGGCCCGACCGGGCGTTCGCTGCGGCGCTCGCGACGCTCGTCGCGACGGCTCTTGCGTGGATCCTGATCTCGGTGTTCTGGCCCTCCATTCCCGATCGGACCTGCCCCGCGTGCGGACGCGCGTGCCTGCGCCGCCTCGAGAAAGACTCCACGTGCGGCGTAGCCTGCGGCGCGTGCAGCTTCCAGGACCCCGACCGCAGCTCGTTCCTTTTCGCCGAGGAAGAGGAAGGCGTTGTCGAACCGGAGGTGGCCCGAGAGCGACTCGGTGAGCAGGGATGGAAGCCATGAAGGACCCGACGGACGGTACGAAGATGGTCGACGTGGCCCTCTCCCGCATCGTGATCCGCGAGGGTTCGGACCAGCAGTACATCTTCCTCCAGGAGATGGGAGGAGAGCGGGGCTTCCCGATCGTGATCGGCACGGCCGAGGCCTGCGAGATCCGCCGGGTCGTCGCCGGGCTGAAGACGCCGCGACCGCTGACACACCAGCTCGCCTACGAGTCGATCCGCGCTCTGGGGACGGAGTTGAAGCACGTGGACATCGTGGACCTGCGCGACAACACGTTCTTCGCGCAACTCGTGCTCCACAACAAGGAGGGCGAGTTGATCGCGGTGGTCGACGCGCGCCCGAGCGACGCGGTAGCGCTCGCGCTGCGAGCCGAGTGTCCGATCCGCGTGGCGCAGTCGGTTCTCGACATGGTCCGCACGGATCCGTCGGGACCCGATCCGCTGCCGCCCGAGCCGGACGGCGAGAACGAGGAGGAAGGCGAGGGAAAGGCGGAGAGCTAGCTCGCCTGGACCCCCGCCTGCGCCGCACGTAGGCTGCGTGCTCGAGCGGAGGCGTGGCAGAGCGGCCGAATGCGTCGGTTTTGAAAACCGAAGTGTCGCAAGGCACCGGGGGTTCGAATCCTCCCGCCTCCGCCACCTCGAGATCGGTGGCGATGCCTGCGTAGGAGCCGAGTTCGACGAGCTGCTCCACCCGCGCTCGGCTTGCCCGCATCTTGGACCACGGGTATCCTCCCCCGCCCGACGCGCGGAGAGGTGGCAGAGTGGCCGAATGCGCCGGCTTGCTAAGCCGGTGAGTCCTTTTTGGGCTCCGAGGGTTCGACTCCCTCCCTCTCCGCCACCCTCGACCGGCGCACCCGCCCGTGGCATGCTGCGCTGGGCATGGGAAGGATGCGCAAGAGCGCGGGAATCGCGGTGCTGTTCGCGGTGATCGCCGCGGGCTGCGCCGTCCGGCGCGAGCTCGTCATCCTCTCCGATCCGCCCGGTGCCGCCGTGCGCCTCGACCAGCAGATCGTCGGCGAGACGCCCTACCGCACCGAGTTCGAGGCCTTCGGCACGCGCCGCGTGACCCTCTACCGCCAGGGCTACCGCGCCTGGTCCAAGCCCGTGAAGCTGGTCGCGCCCTGGTACGCGCGCTTTCCCTTCGATTTCTTCAGCGAGGTCCTGCTGCCCTTCGGCTGGAAATATCGCAAGGAGGTCCGCGCCGAGCTCGAGCCCGAGAGCGGGTCGGTCACTCAGCCCGACCTCGAGAAGGTCCTCGAGCGCGCCGAGGTCCTGCGCAAGGCCGGGCCCGAGGGGCCACAGCGCAGGAACCCGATCCAGAAGCCCGAATGAAGGCCACGCCGCGCGACCTCGAAGGGCTCCCGGTCACCGTCATGGGGCTGGGCCTGTTCGGCGGCGGCGCGGCCGTGTCGCGCTGGCTCGCCGCGCAAGGCGCGCACGTCACGGTGACGGATCTGCGCACGGCCGAGGAGCTCGCACCCGCGCTGCGCGGGCTCGAGGGCCTTCCGCTGCGCTTCGTCCTCGGCGAGCACCGGACGGAGGACTTCACGCAGGCGGCGCTGGTGGTCGCCAACCCGGCCGTTCCGCCGCGGAGCCCCTTTCTCGAGGCCGCTCGCGCCACGGGCGCGACGGTGACCTCCGAGATGGCGCTCTTTCTCGAGCGGTGCCCCGCGCGCATCGCCGCGGTGACGGGCACACAGGGCAAGAGCTCGACCTGCAACACGCTGGCGCAGCTCCTCACGGCGAGCGGCTTCCGCGTCCACCTGGGCGGCAACATCGGGCGGTCGCTGCTCGAGAGCACTGGCGAGATGCGGCCGCAGGACGTTGCGGTCGTCGAGATCTCCTCCTACCAGCTCGAAGCCTTCCCGGGGCGATTGGATACGCGCGGTGAGCCGCCGCACGTCGAGGTCGTCGCCGTCACGAACGTGCTCGCCGACCACCTCGAGCGCCACGGCTCGGTGGAGGCCTACGCGGCAGCCAAGAGGCGGATCCTCCCTCTCGCGGCGGCGGCCGGCGGGACGGCCGTGCTGTCGGCGGAAGACTCGCGGGTCGCACGCTGGAGCGAGCCCGGGCTGCGGCGGATCGATTTCTTCCCGACGCGCGCTTCCGATGCGGTGCTCAACCGCCTCGACGGCCGCTTCCGCCTGGACCTCGAAGTCCTCGGCCGCGCCTCCGACCTGCACATCCACGGCGATTTCCAGCGCGAGAACACCCTGATGGCCCTGGGCATCGCGCGGATCCTCGGCGCGCGGGCGGATGTCCTGGCGAACGCGCTCCCCAACGTGACCGCGCTTCCGCACCGCCTGGAGGACCTGGGTGTGCGCCGCGGTCACCGCGTGTGGGACAACGGGGTTTCGACCACACCCGACTCGACCCTCTCGGCGCTCGCGTCGATCGCGCCGGGCTGCACGCTGATGTGCGGCGGCAAGGCAAAGAACCTGCCGCTTGGCGAACTCGTGGACACCGTGCGCGCACGCGTCCGTCGCACGGTCGTCTTCGGTGACGCAGCCGATCTCTTCGGGTCCGCGTTCCGCTCGGCAGGGATCGAGACCTGGGCCGCCCCCACGGTCGAGGCGGCCGTGGCGATCGCCTTCGAGCGCATGGAGAAGGGCGCGGAGCTGCTCTTCTCCCCGGCCGCCGCGAGCTTCGATGCCTACCTCAACTTCCGCGAGCGCGCCCTGGCCTTCCGCCGCGCCCTTCCGCCGGTCGACGGCGAGCCGGCTCCGGCAGTCCGATGATGCCGGGCCCCGATGACTCTGGACATTCAGGACCCTGAGCTCGCCCCGCTCCTCGCGAGCCTGAAGCCCTACGCCTGCAGCCTGCTCGAGCGCGCCGGGATGCACGCCCTGCGTCTGCACGCCGACTCGGTGTCGCCCGAGCACCTGCTCTCGATCCTGATGGAGGACGAGGACTCCGCCGCGCACGCCGCGGTGCTGCACGCCTTCGCCGACCCGGAGACGATCTCGGGCGAGGCGCTCGCGATCTCGCCGGGCCTGATGGTGGTCGCGTCGGGGTCGACGCTGCCCTTCTCGCCGCGCGCCGCAGGGGTCCTCGCCCGCGCGCGGGTCCTCGGCGCGGCCGGGAGCGCAGTCGAGGTGGGGACCGCGAATCTGCTGGCGCAAGCCGCCGCCGCCCTCGACGAGGACTCGCAAGCGGCCTTGCGAGCGGCGGGTCTCCCGATCGGTGCGGCGTCTCCGGCCAGCGCCGAGCCGCCTGCGCTGGGGGCCGCGCTGTTCAAGCACTTCTCCGCTCCCGCCAAGCGTGCGCTGTCGGCCGCCAACCGCCTGGCCGCCGGCCAGCGGCTGCGCGCGATCGCCCCGGCACACCTCCTGCTCGGATGCTTGATGGAGGACGCGCATCTCGCGCAGGTCCTGGGCCTGAGCTTCCAGCGCGCGCGAATCCTGCTCGGCGCGAGGACCGCGGACGACAGCCTCCCCGCACCGCGCCGCCTCCCGCCGGACCCGACCCTGATCGGACTCCTGCGAGGGCTGCCGGCCGGCTCGGACAGCCTGGCTTTGCTGGCTCGCTTCCTTTCCGGGGAGACACCCGAGCTGGCCCAGATCCTGATCCGCTCCAAGGTCACCGCCGCGTTCCTGGCGCGCGCCCGGGGTGCCTTCCTGGATCCGGAAGCGGCCCAGGAACCTGGCCCGCCTCGACGATAAGAAGGAGTGGAGCTATAGGTGATAGCGGGCGGACCGTCCGGGCCCGCCCCCGCCATGATCTGCCAGAACTGCCAGAAGAACCTCGCCTCCGTCCACGTCACCGAGATCGTCGAGGTCGCCGGGAAGGACGAGAAGGACAAGACTGCCCGCAAGGAGGTCCACGAGCAGCACCTGTGCGAGATCTGCGCGGCGAGCGTCGACCTGCCCCACTCGCCATCGATGAAGAAGTCGGCGGCGGACATCTGGAAGCTGCTCCAGATGTCGGCGCAGCAGAACAAGAAGCGCGGAGGGCCGTCCTGTCCCGACTGCGGCATGAGCCTGGACGAGTTCCGCAAGAAGGGGCGTCTGGGCTGCGCGCGGGACTACGAGGTCTTCAAGAACCACATCGGTGATCTGCTCGAACGCGTGCATGGCGCGCGCGCACACGTCGGGCGGGTGCCCGGCACGAGCGAGGCGGACTCCCTGCGCTCCCAGCGGCTCTCCACGCTGAAGCAACAGCTCGAGCAGGCCATCCGGACCGAGGCCTACGAAAGTGCGGCCCGGCTGCGGGACGAGATCAAGGCCCTCGACCAGCCCGAAGCCTCCTGAGGGGCATTCCGCGGGCTTCGCGCCCGGGGCGACGCTTTCCTCGGACGGCCGGATTGATCGTCCGGGCCGAAGGGTGGTAAACCCGACGGCACTTGAACGTCGAAAAGCTAGGGCTAGCTAGCCTTCCCAGTCGCGGAGGGCGCTAGACGCGCGGCTCCGCGCGCCCCGACCCGACCGGCGCTGACGAGGACCCCCACACGACCATGTTCGACCGCTTCACCGACCGCGCCAAGAAGGTGATGAACCTGGCCCGCCAGGAGGCCCAGAGATTCAACCACGAGTACCTGGGCACCGAGCACATCCTGCTGGGCCTCGTCCAGGAGGGCAGCGGGGTCGCCGCCAACGTTCTCAAGAACATGGGCATCGACCTCAACAAGATCCGCACCGAGGTCGAGAAGATCGTCAAGACCGGCCCCTCGATGGTCACGATGGGCCAGCTCCCGTACACGCCGCGTGCCAAGAAGGTGCTCGAGCTGTCGATGGAGGAGGCCGGCAACCTCGGACACAACTACATCGGAACCGAGCACCTGCTGCTGGGCCTCATCAAGGAGAACGAGGGCATCGCCGCGCAGGTCCTGATCAACCTGGGCGTCAAGCTGGAGGACGTGCGCGAGGAGGTGCTCGACTTCCTGGGCGCCGACACGGGCGAGGAGGAGGAGGAGGAGACCGCGACCGCCGAGGGCCAGCCACAGGCCGGCACGAGCAAGAGCAAGACGCCGGCGCTCGACTCCTTCGGCCGGGATCTGACGGAGCTCGCCCGAGAGGGCAAGCTCGACGTGGTCATCGGTCGCGCCAACGAGATCGAGCGCGTGATCCAGATCCTCTCGCGCCGAACGAAGAACAACCCCGTGCTGCTCGGCGAGGCGGGCGTCGGCAAGACCGCAATCGTCGAGGGCCTGGCGCAGATGATCATCGAATCGCGGGTGCCCGACATCCTGCGCAACAAACGCATCGTCGTGCTCGACCTGGCGCTCATGGTCGCCGGCACGAAGTACCGCGGTCAGTTCGAGGAGCGCATCAAGGCCGTGATGAACGAGGTGCGCCGCGTGCGCGACGTCGTGCTGTTCATCGACGAGCTGCACACGCTGGTGGGCGCGGGCGGCGCGGAAGGCGCGATCGACGCGAGCAACGTGCTGAAGCCGGCGCTCTCGCGCGGAGAGATCCAGTGCATCGGCGCCACCACGCTCGACGAGTACCGCAAGCACATCGAAAAGGACGGGGCGCTGGAACGGCGCTTCCAGGCGGTCAACGTCGATCCGCCCACGCCTCCCGAAACGCTGGAGATCCTCAAGGGCCTGCGCGACAAGTACGAGGCCCACCACCGGGTCACCTACACCGAAGAGGCTCTCGCGCTCGCGGTCGAGTTGTCGACGCGCTACATCAACAACCGCTTCCTGCCCGACAAGGCGATCGACGTCATCGACGAGGCCGGAGCGCGCGTGCGCATCAAGGCCATGGCCCCGCCTCCCGACATGCGCGAGCAGTCCGAGGAGATCGAGCGCCTGGAACGTTCCAAGGACGAGGCGGTGTCCTCGCAGGACTTCGAGAAGGCCGCGCAGCTCCGCGACAAGGCCTACCAGCTCAAGAAGAAGCGCGAGGAACTGCAGAACCGCTGGCGCGCCGAGCATGGCGAGCGCGAGCAGGTCGGTGTCGTGACCGCCGAGATCATCGCCGAGACCGTGTCCAAGATGACCGGGATCCCGCTGACGCGCCTCGAGAAGGCCGAGGCCGAGCGCCTGCTCCAGATGGAGACGGAGCTCTCCGGCACGGTGATCAACCAGAACGAGGCCATCACCTCGATCGCGCGCTGTGTGCGCCGTTCGCGCTCGGGCCTCAAGGACCCCAAGCGACCGATGGGCTCGTTCATCTTCCTGGGGCCCTCGGGCGTCGGGAAGACCTACCTGTGCAAGCAGCTGGCCAGGTTCATGTTCGGCAGCGAGGACGCCGTGATCACCATGGACATGAGCGAGTACATGGAGAAGCACAACGCCTCGCGATTGGTCGGCGCACCTCCGGGCTACGTCGGCTACGAGGAAGGCGGCCAGCTCACCGAGAAGGTGCGCCGCCGGCCCTACTCGGTCGTGCTCATGGACGAGATCGAGAAGGCGCACCCCGACGTGTTCAACATGCTCCTGCAGATCATGGAGGAAGGGCGCCTGACCGACTCCTTCGGCCGGCACGTCGACTTCCGCAACGTGATCCTGATCATGACCAGCAACCTGGGCTCGCAGCAAATGAAGGCCGGAACGAAGCTCGGCTTCGATCGTCTCGCCAGCTCGGCCAAGGTCGGTGAGGACGAACGCTTCAAGCGGATGAAGGCCGACGTGATGATCGAGGTCGAGCGCTACTTCCGGCCCGAGTTCCTGAACCGCGTCGACGAGCTGGTCGTGTTCAACCCGCTGACGCACTTCGATCTCTCCAAGATCGTGCTCCTGCAGCTCGCCGAGGTGCAGAAGCGGCTCATCGAGAAGGGCGTCAAGCTCGAGCTCGACCAGCCGGCGATCGACTTCCTGATCGCCAAGGGCTACAGCGACGACTACGGCGCGCGCCCGCTGCGTCGTGCGATCGAGCGCCACATCGAGGACCCGATGTCCGAGATGCTGCTGCGCAGCGGCTTCACGACGGACCGCCCGGTCCAGGTTCGCGTCGCGCCGGACGGGCAGAGTCTCACCTTCATCCAGCCCGAGATCGCGCGTGAGCCGGTCCAGGCCGGCGCCGCACCGGAGGCCTGAGCGCCCGGGAGCCTGACCGGTAGACCCCGGCACGGGGGACATCCCGCCGCGCTGGAGGTCGTGTATCCTCCCCGTCGGAGGACGGTTCCATGTTGCTCCTCTTCGCCGCTCTCGCTGCACTTCTCCACGGCGAGGGCCAAAAGCCTCCCACCCTCGACCCGGAGCGCGTCAAAGCCGCGGTCGCGGATCTCGACAAGGCCTTCAAGGAGCCCGAGGCGAGGACGCGGATCCAGGCCATCGAGCGCAACGCGAGCGTCCTCGACCCTCAGGTCATCGACCGGATCGCAAGAGGCCTGCGCGATCGCGAGGCGGACGTGAAGAGGAGCGCGATCGAGGCCCTGCGCGGGATGGACCACGCCGCGGCCGTGAAGGAGCTCGAGGTCGCAGCCAAGACCGAGAAGCCCCTGCGCGAGGACCCCGTCCTGTATGCCGCACTCGTCAGGGCCATCGGGCAGCATGCCTCGAAGACCTCGATCGCAGTCCTGTGCGAGGATGTGGGGTCCCTCCCCGATCGCGAGGTGGTCCGCGCTCGGATCCTCGCGCTGGGTCGCATCCGAGACGCCCGTTCGGTCGAGGCGTTGATCGGCATGATGAGGATCGCGGGGCCGGGCAAGGTCGACGAGGTCATGGAGGACTTCCGTCTCTCGCTGGCAGTGCTCACCGGGGTCGACCAGGGCGCCTCACCGGCGAAGTGGACCGACTGGTGGAACGGCAACAAGGGCAAGATCGAAGTCAAGCCCGAGCCTCCGCGGCTTTCCCGGCAGCTGCAGTCTCGGTGGGACGTCTACTGGGGAGCCAAGCCTCGCTACGAGCGCCAGCCACGTCGCGGCGAGCGCGGGCGCGGCGATCCCGAGGGCGGCTCGTAGGGATGGGCCGGGTCCAGCCGCAGGAGCCGGCGTTCGATCCTGCGCGCTGGAGCGCGGGCGACGCGGCCGCGCATTTCGCCAGGGGCATCGAGCTGTTCAATGCGTGCGAATACGAGGAGGCTCACGAGGAGTTCGAGCTGCTGTGGCTCTCGACCCAGGGCCCCGACTCCGATTTCTACAAGGGCCTCGTGCAGGCGGCGATCGCGCTCCACCACTTCCGCCGCGGCAACCTCGAGGGAACCGCGAAGCTGTACGGCGGCCACCGGCGCTACCTGGCCGCCTACCTGCCCGTGCACCTGGGCGTCGACGTGGCGGCGTTCCTGCGCGAAATGCAGGCTGCGCTCAGCGCGGTGGTGCGCCGGATCCCGGGCGCGGATCCGCACTTCGACCCCGACTGCAGACCCCGGTTGCGGCCTTCGTAGGCTGTTTTTTTTCGACTTCTGCCTGTCACCACGCCTCCGCGCCCCGGTCCGCGAAGCGTGGACTCAACGGCGACATCCCTCCGCATCGAGCCCGGCTCGCCCTCCTGGCCGGTCGCGCTCACGCAGATCGAGGCCCCGCCCGAGGCCCTGTGGGCGCGCGGGCACCTCGAGATCCTCGCCCGCGCTCCGCGCGTAGCGATCGTCGGGACGCGCGCACCGACGCCGTACGGCGAGGCGCAGGCGGCGCGTTTCGCATCCGCGCTCTGCCGGGCCGGCGTCGCGGTGGTCTCCGGACTCGCGCGCGGGATCGACCAGGCCGCTCACCGCGCGGCGTTGCGCGAAGGCGGGGCGACGATCGCGGTCCTTGGCAGCGGTGTCGACCGACCCTGGCCCGGGGGCGAGATCGCCGTGGCTCTCGCCGCACAGGGCCTGCTGCTCTCCGAGTTCCAGCCCGGCGAGCCGCCGCGGCCGCACCACTTCCCGATGCGCAACCGCGTGATCTCGGGTCTGTGCTCGGGTGTGCTCGTGGTCGAGGCGGCGCAGGCCTCGGGCTCCCTGATCACCGCGCGCTGGGCGGCCGACCAGGGGCGCAGCGTGTGGGCGGTTCCAGGACGCGTCGACCACCCGATGTCGCGCGGCACGCACCGGCTCATCCGCGAGGGCGCGCAGCTCGTCGAGGCCCCCGAAGAGATCCTCCGGGAACTGGGCCTCGAGACCGGGCCCGCGCAGGCAGAACCCGCCCAGCCAGCCTCCCCCGCCGCGAACGCGATCCTGCGCGCTCTGCGTGGTGAGACGCTCACCGTCGAGGAGCTGTCGATCCGTCTCTCGCGGCCGTTGACCTCGGTGCTCGTCGAGGTCGTCACCTTGGAGATGGCCGGGCGAGTCGCCCGCACGCCGGGGGGACTGTACCGCCTGGTCTCGGGAAGCGAGTGACGCCTCAGCCCACGCGCGCGAACACCCGCTCGACGAGAAGCATCAGGACGGCCAGAACGCCGCAGCCCGCGAAGAACCACAGCAGGCGCCGTGGCAGGCTTTTCAGCGCCTTGGCGTCGTCGGCATCTGCGAATACGGCGTTCAGGCCGACGATCGCGAGCCCGACGACCGCGAAAAGCAGGAGGTGGATCGGCAGATCCTTCACGACGCTGCTCCCGCGCCGCTCCCGGCTGCGTCCGTGCCTTCCTTGTGCGGTGCGAACAGGCGGGCCTCGGCATGGCCGTAGACATCGAGCAAGGCGAGCACGTTGAGCAGGCCCGCGAGGCACACCATCACGAGCCCTGCATCGACATATCGGATCTCGCCCGTCACGCGCGCGTGCCCGTGCAGGGCCTCGAGCAACATGGCCGGCGCGCCGATGAGGAACTGCCCGGCCCAATAGTAGAAGTGCCGCTCGCGGTCGAGGTTCGAACCCTGGGCCAGGAAGGTCCCGAGCCCAAGCAGGCCGACCAGGAGAGCGAAGATCACCGCGCCGCGGACGACTCGCCTCTGCAAGACGTGTCCTAGGCCGGGAACGAGCCAGCCCGCGAGGACCTGGAGCTCCGGCGAGGATCCTCCGGCCGATGCGCGCGCACCGCGGCGCGCGTCGAGGTGAGCGCGTACCATGAGGCACGCGTTGAGCATGCCGCTGATGGCCGTCAGCCACGTCCCAAGGTGCATGTGCTCCGGCCAAGGTCGCGGGAAGCCCGGCCCGAAGGCGTAGGTCTTCATGTGCCAGACGAGAGCTCCGAGGTTGCCGGCCTCGGGAGCCAAGGCGCCGGCCAAGGGTCCCTGGAGATCGGGCTCGAGGTACTCGAAGAGCCTGCCGTCGGAGAGGCGCAGGCCGAGGAAGTAGATTCCCTCGACGAGGGCGAAGGCGACCAGACCGAAGATCGGACGTCCGATGTAGACGTGGCCTGCCCCCGGCAGGAACCAGGTGAGGATCGCGGCGAAGTCGGGACTGCCGCGCGAGGAATCGGTCCTTCGGGCGCTCATCGGCCCCGCTGGGGGGGAAGCTTTCTACCAAGTCCCGACCCGCGAGCGCCAGAGCCACCGACGCATGCCCCTGTTCCCCGGCCGGCCCTGCGTGCGATCATGCCCGTCGCGAGAGATCCCGGACGATGAACGCGCCCTACCACGAACACCGCCTGCACGTGCGCTACGCCGAGACCGATCAGATGGGCGTCGTGCACCACAAGAACTACCTCGTGTATCTCGAGGAGAGCCGGACCCAGCTCATGCGCGAGCGCGGCTGCTCCTACGCCGAGATGGAGCGCGAGGGTTGGGCGCTGCCCGTGCGCCGTGTGGCCATGCGCTACCGGGCGCCAGCCTTCTACGAGGAGGAGCTGTCGGTTCGCACCCGCGTCGGTCGTATCGGCCCCGCCTCGCTCACGTTCGAGTCCGAGGTCGTGCGCGTGTCCGACGGAGCCCTGATCGCCAGCGGATCGATCGAGCTCGCTTGCATCCGGAAGGACGCGGCCGAGCGGCGGCCCGTGCCGCTCCCGAAGGAATTCCTCGATCGGCTGGCGCCTGGCTAGGAAGCGGCGGGCGGGTCTTCCGAATCCTCGTCCAACGGGTCGACCTGGGTCGGGACGTCCGGTGTTCTCACCCTGGGCAGGGCGGGGAGGATCGGTGGCAGGGAATCCAGGACCCGATCCCTGCAGGTAGGGCAGATCTGGCCGTTGTCCAGGCGGTTCAACCGGTGCGGCTCGCCGACGAGCTGGCCGCAGGCGAAACAGATCGGTTGGGGCACGAGAACCTCATCGAACGGCCTCCCGGGGGGCCTTGAATGAGGGTCGGCCTGCTCTCGGAGGGCTGCCTGGGTCGATCCCACCTGGCAGGCCTGGGGCGTCTGGACTGGCCCATCCCGTCTGCTGGAGTTAGAATTCTGAGCCGTGCGGCAGGCCGCCCTCAACCGGCGGCCTTTTGTCGGGGAGGAATTAGCACCAAGTTAGTGCGCTTTAGAAGATCATGATCCAACTGACCAAACGCACCGAGTACGGGCTGATCGCACTGGTCCACATGGCGGACCGGGAGAGGGACTACGTCAGCGTTCGCGAGATCAGCGAGCGCTACCTGATCCCGCGTCGCCTCCTGGCAGAGGTCCTGAAGGACCTGTGCCACGCTCGGCTGGTCGATTCCCAGCGCGGGGCGACAGGCGGCTACACCCTGGCCCTTTCTCCGGACCGGCTCGCGCTCAGCGAGGTCGTCGCCGCTCTCGAGGGACGTCCTTCGCTGACGAGCTGCGAGAGCCTGGCTCCCGCCCAGCACGGCGAGTGCGGACTCGAGCCGCTCTGTCCGATCCGCTCGCCGCTGCACCGCCTCCGCGAGGGCCTGTGGCAGCTCATGCAGCGCACGACCTTGCGCTCGCTCCTCAAGCCCCGCTCGCCGCTCACGGGCGATCCTGACGCCGAACCCGCGGTCAGCCCCGCAGTCCTGACCGTCCTCTCATGAAGCTCCCGATCTACTTCGACTATCAGGCGACCACGCCTCTCGATCCGCGCGTGCTCCAGACGATGCTGCCCTACTTCACGGAGGAGTTCGGCAACGCCGCGAGCCGCAGCCATCCCTTCGGCTGGAAGGCCGAGGAGGCCGTCGAGAAGGCGCGCGGACAGATCGCCTCCCTGATCGGCGCGTCGCCCAAGGAGATCGTGTTCACCTCGGGCTCGACCGAGTCGATCAACCTGGCCATCAAGGGCGTGGCCGACATGTATTCGGACAAGGGCCGTCACATCCTGACGAGCCAGGTCGAGCACAAGGCCGTGCTCGACACGTGCAAGCACCTCGAGAAGCTCGGGTACGAGGTCACCTACCTGAAGCCCATGAAGACCGGGCGCGTGACGGCCGAGATGGTCGAGGGCGCGCTGCGGCCCGACACGATCCTGGTCGCCCTCATGTGGGCCAACAACGAAGTCGGCACGCTGAATCCGATCCGGGAGATCGGCGACCTGTGCCATCGCAAGGGCGTGCTCTTCTTCACCGACGCGACCCAGGCGGTCGGCAAGGTGCCGGTCGACGTCGAGAAGGACAAGGTCGACCTGCTGTGCCTCTCCGGGCACAAGATCTACGGCCCCAAGGGCGTGGGTTGCCTCTTCGTGCGCCGCAAGAGCCCGCGCGTGCGCCTGGTCGCGCAGATGGACGGCGGCGGGCACGAGCGGGGCATGCGCTCGGGAACGCTCAACGTGCCCGGCGTCGTGGGACTGGGCCAGGCCTGCGAGATCTGCCGGGAAGACCTGGAGAAGGACCGCGAGCACACGCAGTCGCTGCGCGACTACTTCGAGAAGCGCATCTTCGCATCCCTCGACCACGTCCATCTGAACGGGGACAAAGAGCACCGGCTCCCGAACAACTCGAACCTCTCGTTCAGCTACGTCGAAGGCGAGTCCATGATCATGGGGATCAAGGACATCGCCGTCTCCTCGGGCTCGGCGTGCACCTCCGCGAGCCTCGAGCCGAGCCACGTGTTGCGCTCGATGGGCGTCGGCGACGAGCTGGCGCACAGCTCGATCCGCTTCGGGTTCGGACGCTTCACCACGCAGGAGCAGGTCGACTACGCGATCGAGCACGTGATCCAGGCCGTCAAGCGTCTGCGCGAGCTGTCGCCGCTCTACGAGATGGTCCAGGAGGGGATCGACCTCTCCAAGATCGACTGGACGAGTCACCAACCGGGCGCCGTGAAGCACTAGGAACAGCCATGGCATACAGCGACAAGGTCATCGACCACTACAACAACCCCCGCAACGTCGGATCGTTCGACAAGGCCAAGTCCAACGTCGGCACGGGTGTCGTCGGCGCCCCCGAGTGCGGCGACGTGATGAAGCTGCAGATCCAGGTCGAGGGCGACCGCATCGTGGACGCCAAGTTCAAGACCTTCGGCTGCGGCTCGGCGATCGCCAGCTCCTCCCTCGCCACCGAATGGATCAAGGGCAAGACCCTGGACGAGGCGATGACGATCAAGAACACCCAGATCGTCGAGGAGCTGTCGCTCCCGCCGGTCAAGATCCACTGCAGCGTCCTCGCCGAGGATGCGATCAAGTCGGCCGTCCAGGACTACAAGAGCAAGCAGGGCACCCGTCCGACACCTCGTGGTGTGGAAGGACTCAAGGCATGATCACCCTCACCGAACGCGCCGTGAAGGAGATCCGGCGCATCGTCAGCGAGCAGAGCCTGCCCGCAAGCACCGCGCTGCGCGTCGGGGTCAAAGGCGGCGGCTGCTCGGGGTTCTCCTACACGCTCGGCTTCGACGACCACATCGGCGAGGTCGACCAGGTCAACGAGGTCGAGGGCGTCAGGGTCGTCTGCGACCCCAAGAGTTTCCTGTATCTCAGCGGGACGCAGATCGACTTCGAGGACACCTTGATGGGCCGAGGCTTCAAGTTCGGCAATCCCAATGCCGCCAAGAGCTGCGGCTGCGGGGAGTCGTTCTCCGTCTGAGATCGCCGGCCGGGGACCCAGGGCCTCGGCGCAACGGACGACGCCATGGCCCGCTGCCCCCGCTGTTCCGCGACTCTCGAGACCCCGCTCGGCTGCCTCGCGTGCGGTGCGCTGACCTCGCTCGAGCGAGACCCTGATTCCTTCGGGCCCTTCGAGATCTTCGGGCTGGCGCCCTCGCACGCGGTCGACGCCCAGGATCTGCGCCGGCGCCTGCTGCGCATCAGCCGCCTGACCCACCCCGACTTCTTCGCCACGGCGGGCGACGAGGAGAAGCGACGCGCGGAGCGCGCGACGGCGATCCTCAACGCGGCCCATGCGGTCCTCTCCGACGCCTCCAGCCGGGCCGAGTGGCTGGTGAAGAGCCTCGGCGGACCCGACGAGAACGAGGAGCGGGCCATGCCGCAGGAGTTCCTCCTGGAGGTGCTCGAGTGGAACGAGACCCTCGAGGAGGCGCGCCAGGGCGGAGCAGTTTCCGACGACCGGCTCGGGGAACTCCGGCGCGAGCTGGAGAGCCGGAGGGCGCAGGCGCTCGAGGTCGTCGCTCGGCTCCTCGAACCCCTGCCCCCGCGGGGGTCCGGATCGCTGCGTGAAGCCCGACGTGCGCTGAACGCCGTGCGCTACGTCGATCGCGCGCTGGCCGAGCTCGAAGCGCTGCGCCTCTCGAGGGCGGAGGCGCGCTGATCATGGGCTACGTCGAGCTGAACGTCCTTCAGCCGAGCCCGACGCAGCCCGCGCTGGGGATCGACCTCGGGACGACCTACTCCCTCGCGGCGATCTGGAAGGACGGGCGTCCGGTCGTCCTCCATCTCGAGGGCGAGAGCGGCCTGATCCCCTCCGTCATCCACTTCCCCGAGAACGGACCGCCGATCGTCGGACGCGAGGCCCGCGCGCGAGCGGTCGCCGATCCTCGCAACACGATCTTCAGCATCAAGCGCTTCATGGGTCGGGGTCTCTCCGACATGCAGGAGGACCTGGCCACGCTCCCCTACCGCGCGAGTGAAACGGAGCGCAAGGTCATCCAGCTCGAAGTGCGCGGGCACAAGCACACGCCGCCGCAGCTCTCGGCCCTGATCCTCGCCAAGGTGCGCGAGGTCGCGCGGCAGGCCCTGGGCCAGGATGTCGCGCGGGCCGTGATCACCGTGCCGGCCTATTTCGACGACACGCAGCGGCAGGCGACGCGCGCGGCGGCGTGGCTCGCGGGCCTGGAGGTGCTGAGGATCATCAATGAGCCGACCGCGGCGAGCCTCGCCTACGGCCTGGACAGCCGCGACCGGGGAAACGTCGCGGTCTACGACCTCGGGGGCGGCACGTTCGACGTGTCGATCCTTTCGATCGAGGAAGGCGTGTTCCGGGTGCTCTCGACCGCGGGCGACACGCACCTCGGCGGCGACGACTTCGACCGGCGCCTCGCCGCGGTCGCGCGCGCCGAGATCGAGCCCAAGGTGGGCGCGAGGGTGATCGAGGACCCCGGGTTCCAGCAGGCGGTGCGCCTGGCTGCCGAGCGCTGCAAGATCGAGTTGTCGCTGCGTCCTGAAGCCGAGATGCATCTCGCGCTCCCCGAGCTCTCGCTCAACTGGCGCCGCCGCGTCACGCGCGAGGAGTTCGAACGTCTGACCGCCGACCTGGTCGAGCGCTCGATCGACTGCTGCCGCCGGGCGCTGTCGGATGCGCGCCTGGCGAACGCGGAGGTCGACGAGGTCGTGCTCGTGGGCGGCTCGTCGCGGATCCCCGCCGTGCGCAGGCGGGTCGAGGAGTTCTTCGGCCGCAAGCCGCACACGGAGCTCAACCCCGACGAGGTCGTCGCTCTGGGCGCGGCGGTGCAGGCGCAGATCCTGACCGGCGGCAGGCGCGACCTGCTGCTGCTCGACGTCACGCCGCTGTCGCTCGGGATCGAGACGATGGGCGGGGCCGTCGCGAAGATCATCCAGCGCAACTCGACGATCCCCTGCCACGCGACCGAGGGCTTCACGACCTACGCCGACAACCAGACCGGGATCGACTTCAACATCTTGCAGGGCGAACGCGAGTTGGCCACGGACTGCCGCAGCCTCGGCCGCTTCCAGCTCAAGGGCATCCCGCCGATGCCGGCCGGAATGGCACGCGTCGCCGTGCGCTTCCACATCGATGCCGACGGCGTGTTGACCGTGTCCGCCAAGGAGGAGTCGAGCGGAAAGAGCGCACAGATCGAAGTGCAGCCGATGCACGGGCTGACCGACGCCGAGGTCGAGACGATGCTCAAGGAGTCCTACGACCATGCGCGGGAGGACTTCGAGAGGCGCCGGGTCGCGGAGTTGAAGACCGAGATCGGGATCATGGCGCACGCGACGGAAAAGAACCTGCCCGCTGCGCGCGCGGACCTCGATCGGGAGACCCTGCTCGACCTCGAGGAGACCCTGGCCAGGGCCAAGGCGGCGGCGCAGGCGGACGATCTCCGGGCGCTGCAAGGGGCACGCGACGAGTTCGAACGCGCGACGCTCCCGCTGGCGGCGCTGTTGATGGACTCCGTGGCGAAGAAGGCGCTCGCGGGCAAGACCCTGGACGAGGTGTGACCCGGTGCGGCGCCATGGCTGACACCCGGCTCGAATGGACCGACGTGCGCGAGATCGCGATCCGGCTCCTGGAGATTCACCCGGACGTCGATCCCCTGACGATCCGCTTCACCGACTTGCACCGCTGGGTCACTGCACTTCCCGGTTTCGCAGGGGATCCGAAGAAGAGCAACGAGCAGATCCTCGAAGCCATCCAGATGGCCTGGGTCGACGAGCGGGACTGAGGCCGAGTCGCGGGTGCGGTCGTCCTGACCGGACTACTTCCGCTTCCCCTGCTCGGCCACGGCGTGCTGCGCTGCGGCGAGCTCCGCGTCGCTCGCGAGATAGCGACTGCCCTTCGGCTTCAAGTCCCGGTCCAGCTCGTACACGAGCGGGATGCCGGTCGGGATGTTCACCCCGACGATTTTCTCGTCGGGGACACCGTCCAGGTGCTTCACCAGCGCTCGCAGGCTGTTGCCGTGCGCGGCGACGATCACGCGCTCCCCGGCCGTGATCCGCGGCGCGATCGCCTCCTCCCAGCAAGGAACGACGCGCGCCACCGTGTCCTTCAGGGACTCCGTCAGCGGCCGCTCGCTCGCCGCCAGCTTCCCGTAGCGCCGGTCGAGCGACGGGTTCTCGGGATCGCCGGCTGCGTACGCGGGCGGGCGGATGTCGTAGCTGCGGCGCCAGATCAGCACTTTCTCCTCGCCGTGCCGCGCGGCGGTCTCGCTCTTGTCCAGACCCGTCAGCGCGCCGTAGTGGCGCTCGTTGAGACGCCAATCGCGGACGACCGGGATCCACATCAGGTCCATCTCCTCGAGCGCGATCCACAGCGTCTGGATCGCGCGTCGGAGCACGGAGGTGAAGGCCAGATCGAATACGAAGCCGGCCTCGCGCAGACGTTTCCCCGCCTCGCGGGCCTCGGCCGCCCCCTTTTCCGAGAGCGGCACGTCGCGCCAGCCGGTGAAGCGATTCTCGCGGTTCCATTGGCTCTCGCCATGGCGCAAGAGGACGAGTCGGTGCATCGAGCCCTCCTCAGGACAAGCGCCGCGCCGCCGCAGACCGGGTCGACTCGGCCAGAGCCATGGATTCGAGCCGCATTCGCTCACACTCCACGAGCTGCGCGCGCGCGTATTCGCGATCCTGCAGCGAGGCGGCGTTGATGCGCACGTTGAGCGCGGCGGCCTCCGCCGCGCTCCACAGGCACCAGCTCGCCGTGGCGCAGTCGCTGGCGAGGTTCGGGTTGATGTCCGAGGCACCCTGAGCAGCGATCTGGAGCGCCGCACGCGCCGCACCGAGGGTCTCGAGAGGGGCTCCGAGTGCCCCGCGCAGGGCGGCTTGCACCGCCTCGGCCCGTGCGCTCTTCTCCGCGTCGGTGGACTTGGGCAACCTGTACGCGGCCGTCACGGCGTCGTAGGCCAGGCTGTCCCGATCGACGAGCTCGAGCGCGTGGCTGCGCAGGCGTTCCAGCTCCTCCGCGCGCTTCTCCATCTCCCCCTCGACCACGGCGAACTTCTCCCCGGTCGTGAATCGGAAGGCCATGATCGCCAGTCCGGCCCCGATTGCGACCAGGTAGGCCGCCACGCTCCCCCCTCCCGGGGTGGGGGTGTGCTGGGCGAGGCGTTCGGAGAAACCCTCGAGGCTCAGGTCGGCGAGCTTCTTTCCGGGGGTCATCGGAGGGTTTGGGGGTCGAGGGGGTAGGGGAGGAGGGGGCATTCTAGGGAGGGTCCGGCCGGGTCGGTCCGGGATCTTCACGACCCCAAGAGCGACGTCATAAGTACTTGCTTCCAATAGGCTAATGCAAAAATATCCAGGCTCGTCCTCGGGAACGGGAATGGAGTTTTCTAAGTTGGCTCCCAGCCGAGGAACGGCCCAGACCGGAATCAGGCCGCTCGTCGACGAGGAACAACCGGTCCCGGACCCCGGAAGCCAAGCCTAGGAGAGGGCCTGACCCCCACCCGCACGCCCCCACCGGCGTCCAGGGGAGGGGCACCTAGCCATCTCCCAGGCCGCGCCCCACGGCATTGAAAATCGCCTTCGTTACCCCTGAGCTCCAGTCGCTGGTGCGGCGCACCAGCCTGGGCGAGGTGTCGGAATCCCTCTCCCGCACCCTCCGCCAGGAGGGCGCCGACATCCGGGTGTTCCTGCCCTATTCGGCCGACCTCAATGTCTCCCCGCTGGCGGAGCTGAAGGTCTGCGGCGACGTACGGGTCAAGGACGGAACCGGGCGCCAAGCCTTGACGATCCATTCCGGCCTGCTCGGCGATCTGCCGATCGTGCTGGTCGACCACCCGCAGATCATCCGCGCCAAGCACCCCTACGGCGACGAGGACGGCCCCTATCCGGACAACTGGCGGCGCTACGCGCTCTTCAGCCGCGCCGTGCTCGAGAGCCTGCCGCTGCTCGGCTTCGAGCCCGACATCATCCAGTGCATGGACTGGACCACCGGTCTGCTGCCGGTGATCCGCGAGGTCGAGTATGCCGCGCGCCACCCCGAGCATCCTGCATCGAAGGCGGGCACCTTCTTCGCCATCCACAACCTGGCGATGCAAGGAACCTTCGAGCGCGAGATCCTGCCGCACATCGGGCTCCCCCACCGCGTGTTCCAGCACGTTCACGGGATCGAGCTGAACGGCAAGGTGAACTTCCTCAAGGCCGGGGCCGAGTTCGCGACCATCGTCGGCACGCATTCGCCCAGCCACGCGCAACGGATCCAGGAGACCGACCGGGGCTACGGGCTCGAGGAGACGTTCCGCCGACGCCACAAGGAGCTGGTCGGCATCACGAACGGGATCGACTACCGCACCTGGGACCCGAGCAACGATTCCCTCCTGCCCCAGACGTTCTCGGTCAGGGACAAGGAGCTCCTCGGCAAGCGCAAGTGCAAGGCCTCGCTCCAGAGCTCGCTCGGCCTCGACAGCGGCGCCCGCGTCCCGCTCGCGGCCGTGATCGGGCGCTTCGACGCGGACAGCGGCTTCGACATCCTGGCCGAGGTGATGACCTCGGTTCTCGAGCGCAACATCGAGGTCGTGCTCATGGGCTCGGGCAAGCACGAGATCATCGAACGGGTCAAGACCATGGAGGGCACGTTCACCGGACGCTGCCGCCTGATCGAGGGATACAACGTGAACACCGCGCACACGCTGCTCGGCGGCTCGGACTTCCTGATCCTGCCCTCGCACTACCATTCGTCGAACGCGCTCGTCGCGATCGGCATGCGCTACGGCGTGGTGCCGCTGATCTACTCGGGCAGCGGCCTCGAGGACACGGTCGTCGACTACGAGAAGGACCCGCGCCGCGGCACGGGCTTCACCTTCCGCGCCTACAGCGGCGACGGCCTGATCGAGGGTCTCGACGCGGCGCGCAGGGTGTACAAGGAGCCGGGCGAGTTCCGGGCGCTGGCGCTGCGCTGCCTGAAACAGGACTTCTCCTGGCAGGCCACCGCGCACAACTACCTCAAGGCCTACCGGCGCGTGACGCGGCGTGTGAAGGCGGTGCCGGTCGAGGACTAGGCGGCGCGGTCCGCCCTCATGCGCCTCGTCGGCATCGATCTGGGAGGGACCGCGATCAAGGCGGGCGCCGTCTCGGAGCGGGGCGAGATCCTCGACCGCCGCTCGGCTCGCCTGGATGCATCGCGGGGCGCCGTCGGCGTTCTCGATTGCATGGCCGGACTCGCGCGCGAGCTCGGGGTGGAGCGCGCGGTCGGCCTCGGCTCACCGGGGCTCCTCGACCGCGAGCGCGGCGTCGTGCTCGAGTGCCCGAACCTCCATTTTCTCGAGGGGGTGGCCCTGCGACGCGAGCTCTCTGGCCGCCTTTCCCTGCCGGATCAGGCGGTGATCCTGGAGAATGACGCCAACGCCGCAGCGCGGGGCGAGCACTGGCTCGGTGCAGGCCGCGGCGAGCGGGATTTCCTGCTGGTGACCCTCGGGACCGGCATCGGCGGCGGACTGGTCCTGGGCGGCGAGCTCTATGCCGGTCCGGGCGGCATGGCCGGCGAGATCGGCCACATCGTCGTCGACCCGAACGGTCCGCCGTGTGGCTGCGGGTCGCACGGCTGCCTGGAGACGCTCGCCTCGGCGAGCGCCGCTCAGCGCCGCGCGGCGGCCCTCGGGCTGCCGCGCACGAAGCCCGGTGACCTCGCGCTGCTCGCCGACATCGCCCGGCGCGGCGCGGGACCGGAGCGGGACCTCCTCGCCGCCGTCGGCACGGACCTCGGGCGCGGACTCGCCGTGGTCCTGACGCTCCTCGACCTGAGGCTCTTCGTGATCGGCGGCGGGTTCGGAGCGGCGCTCGACGTCCTCGAGACGGGCATCCGGGCCGGGCTGGCCGAGCGCAGCTACGGCGCGCGCCTCGAGAGCGTTCGGATCCTGCCCGCCGCGCTGGGCCCCGACGCGGGATGGATCGGCGCGGCGCACCTCACGCTATCCTTCCCGGTTCGATGAACGGCTCGAACGACCGAGGCGGCACGACGGCCCTGTCCGTCCGGAACCTGGGCAAGACGTACGGCCAGACGCTCTTCTCCCGCAAGGGCTTCCGCGCCCTCGACGGGGTCTCGATCGAGATCCAGCGCGGCGCGGTCTTCGGGCTCCTCGGCCCGAACGGCGCGGGCAAGACGACGCTGATCAAGATCCTGCTCGGCCTGGTGCGAGGCTACGACGGCGAGGCTCTGCTCCTCGACCGTCCGCCGGGAGACCCGTCCTCGCGCCGAGGCGTGGGCTTTCTCCCCGAGTCTCATCGTCTTCCGGGCTACCTCACGGGTCGACAGGTCGTGCGGCTGTTCGGGATGATGTCCGGTGCGGATCCGGCCGAGCTCGACCGACGCATCCCGCGACTGCTCGAGCTCGTCGGCATGACCAGCAGCGCCGACCGCAAGGTGCGCGAGTACTCGAAGGGCATGCAGCAGCGGATCGGCCTGGCGCAGGCGCTCATCCACGACCCGCAGATCGTGTTCCTCGACGAGCCGACCGACGGCGTCGACCCGGTGGGGCGCGCGGCGGTGCGGGGGATCGTGCAGGAGCTGAAGGCCCACGGCGTCACCGTCTTCATCAACTCGCACCTCCTGATGGAGGTCGAGCTCGTCTGCGACCGCGTCGCGATCATGCTGCAGGGCCGAGTGATCCGCGAGGGCTCGGTCGACGAGCTGACGCCGCGCACGGGCGGGGTTCGCTTCGAGCTGCGCGAGGTGCCGTCCGACCTCGAGCGGCTGCTCGATGGAGTGGGAACCGACCTCGCGCGCATGCCCGCGGGTTTCGAGCTCAAGGTGAACGAGACGGAGCTGGACCGTGCGATCGACCGCCTGCGCGCCGCCGGCGTGGGCATCCGCGAGATCTCGCAGCGCCGCCTGACGCTGGAGGAGTCGTTCATCCACCTCGTGAACCGGGAGCGCGCATGAACCGGACGATCGCGCGCGCGCTGCTCGACGACGCCTTCCACCAGGTCCTCGACAATCGGATCTTCCGTATTCTGTTCGGCGTGGTGGTCGGGCTCATCGCTCCGGCGTTCCTGATCGGCTTCCGCGAGCACGACGTGCGGGTCCTGTGGGGCTGGCAGCAGATCTCCTACGAGGATTTCTTCCGCTGGTTCGGCATGTCGGCGAAGACTTTCAAGGATTGCCAGGGCGTCGCGATCCAGAGATACCAGAGCGTCGTCATCGAGGGCCTGTGCGGGACCGTGGGCATGATCCTCTGCGTCTCGGCCACGGCCTTCTTCGTGCCGCGCATGCTCGAGAAGGGCTCCGCGGACGTCCTCTTCAGCAAGCCGCTCTCCCGTGCGACGCTGCTCCTGGCACGCTACCTTTCGGGACTCCTCTTCGTCGGCATCCTGGCCTGCGCGCTCGTGCTCGGCATGTACCTGGGCTTCCTGCTCGTGTCGGGCTACGGCGACGCGGGCGTCCTGTGGGGCGCGCTGACCCTGGTCTACCTGTTCGCGATCGTCCATGGCGTGTCGATCCTGGCCGGCGTGATGACGCGGAGCACGGTCGCTTCGACGCTGACCGCCCTGGTCTTCTTCATCGGCTCGGGATGCGTGCACCAGGGCTGGAGGATCAAGAGCTACTTCCACGAGTCCGAGGAGAACAAGAAGCTGCGGCAGGACATCGAGGCCAGCCAGGACGCCGAGACCGAGCTCCCCTCGATCCTCGACGAAGAGCCCGGAACCTTCATCCGGATCGTCGCCGGCACGATCGACACGCTCCACTACGCGCTGCCCAAGACCAGCGACGCCGACATGATCACGCGCAAGCTGCGCAAGACCATCGAACGCCACGCTGCATCCGTCGTCGACGAGACCATCCATCTGACGATTCCTGCGCCCCCGACCGGGTTCGACCTGCGGGAGGAGGGACTCCCCGCCGCTTCCGGCGGCAAGATCCTCGTCGATCTCGCCGGCGGACCCGCGGTGTGGAGCTGCGCCGACCCTGGAGGCGTCGAGTCGTCCCGGATCGAGATCTCGCGCAGGAGCCGCCTCGTCGAGCGTCCCGTCGCACCCGGGAACGCCGCGAAGCCCCGGCCGCGGAAGCTCGCGGTGGGAGAGGTCGCGGACGAGCTTCTCGGCCGCGCGAGGGCCGAGGGCGGTCTCGTCTCCGAGCCGTCGTCGAAGAAGGGCAAGGTCGACGGCAGCTATGCCGTGTTCCTGAGCTGGGACGTGAAGACCGGCGCGGGAACGCGCAGCCGTCAGGCGGTCGTCTTCGCATCCGGAGACTGGATCGTCGAAGTGAGCTCGCGGGCCGACGCGGGCTGGCTCACGCCCGAGGAGAGGACCGCGCGCTTCGAGGACTTCGTGGGTGGATTCAAGCTCGCGCGCGAGTACGAGGACCCTGCCCAGTGGTTCGAGCGCCGCCTCGGCTGGACGTCGCCGCTCCCATACAACCTGTTCTTCTCGATCGGATCCTCGGTCGCGTTCACGCTGCTGGCGCTCGCCCTCGCGGTGTGGAAGCTCTCGCGCATCGATTTCTGATGGACGCCGGCCTGGTCGAGGGGTTGCGCTCGATCGTGGGCGAGGCCGGGCTCGTGCGTGAGCGGGCGCGACGGATCCCCTACGAGTCCGACGGGCTGGCGCTCCTGCGCCGGGTGCCCGAGCTGGTCGTCCTCCCGCGCGACACCGGGCAGACGGCTGGTTGCATGCGCCTGCTCCACGAGCACGGCACGCCCATCGTCGCGCGGGGAGCCGGGACCGGCCTCTCCGGCGGCGCCACGCCGGTCGAGAACGGGGTCGTGATCGCCACGTCCCGCATGCGCGACATCCTGGAGGTGAACGCGGCGGACCGCTTCGCGCGCGTGCAGGCCGGCGTCATCAACGCCGATCTCTCGACCGCTTGCGCGCGCCACGGCCTGTTCTACGCGCCCGATCCCTCCAGCCAGCGCGCCTGCACGGTCGGCGGCAACGTCGCGGAGAACTCGGGCGGGCCGCACTGCTTCAAGTACGGCGCGACGACGCGCCACGTGCCCGGCCTCGTGATCGTCACGAGCGAAGGCGAGGTGATCGACCTCTCCGAGCCCGTGGTCGACCCGGAGGGCTACGACCTGGTGGGCCTCTTCGTCGGCAGCGAGGGCATGTTCGGCATCGCCACCGAAGTCACCGTGCAGCTCCTGCCGATCCCGCCGGTCGTGGAGACGCTCCTGGCGGTCTTCCCCGACCTCGACCCGGCCTGCGACTCCGTCAGCGAGATGATCGCCGCGCGTCTCGAGCCCTCGGCGATCGAGATCCTCGACCGCTTGACGATCGAGGCCATCGAGTCGAGCGTGCTCGCCGCCGGATACCCGAAGGACGCCGGCGCGGTGCTGCTGGTCGAGATCGAGGGCTCCGAGGTCGAAGTGGCCGAGACCACAGCTTCGGCCCGAGGGATCCTCGGACGCCACCGCCCGATCGAGATCCGTTCCGCGCGCGGAGCCACGGAACGCGCGCAGCTCTGGGCCGGTCGCAGGGGCGCGTTCGGCGCGATGGGCCGCATCGCGCCCGACCTCTACGTCGCCGACGTGGTCATCCCGCGCACGAAGCTCGGTTGGCTCGTGCGGCGCGCGACGGAGATCTGCCGCGAGAAGCGGCTCAGGATCGCCAACGTCTTCCACGCGGGCGACGGCAACCTGCACCCCAACATCTGCTACGACCGCCGCGACGCTGACGAGACGCGGCGCGTGCTCGAGGCCGGCGACGAGATCATGAAGCTGTGCATCCAGAGCGGCGGGTCGCTGACCGGCGAGCACGGCGTGGGGCTGGAGAAGCTCGCCGCGATGGAATGGCTGTTCTCGCCCGCCGACCTCGCCGCCATGTGCCGCGTGCGCGACGCATGGGACCCCGAGAGGCGCATGAACCCGGGCAAGCTGATCCCGGTGCGCGCGTGCCCCGAGGCGCGAGCGCGGCCGCGGCCCAGCCCGGCGACGGCCAGGCCATGAGCCGGGTGCGCGAGAGGCTCGAGGCGCTCCTCGGCCAAGGCGCGGTGAGCGTCCTCGACGCTCCCGCTCCCGTGAGCGGCCTGCCGCTCGCCCTCCCGGCGAGCGAGGAGGAGCTGGTGGAGGCGCTGAAGCTCGCCGCGAGCGAGCGCTGGTCGCTCGTCCCGATCGGCCTGGGATCGAAGCTCTCCTGGCGCCGCGCGCTGGAGCGGCCCGACTTCGCGCTCTCGACCCGGAAGCTCACGGGCGTGGTCGCCTACGAGCCCGGCGACGGGACGCTGACCGCGCGCGCCGGCACCACGATCGAGTCGCTCTCCCGGACCGCGCGCGAGGGCGGAAACCACTTCACGCCGAGGGTGCCCCGACCGGACGGAGCCACGCTCGGCGGCGCGCTCGCCGCGGGCCAGAGCGGGATCGACCGCCTGCGCTGCGGCCCCTCCCGCCACCACGTGCTGGGCATGCGCGTGGCGCTCGCCGACGGGAGCGTGGCGAAGAGCGGCGGCCGGCTGGTCAAGAACGTGACCGGCTACGACATGCACCGGCTCTACTGCGGATCGCACGGGACGCTGTGCGTCATCCTCGAGGCCTCGATGCGCCTCTTCGCCGGATTCGAGCGCGAGATCCTCGTCACCGCACCGGCTCGCGACCGCGAGGGTGCGATCGAGGGCGCGAGGGCCGTCGCGAGCCTCGGCCTCCAGCCGCTCGGCGTCCTTGCGGAGAACGTCCTCGATCCGGATGGCGCCTGGCGTGTGCACGCCCTGCTGGCCGGGTGCGCAGCGGTCGTCGAGTGGGGTCGGCGCGTCCTCCTCGAAACCCTGCCCGGGGCCGCGGAAGGCGTCGAGACGATCGAGCGCGTCCGCGATGCCGAGCTGACGACCGGCCGGTGGCCGGACCTGCGCGTCACGGGGCGTCCTTCACGGCTCCTCGGAGCCCTCGAGCGCATCGGTGCAGGAGCACGAATGACCGTGGAGCCCACGATCGCCTCGGCCGGAATCCACGCCGATCCGCTCGAGATCGAGCGGATCGCGCGCGATCTCCGCTCCGCCGGACTCCAGGTCCGTGTCCGCGGCCCCCGGGCAGACCCGTTGCCCGAGGCTGCCCCGGGCCACGAGATCGCCCGGCGACTCAAGCTCGCGCTGGATCCGGAGGGAAGGCTGATCCCGTGATCCCGAAGAACGCCAAGGAGCTCGTCGACTACGCCGCAACCCTGGACTGCATCCACTGCGGCATGTGCGTCACCTCCTGTCCGACCTGGCGCTTGACCGGCGTCGAATCGTCGAGTCCGCGCGGTCGCATCCACCTGATGCGCGCGGTCGCCGAGGGCGATCTCGAGCCCGACGCGGACTACGTCGAGGAGATGGAGTTCTGCCTCCTGTGCCGCCACTGCGAGAGCGTGTGTCCATCGGGCGTGCGCTTCGGCGCGATGATGGAGGTCGCGCGCAACGAGATCTCGGTGCACGTCGGCCGGCCGCTCCGCGCACGCTTCGTGCGCTGGCTGGGGTTCCGGGTCCTGCTCCCCCACCGGGTCCTGCTGCGCGCGGCTGCGACGCTCGGTCGCCTCGCCCAACGGAGCGGTCTCCTGCGCCTCCTCGCCCCGAGCCTTTCCGCACCGGCGATCCCGCGCGGGTCCGAACGGAGGAGACTTCCCGCCCGCACCCCGGCTCGCAACGAAAGCCGCGGTGAAATCGCTGTGCTCGAGGGCTGTGTGATGCCCCTCCTGTACGGGCGGGTGAACCGCGCCACCGTGGAGGTCCTGGCCCTGAGCGGGTTCGAGGTGCGCTGCCCGGAGAGCCAGACCTGCTGCGGCTCTCTCCACGCGCACAACGGCGATCTCGAGGGGGCGCGGGCTCTCGCCTGCCGGTCGATCGCGGCTTTCGAGCCGATCGCGGGCGAGATCGTGGTCAACAGCGCGGGGTGCAGCGCGCACATGAAGGACTACGCGCACCTCCTGCGCGACGATCCGGCCTGGCACGAGCGCGCGGCGCGGTTCTCCGCGCGCGTGCGCGACTTCTCGGAGTTCCTCGCGTCGGACGGCTGCCGCGAGGGTCTCTCGCGCGCGCTGGAGAAGACCGTGCTCGACCCCGACACGAATCCCGTCGTCTACGACGATCCCTGCCACCTCTGCCACGGCCAGGGGATCCGCGCACAGCCGCGCCGGCTCCTCGACCTCGTCCCGGGGCTCTCGCGCGTCGAGATGCGGGACAGCGAGGCCTGCTGCGGCTCCGCGGGGATCTACTCGCTCCTGCGCCCGAAGGAGAGCGCGGCGGTGCTCGAGCCCAAGATCGCGGCCCTGGTCGAGAGCGGCGCGCGCACGCTCGTCACCGCGAACCCGGGATGCCAGATGCAGTGGGAGAGCGGGCTCGCCCGCGCCGGCGTCGGCGTGCGCGTGGCGCACCTCGCCGAGGTGCTCCGGGCGGCTTGCTCCGGCTAGCCCGCGCCCGCCGTCGGGTCAGCGCTTCGGCCCGATGTGGAAGGGCTGGAGGAGCATGCGGATCTCGTCGTCGGTGACGATCCCCTCGCCCTTGGTGCGCGAGATCTGGAGGAAGAGCATCCCGTCCCGGCCCTCGGGCGTCCCGTCGATGAACGCCATGCTGCCCATCCGGTCGCGGGCCTCGGCGGGCATCATCTTCGCGATCACGCCGGAGAACTCCATGCGCATGCGGATCAGGCGCAGCTCGCGGCCCTGAACCTCGACCTTGCCCGGCGCGAGGTCCTCGAACTTCATCACGCCCATGTTCTTGGGAAACGCGGGGTTGTCCGTGCCGAACATCCGCTCGCGCCCCTCCGCGCCGTCCTTGCCCGAGTGGTTCTGGATCTGGAACTGGAAGCCACGCGTATCCTCGATGGTGTACTGCTCCAAGCCGATCTGGTTGCCGAACATGAGACGCATCTCGGGCGGACGCGCGTCGTAGGGCAGGATCAGGGCCAGCTTCTGCCATTGGACATCGGGGTCCATGGCCGTGCGCACGAAACGCATGCCGAGACCGGCGAGGACGACGGCGATCAGGACCGCCAGCAGGCACCCGCCGCCGCAGAACCAGACCCAGGTCGGGACTCTCTTCTTCCTCGGTCCGGTTGCTTCTTCTTCGGTCCACGTGGTTTCGGCCATGGGAATCTCCTCTCGCTCCTAGGGTCACGGTCGCTCGCGCGGCAGGGTGCGCGGCTCGCGGCGGTTCATTCGATCCGTTCCATTCGGAAGGCTCACTTCCAGTCGTGGAAGCCCTTGCCGGTCTTCTTGCCGAGCTCCCCCTTCTTCACCTTCTCGCGCAGGAGGCTGGGCGGCTCGAACCGCGGCCCGATCTCCTTCGCCAGATACTCCGCAATCGACAGGCGCACGTCGAGGCCGACGAGGTCGGTGAGCTCCAGAGGCCCCATCGGGAAGCCGTAGCCGAGCGTCATGGCCTTGTCGATGTCCCTGGCCGAGGCGACGCCGGTCTCCAGCATCCGGATCGCTTCGAGGCCGATCAGCACGCCCAGCCGCGAGGTCGCGAAGCCGGGGCTGTCCTTCACCCGGATCGGGTCCTTGGAGAGGCGCCGGGCGAGGTCCATCGCGGCGGTCACCGCCTCCTCCGAGCTGCGGTCGCCGGCCACCACCTCGACGAGCTTCATGATGTGCACGGGGTTGAAGAAGTGCATGCCGACGACGCGCATCGGGTGCGGGGTCACCGCGGCGATGCGCGTGACCGAGAGCGAGGAGGTGTTCGTCGCGAGCAGCACCTGCGGGCCGAGGCGTCGGCCCAGGTCGGCGAAGATCGTCTGCTTGAGCTCGAGCTTCTCGGGCACCGCCTCGATCGCGAAGGCCACGGCATCGACCGCCTCCTCGAGGTTCGTGGTCCCCGAGAGCCTCGCCAGGGCCGCGTCGCGCAGGCCCGGGTCGACCTTGCCCTTGGCCACGCCCTTGTCGAGGTTCTCGCGCGCGGCGCCGAGCCCGCGCTCGACCGCCGAGGCGTCGACGTCGTAGAGCCTCGTCTCGATGCCGGCCATCGCCAGCACCTGCGCGATCCCGTGGCCCATCGTGCCCGCGCCGAGCACGGCGGCGATCCGGATCTCGTCGGCTTTCACGAGCGATCTCCTTTTCCTAGCTCCCCGGTGTCAGCACGATCTTGCCGAGCACCTTGCGGCCCTCGAGCAGCTCGTGCGCCTCCGCGACCTTCGACATCGGCATCACGCGGTCGACGACCGGCCGATAGGCGCCTCTCGCGACGCGCTCGAAGATCGCCGGGAACGAGCTCTTCGGTCCCATCGTCGACCCGAGGATCGACAGGTTCTTCATGAACAGGTGCGGCAGCGAGACGCCCACCGTCGGTCCGGTCGTCCCGCCGCAGGTCACGAGCCGCCCGTTGCGCGCAAGGAGCTTCAGCGAGGTGTCCCAGGTCGCCGGTCCGACGTGCTCGACGACCACGTCGACGCCGCGCTTGCCTGCGATCCCGCGCACCGCCTGGCCCCAGTCGGGCCTCGAGTGGTCGACGGCCTCCTCGGCGCCGAGCTCGCGGCAGAGCCTGATCTTGGCCTCGGAACCCGCCGTCGCGAGGACGCGCGCGCCCGCATCCCGCGCGACCTGGATCGCGGCCGAGCCGACGCCGCTCGTGCCGCCGATCACGAGCACGGTCTCGCCGGCCTTCACCCGCGCGCGCGTGACGAGCATCTCCAAGGCGGTCAGGAACACGAGCGGCACCGCCGCGGCGCGCACGGGATCGACGCCCGCGGGCAGCGGGAGCACGAGACGCGCCTCGACGGCGGCGAACTCCCGATCGAGCCCGTCGAAGTGCTCGCCGCGGATCTTGTAGTCGTCCGAGAGGTGGTCGTTCCCGGCTCGGTCGTGCTCCGAGGTCCCCGAGCTCCAACCCGGCTCGACGACGACCTTCTGGCCGATCTTCAGGCCGGTGACGCCCGCGCCGAGCGCCGCGATCTCGCCGGTGCCGTCGCAGCCCGGGATCAGCGGCAGCCTCAGCTTGACGCCGGGCAAGCCGGCGCGCGCGAAGAGGTCGAGATGGTTGATCGACACGGCGATCATCTTGACCAGCACCTCGCCCGCGCCGGGCTCGGGGCGCGGCAGGTCGACGAGCCTCAGGACCGACGGCGGTCCGTGCTGCGGGATGTGGACGGCTTGCATCGCACTCGTCGCCTCAGCGTCCGGTGAAATGGGCCGCACGCTTCCCGACGAAGGCCGCGATGCCCTCGCCGGCGTCCTCGGAGGCGAACAGGCGCGCCTGCAGCTCGCGCTCGAGGGCCAGGGCGTATTCGAGCGGGAGTTCGGAGCCGGTCTGGACCGCGCGCTTCATCAACCCCGCGGCCATCGCGGCACGGCCGGGCGAGCAGAAGGAGCGCGCGTACTCGACGACCTGCGCGACGAAGGACGCCTCGTCGGGTGCCTCGCGGACGTCGTTCACGATGCCGAGCGTCCGGGCCTCCTCGTAATCGAAGAGCCTGCCGGTCGCCATCAGCTCGATCGCCTTGGATTTTCCTATGCAGCGCGCGAGACGCTGCGTCCCGCCCGTGCCGGGAAGGACGCCGAGCGTGATCTCCGGCAACCCGCACTTGCCCGAGCCCTTGCGCGCGATCCTCAGGTCGCAAGCGAGCGCGATCTCGAGCCCTCCGCCGACGCAGTGGCCTCCGAGCGCCGCGATCGCGAGCTTGGGCGTGTGCTCCAGGCGCAAGAGCGTCTCGTTGGCGTGCAGGCAGAAGTGGTACTTGAAGCTCGGCGCGACCCGGTCGAGCATCGCGATGTCCGCACCCGCGCAGAAGAACTTCTCGCCCGCGCCGGCGATCACGAGGACCTGCACGGCATCGTCGAAGCGCGCCAGGAGGATGGCCTCGTCGAGGTCGCGCATCATCTCGTGGCTGTAGCCGTTCGCGGGCGGATTGGTCAGCGTGGCGAGAGCCACGCCGCCGGCGGTCGCGTAGGCGATCTTGCCGTTCGGGAGCATCCGCGCGGGGCCGAGGCCGGTCGGACTCGTCGTCATCGTGGGACGATCTTGTAGCAGAAGGCGCGAGTCCGGTCGACGGCCGCACTCCGGTGCGCGTGGATCGATCCTCTACTTCTTCGCCGTCCAGGTCCGCCCGTCGCGGATCGCCTCGAGCTGCTCGAGGTGGTGCAGCGCATGGGCTCCGATGCGCTCGGCGATGTCGAGCGCGGTCATCGGACCGCTCTCGGGGTGCACCGTGGTGCGCCTCAGCGCGCCCATCGGCAGGACCTTGAGGTAATGGACGAACCCCGCGCGCGCGCCGGCGATGCTCGCCATCGAAACCTGGGCGGGTCGCTCGCGCGCGTGGAGCTCCGCCACCCAGCGGTCCTGGTCGAAGGGAACGATCGGCGCTCCCTCCTCGGCGATCACCTTGAGGAAGCGGTAGTAGTACACGAGGTCGGCGTCGGCGAGGTGCGCGAGCAGCTCGAGTCCGTTCCACTTGCCCGGCGCGTAGGAGGGCGAGAGCCTCGTCGCATCGAGGCGCGCGATGGCTTCCAGGCGGCGGAGGCCTTCCGAGATCTTGCCCGCCGCCTCGACGGCGCGGCCCTTGACTCCCGTGATCTCGGTCATCGCGTCCTCCTCTGCACTTGAAGCACGCCACGAGAGAAAGCGAGCACCGGATCGTGTCCGGTGTCCGGAGGGCGGTGAACGGTGAGGACGTTCGCGAGCAACGCGGAGAGCAGCATCGGATTCACTCCTGGGGGTGGACGGGATCGATGACCTGGCTCGAACCCTGCCTGCAGCAGAACGCCTTGGTACCAAACCCGATCCGGTTCTCCTACTCCCGGACAACCTGCAGTCCCTCGGGGTAGCTCACCGTCGTCTCGACGAGCACGTCGGTGCCGCCGTCCTTGCCCGCACCGACGGTCCCGTGTCTGTCGAAGTGGATGCGCCATCCCTCGATCTTGCTGCTCCTCGAGGAGAGGAAGTAGGACGGACCCGGGATCCGCCCTGCCTGGATCGCGGTCAGGCGGCCACCTCGATGCTGGCGTAGAAGTCGACCTCCCGCGCCGTTTCGCTGGGAACCACGGAGCGGTGACGCGGACGAGGCGGCGTCAGGCCGTCCTCGCGCATCCCTTGGATGTGCAGCTCGATCGCCTTTCGGATCCGACGGAGCGCCCCATCCAGGGTCTTGGCCGTCGCGACGCAGCCGGGAAGGTCGGGTACGGACGCACCCCAGTCGCTGTGCGCATCCTTGTTGATCCTGACCAGGTAGTGGAGTTTCCTCATCGATGTCCTCGCTTGAGCCCTGCCTGCCGAAGGACGGAGCCGAGAGTTCCCTTCGGCATGTCATCGCCCAGGTTCCCGCTGACCGTCACCCTTCCGGGCTTCGATGCATGCTTGAGCTGGCGATGACTCCCGCGGATCACTACCACAAGCCAGCCATCCTCTTGGAGAAGGCGGAGCACGTCGCGCACCTTCATGCGGGGACCTCCGTCCTCGGCGAACAGGCCACCGCACCGTCCATTGAACTACCGAACCGGGCCCCGGGCAATCCCGGCTCGGGCAGCTTCTGGGTGACGGTCGTGTTCACGACGGCCTGCATCTGCGGCTCTCCAGCGCGCCTGAGGACCGCAGTGACCGATGCTAGGGCTCAGAGAAAACGGTTTTTCTGCGTCATCCCCGGATCTCGGGCTTCCCGGCCATGCCGCGGCTCACGCGGGCCGGTCGAGTTCATTTCCCGGGGAATACAGTACCGGGACAGATCCTCCTCGATCCAAGCATGGCTCGGGGAGTACCTCGACGCTGTCTGGATCGAGGAAGAACTGACCCGGTACCGTACCTACTCCCTCACGACCTGCAGTCCCTTGGGGTAGCTCACCGTCGTCTCGAAGAGCACGTCCGTCCCCTTCTCCCCGCGAGGCACGCGCACGATCCAGGTCTGGATCCCCTTCTCCTCGCTGTCTTTCTTCCAGCGCTCGTCGTCGGAAGTCTTGGGCTCGGCCTTCGAGATCTCGACGCTGATCCGATCGTCGCGGGTCCGCGGCAGGACCTCGCGCAGGATCACGTCGGCGGCGCCGTCCTTGCCCGCGCCGACGGTGCCGTGGTTCTCGAAGTGGATGCGCCAGCCCTCGATCTTGCTGCTCTTCGACGACAGGAAGCCCGGCCCCTTGGACAGGTCCTGCGTCTGCGTGCGCGTCACCGTGATGCCCGGATCGGCGCCGAGGTGCAGCGTCAGCTCCTGGCCGGTCTGCACGGTCTCGATCTGCGCGGGCCCGAGGTAGTCGGCGCCGAAGAAGACCGCGGCGGTGCCGGGGAGCAGCACCCACGGGCTCGTGTTCTTCGCCTTGGCGCGCAGCCACACGGTCGGATCGAGCGCGGGAACGCACACGCGCTCGGGCGTGATCGCGAGATTGCCGGTGCCGACGAGCACGGTCGTCGGCAGGTCGCGCGACTGGATCGTCTCCTTCTTGGCGAGCTTGAACTGGACGGAGAGGCCCTGGCTCTCGACGGCCGCGAAGGGGCGCAGCGCAGGCTCGGGGGCGGCGGCATCCTTGGCCACGCTGTATCCGAGGCTCCCGAGTTTCCGGCGCCCTCCCGCCGCTCCCGCTTTCCCCTCTTCCTCGAAGGCTACCCTGTCGACGACCTCCATGGGGGCCGCGGCCCTCGGCGGCGGCGGCTGGAAGATGCTCAGCCAGACCGGCTGCGGCTCCGGTCCCTGCGCGCCCATCTGCGGCCGGGCGGTCGAGAGCATGAGCTCGACGTCGTCCCAGTCCTCGCCGGTCTGCTGCCAGACGCGCGCGCGATAGGTGAGCTCGACCTTGGCGAGGTCGCGGCTCGCGCGGAGATCGTACGCGGGCTGCCAACCCGTCCGGCTCACCATGTACTCGACGTCGAGCGACGCCTTGCCCGGCGCGACGACCTCGACGACGACGTCGTAGAGCCCGACCGTCCCAGCGCCCTGGCAGCGCCCGAGCTCCGCCTCGACCTCCTGGATCTGCTTCCCTTTCTCCTCGATCTTCCACTGCGCCTCGCGCGTCGCGGTCACGTTGTCGGCGAGGCGGTCGGAGATGAACTTCCAGCTCGCGCTCCAAGCCTCGACCGTAGGCTTGCCGCCTTGCACGTCGCGGTTCAGCTCGGCGGCGGACAGGCCCATGAGGTGGTCGAGATGCGCTTGCATCGACTTGAGCACGCCGAGACCGTCCTCGAGCACCTTCATCTCGCGCTGGAGCCCGACGAGCTTGTCGCGCAGCTCCTGCACGCGCGCGGTCGGCACCTTGTCGACGATCCGCTCGCGCACCTCGACGTCGACGACGTCGCCGCCCTGGCAGCGGACGCGAACGTTGTTGCGGTCGAGCGCGTTGGGGAGGCCTTGCAGGACGAACTTTCCGCCGCCGGGCAGCTCCGCCGTGCGCCTCACGAGCGCGGTCGAGCTGTAGAGCGTGACGTCCTGGATCCGCGAAGGGACCGGCGTGGGGTCGGAGAGGGCGAGCGAGAGGAGCAGGGCGAGCATGGACGAACCTCCGTGGTCGGCAACGGCAAGAGCCTCGCACTCGGCGAGGCGGCGATCAAACGCCGAGCTCGGGACCGTTCTTGGGGCGTCCCGCGGGACCTACACCGTCGCCTCGGCGCCCGTGTCGAGCGTCTCGAGGAAGCTCCGGCGCTCCTGCGGCCGGCTCTTGCCGAAGATCTGCTTCACGTTCTTCATCCCGAGCTTGAAGTCGTCGAGCATCCCGTAGCCCGACACGACCGCGTGCTGGTACCAGAGGAACGCGAGCAGGGTCCAGTCGAAGGCCGGGTTGCGCGGCAGCCGGATCAGCCGGCGCACGAGCGCTTCGCCGCCCGGGACGTACACGGCGACGTTGAAGAGCTTCTGGAGGTTGACGACCTCGCGCACGTCGTCGCGCTTCATCATCGTGTCGTTCTGGAGCGAGGGGCCGATGTCCTTGTCGACGTCGACGCGCCCGAGCGCGTAGTCCTCCTGGCCGAGCACGGTCGACTTGAACGGCCGGTAGATCAGCACCGTGCAGCCGTTGGGCTTGATCCGCTGGTTGACGCGCGCCGTCTCGAACATGTCCTCGAGCGTCTCCGTCGGCGAGCCCATCATGTTGTTCGTGCGGTACGTGATCCTGTGCTTGCGCAGGAGCTTCGGGATCCCGTACACGATCTCGTCGGTGTAGCCCTTCTTGAACACCTTGAGGCGCACGTCCTCGTTGCCCGACTCGAGCCCGAACTGCACGCTGGCGCAGCCGGCTCTCTTCAGCGCGACGATGTCCTCCTCGTCGAGGTAGTTGATGTTGATGTTGCAGGCGAAGGGCAGGCCCACGCGCACCGGCCACTTCTCCGCGAACTCCTGCACCCAGCCGCTGGTCATGTTGAGCGCCGCGTCGCCGAAATTGACCATCCGGAAGCCGGGGTAGCGCGCCAGGATGTCGTTCATCTCCTCGCACACGTAGTCGACCGACTTCTGGCGGTTGAAGCGCTCGCCGCGCCGGCCGCTGACCCAGTCCTTCTTCATCAGGCCGACCGAGCAGTACGTGCACGAGTTCTGGCAACCGCGGCTGACGTGCACCTGCATCACGCGCTTGCCGCGCAGGAACGGGTACTTGTAGAAGACGTCGACGTCGGGGAAGGGGAGCGAGTCGAGGTCGCCGATCACGGGGCGGATCGGGTTCTGGACCGCGACGCCGTTCTTCAGGCAGGCGACGTTCGGGATGTCGTCGATCGGGCGTCCGGCTTCCCAGGCGTTGACGAGGTCGAGCATCGCGTACTCGCCTTCGCCCTTGATCGTCGCGTCGACGACGTCGGACCAGGAGAGCGGCTCGAGGTCGTGCGAGGGGTGCGGGCCGCCCATGACGACCTTGAGGTGGCGGAGCTCCTTCTTCCAGCCGCGGATGAAGCCGTAGCACCACGCCTCCTGCCCGGTCGTCGCGTAGATGCCGACGACATCGGGCTTCCAGTCGAGGACCGCGCGGGCGAAGTCACCCTCCTCGGAGCGCACGAAGCAGTCGGCGACGTGCCCGTGCTTCTTCAGGACGGACGAGAGCACCTTGACGCCCTCAAACTCGTGGCAGGTGGTGACGATGAAGGCGATTCGGGCCAAGGAAGGCTTCCTGCGGACGCGGATCGGCTCTTAGGATAACGCCTCTTCGCTGGACGAAAGCTCCGACCGATGGATTCCGCCACGCTCTCTCCCGCTCGGGTGCAGGTCCGGACGAGGCCGGACCGCCGGGCGACGCTGAGGGTCGTGCTCGTCCAGACCTATCACCCCTACACGCAGTTCACGCACGTCCATCCGCTCGGGATCATGGCGATCGCGTCGGCGGCGCGGGGTCTCGGGCATCCGGACATGCACCTCCTCGACATGAAGGTCGAGGGGTGGACGCCGAGCCAGGCGTGCGAAGCGATCGAGAAGCTCGCGCCCGACGTGATCGGCCTCTCGGCGATGACGTACGAGGCCGGATGCATGCACGAGGTCGCGCGAGAGATGAAGCGCCGGCTGCCGCGCGCGATCGTCGTCTGCGGCGGCCCGCACCCATCCGTCGCGGCCGAGGACGTGATGCGCGATGCGGCCGTCGACTTCGTCGTGCGCGGCGAGGGCGAGGACACGTTCGCCGAGCTGCTCTCGGGCCTGAGGGAAGGGCGCAACGAGTGGAGCGAGTGCGCGGGCCTCTCCTGGAGCCGCGAGGACGGCGCGGTCGTCCACAACGAGGACCGCCCGCCGCCCGCGAACCTCGACGAGATGCCCTTCCCCGCCTGGGACCTGGTCGACCACGCCAAGTACGCCAAGGTCCCGCGCGGCGGCGTGATCTACGCGCACCGGGAATTCGCGACGATGTTCAGCTCGCGCGCGTGCCCGTGGAGGTGCACATATTGCCACAACAGCTACGGCAAGACGTTCCGCGAGCGCAGCGCGGAGCACGTGCTCGCTGAGATCGAGCTCCTGGTGACGAAGCACGGCGTCAAGGAGCTCGTCTTCATGGACGACATCTTCAACTTCCGCCCGGCGCGCGCGAAGGCGATCGCCCAGGGGATCATCGACCGCGGGTGGAAGCTCGCGCTGACGTTCCCGAACGGGTTCCGCGGCGACATCCTCGACGAGGAGCTCGTGCTCCTGCTCAAGAAGGCCGGCATGTACCGCTGCATGGTCGCGGTCGAGTCGGCCGTGCCGCGGCTGCAGAAGGTGATGAAGAAGAATCTGAAGATCGACAAGGTCGCGCGCATCGTCGACTTCATCGCCGCGCAGGGGATCATGGTGCACGGCGCGTTCATGCTCGGGTTCCCGACGGAGACCGAAGCGGAGATGGAGGCGACGATCGATTGGGCCGCGAGGTCGAGCTTCCACACGGCCGCGTTCTTCCGCGTGATCCCGTTCAAGGGGACGGAGCTCTTCAGCCAGGTCGAGGAGGCGGGGTATCACCTTCCGACGGATTGGTCGGCGTACGAGCCCTACCAGAGCGACATCAACCTCTCGCTGGTGCCCGAGGAGAAGATCCTCGCGCTGCGGAAGAAGGCGTACCGGCGCTTCTACCTGAACCCGAAGCGCCTGTGGCGGATCTTCGAGCTGCTCCCGCGCAAGAGTCGGATGATCCCCTACCTCACGCTCCTCTTCGCAAGGCGGGCGTACGCGAGGTGAGGTGCGGAGTCGGAGCAAACTCTCGACGATTCCCGTCCCGAAGCCTGGACGAACTGATCCGCGAAAAGAGGGTCGAGCCACAACCGGGCGCGGAGACCCGACCCATGGCCCCATGAGCGCCGACTCGTCGAGGCTCGGCTCCCTGGTATCATGCCCCGCGGTCCCAGGGCGATCGAAGGAACATCACAGCGAAGGGAGTCCAACCGGAACGTGTGAGCCCCATGCAACACCTCCTCACAGAGCTTCGCGACGTGATCGCTCGGCAGAGCATCCGGCGCGGGAAGTTCGTCCTCGCGTCCGGGGGCACCAGCGACTACTACTGCGACACCAAGGCGACCACGCTGTCGCCCGAGGGAGCCAAGCTGACCGGCGAGGTCCTCTTCGAGCTCCTCAAGGACCAGGGGGTCGAGGCTGTCGGGGGGCTTGCGATGGGTGCGGCCTTCATCGCCACGGCCGTGGCCCTGGTCAGCGCCGAACACGGCCATCCGATCTACGGGTTCACTGTCCGCGAGAGCCAGAAGGGGCACGGGCTGGAGAAGACCATCGAGGAGTCCTTCCATCCGGATGGGAGGGCGCTGCTCTGCCCTGGCCGACGGGTGGCTCTCGTGGATGACGTCGTCACCCGCGGGGGATCCGTCCTGAAGGCGTTCGATGCCGTGCAGGCGCTGGGGTGCGAGATCGTGACCGTCATCGCGTTGGTCGATCGCAATGCAGGCGGGGCCGAGAAGCTGAGGGAGCGAGGTCTGCCCTATGTTTTCCTCTTCCGGACGGACAGCGAGGGTAACCTGCTCCTCAATGACTTCGAAGGAACTCGGCTCCGTCCTGGAGTCTCTGAGGCAGGGTCTCCACCTCGAAAACCTCCGAAGGCTCGACGTTCGGTGTAGGGACCTGGCCCGGTGCTCCCCGAACCACGCGCTCCCGGCGACCCTCCTGTTCTTGGCGTTCTCCGGGCTGGCGCGAAGGCTCGAGGGCGGGCCGGTGGACGCCGAGCTCGCGGACCACCGTGAGGCGCGCCTCGTGCCGGCCGCGGAGAAAGCTCTGAAAACGGGTGGTCTGCAGGCGCTCGAGGAACTCGCAGACGTCGTTCGGTGGGCGTTGGGCCATGCCCGTTCCGAGTAGCTGAGCCGAAGCCGCGGCCGCGCTTCGGCGAGGACGTCGACCCGGGGGCGTCGCTGCAGCGCGGGAGAGCAGGAGCAGGATCCTCACGAGGACTTCTCGACCGCGGGTGGGAGGTGCGCTGCGACGTGCGCGGCGTAGCTCAGGGCAGCGAGGATCTGCTCGCGGGTGATCCTGTAGTCCTTCTCGACTGCCTCGAAGCCCTCTCCGGCACCGAGCGCCCCGACGACAGTGGCTACGTCGATGCGTGTCCCGTTGATGCACGGCTTGCCGAACCGGACGGCCGGGTCCACCGTGATGCCGGGGTAGATCTCCATGGGTCGTCGATGGCCGTTCATTCTGACGCGGGCGATGCCTTCATCGATCGGTCGAATCGTCAGGTCCACACCCCTTCGGTTCCCAAGCGCCGGCTCGCTGCCGTCCTACCGTGTGCCCGACGAACCGCTCGACCGGAATTGCGTCCACTTCCCGGCCGGCATGTCGCGGAGGAACGGCTCCTCCCACGCGAAGTCCGGATGCGCGGCGAGGAATCCCGCGGCCTCGAATGTCTGCCCGCAAGCGTGTCCCATGCAGGCCCAGAACGACAGCTGCGACGCGAGCTTCGAGTCCGTCACCTTGGACTGGCACGCGCCTCCGGGGTAGAACGGCGCCCACTCCCACTCCGGCGCGCCACGTTCGTCGAGCTCGACGTGGCCGCACAGCGTCCGGCCGCAGGGCGCGTCCTTCCCGCTGCGCGAGTCGACGTGATCCGCGAGGAAGCGCCGCCCCGCCTCGACGTCGATCTGCCCGCGATGCTCCTGCATCAAGCTCTCCCAGCGCTTCCGCCGCGCGTTGGCGCAGCTCTGCTCGTCGTTCGCGTCGAAGGTCGTCTCCTCCGCTCGCAGCTTCATGTCCGCAGGGAAGTTCGACCCGACGAAATACCCGTCCTTCGTCCTCTCGAGCGGCTGGTTCTTCAATCCCAGCTCGAGCCGCGCGATCTCCCCGGTCTTGCGGTCGCCGACGAGCCACGAGTTGGCGTACGCGCCGTTGTTCCCCTCGCTCATGATGCGCACCCAGTCGTCGATCGTGCTCGCGTACTGGACCGCGCGCCGCGCTCGGGCGAACTCGGGGATGCCGCTCGGATCGAAGCCCTTGAACTGCGTGATCGTGGTCTCGGTGACCATGATTCCCGCTTCGTTCAGCGCGAAGTCGTCGCCGCTGTGGATGAAGCCCGGGAAGCTGTCCATGAAGATGCGGTGGCCCTTCGCGGGCACGATGTCGAGCACGAGGTTCCAGCGCTCGCCGATCGGGTACTCGACCCAGGCGTTGTGCGCCATGACGATCACGCCGTCCTTGGTCCACGAGCCGGTCGCGATGAACGCGCTGCAGTTGCCCGGCGCGGCGTTGTCGCGGTGGTCGAGCATCGGGATGTAGTACCAGGCGATCTCCATCCAGCCGTTCATCGCGACGAGGTCGGCCCGATCGATCGACTTGCCGCGCGCGCGGACGCCGGCGACGATGCCGTCGATCTCGGCGCGCTCTTCCTCGTCGAGCTTGGGCCAGAAAAGTTCATGAGCGACCTGGCGGAAGAAGCCCCAGTGGCGGTTGCAGCCCGTCGGGACGTACCGGTAGAACATCGAGAGGGCGTCGTCGATCTCGTCGGCGGCGAGCCAGCCGTACTGGTAGCCGATCGTCTCCGGAGATCCTTCGAGGTGGAGAGCGACCCAGCCGGCTTCGTCGCGGCGTGAAGCGGCCGCGAGGCGCGGGTCGGCGTTGCGCGTCGCCGTCGACCCGTGCGTGGAAAGGCCGGCGCACGAGGCGGCTGAGATCAGCGCGAGGCTCGCGAGGACGCGGGCTCCGCGCAGGAGTGCACCGTCAGGCTCTTCGCTCGGATGAACGGTCATATGGTCGCGTCCCGCTGCACGTGTTTCGCCACTGATTTCCTGGACACTCACTCGAGTGTACTCACGCCGGGATCTCTTGAGGCAGCAGGATGCGCGTGACGGCCGCTATGGGGCCCACGCCACTTGCCCGGTTTGCGTCGCGTTGAACGTGCTCGAGGAAGGGCATCCGCCGAGCACGACCGGATCGCGGTAGTACACGAGGTAGCAACGGCTCTGTCCGGGCTGGATTGGATCGCCGAGCGCCGCCGAACGCTGCGTGATGTACGGGTCACCCACGAAGAAGTCCGGCGCCGTGATGCTGCCGCCGTGAGCCGACTTCACGTAGAGCCGCTTGAGCGTGCCACTCAGACACCGCACGCCCTGGCCGTAGACGAGGCCGGAGGAGATGAGCGCGCTGCCCTGCACCACGATGCTCAACGCCGTGGGATTCTCCCCGCTCGTCGTGAGGACCAGGGAGTCCGCGGAGAGATTGGCCGTACCCGACGCCGACAGGATCGCGCCGCCCGTGCTGGCAGAGTTGTCGCAGCCGCGGCCGGGCCCGCTGGGAGGATTCGAGCAGGGACACGCGATCATGCCGAAGACACCGGGATCACATAGGCTCGTGAACCTCGTCACGCTGCGGTCGCGGACGAAGGCGTCGTCGCGCAAGTTCGTATCGCCCGGTACGAGGTTGTTCGCACTGCTCTCGAACGCCACGTAGCGGCCGTTGGCGGAGGAGATCGAGGGATAGCGGCTCTGGCTATTGCCTTGCAGTCCTCCCGAGTCCACGCTCTCCCGCTCGGTCGTGCCGCTCTGGCGGTCGCGGACGAACACGTCCAAGGATCCGTTCGTGTCGCCCGGCACGAGGTTGAAGGCGAAGCTCACGAACGCCACGTAGCGGCCGTCGGCGGAGATGGATGGGGGATCGTGGTGGTAGTTCTCGCCGCCCGCCTGCCCCCCGCTCGAGTTGACGCTTACCCGCTCGGTCGTGCCGCTCTGGCGGTCGCGGACGAACACGTCCCAGGCCCCGTTCGTATCCCCGGGGACGAGGTTGGTCGCGGCGCTGTAGAACGCCACGTAGCGGCCGTTGGCGGACATCGCGGGGGCATGGCTGAACGAGTCCCCCTGCGCCCCGCTCGAGTCGACGCTCACCCGCTCGGTCGTGCCGTTCAGGCGATCGCGGACGAACACGTCCCAGAACCCGTTCGTGTCCCCGAGGACGAGGTTGGTCGCGGCGCTGTAGAACGCCACGTAGCGGCCGTCGGCGGAGATGGATAGATAGTTGTAAAAGGTGTCAACGCC
>JBGPOP010000011.1:0-116331 GCA_041488095.1 Planctomycetota bacterium
AGGGTCGGCTGGTACCCCACGGCAGACGGCATGCGTCCCAGAAGTGCCGAAACCTCCGAACCTGCCTGCACAAAACGGAAGATATTGTCGATGAACAGGAGCACGTCCTTTCCCTCTTCTTCGCGGAAATATTCCGCAAGGGTGAGAGCGGTCAATCCGACGCGTGCCCGGGCTCCCGGCGGCTCGTTCATCTGCCCGAAGACGAGCACCGCGTTGTCGATCACGCGGGCCATCTTGCCCTCGGGCGTCTTGTACTGCGCCGCGCTCATCTCGAGCCACAGGTCGTTCCCCTCGCGCGTGCGCTCGCCGACGCCGCAGAACACGCTGAAGCCGCCCTTCTCGACCGCGGTGATCCGGATCAGCTCCTGGATCAGCACGGTCTTGCCTACGCCCGCGCCGCCGAACAAACCGATCTTGCCGCCCTTGGCGAAGGGGCACAGGAGGTCGACGACCTTGAGGCCGGTCTCGAACACCTCCGAGATCGGCTCCTGCTCGTCGAAGGCTGGCGCCGGTCGGTGGATCGGCCAGCTCTCGCCCGGCGCGATCGGGCCGCGCGCGACCGTGTCGAGCGGCTGGCCGAGCAGGTTGAAGAGCCGGCCCTTGGTCCGCTCGCCGACCGGTACGGAGATCGCAGCCCCCGTGTCGACCACGGTCATGCCGCGGCGGCAGCCGTCGGTGGTCGACATCGCCACGCAGCGGGCGACGTCGTTGCCGAGGTGCTGGCTGACCTCGAGCGTCAGGTCGATGCCGCGTGCGGGCTCCTTCACCTGTAACGCGTTGTAGATCGAAGGCAGGCTGCCGGCCGGGAAGCGCACGTCGACCACCGGGCCGAAGATCTGCGTGACCGTGCCGGTCGTCTTCTGGGTCTGGGTGAGGGTCATGGGGATTTCGTGAGCTCAGCGGAGGGCTTCGACACCGCCGACGATGTCCAAGAGCTCCTTGGTGATGTTCTCCTGGCGCTTGCGGTTGTAGATGCCGCGCAGCTCGTGCTGCATGTCCTTGGCGGCCTCGGTCGCGTTCTTCATCGACACCCGGCGGCTGGCGTACTCGGAGGTCAGCGACTCGAGCAGCGCGTTGTACACGCGCGTCTCGAGGTAGCGCGGGACGAGCCGGTCGAAGATCGCGGAGGCATCCGGCTCGAGGATCGGATCGCCGCCCGTGCCCGGTTCACCCGCCCCGACCGCCGTCGCCTCGATCGGCAGCAGCTGCACGACCGTCGGCACGTAGCGGACCATCGATTCGAACGCGGTGTAGACGAGGACCACGTCGCGGCAGCGACCGGACAGGAATGCCTCGGAGAGGATCCGGGCCGTGCGGGCCGCGCCGCGGTAGTCGATCCTCTCGAGCGGCGGCTCGACCAGGAAGCGCTCGACCTCGCGGCCGCGGCGCAGCAGGTACTGGTAGCCCTTCTTCCCGTAGACGTGGTATTCGGGCTTGGCGTCGGAGTGCTCGAGGAGCCAGGTCTCGAGGCGCCGGAAAACGTTCGAGTTGTACGCCCCGCACAGCCCGCGGTCCGAGGTGACGAGCAGGACCGCCGTGCGCTCGCCCGGGCCCTTCCGGAAGAGCGGGCGGCTCTCGACCTCCGGCCCGAGGACGGACGCGAGGCGCCCGACGAGTCCGGTGATCTCCTGGGTGTAGGGACGCGAGGAGGTGGCACGGTCCTGGAAGCGGCGCAACTTCGTCGTCGCCACCATCTCCATGGCGCGCGTGATCTGCCGGATGCTGCCGACCGAGCGGATCCGCCCGCGGAGATCACGGATCGAGGCCATCGATCACCTCTTCTTCTCGGCAGCCGGCGCCAGCTCCGCCTTGACGGCCTGGATGGCCCCGTCGAGCGTGGCCTTGGCCTGGTCGGAGACCTGTCGCGTGGTGCGGATCTCCTCGCCGACCTCGGGGTGGTTGTCCTTCACGAAGCGCAGGAACGCCTTCTCGAACTCCTGCACGCGGCGCGTGGGGAAGTCGTCGAGGCCGCCCGAGGTGCCGGCGTAGATGATCAGGATCTGGTCCTCGACCGGCATCGGGACGTACTGGCCCTGCTTCAGGATCTCGACCAGCTTCTCGCCGCGCGTCAGCACGGCCTGCGTGGCCTTGTCCAGGTCGGAGCCGAACTGGGCGAAGGCCGCGAGCTCGCGGTACTGAGCCAGGTTCAGGCGCATGCCGCCGGCAATCTTCTTCATCGCCGGGATCTGGGCCGAGCCGCCCACGCGGGATACGGAGATGCCTGCGTTCACCGCGGGACGGACGCCGGCGTTGAACAGGTTCGACTCGAGGAAGATCTGCCCGTCCGTGATCGAGATCACGTTGGTGGGGATGTAGGCCGCGACGTCGCCCTCCTGCGTCTCGACCACCGGCAACGCGGTGATCGACCCGCCACCCTTCTTGAAGCGCGGGTTGATCTTGGGAGCATCGTCGGAGAGCTTCGCCGCGCGCTCGAGCAGCCGGCTGTGCAGGTTGAACACGTCGCCCGGGAACGCCTCGCGCCCCGGTGGGCGGCGCAGGAGCAGCATGACCTGCCGGTAGGCGAGCGCCTGCTTGTACAGGTCGTCGTACATGATCACGACGTGGCGTCCCTCGTCGCGGAAGCGCTCGGCCATCGTGACGCCGGCGTAGGGCGCGAGGTACTGCATCGAGGCCTCCTCGATGGCGGACGCGAACACGACGATCGTGTACGCCATCGCACCGGCCCGCTCGAGGCGACGGACGACATCGACGACCGTCGACTGCTTCTGGCCGACCGCGACGTAGATGCAGATCATCTGCGCCGGGTTCTTCGGGTCGCCGCCGCCGGTCGTCTTCTGGTTCAGGATCGTGTCGATGAGCAGCGCGCTCTTGCCCGTCTGGCGGTCCCCGATGATCAGCTCGCGCTGGCCGCGGCCGATCGGGATCATCGCGTCGATCGCCTTGATGCCGGTCTGGAGCGGCTCCTTGACCGGTTGGCGCTCGGGCACCGAGGGCGCGGGCTGCTCGATCGGCCGCAAGTCGGCCTCGGTCGCCCCGAGCGGGCCCTTGCCGTCGCGCGGATCGCCGAGCGCGTTGACCACGCGGCCGAGGAGCGTCTCGCCGGTCGGCACCGAGATCACGCGCCCGGTCGAGCGCACGGTGTCGCCCTCCTTGACCTTGGTCGCGTCGCCGAGGAGGACGCAGCCGACGTTGTCCTCCTCGAGGTTGAGCGCCACGCCGCGCACGCCCTGCGGGAACTCGAGCAGCTCGCTCATCATGCAGTCGTCGAGGCCGTAGACGCGCGCCACGCCGTCGCCGACGGAGAGCACGGTCCCGATGCTCTGCATCGCGGTCTCGCCTTGATAGGATTCGATCTCCTTCTCGAGGATCGAGGTGACTTCTGCGGGTCGGAGGTCCATCGGGGTTCTCGGGTGTCGTTTCAGGCCTGGACGGGGGGTGTCGAGGGGAGGCGGACGTCCATCATCCGCCGGCGCAGGCTTTCGAGCCGGCCCTGCACGGACGCGTCGATCATGCGGTTGGCTGCGATCACGCGCACGCCGCCCACAAGCTCGGGGGCGATGCGGGTCGTCAGGATCATCCGCTTGCCCAGTCGCCGGCCGACGGCGGCGGCGAGGCGTGAGATCTCGGCGGTGTCCAGAGGCCGCGGCGACTCGACCACGCCTTCGACCTCGCCGCGCTCCTCGAGCGCCAGGCGCTTGAAGCCCGCGGCGAGCCCCTTGAAGACCTCTTCGCGGTTCTTGTCTAGGAGCAGGTTCACGAGGTTCCGGGTGAAGGCATGCATCGAGGCCGTGAGCGGTGCAAGCTGCGCGCGCTTGGCCTCGCGCTCGACGCGCGGGTTGAAGAGGAGCCCGCGCGTCGCCGGCCGCGCGACCTCGGCTGCAAGGGCGTCCAGGTCGCGTGCGACGGCGTCGAGGGTCCCTTTGCGCCGCGAGAGCTGGTAGAGCGCGGTCGCGTAGCGGGAGGTCACCGGGTCGACGATCAAGGCCGTGCCTCCTTGGAGCTGACCAGCTCCTCGACCAGGCGGCGGTCGTCGGCGCTGTCGACGCGGCGTCGCAGGACCTTCTCCGCGGCCTTGAGCGAGAGGTCGACGACCTGGCCGCGGATCTGCGCGATCGCCTTGTCCTGCTCGGCGCGGATCTCGGTCCGTGCGCGCTCGAGGAGCTGCTCGGAGGCCTGCTTGGCCTCCTCGGTCAGCTCCCGCTCGCGCAATTCGGCCCGCGCATGCGCCGCCTCGATCATGCGCCCGGCCTCGCGTTGCGCCTCGGCCAGGCGCGACTCGACCTCGGCCCGGGCCCGCTCGGTCTCCTCGCGGGCCTTCTCGGCCGCGAGCACCGCCTGCGCGGCCTTCTCGTCTCGCTCCAGGAGCGCGCGGGTGACCGGGCCCATGACCACCTTCCAGATGAAGGGCACCGACGCCCCGAAGATGATCCAGGTCCAGAGCATCCCGCCGCCTTGCGAGAGGTCGAGGGGGTTGAAGCCCCCCCCTTCGGCGGCGAACGAGGCCGGTGTGATCAGCATGGCTGGACCCTCCGCTCCACGTGGATGGCTCAGACCGTTACGCCCAGGGCGACCAGCACGGCCACGATGACCGCGATCAGGGACACACCTTCGATGAGCGCCGCGAGGATGATCGAGCCACCGCGGATCTCGGCCGCAGCTTCGGGCTGTCGGGCGATGCCTTCGTTCTGCGCGGCACCGATTCTTCCGATGCCGATGCCGGCTCCGATGGCGACGATTCCCGCGCCGAGAGCGGCGCCCATCTTGGCCACGTCCATGACATGAGCGGTGTCCTGAATGTTCATCTGGGGAGGTTCTCCTCGGATCGCGAGGTTCGGGTTCTTGGGTGAGGTGGAAGGGGTGCCCCGGGCGCGGCTCTGGCCTAGTGCTCGGGGTGGACGGATGCGTGGATGAAGATGATCGAGAGCGTCGTGAAGATGTAGGCCTGCAGGAGCGCGACGAACGACTCGATGATCATGATGAACACGGCCAGGCCCACGGCGAGCGGCGACGTGAGCCAACCGACCGTCGGGCTCATCGCACCGAACAGGAAGATCAGGCCCATCAGGGTGAGCACCGCCAGGTGCCCGCCGGTCATGTTGGCGAAGAGTCGGATCATCAAGGCGATCGGCTTGACGAGCAGGCCGACCAGCTCGACCGTGAACATCAAGGGCCACAGGGCGGCAGGCACGTGCGGGACGAGGTTCTTCCAGAAGGCAATCGGCCCCTGCGCGACCATCCCGCCGATGATCATCGTGGCAAACGTGATCACCGCGAGTCCCCCGGTCACGAAGATGCTGGCCGTCGCCGTCGCGCCTCCCGGGATCAGTCCCATCAGGTTCATGAAGAGGATGAAGAAGAACAGGCTCAGAAACAGCGGCAGGAGCCTGTTCCCGAGCTCCTTCCCCATCACCGGGACGACCATCTCGTCGCGGATCCAGCCGGCGAAGCCGGCGAAGAGCCTGGCGGCGACGTCTCCTCGTCCCGTGCGCAGGTAGCGCGGCACGCCCAGGAAGCAGACGAAGATCAGGAGGACCGCGGCGACCTGGAAGAGCTGGAGGTTCGTGAGCACGAGCTGGTTCCCCGCGGTCCCGCGATCCATGTCGAAGAACCCCAGGCTGCGCGGCAGCTCGAGCGCGAGCAGAGGCCGCGCGGGGCCGTGCTCCCCGGCGGCCTCGACGAGATGCTGGGGCATCAGGTGACCGTAGAGGGTTTGGAAGATGCGACCCTCATGCTGCGCGGTGTAATGGCTCGAGAGCCCGATCGCGCCAAAAATCACGAGCCCTACCAGGATCGCGCGCAAGAGGTTCACTGCGCGCGCCTCTCCTTCAGGATCCGGGCATTGTCGAAGGTCCCGGGCAAGAGCACGAGCAGAACCGCCGCGGCGAAGGCGAGGAGGAAGCTCCGCCAGTCGGCGGCTTGGCGCAAGGCCGGAACGAGGACGAACAGCACCGCCGCGACTGCGACCAGTGCCAGCTTGGCGAGAAAGCCCTCGACCATCGTCCGCATCGCGTGCTGCGGGTAGGAGCGGAGCACCCGCCGCTGTCGGAGCACGCCCCAGCCCGTGACCGCGGCACCCACGCAGAATCCGGCGAGCACGCCGGAACCCGGCGCGCCGCCGAGCCATGCGGCCAGGGCGACGGCGGCCGCGAGACCGATCGAGGTCGTGAGGGTGGTGAGGGTCATTCCTTGCCAGGCGGCGGTGTCTTCGCGCGCCGGCTGCCCGGCACGACGCGCAGGAGAGAGACGAACGCGAGCGCCGCGCCCAGGAACAGGCCCACGATGAAGAGCCAGGGTCGCGTGGAGAGCCGGCGGTCGATCCACCAGCCGGCCGCCCCGAAGAGCGCGAGCGTGGCGACGAGCTGGAGCCCCAGGCCGGCGTAGCGGCCGAGCTCTACGACGACAGGGGTACCGCGCTTCTCGTCCGGGCTCTCGGCCATCGGGCTCTTCGGGGTGGGTTCTGGTCAGAGCGGGGCGGGTGGGAGCACGGCGTCGGACCGCCGCTTCGGCCGCCCGACCACCGCATCGAGGCCGAACAATGTAGGGATGCGCACCCGCGCGTCAACGTCTCCGGGCGGAAAAGCGGACCGCCTCGCGCGGGCGTCGCCTCCTGGCCGGCGCGCGCCTGCGCCGCTATGCTCTTGCGCCCCTTCGCGGGTCGGGCAGCACGATCGGATGGCCGGCGCCCGGCCGCAACCCGCTGGAGCGAGAGCCTTGGAACGCACCCTGGTCCTGCTGAAGCCCGACGCCGTCCAACGCGGCCTCGTCGGCCAGATCGTGGCCCGCTTCGAGAGCAAGGGGTTGAAGCTCATCGGCATGAAGCTGTGCCGCTTCGACGAGGCCCTTCTGCGTCGCCACTACGCCGTCCACCAGGGCAAGCCCTTCTACGAGGGCCTGCTGCGCTTCATGGGCTCGGGACCGGTCGTCGCGATCGCGCTGGAGGGAAAGGACGCGATCGCCGCGACCCGCGCGCTCATGGGCAAAACGAACTGCGCCGAGGCTGCCCCGGGCACGATCCGTGGCGATCTCGGCATGTCGGTCTCCTACAACCTGGTCCACGGCTCCGACGGGCCCGAATCGGCCAAGAAGGAGCTCTCCCTGTTCTTCCCGGCCGCCGACGAGATCGTCTCGTGGACGCCGAGCGGCGAGGCCTGGGTCTACGACCTCGAGGGCGAGAAGGTCTGAACCTCTCCGCGGCGCACGTCGCCGAGCTGTGCGGCGAGATCGAGCCCCTGGTCCGAGGCGCTCGCATCCGGGACGTCCACGCGCTCCCGCCGCGCGACGCGATCCTGGTCCTGCAGCCCGTGCAGCCCGAGGGCAGCTCGCGCCCGGTCCTGCGCCTGCGCCTCTCGGCGGATCCCGAAGCACCTCGCCTCCACATCCAGACCGGTCGGATCGAGCGCCACGAGGGCCCGCTGGGCCCCTTCTTCCGGCGCCTCGCGCGGGATCTCGAGGGCGGAATCCTGGCCGGCATCGCCCCGGTGCGGGGCGACCGGATCGCGATCCTCGAGGTGCGAGAGTCGCCCTCGGGCGAGCGGCGCGCGCTCGTGCTCGAGGTGTTCGGGCGGCGAGCGAACCTGGTGCTGCTCGGACCGGAGGACCGCGTCGTCGACGTCCTCGTGCCGCCGCCTCCCGAGAAGGAGCACCCGCGCCTCGCTCCCGGGGGAATCTGGCACCCACCTGCAGGACGGCCGGGTGAGCCTGGACCTGGCCTCGCGCAGGCCTTGCCGGTCGCCGGACCCGGACCGGTGGATGCGCCGCTCTCCTGGCTCGTCGAGCGGGCGCTCGGCGGACAGGCCGGCGAGGCGCGCCGGGCGCGAGCGGCGCGCGACCTCGCCGAGCGCGTCGAGCGACGGCTCGAGAGGGCTCGCGGACTCGTCCGCGGCCTCGAAGCGCGCCTCGCGGCGAGCGCGGAGGCCGGGCGCGTGCGCGCCGAGGGCGAGCTGCTCAAGGCGAACCTCGCCGCGCTGAGGCGCGGGATGAAGAGCGCGGAGGTCGAGGACTTCTTCGCGCCTGGCGCTCCGCCGCGGCGGATCGAGCTCGACCCGCGGCTCTCTCCGCAGGAGAACCTGGAGCGACGGTTCGAACGCGCCCGGAAGCTCGAGCGGTCGCGCGGAGCGGTCGAGGGGGAGCTCGAGATCGCCCGGCGGCGAGAGCGCGACCTCGCGGCGCTCCTCGAGAGCGCGCACGATCCAGCGGCGGACGCTGCCGCGCTCGAGGAGCAGGCGATCGGGAGCGGCCTCCTCGAGAAGAAGCAGGCGCCTGCCGACAAGGCTCGAGGGGAGCCTGCGCCGCGGCTCCCCTACCGAGTCTTCGGGGCCTCGCGCGGGAGCGAAATCCGGGTCGGGCGCAGCGCGCGCGACAACGACGATCTGACCTTCCGCCACGCCAAGGGTTCCGACCTGTGGCTGCACACCGCCGACGTGCCGGGCAGCCACGTGGTCCTGGTCCTGGCGAAGGGCGCCGATCCCGATTCGGAGGAGTTGGTCGACGCCGCGCACCTGGCCGTGCACTTTTCGCCGCTGCGCGGCTCTGCGCGCGCACGGATCCACGTCGCCCGGCGCAAGGAGGTCCACAAGCCGCGCGGAGCGAAACCCGGTCTGGTCCAGCTCTCGGGAGGCAGGATCCTCGACGTGCGCATGCAACCCGAGCGCCTGCGACGGTTATTGGGCTCCCGCGGACGCCCGGGCGAGGCCTCCGGCGAGGGCTGAGGGGCTCGCCGGTCTCTTCCCCGCGCTATCCTCTACCCTTTCCCCGAACCCCGCACGGTCACCCATGCCCACCGCCACCCACGCTCTCCGCGTCGCCATCGTCCTGCTCGTCTGCGCCTGCAGCTCGGAGAAGAAGCTGACCGCCGAGCAGAAGAAGACGCTGGTCGAGCGCTACACCGAGACGGCCCAGGAGTACCTCAGGATGGGCGAGCTGGACCGCGCCGAGGGGCAGACGCTCAAGGCGCTCAAGTTCGATCCCGAGAACCAGAAGTGCAAGATGATCCGCGGCTGGACGCTGCAGAAGCGCGGCAAGACCGACGACATCCTGGTCGCCGAGCGCATTTTCCGGGAGATCCTGGACCGGGGCGACTACCGCGCCACGCTGGGACTGGCGGAGTGCCTGGAGCGCAAGGGCATCGCTTGCGAGGAGGCCTCGCACGACATCACCTCCGGCAAGCGCATCTCCGAAGCTCCCGACCCGGCTGCGCGCGCCAAGCAGCTGCTCGTCGAGCGCGACCGCGCCTGGAGCGAGTCGATCCAGCGTTACGAGCGCACGCTGGCCCAGCACTCCGACGACATCGACGCACTGAACGGCGCGATGCGCGTCTGCGCGCTGCTCTCACGCCTGGAGGACAGCATCTCCTACGCCGACAAGCTCGTCGAAACGATCCGCCCGACCCGCGAGTTCTGGGAGAAGCAGATCCTGCGGCCCGAGATCACCGCCGAGGACGAGCGGCTCTACCGCGAGCGCATCCGGCACCTGGTCGACCTCGAGCTCGCGACCCGGCTCCACGCCTCGACGCTGCTTCACCAGCTCTCGCGCGACGAGGGTGCTGCGGTGCACCTCGACGCGGCGATCGCGCTGGACCCCGAGCGCGCCGAGCTGTACAGCCGTCGCGCCGAGCTCCAGAAGTCGCTCGGCCATCCCGACAAGGCGATCGCCGACATCGACCGGTTCCTGCACCTTTCGAGCGACAACTTCGACCATCCGGACGTCAAGCGCGCTTGGCGCCTGCGCAAGGAGTGCGAGGACGCCGTGCGCACCGCCGAGGCCGCACCGAGCGCGGCGCACTAGGGATGCGCCGGGCCGGAGCGGTGTAGCCGCCCCGGCCCGATGAACCGCGCGGGAGAGCCGTGTGAAGGTATCCGCGCGCAGGCCCTCCCATCCGGGACTGCGACGCGGCTTTCCGTCTCGACGGTCAGAGGTCGCGCGACTCCGATTTCCTCTCGGTCTTCTTGTCCGCCGCGGGCTTGGGCTTCCACGTCAGCGTGCGGCGGTGACCATCCGGAGCGACGACGACCACGGCCACGTCCGCGTCGGCAGCGCGCTCCTTCAGAGCCTTCTTGACGTCGCCGGACTGGTGCACGGTCGCGCCGTTGACCTCGACCACGACGTCGTCCTTGCGGAGCCCGAGGAGGCTCGCGATCGTCCCCGGTTGGACGTCCTGCACCCGCAGTCCGACGCCGGGCTCGAGGCCCATCTCGGCGGCGCGGTCCTTCCCGATCTCGTCGCAGAGGATCCCCAGCCGATCGGTGCGCGGCTCGCCGGGAGTCATCGGCTCGTCACCGTGACCGAAGATGTCCAGGTGAGGCGCGAGGCGCAGGAGGTTCCCGCGCGGGATGAAGACATGCCCCGGACCTCCAAAGCCTTGGAACTGGAAGCGCGTGCGATTGCCGAGCTTGTCGCGCAGCTCGGGGTGCGCGTCCAAGAGCTCGTCCATGGTCTTGGCCTCGTACGTGCGGGTCTCCTCCTTGCCGTCCACCGTCGACTGGATCTTGCAGCTGACGCCGCCGGGTTCGACCTTGAGGCTCAGGCGCTCGGAGCTGCTGTTCGACCCCGACGAAGGCGTCGGCAGCTCGCTCAGCATGTCCTGCCACTGCGACTGCAAGTCGCCGAACATCGAGCTGAGGTCGTCGAAACGGTGCCCGAAGTCGTCGAGGTCGAAGTTGGGTCCGAGCCAGCTCTGGCCGCTGCCGAGTCCCTGGCGCTGGACGCGCCAAGGCGTTCGCCCGACCTCACGCAGCAACATGCGGCTCGTCCAGGCCAGTTCGGGGTCCTGGCCGTTTTTCGACCATTCCTTCAGGGCCTCGCGCGCCTCCTCGTCCTGACGCGCCAGATCCGACAGGCGGTCGAAAGCCCGTTCGCGCTCCTCGAGGTCGCTCGCGGCGAGCTTCTTCCTCCAGGCATCGCGATCGAAACGCTCGCCGTCGCCGCGTTTCCCGTCCGGGTGCCGCTCGTCCATCACCCGGGTCAAGCGACCCTTCGGAGCGGCAGGGTCCTGCCCTGCGCCTTCGCTTCGTTCCTGCCCCCACGACCAGGACGTCGCGAGCACGGGGAGTGCAGCCATCGCCAACCATCCAATCTTCATGTCTCTTCGTCCTTCCGAAGGACCTCGAGCGGCCCTCCGACTGAGGGGAGCCGCAAGGCGCCCCACGACTTCCTTCCTTACTTCGGGGGGGGGGTGTGTACGCGTTCCAGGCTCACGGGCGAACCCGGAGTGATGTTCCACGGCACAACCTCGTCGCCCGCAGACGGTTCGCCGAAGACCTGCGCCGAGTCGCGCAGTCGCGGTTCACCGGGGTAGAGGCGACGCAGGCTCGCAGGGTGGACCGCGAACGTGCCCCCCCGCGTTCCCGGCGCAGTGTCCGTTAGCCCGTTCGAAGGCGGCTTCTGACCCGAAGGGAGCCAGGTCCCCACCAAGAACAGGCCCACCAGCACGGCTGCGGCGATCGGCCATCCCATGCCCACGTGCGGCAGACCCACGCGCCGCGTCGGCCTTCGAGGCTCGACCGGATGCTCGGGCGAATCGAGAACGCCCTCGGCGCGCAGAACCTCGCGGATCCCCAGCCAGGGATCGATGCCGGCGCCGATCCGCTCGGACTCGAGCCTCAAGCCGCGGCGCAATACCTCGCGCGCTGCGCGCACCTTGGCCGCCCCTTCCGAGCAGCGCGCGCACTGGGCGAGGTGCTCCTCCACCGCGTTCTGAGCTTCGCGCTCGAGGTCTCCGCCGACCCACAAGGGCAGGCTGTTCTCGACCTCCAGGCAGATGTCCGACAGAGCCTTCATTCCAGGGCTTCTTCTTGATCCTCGACCGGGGAGGTTACGTCGGCCTCCCCCCCCGTGTTGGACTTCACCCGCTGAGCACCGGAAGGGAGGGTCCCGGCGGCCAGGCTGCGGCCCCCCGACGTGGCGAGCAGCCGCGAGCGCCGGTCCCACTCCTCCTGGAAGAGCTTGCGTCCCCGGTGGAGTCGCCAGCGGACCGTCACATGGGTCGCTCCGACGATGCGGGCGATCTCGGTACAGGGCAGGCCTTCCATCTCTCGCAGCTGGAGAACGGACTGGAAGTGGGGTGCGAGGCTCGCGAGACACGCCCGGACCTCGCGCGCCAGATCCTCGCGCTCGAGACCGGCCGCGGGCCCCGGGCCGGCGTCGTCGGCGAGGTCCAAGTCGCCTTCGTCCTCGTTTTGCGCGGTCGTGGAGATCGCCGCGCGCCGTCTGCGCAGATGGTCGATCGCCAGATTGGTCACGATGCGGTACAGCCAGGTCGTGAAGCCGTGATCGAAGTCGAAGCTCGCGAGGCTGCGGAACACCCGCAGGAAGGCTTCATGCACGAGGTCCTGAGCGTCCTCCTCGCTGCCGACCAGCCCGCGCGCGACCCTCCACGCGCGTGCGCGGTGGCGCTCGACGAGCGCTTCGAACGCGGCTTCGTCGCCTTTCTGCGCCCGGCGGATCAGAGCGTGGTCCTCGGCCCGGCGCGCCGCGGCCTCGTCCTCGGGCTCCAGGACCCGAGCGGGCAGATCCGCATCCTCGCCGGCGATGCCGGCGTTCTCCTCGCCCGTGCTTGCGTTGCCCTGGTCCAAGCGCGCGCCCAAACGCCCGCTGCTCGGAACCCGGCGCCGGGTCGCACAGTCATTGTAGTGGTCGAGGCGCTCCCCATCGGAGCGACGTGATCCAAGCGGCCGGGGCATGGCGTGACTTCCCGGCGCTACGGATCCCCGGCCTGCCGCGTTGGCGCAGGAACCCCGCGGGACTCGTCAGGCCCCTGGCACAGCCGGAAAACGGCCCGGGATCTCGCCGGCGTAGCGGTACTTGCGACGCCTCCGCTCGAGGAGATCGCCGATCGGGATCCGCTCCAGGGCCTGCAGCTCCTCCAGAATCACCTTCTTCACCGACCCCATCGCGACCGCGGGTGCGCGATGGGCCCCGCCCTGGGGCTCGGGGATGATCCCGTCGATCAGCCCGTGGCGCAGGAGATCGGGCGCGGTCAGCCTGAGCGCTTCGGCCGCGTCGGGCGTCCGCTCCCCGTCCTTCCACAGGATGGCCGCGCACCCCTCCGGGCTGATCACCGAGTAGTAGGAGTATTCCATCATCAACACCCGGTCGCCGACCCCGATGCCGAGCGCCCCTCCGGAGCCGCCCTCGCCGATCACGATCACCAGGATCGGCGTGCGCAGCTCGAGCATCTCCAGGATGTTCTCGGCGATCGCCGCCGCCTGCCCGCGCTCCTCGGCGCCGATCCCGGGGTAGGCGCCGGGAGTGTTGATGAGGCTGACGATGGGCAGGTGCAATTTCGCGGCAAGCTTCATCTTGCGCAGCGCCTTGCGGTAGCCCTCGGGGTGCGCGCACCCGAAGTTGTAGGCCATGCGCTCCTTGGTCGTGCGACCCTTGCGGTGGCCGACGAGCAGGAAGCGACGCTCCTCGACGCGCGCGAGTCCCGTGACGATCGCCTTGTCGTCGCCGAAGAGCTTGTCGCCCGATAGCTCGAGAAAGTCGTCGATGCTCTTCTCGATGTAGTCCGTGGCGACCGGCCGATCCGTGTGGCGTGCGACGTTGACCCGCTCCCAGGCCGTGAGCTCGGCGTAGGTCGTGCGGATCGCTTCGGCCAGACGCTTCTTCAGGGCCTCGATCTCGCTCGAGATGTCGAGGTTCGTGCGCTGCGAGAGCCCCTCGAGCTCGGCGAGCTGGGCCTCGATCTCCCGGATCGGGCGCTCGAAGGCCATCCCGCTGGCGGTGGTGTCGTTTCTGGCGCGCGAGGAATCACTCAAGGTTCGTCCCTCGCGCCAGAGCCTAGCGCGCGCCTTCGAACCCACATAGCCGCACCGCGAACCACTCAGGCCCGCGGTCTGGACACGGGCCCTGGCGCCGGTATCTTCGCGGAATGACCGCCTCGGCGTCGCTCCCGTCCGATCCGGCGGCCTCCGCGGCGCCCGAGGCCTGGCGCGTCGAGGTGTTCCGCCGAGAGGACCTCGACGACCCCGAAGGCGAGCACCTGCTCGCGGCGCTGCGCGAGATCGCGGTCGAGGGCGTCGCCCGCGCGCGCCTGGGCCGGGGCTACCTCCTGCCGGGCACGCTCACGCGGGGCGAGGTCGAGAAGATCTGCAGCGAGCTGCTCGCCGACCCCGTGCTCGACGAGCCGCGGATCGCCGCTCCCGGGGAAGCGCCGTCTCCGCGCTCGCGCCGCGCCCAGCGCATCCTCGTCGCGCGCAAGCCGGGGGTGATGGACCCGGTCGCACTCACCGTGGGGCGCGCGCTCCAGCGCATCGGTCTCGCCCACCGCACGAACGGCGCGGAGGGGGAGCGCTCGCCGGTTGCGACCTTCCAGGCCTGGGAGCTCGAGTGCGCCCCCGAACGCTCGGCACTGTGCCTGCTGTCGCGCGAGACGCTCGTGCGGATCGGCCGCGAGGTCCTCTCCAACGAGGTCATCGAGGATCTGTACGTCGAGGACGAGGGCCTGCGCACCTCGGTTCCGGCAGCCAGCCCGAGTCATGGCGCGTTGCACGTCGCGCTTCGGGAAGCCGCCGACGAGCGCCTGACGGAGATCAGCCGCGACGGCGCCCTGTCGCTCTCCTTGATCGAGATGCGCGTGATCCGCGATCACTACCGCGCGCAGGGACGCGAGCCCACGATCGCGGAGCTCGAGACGATCGCCCAGACCTGGAGCGAGCACTGCAAGCACAAGACCTTCTGCGGAGTGATCGAGTTCCGGGGCGAGCGGATCGACAACCTGCTGGCGCAGACGATCAAGGCCGCGACGCTCGAGCTCGCGCGGCCCTGGTGCGTCAGCGTGTTCCACGACAACGCCGGGATCGTCGCCTTCGACCGCGGTTTCGACCTGTGCTTCAAGGTCGAGACCCACAACCATCCGAGCGCCCTGGACCCCTACGGCGGCGCGGGCACGGGAGTCGGCGGTGTGATCCGCGACATCCTCGGGGTCGGTCTCGGCGCCCGCCCGATCGCCAACACCGACGCCTTCTTCGTCGGTCCGGCGGACCTGCCGGAGAAAAACGTGCCCAAGGGCTGCCTGCACCCGCGGCGGATCCTGCGCGGGGTCGTCGCGGGCGTCCGCGACTACGGCAACCGGATGGGGATCCCTACGGTGAACGGAGGCGTGTGGTTCGACGAGGGCTACGTCGGCAACCCGCTGGTGTACTGCGGGACGGTCGGCCTGATGCCTCACTGGGCGGCCGAGAAGTCGGTGCGCGCGGGGGACGCGATCGTGCTCGTCGGGGGGCGCACCGGCCGCGACGGGATCCACGGGGCCACCTTCTCCTCCGCGGAGCTCTCCGAGGAATCCGAGATCGTCTCCGGCGCGGCGGTCCAGATCGGCGACGCGATCGCCGAGAAGCGCGTGCTCGACGCGCTGATCCAGGCGCGCGACAGGAGGCTCTACCGCGCGGTGACGGACTGCGGCGCGGGCGGGCTGTCCTCGGCGGTGGGCGAGATGGGCGAGCGCTGCGGCGCCGAGGTCGACCTCGAGAAGGTCCCGCTCAAGTATCCGGGCCTGGCGCCGGAGGAGATCTGGATCAGCGAAGCCCAGGAGCGGATGGTGCTCGCGGTCCCACCCGGGCAGCTGGCCGAACTCCTCGCGGTCTTCCGGAGCGAGGACTGCGAGGCCACGGTCATCGGGAGCTTCACCGACACCCGACGCCTCCTCCTGCGCTTCCGCGGCGAGACCGTCGGCGACCTCGACCTCGCGTTCCTCCACGGCGGGACGCCGCGACCGGTGCGCAAGGCGAGCTTCGCACCGCCTTCTTTCCCCGATCCGGGCTGTCCGGCACCCTCCGCGCACGGGGCCTCCCACGAGAAAACGATCCTCGCGCTGCTCGCCTCCCCGGACATCGCCAGCAAGGAGTGGATCGTGCGCCAGTACGACCACGAGGTTCAGGGCCTGTCGGTCCTGAAACCCGTGGTCGGCGCGAGGATGGACGGACCGGGCGACGCGGCGGTGCTGAAGCCCCTGGCCGACTCGACCCTCGGCGTTGCGATCGCCTGCGGGGCCTGCCCGCGCTACGGCCTCCTCGACCCGGCCGCGATGGCGCAGGCTGCGATCGACGAGGCCCTGCGCAACGCCGTCGCCGTCGGCGGCGATCCCGACCGCACCGCGATCCTCGACAACTTCTCCTGGGGGAATTGCGACAAGGCGGACCGTCTGGGCGCGCTGGTCCTCGCCGCGAGGGCCTGCAAGGAGGCGGCGCTCGCCTACGGCACCCCCTTCATCTCGGGCAAGGACAGCCTCAACAACGAGTACCGCGTCGGCGGCGAGAGCCGCTCGATCCCCCCGACCCTCTTGATCTCGGCCCTTGCGGTCGTCCCCGACGTCACCCGGACGGTCAGCATGGACCTCAAGGCGGCCGGCTCGCGACTGTATCTGGTCGGCGTGACCCGACCTGAGCTGGGCGGCTCGCACTACCTCGGCCTGCTCGGGTGCGAAGGCGGGTCGGTCCCGCGGCCCGACCTCGCGCTCGCGCCGCGGATCCTGCGCGCGGTCCACGCTGCGATCCGGGCGGGGACCGTCCGGGCCTGTCACGACCTCTCGGAGGGGGGACTCGCGGTGGCGGCGTCCGAGATGGCCTTGGCCGGGGACCTGGGCCTCGAGATCGACCTCGCGGCGGTGCCCGTCGGCCCGCCCCTGGCTTCCCCGGCCACCTCGATCGGTGCCACGGAAAAAGGCTTCGATCGCGACGCCAGCCGCTTGTATTCGCAGTCCTGTTCCCGTCTTCTGGTGGAGGTCGCAGAGGGGTCCGCGGCCGCGTTCGAGCGCGCGCTCTCCGGTCTCCCCTGCGCAGCGATCGGCAGGACGACGTCGGAGAAGAGGCTGCGCATCCGCAGCAGCGCCGGCGCGCTCCTCGTCGACGCCGAAATCCAGGAGCTGCGCCGCGCCTTCCAGGGAGGCTTCCAGGGTTGAGCGCGCGAACGCACACGAAGAACGTCGATCCCATGACCTCCACGCGAGCCCTCGTCCTCCGCGCCGCAGGCATCAACTGCGACGGGGAGACCGTGCGCGCGCTCGAGATGGCGGGAGCGCGGACGGACCTCGTGCACCTCGAACGGATCCTCTCCGAGCCCGCGCGGCTCGACGACTACTCGCTGCTCGTGATCCCGGGCGGCTTCAGCCATGGGGACGACGTCGCCGCGGGTCGCGTGTTCGGCTTCGAGATGCGCCATGGATTGGCGCGCGAGATCTCGGCCTTCGTCGCGCGCGGTGGCTTCGTGCTGGGCGTGTGCAACGGCTTCCAGGTGCTGGTCGAGGCGGGGCTCTTCGAGCCCCCTTCCGATCCGACCGGTCCGGTGGCTGGGGCAGGCGCGGTCCGCACGATCGCGCTGACGAGCAACCGGCAGGCGCGCTTCGAGTGCCGCTGGATCTCGCTGCGTGTGGAGAACTGCGCCTGTCCCTGGCTCGTCCAGGGCGAGGTCTTCCCCGCGCCGATCGCGCACGGCGAGGGCCGCTTTTTCGTCCGCGACGCCGCCGCGCTCGAGCGCCTCGAAGCCAACGGCCAGATCGCGCTGCGCTACGTGCGCGCCGACGGCTCTCCGGCGCGCGGCTTCCCCGACAACCCGAACGGCTCGGTCTCCGACATCGCCGGCATCTGCGACCCGAGCGGGCGCGTGCTGGGACTGATGCCGCACCCCGAGCGCAACCTGACCCCGTGGAACCACCCGCACTGGACGCGCCTGCCGCCGCGCGCGGAGGGAGAGGGCCTGGCCTTCTACCGCCGTCTCGTCGAGGCGGCCTCGCTCGCGCCGGTGTGATCCCCGTATCCCTGCCCAGACACCCTGAACCCAAGCGACAACCCATGCGCAAGCCGCTCTTCCTCCTTCTGTCCATCGCACCCGTGTTCACCGGCTGCCTCGCCGCCGCGGTGGGAGCCGCCGCCGTCGTCGTCAGCCAGGACGTGCTCGACAACAACGTCTACGTGGCCACCCTTGACCGGGGCGCCGATCAGGTATGGACCTCGGCCAAGGTCGCGCTGAACCACGCCAGCCTCAAGCCGATCGACGTCCGCGAGGACGTGCGCCAGGCGACGGCCGAGATCGACGACGCCAAGGTCACGGTGAGCGTCGAGACCTACGACTTGAACCGCAGCACGCTGCGGGTCTCAGCCAAGAAGTACGGGGTCAACAACGGCCAGATCGCGAAGATGGTCTACGACAAGATCCTGCACGAGATCGAGCACTAGGCCGATCCGGCGGACACTCGGCCGGGGGTTCGGGTATTCGCGATGTGCGCGGGGACGGTCATCGAGGAGATCCTCCGCGAGGTCGAGCTCAGCCCGCCGTCGGATCCCGTCGCTCCGGCGCCGCAAGCACGCGCGTACTCTTCATGGCGGCCGTGACCTTGCGCGCCCGCCGGCGGCTGCATCTACGGCAGTAGCCTTTGAGACGGTGCTCGTGGCTCACGAGCTGGAAGCCCTTCCTCCGGCAGGCCTCGAGCTGCAGCTCCTCGATCCGGTCGTCATGGAACTCCTCGATCTTGCCGCACTCCAGGCACAGCAAGTGGTCGTGGTGCGGGTGCCCGAGCACGTGCTCGTAGAGCAGCTCGCCCCGGCCCGTGTCGAGCGCCTGGACGAAGTGCCCCTCGAGCAGGAGGGCCAGCGTGCGGTACACCGTCGCGCGCGAAACGCGCGGGCCCGGCTCCGTGGAGAGCCACTGGTAGAGCGCTTCGGCGCTGAAGTGCTCGTGGGTGCCGAAGGCGCGATCGAAGACGCGCCGGCGCTGGAGCGTGAGCTTGAGCGATCGCGAGCGCAGGAAAAGCTCGAAGCGCCTTACGATCGTGTCGTGCTTCACGGCGACGACCCGCCCCGCGCGGGACGGTCACCCTGGCGCGCCTTGCGCGCGGCGCCGGGAACTACCCGGTGCTTGTGCGGCCGTCCGGACGGAGCCGGCGCGCCCTCCGCGCCGGCCTCCGCGGCCGCGTTCGACCCCTCCGCTTCCACGTCCGGGATCACGGTCCGCAGGGCGGTCCGCAGCCCGATGTCGCGGCGGCAGAACTTGCCCTCGAAAGCGACCTTGTCGTAGGCGAGGTAGGCGCGCTCGCGCGCCTCCGCGAGCGCGGCTCCGAGCGCGGTGACGCACAGGACGCGGCCGCCCGAGGTGACGATCTCGCCGTCCTTGTGCCGCGCCGTGCCGGCCTGGAAGACGACCACCTCGGGCACCTGCGCGGCGGCCTCCAGGCCGCTGACCGGATCGCCCTTGCGGGTCTTGGTCGGGTAGCCCTCGGCGGCCGCGACGACGCCGACGCACACGCGCGGGTCCCAGTCGGGCGGCTCGATCGCGGCGAGCTGCCCCTTGGCGGTGGCGAGCAGGATCGCGAGGAGATCGCCCTTCAGGCGCCGCACCAGGGCCTGGGCCTCGGGGTCACCGAAGCGAGCGTTGAACTCGAGCACCTTGGGTCCCGACTCGGTGATCATCAATCCGGCGTAGAGCACGCCGCGGAACTCGATGTCCTCGCGCCTCAGCGCGTGGATGGCGGGGACGAGGATGCGCTGCTCGATCTGTCGCTGGATGCGGCGCGTCAGCGCCGGCACGGGCGAGTAGACGCCCATCCCGCCCGTGTTGGGGCCGGTGTCGCCCTCGCCGACCTGCTTGTGGTCGACGACGGGCTCGAGGATCAGGATCGTCTCGCCGTCGGTGATCGCGAGGACGCTCGCCTCGTCGCCGACCAGGAACTCCTCGACGACGATCCGCGCGCCGGCGGCGCCGAGGGACTTGTTCTCCATGATCGCGTCGACCGCCGTGCAGGCCGAGCGCGGGTCGCGGCACACGAAGACGCCCTTGCCGGCGGCGAGGCCGTCGGCCTTGACGACCTGGGGCCAGGTGGTGCAACCCTCGAGGTAGGACTTGGCCGCGCCCGAGCGATCGAAGCGGCGATCGGTCGCGCAGGGGATCTTGTGGCGCTCGAGCAGCTCCTTGGCGAAGACCTTGGAGCCCTCGATGCGAGCGCCCGCGGCGCCCGGGCCGAAGGCCAGGATGTTCACGGAGCGGAGCTTGTCGGCCAGGCCCAGGCACAGGGGCTCCTCGGGACCGATGACGACGAGGTCGACGGCTTCGCGCTGGGCGAGCTTCTGGAGACCGGGAACGTCGTTCGCCGCGATGGGGACGTTGCGCGCGTGCTGCGCGGTCCCGGGGTTGCCGGGCGCGCACAGGATCTCGGGCGCGAGCGGCGACTGGGCGATCTTCCAGACCAGCGCGTGCTCGCGGCCTCCTCCGCCGACGACGAGGATCTTCATGGAGCGTGTGGGCTTCGTCTCCGCTCTCGCCAGGGCCAAGCGGGGCGCGCTAGGCTAACCGCGCGGACCGGCGGGGCAAGTTGCGGTCCCGGAACCCGCGAGCGAACTCGCGCGCGCGCGGGTGCTGCGCTAGGCTCGCGCTCCCTTCGGGGAGTACCTCAGCTGGTAGAGGCGGAGCTTTGGGTGCTCCGAGTCGTGGGTTCAAATCCCATCTCCCCGACCAGCCTCCACCGAGGGGCGGCGCGGGGTCGCGTACCCGCGCGCCGAGCGTGCGAGCGCCCGTAGCTCAGCTGGATAGAGCATCGGATTTCTAATCCGAATGTCGCAGGTTCGAGTCCTGCCGGGCGTGCCAACCTCCCGCCGAGCCCAGCTGGCGTGGGAGAGATCTTGATCCCGAGTCGGGTGTCGTGGACGGAAGGGTGAGTCGGGGCGACCGAACGGAGACCCAGGTCCGGGTCTCAGCCCGTCGATCGCCGGGGGTTCAGCCTTCGCGACTTGCCTCGAAGCGCCTGTTTCAAGGCCCTGTCGACCCTTGCGATGGTCGCCGTGCTCGCCATGTTCCTCCCCTTCTCGACACGGCACAGGGTTTCGACGCACACACCTGCCCGCCGGGCGAGTTCCCGCTGCGTCAGCCCCGCACGAACACGCTCACGGACGATCGTGCGGGCGATGGAAGCGCGAGCGTACTCTACCGCGGGGAAGTAGCCGTCCTCGCCGGCAGTTGGAAGCGGATGTGCCTCGGCGAGCGTCGCCAGCCTCGCCAGCCGTTCGTAGTCTTCGAGCGGAACGATCGCCCACTCCCGCTCATCCAGCTTCACCTTCGTCATCCTTCTCATGGGCTCACACTGAGCAGTCGACTTTCAATCTGGGTTCACTTGAGATCGGTGTCAATCGGGATCTCTGATGTTGACATGTGCGGCAAGGGTCGAAAGGCCCTCTACCCGCCCCGACCCGCCTCCTCGCCGTGCGGTTGCAGGGGTTCCGGACGATTCGGGGACAGGGACGCGCTCAGGTGCGGTTTCACCGCTCGGGTCCTCCCCGCAGCCGCGTTCACACCGACCGATCCGCGTGCGTGGGGTCCCTCCACCCTTCTGCGGCCGATCCCGGGAGAACCTCGGGCTCGCGATGCGCGGGCGCCCGAGTCCGGCTATCCTCGCCCTGCGCCATGTCCGACCTCCACCGCGGCCCGGCCTACCGCATCGTGACCGAGCGCCTCGTCCTGCGCTGCTACGAGCCGCGCGACGCGCCGCTCCTCAAGGCCGCCGTGGATGCGAGCCTCGACCACCTCCTGCCCTGGCTTCCCTGGGCGCGCGACGAGCCCCAGAGCCTCGACGCCAAGGTCGACCTCCTGCGCCAGTTCCGCGGCAAGTTCGACCTCGGCCAGGACTTCGTCTACGGCGTTTTCGACCCGGCCGAGTCCGAGATCCTCGGCGGCTGCGGCTTCCACTCGCGGCTCGGCGAGGGCGCGCGCGAGATCGGCTACTGGATCGCCAAGCGCCACTCCGCGAAAGGCCTCGCCACCGAGGCCGCCGCGGCCCTGGTCCGCGTCGGCTTCGAAATCGACCGGCTCGAGCGTCTGGAGATCCACTGCGATCCCGAGAACGTCAAGAGCGCGGCGGTCGCGAGGAAGCTCGGCTTCCACCACGACGGCACGCTGCGCTCGCGCATCGCTCGCCGCCAGGGCCCGCCCGGCGACCGCATGATCTGGTCGATGCTCCGCGCCGAGTACGCGGAGAGCCCCTGCGCGCGCTCGACGGTCACCGCCTTCGACGCGATCGGTCGCGACCTCCTCGAGCCGTCGCAGCCCGCCGCGAGGAAGAGCCGGTCAGCCTTTCGCTGAGCGCTCGCGCGCGAACGATCGCATCTCCGCCTCGGCCAGGCGGCGCACGGCTCCCGAGGCGAGGTCCCCGAGCTCCACCGCGCCGATCGAGATCCTGGCGAGCTTCTCCACCCTGCCGCCGACCTCCCCCACCATCCGTCGCACCTGGCGGTTCCGGCCCTCCGTGATCGTGATCTCGAAGGCCGTGCACGGGCCTCGGTCGCCGAGCTTCTTCACGATCGCCGGCCGCGTCGGCCCGTCGCTCAAGGTGACCCCGCCGCGCAGACGCTCGAGCGCACCGGCGTCGAGCCGCGGCTTGGCGGTCACACGGTAGGTCTTCGGCACGTGCGATTTCGGGTTCGTCACGCGCTCGGCGAACTGCGTGTCGTTCGTCAGCAGCAGGAGACCGCTCGTCTCGAGGTCGAGCCGGCCGACGGGGACGACCCATTCGCCGACCCCGCAGAGAAGGTCGTACACGGTCGGACGCCCGGAGGGGTCGCGGCGCGTCGTCACGAACCCGCGCGGCTTGTGCAGCGCCCAGTAGGACCTCTCCGCGCCGGAGATCCGCCGCCCGTCGACCGCGATCACGGCGCGTTCGGATGCGACCCGCGCATCGGGGTGGCGCACGCACACCCCGTCGACACGCACGCGCCCGGCGCGGATCCATTCCGCCGCGACCCTGCGCGAGCACAACCCGGCCTTCGAGAGCACGCGCGCGAGCTCGCGGCGCATCGTCGCCCGACCTAGCGCGGCCTGCGCCGCTCCGGCGACGAGCCGATCCAGCCCTTGCGGCGGAACCAGGCCAGCAGCAGCAGCGAAATCGCCGCCATCGCGAGCAGGCAGGCCGGGTAGCCGTAGCGCCAGGACAGCTCGGGCAGGTTCCACGGCGACGCGCGGTCGAAGTTCATCCCGTAGAGCCCGGCCAGGAAGGACAGCGGCATGAAGATCGTCGCGATCAGGGTCAGGACCTTCATGACCTCGTTGAGCCGGTGGCTCATGCTCGATAGATAGATCTCCATCAAACCCGAGGCGATCTCGCGGTAGGTCTCGACCAGGTCCATGAGCTGCACGGTGTGGTCGTAGCAGTCGTTCAGATAGATCCGCGTCTCCTTCCGGATCACGCTCTCGCCCTCGCGCAGGAGGAAGTTGAGCGCCTCGCGCTGCGGCCAGACCGCGCGGCGCAACGCCAGCAGGTCGCGCTTGATCTCGTGGACCCGCCGCAGGCTGTCACGCCGCGGAGCGAGCACGATCTCGTCCTCGAGCGTCTCGAGCCGCTCGCCGAGCTTCTCGAGCGCGGGGAAGTACCCGTCGATCACCGCGTCGAGCAGGGCGTAGACCAGGTAGTCGGGCCCCGAGCTCCGGATGACGCCCTTCTCGGAGCGGATGCGCTCTCGCACCAGATCGAAGCCGCCGCCCGCCTGCTCCCGGAAGGTGACCACGAATCCGTGCCCCAGGAACAGGGCCACCTGCTCGGTCTCGAGCGGAGCGGAACGCCCGACCGACCTCGCGACGATGAAGTGGTGGTCGCCGTAGACCTCGACCTTGGGCCGCTGGTGGACGTTGACCACGTCCTCGAGCGCCAGGCGGTGCAGTCCGAAGGCATCGCCGACCGCCTGGATCTCGTGCACGTCGCCGAGCCCGGCGACGTCCAGCCACAGCACCGGGAACTCCGCCAGCGCCTGGCGCAGGGCCCCGATCCCGGCGAGGTCGGCCGGCTTTTCCTCGCGCACCCCTTCCGGACCGTAGGCGAGGAAGGTCAGGATCGGATTCGGCGCGCCCGGATCGACGATCAAGGTCCCGGGAGCCGAGCCCGGCGGCGCGCGCCTCTTCGAGCGCTTGCGGCGAGTGGCCTCATCCCGGGGTTCGTCCATGGAGGCAGGCGGTGCGCGCGTGCTACCGTACCAAGTCGAGCACCATGAATCTCTTCTGCCGCCTGTTCGGGCACACCTGGGTCCCCCAGGCCGACAACCCCAAGATCCGCTGGACCGCCGCGGAAAACATGAGCGAGATGCAGATGGTGACCGAGGCTGAGGTGCGCCTGTGGGAACAGTGCGCGCGCTGCAAGGAGCGTCGCGATGTACGGCCGCGCGAGCGCGCGCGGCAGGCGTCCTGAGGTCGGCCTCCTAGCGCCCCGCTCCGCTCCAGCACCGCCCGATCACCGCGCGCATCGCGGGGGTCTTCATGAGGAAGGTCGCGTGGGTGGCGGGACCCACGAACCACTTCCACAGGAAGGCGCCGCGCAGCCACTCCCGCTCCCGTCCGATCTCCTCGAGCGCGACCCCGAGACAGCGCTCCTGTAGGACTTGCGCCGCGGCGAGGTCGGGGCCTCGCGCACGCCCGTCCACCCACGGACGGCGCGCGGCGTCGAGCGAGAGATCGTAGCCGAGCTCGGTGCACACGACCGGCTTGCCGGTCTTGACCGACAGCTCGCGCAAGCCTGCGAGCGCCGTACGCCAGCCCCGGCGCAGATCCTCCTCGGACGGCTGCGGCGCGTCGGCGAGGGGGAAGTAGGCCTGCACTCCGATCGCGTCGAGAGCGTCCCAGAAGGGCACCTTGGCGTAGCTGTCGAAGTTGGCTGCGTAGGTCAGGCGGGCTGGGGTCGCAGCGCGCACCGCGGCGATCACCGCGCGCCATTCCACGTCGCAGCGCAGCAGCCGATCCGTTTCGTTGCCGATGCAGAAGCCGTCCGCCTCGCGCGCCGAGCCCGCCACGCCGGCCATCCACGCCGTGTAGGTCTCGAAGAAGCGCGCAAGCCTCGCGGGATCCTGGAAGTCGATCGCGCCGCGCCAGCTCCACGGGCTGCCCCAGTAGGCGATGTGCGGGATGACGAGGATCGAGAGACCGCGAGCGTGCGCCTCGCGGATCGGGCGCAGGAGCCACTCGGGCGGATGCTCCGCGTCGAAGCGCCGAGCACCGACCGTGCCGTCGGCGCGGATCGAGGCGTAGGGATGGATCGCGACCCAGTTGACCCCCAGCTTGGCGAGGTCCTCCAGCTCGGCCGCGAAACCGTCGGTCCCCCACTCCCATCCCCAGGTCTGGCAGGAGATCGTCATGCCGTGGACGAACGTGGCGTCGGGGTGGACCGCGCCCTGCGGGATGGCGAGCGCGGCGGCGAGGAGGAGAGCGTTCATGGCGTTCAGGCCGGGCTGGGGACCGTACGATACGATTTCAGGAGGGCCGGGGCTCCAGGCCTGCCCTTCACGGCTTGGAGATCAACAAGGAGATCCTGCGCTGGGTGATCCTGATCGGCGCCACGCCGATCTGGCTGCCCTTCCTCTTGAACCTCTGGCGCGACTTCAACGACGCGCTGCGCGAGGACGGCGGCTTGCTCGGGGGGACGCCCTCACCCCGGGAGCTGGAGAGGATCCGGCGCGAGAAGGAGAAGCGGCCCGACATCCTGGTCAGCGAGCCGATCGTGCGCCCGGGCGAGCAGAAGAGGCCGCGGATGGCGACCTCGGCGCGCAGCGCCCCCGCCGCGACCCGACCCCCTCCCGGTTTCCGCGGCGGGTCCACGCGCTAGCGAGCTTCCGGGCACCGCGCCTGCTAGGCTCTGGCCTCGGAATGCGCGCAGGGGTGAACCGTCGCGAAGTCATCGGCGCCATCTCCCTGCCCGCAGTCGCCTGGTCGCTGGGCTGCCGTCCGAGGTTGCGGCCGGACGCGCTGGAGCGCGTCGCCGATCTCGCCAGCGTGAACGGGGCACCGTCGGGGATCGCCGGAGACGAGGACTTCTGGTTCCAGGTCCAGGAGGCCTTCACCGCCGATCGCTCGATGGTCAACCTGAACAACGGCGGCGTGTGCCCATCGCCCGCCTCCGTCCAGGCGGCCATGAAGCGCTACCTCGATCACGCCAACACCGCGCCGGCCTACGTGCTGTGGCGCCTGCAGGAGCCCCAGAAGGAGACTGTCCGCACGGGCCTGGCCGCGCTCTTCGGGTGCGATCGCGAGCAGATCGCGATCACGCGCAACGCCTCGGAGAGCCTGGAGAACGTCCAGCAGGGTCTCGACCTCGCCCCGGGCGACGAGGTCCTGACCACGAACCAGGACTACCCGCGGATGATCACGACCTGGAAGCAGCTCGAGCGCCGCCAGAAGATCGTCCTCAAGCAGATTCCGATCCCCGTCCCGTGCGAGGACCCTTCCGAGATCGTGCGCCGTTTCGAGGGCGCGATCACGGAGCGCACGCGCGTCCTCCACATGTGTCATGTCGTCAACCTGACCGGGCAGGTCCTGCCCGTGAAGGACGTCGTGCGCATGGCGCGCGCGAGGGGCATCCCGGTGATCGTCGACGGCGCGCACTCCTTCGCGCACCTCGATTTCCGGCACGAGGACCTGGACTGCGACTACTTCGGCACGTCGCTGCACAAGTTCCTGTTCGCGCCCCACGGCACCGGGATGCTCTTCGTGCGCAAGGAGAAGATCGCGGGCCTGTGGCCGCTGATGGCCGCACCCGTCGAGATGGACGCCGACATCCGCAAATTCGAGGAGATCGGCACGCACCCTGCCGCGAACTTCCTGGCCATCGCCGAGGCGCTCACCTTCCACCAGGGGATCGGGCCGAAGCGCAAGGAGGCGCGGATGCTCTACCTGCGCGACCGTTGGGCGAAGCGCCTCTCGGAGAAGCCGCGCTTCCGCCTGCACACGAGCCTGAAGCCCGGCTTCGCGACCGGCGTCGCGAACGTCGAGATCGAGGGCATCGACTCGGTGAAGCTCTCCGACCACCTGTGGGAGAAGGAGCGCATCTTCACCGTGGCGATCCAGCACGCCGAGTTCCAGGGGATCCGCGTGTCGCCCGCGGTCTACACGACTCTCGACGAGGTCGATCGCTTCAGCGAGGCGATGGAGCGCGTGGCGCGGAACGGCCTGCCGGCCTGAGGTCCGTACTTGCGCGTCGGGATCGACTACCTGCCGGCGGTCTCCCACGCGCCGGGCGCGGGGCGCTACACGCGCGAGCTCGTCCGCGCCCTGGTGCGCCTGGAGGACCGCCCCGACATGGCGCTCTACGAGGTCGGGCGCGCGCGGCGGATCCTCGAGGAGGCCGACCTCGGACTGCCTCAGGGTGACCCGCGCGTCGGGCGGCTGCGCTCGCGGACCCCGCGCGGCTTCCTGCGCTGCCTCCCCTTCCCGAGCCTGCGCTGCGCCGATCTCGCGCTCGGAGAGGTCGACCTCTTCCACCACACCTCCAGGGTGATCCCTCCCGTCGCGCGCGCCGTCCAGACCCTGGCGGTGGCGGAGATCCCGCCCGGGGGATCGCACGAAGAGAGCCTCCTCACCGCTGCGCTGGTCCGCGTGAAAGGTGTCCTGGTCTTCAGCGCCAGCTGTGCGAAAAGGGTCCGCGATCGATACGACGTCCCCGCTCAGCACATCCACCAGGTCGCCGTCGGCTGCGACCACTTCAGGCGCGACCTCGGGAAGCTCCCCGAGCGCGGGGAGATCCCGCGGATCCTCGCCCTCGGCGCTCTGCGATCCGATCGCAGGTACCTGCGGCTCCTCAAGGCCTTCGAGCTCTTGATCGATCGCGGCCTCGCGGCCCACTTGCACATCGTCGGCGGGAGCGGCGATGCGGAGGGGGACTTCGAGCGCGTGGTCCAGTCCTCGAACGTCCGGCTGAGGGTCGTGCGCGACCAGTCCCTGCCGCAACAGGAAGTCGCCGCGCTCCTCGCGCGCTCGAGCGTGCTCGTCCATCTGGTCGAGGATGCGGGCACGCCCGTGACCCCGCTCGAGGCCTTCTCCCTGGGCACGCCGGTCGTCGCGAGCCGCCTGCCCGTCTACGAGGAGGCGCTCGGCGGCCACGCCGAGCTCGTCGTCAACGGCGAGATCGACCATGCCTCGGATCTCCTGACCGACGCGATCGTGCGCGCGATCGAGAGCGCCCGCGACCCGGCCGCCTGCGCAGTGCGGGTGCGGCACGCCCAGCGCTTCACGTGGGAGCGCAATGCCCGCGAGACCGTGGCGGCATGGCGGGCGACCCTCAGGGAGCCCGGGAGCCCGACTTCTCGCCCGTGAAGTAGACTCCCATCGCCAGCGCATGCGCGCCCTTCTTCCGGATCAGGAGCCGGTCGAGGAACTTGAAGGGCCAGAGCAGGGTCGAGAGCAGGGTGAAGCAGCCGAAGGACAGGACCTTGGCGGGACGGCTCTCCCCTTCGAACCACAGCGCCCCCCAGCGCGCGGCCGCGTTGAGGAGCGTCACGGTGGGCCCGATGTGCGCCCCTTTCGCGAGGGTGCGGAAGCCGGCCGTGCGCATCTCGAGGTCGAGCCCCGCGACCGTCAGGCGCCGGCAGTCGATCGGGTCCTCGTGGTACGGCTCGAGAAACGGCACCTCGACGTGGACGAGCCCGTTCGTCCGGAGCACCCGGCGGATCTCGGCGATCACGGCCCGCTCGTCGGCGACGTGCTCGAAGAGCCCGGTGGCGAAGACCAGGTCGAGCGAGCCGTCCGCGAAGGGCAGGCGGTGGACGTCGCCGACGACATCGGTGCCCGGGCCTGCGACGAAGTCGAGGCACACGGTCCGGGGCGAGATGTGCCTGCCCCCCGCCCCCAGGTCGACGATCCGCGCCCGCCCGTCGACGCGCGCGAGAGCCCGCGATACCTGCTCGTCGCACTGCCAGGTCAGGCTCGGGATCAGCCGGTAGATCCCCCGCGGTCCGTAGGGCATGGGTCGCTCGCCTCGGGGTCTTATACCCCGCTCCGGGGTCGATGCGTATCGACCGGAGGCAGGGGTCGACGGGAGCTGGAAGCGTGCAGACCCTTGCACCCACCCTACCCGGCAGGCGATCTTCTTGTTTTCCGGTGGGGAGAGACGATGGCGATCCAGACCAGCGGGCCCAAGACCTTGGAGACCGCGCAATTCGAGTGCGACGGCAAGCGGACGAGCCTGCCCGTGCTGCGCGGCACCGAGGACGAGGTGGCGGTCGACATCAGCAAGCTGCGCAGCACCACGGGGATCATCACCTTCGACCCGGGCTACGCCAACACGGGCGCGTGCCGGAGCGGGATCACCTACATCGACGGAGAGAAGGGAATCCTGCGCTACCGCGGGTATCCGATCGAGGAGCTGGCCGAGAGGAGCACCTTCCTGGAGATCGCCTGGCTCCTGATCCACGGCGAGCTGCCCACACGCGCGGAGCTGTCGACCTTCTCGCGCGAGATCACCCGGCACACGATGCTCCACGAGGACTTCCAGAGGTTCTTCGGGGCGCTGCCCAAGGACGCGCACCCGATGCCCGTCTGCGCCGCAACCGTGGGGGCGCTCGCCACCTACTATCAGGAGCAGGAGAACGAGACCGCGCTGAGGATCGCGATCGTCCGCCTGCTGGCCAAGATGCCGACGATCGCGGCCTGGTCGTACAAGCACTCCATCGGCCAGCCCTTCATGTACCCCAGGAACCACCTCGACTACGCGTCGAACTTCCTGCACATGATGTTCGCCACCCCGTGCGAGGAGTACATGGTCGACCCGGTCGTGGCCAAGGCGGTCGACCTGCTCCTGATCCTCCATGCGGACCACGAGCAGAACTGCTCGACGTCGACCGTCCGGCTCGTCGGCAGCTCCCAGGCCAACCTCTTCGCGGGAATCTCGGCCGGCATCGGCGCCCTGTGGGGGCCGCTGCACGGCGGGGCGAACCAGAAGGTGATCGAGATGCTCGAGCAGATCGCGCGCGAGGAGGGCTCGGCCGATCGCTTCCTGGCGCGAGCGAAGGATCGGAACGACACGACGCGCCTGATGGGCTTCGGGCACCGCATCTACAAGAGCTACGACCCTCGTGCCGCCGTGCTCAAGAAGACCTGCGGCGAGGTGATCGCCAAGCTGGGCACGTCGAGCAAGCTCCTGGAGATCGCCATGCGCCTGGAGGAGATCGCGCTCCAGGACGACTACTTCGTCAGCCGCAAGCTCTATCCCAACGTCGATTTCTACTCGGGCGTCATCTACCAGGCGCTGAGCATCCCCATGAACATGTTCACGGTGATGTTCGCCATGGGGCGCCTTCCGGGCTGGATCGCGCACTTCCTGGAGATGCGCCGCGATCCGGACTTCCGCATCGGCCGCCCGCGACAGATGTACACGGGGCCGACGCAGCGCGCCTACGTGGCGATCGACAAGCGCGGTTGAGAACCGCGCGGCGACCCGCGCGACCGAGATGACCTCCGCGCTCGCCTTCCATCTGGCCTTCCCGGTGCGCGACCTGTCGTCGACCCGCGCTTTCTACGGCGGGCTGCTCGGCTGTCGTGAAGGACGCAGCGCGGAGACCTGGATCGACTTCGACTTCTTCGGCCACCAGATCTCGGCCCACGTGATGCCCGAGGCCTGTCGTAGGTCCGAGGCGCACGACGTCGACGGAGACGATGTCCCGGTGCGGCACTTCGGCGTGGTCATGGAGTGGCGGCTCTGGCACGAGATGGAGAAGAAGCTGCGCGCATCGGGTGCGCGATTCCTGATCGAGCCTCACCTGCGTTTCCGCGGGGAAGTGGGTGAGCAAGCCACGCTGTTCGTGCTCGATCCGAGCGGCAATGCGCTCGAGTTCAAGGCCTTCCGAGACCCCGCGCGCCTGTTCGCGTCCTGAGGACCGAGCTCGAGCTGGGGTGGATGAGGGGACTCGAACCCCCGACTTCCAGGACCACAACCTGGCGCTCTAACCAGCTGAGCTACATCCACCGTCCGGAGGACAGGGCGCCTCCTCCCCAGGTCGCGGGCCTGCGCGCGCGATCACGGGCGGAAGAGGATCGTTCCGGGAGCGGCGGCTGTCAAGCGCGCCGCAGGAGCCGAGCGAGCCAGGAACGCTTCGCCGGCAGGGCACGCGAGCGGCTCCCTCCCGAGGCGAGCGTGAGCCTCTCGCGCAGCATCTCGTTCTCGCGCTGGAGCGCTCCCAACGTAAGGATCAGGCGGTGCTCCTTCTGCTCGAGCGAGAGCCCCGCCTCGCGCAGCGCTTCGATCTTGCGCTCCATCCGGTCGAGGCGCCGGGTCGATCCCCGCTCGACGAGCGAGGCCGCCCCGAGCTCGCGCTCGCGCGCGGCGAGCGCCATCTCGAGACCGGCGAGCTTCTCCAGGTAGGCGCGCTCGCGGCGGCCCGGTCCGACGACGCGCGTCGCGCCCGGGCGGGGGCGGGGGACGATCTCGTAGACGCGCTCGACCTCGCTGAAGGGCTCGGAAGCGGGCTCCGGGTGGGTCTCCAGGGGGGGCGCGGCCGATTCCATGGAGACTCCATCGGCCGGAACGCGCTCCACCTTGCCCGACAGATGCCGCGGACCGGCTCCCGTTCCCTGCGCGTGCCCCGCGGCTTAGTCTGGAGCACGATGGTCGCACCCGATCCTGCCTCCGATCCCCCCACCGATCCCGTCGAACAGGACCCGAAGAGCTTCGGCAACATCAGCGAGCATCACTGGTCGCGCGCGCGCCGGGAGCACAACCAGGAGGCGCTCGAGTACTACCGCCAGCGCTCCCACGCGCCCGGCGTCGAGTCGGGCGGAGGGACGCGCAACTTCTACTGCATGCGCTGCGACGGGGTGATCCCCCATGACCACAGCGGAAAGACCTGTCCCCACTGCGGCGAACCGCTCTCGGGCGTCGCGCGGCGCTACTTCAACTGGGTCGAGCTGGACCAGCCGGCGAAGAGCGACTTCCGGGCCCTCCTGCCCCTGGCGGCCGGCGGCGCTGCGCTGCTCGTCGTGCTCGCGGTGCTGCTCGTGTGGCTCCTGTCCTGAGTGCGACTCCGTTACAGGATCCGCACGCCGATGACCAGGAATCCCTGCTCCCGATGACCCGTGGCGATCGCTCCAGCCCCGCGCTCGTGATCCTGGCCGCAGGCGAGAGCGCGCGCCTGGGGTGTTGCAAGGCGCTCGCTCCGATCACGCCGAAGAACCCGCTCGAGCTCCTGTGCGCGGCGGCAGCCTGTCTCGAGGCTTCGCCTCCTCTGATCGTCACCGGAGCGGATCACGACGAGATCGCAGCCTCGGCGCCGCCAGGCGTGGAGATCCTGTTCAACCCGGATTGGAAGACCGGGCGCACCGGCGGTGTGCTGCTCGCCAGCCGGCGACGGCCCGGGTTCGACCTGTGCATCGCGCCGGTGGACGTGCCTCTCGTCCCTCGATCGGTCTTCGAAGTCCTGCTGGCCGAATGGGGAGCAGCGGGCTGTCCCGCGCGCGGCTGGCTCGCCCCCTGGACGGCGGCACCGACCGTCGTTGGACGGGCCTACGGCCACCCCGTGATCGTCGGGCGGGACCTGCTGGGCGAGCTGGGCCGCATGGGCCCCGACGCACCTCTGGGGGGTCTGCGGGAGCGGGCCGAGCCCCTTCTCTCGGCGGAAGTCGCGAGCCCGGCCATCCTGGACGACCTGGACACTCCCGAGGATTTGCGACGATTGCGGGCTCGTTCCCGGGGTTGAGGCTCCATTCCAGGCGGCCCCAGAACCGATAGTTCGAGCACCCCGCCATGACCTTCCAAGGCGATGTCGGCGGCATCGGGCTCGCGGATCTGCTCCAGAGCCTGGCGCGCGGCCGGGATGGGATCCTGACCCTCATTGGGCGGGAGGGCCTCCAGGCCACTCTCGGCATCGAGGACGGGTTGATCCATCTGCTCGCGGATCCCTCCGAGGATCCCGATCTTTGGCGCGAGCGCGCCAAAGCCGCCTGGGCGGGCGATCCGAACTCGAGAATCGACTCGGTGCGGATGACCGAGATCGCCCGCGCGCACCGCATCGAGCTCGTCTACCGCCTGCTCGACTCCGACACCGTTCACTTCCGCTTCGCCCCGGGGCCGCTGCCCAAGGCCCCCCGGGAGCCGGCGGTCAGCAAGGCCGAGACCGGCTTCTCCAAGCCGGGCTCCCGCCGCGACGGCGTGTGGTGCGCGCCGATCGCCGTCGACGCCCTGCTGCTCGAGTACGCGCGTCTCAAGGACGAGGCCGCGGGCCTGGGCCCGGCCTTCGACCTGAGCGAGCACACGGTGCTCTGCCTGCTCGACCCGTCGCTCGCCGAGGGGGACATGGCGCGCTTCGCCGCCGAGTGCGACGCCGCCTCGAACCTCCAGGAGATCGCCGACCGCCTGGGATGGGCTCTGCGCCAGATGCGCATCGTGACCGCGGTCGCGATCGCCCATGGGAAGCTGCGCGAGGCCCAGGCCCACGAGCTCCTGAACCTGGCCCAGCGGGAGCTTCTCCAGGGCAACTCGGCCCGCGCCGCCTCGCGTCTGATCGGCTGGTACGAGTGCGCCCCCGCCGGACTGCTGGCCGAGCAGGACGCCGAGTTCCTGGCTCACGAGTGGAACGCCGGCCGGCTGCAGGCCGCCCTCAGGGCCATGCCGCGCTCGGCCGCGCGCGCCGTCCTGCGGCGCGTGGACAGCGTCCTCTTCAATCCCGTTGCTTCGGCCGAACGCTGGAAGGAGTTCGCCAAGAACAGCCAGCCCGATCCGATCGCCAACTTGCGGGTGCTCGTCTGCCAGGTGCGTTCGGGTTCCGAGGAGGGTCTGCCGCCGATCCGCGACCTGCTCTCCGCCGCACGCTCCTTCAACGAGCGCAAGCAGCCCTTGCGCGCGGCCGCGATCCTGCGCGTGGCGGCCGAGCGTCAGCCCGAGACCACGGCCATGCGCCTCGAGCTCGGCCAGGGCTTGCTCCACGCGGGTCTCTCCGAGGAAGGCGGGCCGTGGATCCTCGAAGCCGCGCGCGCCCTGATCGACGAGAAGCAGGGCGACAAGGCCCTCGCGCCGCTGCGGACCCTGATCGAGCAGAACCCCTCGAACCGCGAAGCGCGCCGGCTGTTCTCCCGTGCGCGGGCCGTGGCGATGCGTCGCAAGCTCACCGGACGGCATGCCGTGCTCATCGCGGCAGCCATCGTGGCGCTCGGCATCATGGGTTGGGTCCGCGTCGGCTCGCGACGCGACCTCGAACGGAAGCTGACCGCCGTCAGCGCGCGGATGTCCGATCCGCCCGCCGCACTGGCCCTGCTGGAGAAGGAGTTCCCTGGCGACACATCCGAGCCGGTGGAGAAGCTGCGCAGGACCATCGAGGAGCGCCGCAGGAGCGGGCAGGTCGCCGCGCGCTCGTCCTGGATCGTCGAGTATCGCGATGCGCAGGCGGAGTGCACCGGGGGCGACCCGCTGTTGGGGTTGCGACGGGCCATGGATCTCCCTCCCTCGCCGCAGGCGCTGGACGACAGGGACCCGTTGCCGGTGCTGTCCGACCTGTTCAACACGTTGGCGGCGCGCGGCGAGAGCGCTCTGCGGGAGCTCAGCGACGGGATCGAGGACCAGAAGGACCAGGTCCACGCCGAGCAGCACGTGGCCAAGCTCCTCGCCGATCTCAAGGCCGAGATGACGGGACGCGAGAGGACGCCCGAGGTGCGCGAGCTGGATAAACGCCTGGACGACCTCCAGGTTCGCCTGGAGCGCAGGGCCGAGGAGCGCGCCGCGGCACGCGCCGACCACCTCAAGAGGGAGAACCAGGCGCGCCAGGATCTCCTGCTCGCCGCGGCGCGGGCCCATGCGCAGGCCGGGGACCACTCGCGCTCGATGACGGCCTACCAGCAGCTCGTCGAGAGCGACGACACCGGCAAGCTCAAGGTCCTGCTCGCCAAGGAGATCAGCGCCGAGGAGGGCCGTCACAGCGCGGTCCTGCGCGCACGCGAGCTGGCGTCGGCGGGCAAGCAAGCCCAGGCCAAGTCGGTGCTGGCGGCGGCGCTGGACAACGTGGGCGACTACCTCCTGCCCTGGCGGGTCGAGACCATCCCGACGGGCGCGCGCGCGCGCTTCAAGGACGGCACGGAGCGGGTGACCCCCTTCACCCTGGAGTCCGCCTTCGGCGAGCACATCACGATGTCATTCGAAAGGGAAGGCTGCGAACCTGCGACGCTCTCGGTCGACGATCCTGCGGACCGGATGCTGTACCTGTCGCGCGCGCCGGAACGCGCGTGGCACCCGAAGGGACGGATCGAGGCACTGCCCCTCGCCGTCGGTGAAGACCACGTGGTGTGCGACCGGGCGGGGACGGTCGCGCGGTTGTCGCGTGATGGAGCGATCATCTGGCAGCGCGAGCTGTCGTCGTTGGGGGGCATCGCGCGCACGCCGGCGCTCCTGCCCAAGCAGCGCGGGAAGCTGGTGATCCTCAGCGAGGACGGCCAGGCTTGGCTGTGCGAAGCCGCCAGCGGCGAACTCGAAGGTCCGTTCGCGATCGGCTCGACGCCTATCGAAGGCCCCTTCCCCTGTCTCGACGGAGTGCGGGCGCGCTTCCGCGACGGCAGGATGGCGCTGTGGAGCACGGGGCTGACGCCCGAGATCTCCGTTGCGGGCGCGGGCGACGGCGGCTCGGGAGACTGCCCGGGACAGGAGGGCGCGGTCGCCTCGATGGCCGTCTTGCGCCGCAGAGCCAGCGCAGCGTTGACCCTGAAGTCCCCTTGGACCGACTGGACCGTGGAGGTCGGCGAAAAGGCCTGCACGCTCCGCGCACCCGGCGAGGACAAGCCCAGCGTCAGCGTGCGCCGGGAGGGCGCGTGGACCTACGTCGCCTGGGAGGCGCCGCACGCGCAGATGCCGCGCGGACGACTGTGGATCGCCGACGGCCTGGGGCTGCGCTCCTACCTGCCGTGACCGGGCGCTTCTCGCCCGCGTGAAATCGCGCGCGCCGCGGCGTATCGTCCGCGCGTGCGCAACGCTTCGATCCCGTTCCTGGCTTGGGCAGCCTGCGCGCTCGCGGCCGGCTGCCGCGGCGCACCCGCACAAGCTTCACCCGTCGTCGCGGACACCCGCACCACGGAGAAGTCGAGTGAAGTGCCGGCCCCGGCCGAGCTTCCGCGGGCGCCGGAGTTCGAGGTGCCGGCCGGGTGGGAGGGTCTCACGGATCTCGCCTTCGAGCGCGCGCTCGACGGCTGGCTCCCGCCGGACGAGAAGCGCCGCCTGACGCCGGCCGGTCTGGCGGCTCTGGAGCATGCGCTCGAGCCGGGAGATGCCACTGCGGTGCGCGCAGCCGTGCTCCTCGCGCGCACGCGCGATCCGCTGGCCGGCGAGGTCCTGCTCGCGCGCCTGGAGAAGCGCTTCGCTCCGCCGGCGGGAGCGACCGAACGGGACGCCGCCGACGTGGTCGCCGCCGCGGCTTTCGCGCAAGGCACTTCCGCGCGCGACCCCGGAGCGCGGCTGGCGGGCCTGGCGGTCGGCAGGCGCCCCCACCCCGACCTCGGCGTGCGCGTGGAGTGTGCGCGCAGCGCGCTCCAGCTCGGCCGCGACCAGGTCATCCCGTACCTGCTGCAGGTCTTGCGAGTGGGCACGGCCGCCGGGCGCGCCCTTCCCGGGGCCGAGCGCGTGGACGACCTGGCCTGGGCCCAGGTGCGCGCCTCCGAAGCGCTCTCCGCCCGCGCGGGCACGCCGTGTCGCTTCCGGCCCGAAGCCTCCGTGCGCGAGCGCGAGGAGGAGGCGGCGCGCCTCGAAGCGCTGCTCCCGTCCGCGCCGAAGAAGCCTTGAGCTCGCGGCTACGCGGCGCTCGGCCGGGAGAGATCCGCGAGTCCGGCGGCGAAGAGGAGCAGGGCTCCCGCGGACACGACCGCGGCGCCCGCGCTGGGTTGGTGCAGGTCGAAGAGCCGGCCCACGCTCTGAAGGGAGACCATCGCCAAGCCGAGCAGGGCGAGCGCACGCAGTTCCGGTCGCGCGTTCGCGCCGTCTTCGACCGGGCGAAGGAGGACCATCGCGAGCGGGACGAGAGCGACGAAGTAGTGCTGCCAGGCGAGCTCCGCGGCGAGCAGGAAGAGCGCAGCCCCCAGGCCGACGAGCAGGACCTCCCGCGCAGGCGCCCCGGCGATGGCCGAGGAGGAGCGGCGCCGCCGTTCCAGGAGGAGCGTGGCGATCACGGCGGCCAGGAGAAGCGCGGCGATCCACGGCCCGAGCGAGACGCCGGCTCGGTCGTGGAGCAGGCGCGAGAGGGAGTAGTTGCCCTCGTCCGCAGAGCCGGCGGCAGCGGAGCCCGTGGCGACGAGGCGGGGAAACTCGCGCAGCCAGTCGCGCCAGACGATGAGCGAACCGAAGTACGCGCCCGAGGCCAGGACGGCCGCGAGCGAGCCGACCAGGAGGCCGGCAAGCGACTGGATGAGCCGGCGCCCCTCGCCGGCGGTCCAGCACCCGAGCAGGACGACCAGCGCGGCGGCGGCGAGGTTGGGCTTGAACGCCACGGCGACGCCGAGGAGGGCGCCTGCCGCGGCGTGGCGCCCAGGGAATCGGGCGCGGACCTCGATCCACAGGAACACGGCCAGCAGGAGGAGCTGGATGCGGTTGACGTTGCCGGCGATGACGTCGTCGACGAGCGGGTTGAACCACTGCAGGAGCGCCGCGATCCACAGCGCGCAGGTGGCCGGGGAGCAGCCTAGCAGGAGCGCGACCAGCGCGATGGCGGCGAGGTAGGCGACGAGGCTCGCGTGCTGGAAGGCATCCTGGCTCCTGTCGTAGTCGGGTCCGGAAAGGAGGCCGAAGACGGCGTAGAGCCATGGCGTGGAGTAGGTCTCGAGCACCTGTCGCTGGCTGGCGGCCTTGATCCGTTTGGTGCGCGCCTGCTCACCGGGCTGCCGGGGATCGCGGGCCCCTGCGTCGGCGAGTGCGCGCTGCCAGTAGAGCTCTCCGATGCGCTTGCGCTCGGCGTCGTAGTAGACGTCGCGGGTCTCGTGCGCAGCGACCGCGCGGCCGATGACCCAGAATTGGTAGTAGTCGATGCAGGCGTAGCGCCCCGAGAACTCCCAGGCGGAGATGATCGAGTAGAGCGCGAGCAGGAAGGCCAGCGCGCGCCCGGGATGCGTCGTGAGGGCGGCGAACGGGGAAGACGCTCGGATGGGCGTGCTCGACGGGGATCGCGGCGCTTCCATGGCTCTGTGAGAGATCGAGACCGGGACGCCCTCCCGCGTGATTGTGCCACGCTGAAACCTTCGCGGCGAGCCGCGGAACGCGGAGGGAGGGTCACCGTGCACCGTCGGCCGGATCGGAGCTATCCTCGGCGCTGAGCCATGGGCGACGTTTGCTGCGACCGCGATGTCGTCGTCGTCGGTGCGGGACCGGCGGGGGCGACGGCGGGGATGTTCCTGGCGCGCAGCGGGCTGCGCGTGACGCTCATCGAGAAGGCGGCGCTGCCTCGGTACAAGACCTGCGGCGGAGGAGTGGTGGCGCGCGCATTCGCCCACCTGCCCCCCGGCCTCGAGATCCCGGTCGAGCACGAGTGCTCCTCGGCCGAGGCGCACTTTCTCGAGGGCGACCTCCACTTCCGGGTCGAGCGCGAGAGGCCGATCGTCTCGATGACCATGCGCGCGGACCTCGACCACGCGCTGACCCGGGCGGCCGTGGAGGCGGGAGCCGAGCTGCTCTCCCCGTGCGAGCTCTCCGACCTCGCGCAGGGCGAGGACGGCGTCGATCTCCGGACGAGCCGCGGGACGCTGCGCGCCGCCTGGGTGATCGCCGCGGACGGCGTGCTGGGCACCACCGCGGGCAAGGCGGGCTGGAAGGAGGCGCCGAGGACCATCCCCGCGCTCGAGGTCGAGCTGCGCGTGCCCGCGCGCGTCTGGGAGCGATTCGCGGGCACGGCGCGCTTCGACCTCGGCGCGATGGAGGCGGGCTACGGCTGGGTGTTCCCCAAGCGCGAGCACCTCTCGTGCGGGATCCTGACCATGCGGCGCGGCCAGGCGAACCTGCACGAGGCGCTCGAGCGATACCTCGCACGCATCGGCGTGACCCCGATCCTTTCCGAGGCGCGCCACGGATACCTGATCCCGGTGCGCCCCCGGCCGGGGGGCTTCGTGCGCGGCCGCGTGATCCTCGTGGGAGACGCGGCCGGCCTCGCGGATCCGCTGACCGGGGAGGGCATTTCGATCGCGATCGCGACCGGACGTCTCGCGGCCGAGGCGCTCGTCGAAGCGGGGCTCGAGAGCGTGGGAACGCGAGCCCGCTACCTCCGCAGCCTCCGACGGGCGATCCTCCCGGAGCTCCGCATCTCGCGCGCGCTCGCCCACATCGTCTACCACCGGCCGGCGTTCGCGCGGGCCTTGTTCCGGCGTCGCGGACAGGCCTTGTCCGAGGCGGTCGCGGACGTGTTCCTCGGCCAGCGGACGTTCCGCTCGTTGCTCACGAGCCCTTCGGGCTACCTGCGGCTCCTCCGTCCGGATCGAGGACCCCGCCCGGCGGTCGCTCGATCCTCGACTCCGCCCTGAGCCGCGAGCCTTGGGTGAACTCGCCGCCCGGGATCCAGCGCATTCCAGGCGGGCCCGGGGTCGAGGGCTCGGACGCGTGGGAGCACGCCGCGGCGACCTCGAGGGCGACGAGCGAGGCCAGGAGAGCGACTCGGCTGAAGAGCCGCGATGCGCACGCCGGACGGGTCAGGGATAGATCCTGTTCAACATCCGCGGGAACGGGCTGGCCTCGCGCACGTGCTCGACCCCGGCGATCCACGCGACCGTGCGCTCGAGGCCCAGGCCGAAGCCCGAGTGCGGGACGCTGCCGTAGCGGCGCAGGTCGAGGTACCACTGGAACGCGTCCTTCGGGAGGCCGTGCTCAGCGATCCGGCGCTCCAGGGCCTCGAGGTCGTCCTCGCGCTGGCTGCCGCCGATGAGCTCGCCGACGCCTTCGGGGCCGAGCACGTCGACGCACAGCGCCTTCCCCGCGTCCTGCGGGTCGCGCTTCATGTAGAACGCCTTCACCGCCGTGGGATAGCGGTGCACCATCACCGGGCGGTCGTGCATCGTCGAGAGGATCGTCTCGTCGCCGGCGCCGAAGTCGTCGCCGTACCGGAAGGTGCTCTCGGGGTGCTGCGAGAGGATCTTCGCCGCTTCGTCGTAGGACAGCCGCGGGAACGGGGGGCGGATCGCCTCGAGCTTGCCGAGATCCCGCTCCAGGGCCTCGAGCTCCGGCTTCCGTCGCCTGAGCACCTCCCCCACCACGCTGACGAGCATGTCCTCGGCGAGCTGCAGGATGTCCTGGAGCGTCGCGTAGGCGACCTCCGGCTCGAGCATCCAGAACTCGGTCAGGTGTCGCCGCGTCTTCGATTTCTCCGCACGAAACGTGGGCCCGAAGCAGTACACCTTGCCGAGCGCCATCGCCGCCGCCTCGGCGTAGAGCTGCCCCGACTGCGTCAGGTAGGCCTTGTCGTCGAAGTACTGCACCTCGAACAGCGTGCTCGTCCCCTCGCACGCCGCCGGCGTGAAGATCGGCGAGTCGATGCACACGAATCCGCGCTCGTCGAAGAACCTCCGGATCGCGGTGATCACCGCGTCGCGCACGCGCATCAGCGCCCACTGCCTCTTGCTGCGCAGCCACAGGTGGCGGTTCGACAGCAGGAAATCGGGCCCGTGCTCCTTGGGTGTGATCGGGTAGCCGTCGACGCTCTGCATCACCTCCCCCGCGCTCACCCCGATCTCGTACCCCCCCGGGGCGCGCGCGTCGGCCTTGACCTCCCCGGTCAGCACGAGGCTCGACTCCTGCCCGGCCCGGCCGACGGCTTCGAACAGCGCCTCGGGGACCGCGCCCTTGAAGAGCACGCACTGCGCGAACCCGGTGCCGTCGCGGAGCTGGACGAAGTGCAGCTTGCCCTTCGAGCTCTTGTGGTGGATCCAGCCCTGCAACGTGACGGTCTGGCCGACGTGCAGGCCCAGTCGCTCGACGGTGGTGATCGTGGTCATGCGCGAGGAGCGCAGCCGGTGACCCGGTTCGCTCAAGGAAAGGCGGTGTAGGCGGACTGGAGCTGGACGTCGGCGATCGCGCCGTGCCGGACGAGGATCTTGCCCTTGCAGGCCGCGCCCTCGCGCCGCGCTTCGACCGTCACCTCGCCGTCCCCTTCGACCAGCTCGGCGATCCGCGAGATCGGCGTCACGAGCTGCACGCGCTCGTAGCCGAGCGCCAGGAGCCGCGTCACGATCCGATCGGCGAGCGCGCTCGCCGATCCCGCCGCGATGGGCTCCAGGGCGCCCTGGCTGCGCCCGCCGCCGCGCGAGGCTTCCAGCACGGAGAGCATGCGGTCCTCGACGCGCTTCTGCCCGTCGCGGATGTCGATCAGCACGTGCTCGAGCCGGCGCAGGTCGAGCCCCTCGCGCTCCTCCTGCAGTCGGTCGAGCGAGCTCTTGATCTCGCCCAGGCGGTCGAGGTGCTCGAGGCGGGCGTCCATGCGCCGCAGGCGCGCGACGATCAACCACAGCGCCGCAGCCGTCGCGGCGAGCAGCGTGAGCGAGGCGGCGGCGAACGTGATCACAGCCTCAGCACCGGGTTCGGCGGGGTCGGGAGTCATCCAGGCAGCTCAGGTTAGCGGGCGCGACGCCGCCGACCTAGCTGTCGCGCCGCCGCGGAGGGGCTAGCGCGGCGACGCGGCCGGGAAGTCCTTGCGGAACCGGGCCAGGGCCGCCTCCGGGCCGCCCTCGAGGACGTAGATCCGGCCGACGACGGTCCGGCTCCCGCCCGGCTCGATCCGTCCGAGCAGAGGGAAGAGGTGCAGGCACGCGCGCGCGTCGCCCACGTTCGAGGAGGCCCACAGGGCGCGCTCGAAAGCGATCGCGAGCACTCTCTTTCCGTCCTGGCTCGAAAGCGCGATCAGGGGTACGTCGAACGTGCGCTCTCCGTTCTTCCACCAGTTCCACCGGACGAGCGGCTGTCCTTGCGCGGGAAAGGCGAGATGCACCTCCTTCGATCCGAGCTGCGTGTCGTGGAAGGAGAACCGCTCGCCGTGCGACCACAGGAAGAGGCGCGTGTACAGCTCCGAGTAGTCCTTGCGGGACAGGCGCGCCGCGCGGCCCTTCGGTCCCGGCTCGGCCTGTTCCACGGTGCCGGGGTAGAACGAAGGTGCGCCGAGCGTGGGGAGGCAGGGGTGCAGGTGGGCACACGCGAGGGACTTCTCGGTCGAGTTCGTCAGGACGTACTCGAGACGGACGGAGTCCGACTCGGGCGTCGCCGAGAACGACAAGCGCAGCCCCGGCGGGACGCTCCAGGTGTAGGAGCAGGTTCCATCCCGCGACTGCCAATCCTTCGCCTCGGGCTTCACCGTGTGGATCCCGAAGTCCTGCCCTCCGTCGAGGACGGCTTCGCAGGTCATGAGCGCGAGACGCTCGCCCGGCAGGAGCGGGCTCGTGATCTCGATCGCGCTCGCTCCCCGGTCCGGAGCGGGCGAGATCGAGATCCGCGCGGGCGGCGGAGTCGACGCAGGCGCGACGGGCGGCGGCGCGGGCCGCGGGTCCTGTCGCGGAGACGAGGCGGCGCAGAGCGCGGCGATCGCGACGGCGAGGATCATCACGAAGGGCGCATCCTAGCGCCGTCCCGCCAGGCAGGCGGCCTCGATCCGCGGCAGGAGGAGCTCGGCGATCACCTTCTGTCCCTCGAGGTTGATGTGCAGGTCGCTCCAGTAGTAGCGCCCGATGTCGCCGGTGAAGTGGTCGCGCAGGTCGATGACCTCGACTCCGCGCTGGCGCAGGACCTCGATCAGCCGGTCGGCCAGGCGGTGGACCAGGTGGAGGTCGTAGTCGGAGAGATCGAGCAGCTCCTTCGCCCGGGTGATCGAGGGGTGCGCCTCGCCACCCACTCGGAACGCGACCGGGATGTGGACGAAGAACAGGCGGATGCCCTGCTCCGAGCAGCGGCGCTGGATCTCGAGGCAGGCCTGGGCCGCGCCGGCGAGCGCATTCTCGACCTCCTCGGGGTTGTAGTGGAAGTAGAGGATCTGGTGGAGGGCGTTCGCCAGTGCGCCTCCACTCTCGCTCTTCACCCGGTCGAGCTTCTTCCAGTATTCGGGGCGCCGCGGAGGCAGAGCGGTGTGGTGGTAGTAGTGCCAGGGCTTGATCAGATCCACGAAGTCGTTGCCGCCGTAGAAGGCGACCACGAACGCCTGGGGCTTGAGGCCGGCGAGCTTCTCGAGCACGCCCAGGTAGTTGTAGAAGGAGTAGCCGGTCGCCCCCGTGTTCAGCACCTCGATCGCCATCCCGGGATGGCGATCGACGAGCGCCGACTCCACGCGGTTGGCGAACGACTCGCGGTTCGCGCACATCCCGTCGGTGTGCGAGTCCCCGGTGACGATCACGAGGAGATCCCTCTGGTCGGGCAGGTGGTCGAAGTCCTCGTCGAAGCCCTCCGCGCTGGTACGCTTGATGAAGAAGCCGCCGGGGTAGTCGGCGAAATCCACACGCACCGCGAGGTGGCCCTTGTAGCGGTAGAAGGTGTAGGGGTCGTACTCGAACAGGTCGCTGGGCCGGGGGAAGAGTCGCTTCACGTCCTCCTCGGAGAGCGTTTCGCGCACGAGCGGCCCGTCGAGGAGCTTCGCTGCAGGACCGGTGAGCGCGCCGCCCCCGCCCTCGATCGCGCCCTGGCGCTCGACCAGCAGCTCCTGCGCCGAATCGGCGTCGTCCGCGAAGCGCACGGGATCCCCCGCGGGACGGCGCAGCGCGAAGAGGCCCCACGCGGCCAGGGCGGCGGCTGCCGCGCTGGAGGCGGCGAGCAGGAAGCGGGCGCGGACCGAGGTCATGAGCGTGGAGCCGTCCCTCATCTTGAGGTCCAATGCCCGGACGCGGAAGCCTTCCTCGTGACGTCCACGACAAGATCGCTGATCTTCTCCTGCCTCCTCGCGCTCTGCGCCTGCGGACCCAAGGTGGAACGCGTCGAGATGCGCCACGCGAATGGCGAGCTGCGCTGCCAAGGCACGCTCGTCGACGGGCGCAAGCACGGCCCGTGGGCGCAGTTCTATCCGAGCGGACACAAGGAGATGGAGGGCGTCTACGTCCGCGGCGCCAAGACGGGCGTGTGGCAGGTATGGCACGAGAGCGGCGGACTGAAGACTCGCTCGAACTGGGTGGACGGCCAGGCGGAGGGGACGTGGACCGAATGGCACGAGGACGGGAACAAGGCCGCGGAGGGCGCGTTCGTGGCGGGGCTGCGCGAGGGTCCTTGGAGCTCCTGGTATCCCGGAGGCGCGCTCGAGTCGGAGAATCGCTGGCACGAGGGCCGGCTCGAAGGCGAGGCGCGGCAGTACGACCGCGACAGGTCCCTCGTCGCGAGGGGCATGTACCACGCCGGCGAGCGCGAAGGCGTGTGGATCGAGCTGCACCACGATGGCCACAAGCGATCGGAAGGGCTGTACCGCCTCGGACGCAAGCAGGGATCGTGGAAGGTCTGGTACGAGGGCGGTCAGGTGCAGGAAGAGGGCGCCTACATCGACGACCTGCGCGAGGGAGCGTGGGTCGAGTACCACCCGAATGGCGAGAAGCGCCGCGAGGCGACCTGGCGCGCCGGGAAGGTCGAGGGTGGGGTCGTCGACTGGCACGCGAGCGGAGCCAAGGCGGCCGAAACCAGGTTCGAGGCCGGAGTCGAGGATGGGCCGATGCAGTCGTGGTACGAGGACGGCACGCTCGATCTCGAGGCCGTGTACGTCGCGGGCCTCCTCGAGGGTCCCATCGTGAAGCATCGTCCCGACGGTGGGGTCGAATGGCGCGGCGCCTACCGACGCGGCGAGCGCTCCGGGCCATGGACGATCTTCCGGCCCGACGGGAGCAAGGCGCGCGAAGGTCCGTTCGAGAAGGGCCGCCGCGACGGGCGGTGGACCTTCTGGCTGGAGAACGGGGAAGTCGACCCGAAACAGTCGGGCGTCTACGCGGACGACCGCAGGGTGTCCGACTGAGCCCGCGCTAGCGTCGGCGCCTGGCCGCCACCGCCTGGATCTCGACGCGCGCGCCGCCAGGGAGCGCCGCGACCACGGCCGTCGTGCGCGCGGGGTAGGGCTGAGGGAAGCGCCTGGCGTAGGCCGCGTTCAACGCGGGGTAGGCGGAGATGTCGGTCAGGTAGACGTTGACGGAGACGACGTCGGCGAGGTCGAGCCCGAGCCGGTCGAGGTCCTTCTCGACCGCATCGATCGCGGCCTCGACGTCCTGCGCGACCGTGCCTCCCGACTTGCCGATCTTGCCGGACAGGAAGAAGAGGTCGCCGGTCCCGACCGCGGCGGAGTAGGGACCCAGGGCGCCTTCGGCGGGGAGGTGGCTCGGGCGCGGGGCCGTGCAGCCGGCGGCGAGAAGCGGGCCGGCCAGGAGGAGGAGCGGGTTTCTCATGGCCCCATCCTGCATCCCGAGCCGGCCCGGATCACGCCCTACTTGGGCCGTCCGGGATCCTGTGGCTGAGAGGGGCTAGGAGGTGGCGTAGAGACCGCGCGCGAGCTCGCGGAAGCGCGCGGCGGCCTCGCGATAGACGGCGGAGATCGGCTCCCTCGGCTCGAACACTTCGCCGTTGGTACGCGCCCAGGGCTGCGCGACCTCGTCCGCGCTGGCGCGATTCCCGCCCATGCGGCCGACGGTCCAGACGGCTTGGATCGCCGCGCCGAGGGCCGCGGCCTCGGGCTCGGCCAGCTCGACCAGCGGGATCTCGAGCACGTCGGCGAGGATCCGGCACCACAGCCGGTTCTTCGACGCGCCGCCGACGACCCGCGCGTTCTCGACCGTCAGTCCGAGCGCGCGCATGCGCTCGATCCCCCAGGCGAGATTCAGCGCGACACCCTCGATCGCCGCTCGGTAGAGCACGCCCGGAGCGAGCGCGCCAGCCCGGAGGCCGAGCAGCGTGCCGGTCGCGCGAGGCAGATCGGGCACGCGCTCCCCGGCGAGGTAGGGGAGCCACTGGACTCCGCCGCAGCCGGGCTCGACCTTCTCCGCCGCGGCGGTCAGCGCTTCGTGCTCCAGTCCGAATGCGTTCTTCACCTCCTCGGTGACCCCGGTCGCGTTCATCACGCACAGGAGCGGCAACCAGCCGCCGGTCGCGTCGCAGAAGGGCGCGATCAGGCCCTCGGGATCGACGACCGCTTGCGCGCTGTACACGAAGACCGTCCCCGAGGTCCCCAGGCTGAGGACGGCGACGCCCGGCCGCGTCGCTCCGCTGCCGAGCGCCGAGCACATGTTGTCGCCGCTCCCGGCGGCGACGGGGATCCCCTCGCGCAGGCCGAGCTTGAGCGCCCCCTCGGACGACAGGAGGCCCACGGGAGCGCCGGGTTCCAGGAGCGGCGGCAGCATCCCCGGCAGCCGCGGATCGATCGCCGACGCCTGCGAGAGGTCGTAGCAGCGCCCGTGCGGGTCGAAGAAGCCGATGCCCGAGGCGTCGCCGGCCTCGGCCGCGCGCGCGCCGGTCAGGCGCAGGTTCACGTACTCGTGCGGGAGCAGCACGCTCGCCGCGCGCGCCCAAAGTTCGGGCTCCGTCCGCGCCATCCACAGGATCTTCGAGGCCGTGTACCCGACCGGAATCCTGCGGCCGAAACGCAGCGACAGCTCGAGCGCCTCGTTCGTGGTCGAGATGTCGCACCACAGCTTGGCCGGCCGGAGCACCGCCCCGCGGCCGTCGAGCACGACGAGACCGTGCTGCTGACCCGACACTCCCACACCGGCGACGCGTGCACGGTCTCCGTCCCGGCCGGCGAAGAGGTGCGACGCGACGTGGCGCACGGCGTCGATCCAGGTCTGGGGGTGCTGCTCGGCGGCGCCCGGGCGAAGACCTTCGATCAGCCCGTAGGACGCGCTCGCGCGGGCGACGATCTCGCACCGTTGGGCGTCGACAAGCACGCCCTTCGTGCCTTGCGTCCCGACGTCGAGACCGAGATAGAGATCGCCCGGCATGTCACCCGACCCGCGGCGAGGCGCTCAGCCTCGCACGCCGAGCACGTGCTCCATCATGAGCTGATCGAGCCTCTCGTAGCGCAGGCCGCGGCGCCCGAGCGCGTCGGGGTCGACCGTCAGCCGGCGCAGGCGCGCGGCCTTGTCGCGGGAGTAGCCGCGCAAGAGTCCGCCGAGGCTTCCGTTCGGATCCTCCGCGATCAGCTCGCGCACCTCCGGATCGGCGTCGAAGGCCCGGGCGCGCGCCGCGAGGATCTTGTAGGTGCGCATCGAGCCGCGCGCAAAGTCCCACACGCCCTCCTCGTCCTCCGTGCGATAGGCGTGGGAGTCGAAGTGCCGGGGACCGTCGTAGCGCCCGCCTCCGGCCGTGCCCTCCAGGAGCCGCACCAGCAGGAAGGCCTGCTTGACGTCCTCCGAGCCGAAGCGCAGGTCCTGGTCGTAGCGCCCGATCTTCTGCGCGTTCAGGTCGATGTGGAAGAGCTTCCCGGCCTCCATCGCCTGCGCGACCGCGTGGACGCAGGAGAGGCCGGACATGGTCTCGTGCGCGACCTCGGGGTTGACGCCGACCATCCCGGGGTGCGCGACCGTCGAGATGAGGTGCAGCATGTGCCCCGTGGTCGGGAAGTAGATGTCGCCGCGCGGCTCGTTGGGCTTCGCCTCGAGGGCGAAGACGAGGTCGTAGCGCTGGTCGCGCACGTACTCGCACAGGAAGTCGATCGCGTCGCGCATGCGCGCGATCGCGGTGCGCGGATCGCGGCAGGCGTCGGCCTCGGTCCCCTCGCGCCCGCCCCAGAAGACGAAGATCCGGGCCCCGAGCTCCACGCCGAGGTCGATCGCGTCCAGGGTCTTCTTCAACGCGAAGGCGCGCACCTCCGGGTCGTTGGCGGTGAACGCGCCGTCCTTGAAGGCCGGGTGCGAGAACAGGTTCGTGGTCGCCATGGGCACGACCATGCCGGAGTCCTCGAGCACGGCCTTGAAATCGGCGACGATCCGGTCGCGTTCCTTGGCGCTGGCGCCGAAGGGCACGAGGTCGTTGTCGTGGAGGTTGACGCCCCACGCGCCGCACTCGGCCAGCTTCTTGACGATGTGCGCCGGCTTCATCACCGGCCGCACCTCCGCGCCGAACGGGTCGCGCCCGGGGTTGCCGACGGTCCACAGGCCGAAGCTGAAGCGGTCCTCTTTCGCCGGTTCGAAGGGGTCCATGCCCACGGGTGTACCCGAGGCGTGCCCCGAACGCCACGACCACGGACCTTCAGGAGCCCCGGCTCCTCGGGTTCGAGAGGATCAGCGCCACGACTGCTCCGGCGAGCGACGCGAGCGCCAGCCACGCTGCCAGCGATCGACTCTCCGAGGCTGCGGGCTCCGCTGCGCGAGGGGGAGCGGAGGCCTCCTCGCCCGCCGCGAGCCGCTCGGCCAGCTCGATGACGCCCGGGGGCGGAAGCACCGCGGCGTCGAACAGCCGGGCCCACGACACCGCGAAAGCAGCCGGATCGCCCTGCGCGTCCTCCATCGACGCCCACCGGGAATCGATCCGTCCCGGACCGGACGTGACGACCGCACGGCCATCGAGATCGGCAAGCCACGTCTCGAGCGGCCCTCCGGGGTCGGAGCTCCTCGCGACGCCGGCGACCGTGCCCGTGGCCGTCCAGCCGTCCCTTCCCGCCTCGATCGTGCGGACCGGCACGGACTGGAGTCCCGGATCGACCGCGTGCACCACGAGCGCGGACCGGCCCTCCCCTCGACCTGCGATTTCCACGCCTCGCGCCCTCGCCCACGCGTCGAGCACCCCGGCCAGAGGCGCCGGCAGCGTCCCCGAAACTTCGACTCGTCGAACCGGCGCGCCTCCGGGGACCTCGACGAGTCGCTCGCCGTCCCAGTCGTAGCGCGCCGTGCCGTCGATCGCGACCGGACCCGGCACGGAAGGCCCGCCGCTCGCGACGAAACCCGCGTGGCGAGGCGGCGGGAACGGAGCGCGATCGGTCACCCAGAGCGCGTCCTCGCGATCGTCCCCGGGACCGAGCGGCGCAGCGCTCTCGGCCCATTCGACGGAGGCGTCGGGCTCGGTGCGCTCGATCCAGGCGCGCGCCATCGCGAGGGCGCGGTCGCGCCTCGTCCCCTTTCCCAAGGCCAGCTCCATCGACGGGGTTCGGTCGACGAGGACGTGCAGGGCGCGCCACGCCTCGGGCGACGGCGGCCGGGGTCCGGCGAGCGCCAGTGCGCCAAGCGTCAGCGCCAGGACCAGGATCCACACCGCGGGCGGGATCCGCGTCCGCGCGCGCCGCGACGGAGGAGCCTGCGCGGCCCGCGCGCGCCGCCACAGGTCGAGCGTGCCGGTCGCGATCTCGAACGGCCGTTCGAAGAGGCGCGAGCCGAGGAGGACGGCCAGCGGCAGGGCCAGCGCGAGCAGCGCGTAGGGTCGGGCCCACTCGAGAGGGAAGAGAGCCGCTGCGCCGATCACACCACGCTCCTCTGGAGGATCTCCTCGAACCCGAGCGCGCTGCTGAAGCACCCGTACGGGACGCCGCGGCGCGCGCACAGCGACCGCCATCGTTCGAGTTCCGCCGCGAGCTCGACCTCGTAGGCGGCGCGCGAACGCGCGTCGATCTCGAGCGCGAACCGGGCGCCACGTTCGGGATCCCACCACTCGACCGCGCCCTCACCCGGCGGGGCGATCTCGATCGGCGCCAGGAGCTGGATCAGGCACAGCTCGCGCCCGGGCGAGCGCAGCCCGAGTGCTTCCTCGGGTGTCCTGTCGCGCAGATCACCGATCAGGAAGACGCGTGAGACGTGCGCCATCGCGCGCCTGCCAGGCCATGCGCTCGAGGCTCCCTCCGCGCGCAGGCTCTCGAGGAAGGTGAGCAGATCCACGAGCGAGCTGCGTCGCGCGATCGCGATCTCGCGCGGCCCCGTCAGGGCCGCAGGGGCGGCGACACGCGCCTCGGCGCCGGTCTTCAGGGCGAGAGCCGCGATCCCGGCTGCGACCTCGGCCGCGCGCTGCAACTTCCCCGGAGGGCCGACGCCCATCGAGGCGCTGGCGTCGAGCACGATGAGCCAGCGCTCCCCCGCTTCGCGTCGCGCGACGCGCACCCACGGGCGCCGCGACCGCGCCCACAGGTCCCAATCCAGCGATCGCAGGTCGTCGCCGGGCGAGTAGGGTCGATAGCCGACGAACTCCGCGCCGCCCCCGAGCCGGCTCGGCACGCCGCCGCCCTCGCGGCGCTCGCGCGCGAGCGCGAGGCGCGCCGCGAGCGCCTCGACCCGGCGCGCGAATCCGGGCTCGAAGCGCACGCCCGGGCAGGGCAGTCGCGCGTCCGATCGGGCAGGCATCCCCAGACCTTCCTGCCGCCCTACCTCGCCGTCGGCCTCGGGGGTACGAGGTCGAGCGGCCTTCCGCCGGCCTCGACCGTCGTCCGGCCGCCGCGGAAGACGATCTCGCCACGGCGGACCACGATCCTCGGGAAGCCGGCCAGCTCCCAGCCCTCGTAGGCCGACCACTTCGAACGCGACGGCAGCTCGGCGCCGCGCACGGCGCGCCTCTCTTCCGGGTCGAAGAGCACGATGTCGCCGTCGAAGCCGGGCTCGAGGCTCCCCTTGCGCGGCAAGTGGAGCGAGCGCGCGGCCGCGGAGGTGACGCTGGCGAGCGCGGTGCGCGCATCGAGCATGCCGCGGCGGACGAGCTCCCACGTCAGCGGCCAGAGCAGGTCGACCGAGGGCATTCCCGAGGGTGCATGGACGTACTCGCGGAGCTTCTCCTCGATCGGGTGCGGCGCGTGGTCCGTGCCGATCGCCTCGATCGTCCCCTCGGCGAGCGCCGCGACCAGACCGGCCGCATCGTCGCGCGTCTTGATCGACGGGTTCACCTTGAGCAGGTTCCCGAGGCCGGGCGCGTCCTGGCACGAGAGGAGCAGGTAGTGCGGCGCGGTGCTGGCCGAGACCGGCAGACCCTCGGCGCGGGCTTTCCGCACGAGATCGGCCGCTCCGCGGGTCGAGACGTGGAAGATATGCAGCTCCGATCCGGTCTCGCGCACGAGATCGATCGAGGTCCGCACCGACTCGATCTCGGCCTCGGCCGAGCGGACCCGGTGGTGATCGGCGGCGGTCGCGTTCGGGAACCGCCTCTTCCCCTCGCGCAAGAGGCCCTCGTCCTCGCAGTGCGCGACGATCATCCGCCCGGCCTGCGCGGCGCCGGCGAAGAGCTCGCGCAGGGTCCTGCGATCGGTCTGCCCGCCGAGCCCGGTCGAGCCGCCCAGGAAGCACTTGAAGGCCGGCGTGAGGGGCGCCATGGCGGGGAGCTCGGCCAGCGACTCGGGCAGGAGGTTCGCCAGGCACCCGAAGTCGACGCGCGAGCGCGCACGGACGTGCTCGATGCGCTGGCGCAGGGCCGCGCAGTTGGTCGAGAGCGGCGGGTTGTTCTGCACCTCGACGACCGAAGTGACTCCGCCGTGGAGCGCGCCCGCCGAGCCGTGCTCCCAGCCCTCCTTGCGCTCCAGGCCCGGATCGCGGAAGTGGACGTGGACGTCGACGAGCCCCGGGATGACGGTCAGCCCGCCCGCGTCGATCTCGGGGAGCCCGCCCCGTTCGAGGCCGGCGCCGACCGCCTCGATCACGCCGTCCTGGATGCGCACGTCGACCGTGCCGGCACCTTTCCCGGGCGGATAGCTCCGCGCTCCGCGGACGAACAGGCTCTTGCCGCGGGGCGGAGGTTCCCGCGCGGGCGTCATGAGGGCCGCGAGACCCTGCGCACCGCGACGACCGTCATGTCGTCCTCGCGCTTGCCTCCGGAGAACTCGAGCGCCGCGTGCACGAGCGCCTCGGTCAGCTCGCGCGCGGTGCTCCCCGAGGCGGCCCCGTGCTCGAGCACGCTGCGCACGCCCTTCTCGTCGAAGAAGTGTTCCGGATCGGCCACCGAGCGCGCCTCGACGAAGCCGTCGGTGAAGGCGAACAGCACGTCGCCCTCCTCCAGCGAGAGCCGCGGCCCTTCGGTGTACACGTAGTCGTCCATCATGCCCAGCGCCGGCCCGTGACCCCGGATCGTCTCGATCGTCTTGGTCCGCGCGCGCCACAGGAGCGGCGGCGTGTGCCCCGCGTTCAAGACCTGCACGGTTCCGTCCGGCGAGAACAACCCGGTGAAGAGGGTCAGGAACAGCCCGTCGTCCATGCGCGGGCCCAGGTCCTGGTTCAACATGCCGACCGCGGCGGCCGGGTCGTCGAGCACGCGCAGGTAGGAGCGCAGGGAGGCCTGCGCCGTGGCCGTGATCAGAGCGGGGCCGATCCCGTGGCCGGTGACGTCGCCGACCACCACGCCCAGGCGTCCTCCCCGCGTGCGCACGAAGTCGTAGAAGTCGCCGGTCGTCCGCTCGGCCGGCCGATACCAGCCGAAGACGTCGTAGCCGGGGACGTCCTCGGGGATCTGCGGCATCAAGCCGGTCTGGATCTGGCTGGCGATCTCGAGCGATTGCTCCAGGCGCACCTTCTCGATCGCATCCAGGTGCAGCCGCGCGTTCTCGAGCGCGATCGAGATGTGCTGGGAGAGCGCCGCGAAGAGGGCCAGGTCCTCGTGCTTGAACTCCCGCGTCGCTGCGCGCGAGTCGACGTACAGGACGCCCTGCGCGGCCCCCGAAGAGCCAGCGGGTGTTCCGCCCTGAGCGCCGCCCTCGCGGCGCGCCAGCGGGACGCACATCACGGCGCGCAGCTTGAGGTCGAACACCGAGGTGCCCAGTTCGAGCGCCTCGGAGTCGGAGTTCACCGTCGCGCGCACCGGCTCGAGATCGGAGAGCACGCGCCGCACCACGCTGGTCGAGTAGCGCAGCTGCCCCTCGACGGCCTTGCCGCCGCGTTGGCGGGCCATGCGCAGCTCGAGCTCGCCGCCCTTGCCGGCGAGCAGCAGGAGGCCGCGTTCGGCGCCGGTGACCTCGATCGAGGTGTCGACGATGTAGGCCAGCAGGCGCTCGAGGTCCTGGGACTGCGAGACGCGCGCGATCGCGGCGAGCAGCACCTCGATCGTGCGCCGGTCGACCCGCCCGTCTCCGGTCAGGAACAGGGTGGTCGGCGCCTCGGCCGGGGCAATTCCCTGGGGTTCCCGACCCGGTGCGCCGGGGTCCTGCGGCTCCTTCTTGCGTCGGAAGAACATGCGGCGACGAGTCTACCCGGAGCACGAGGCCCAAAACACTTGCGCGCCGGCGGTGTCGCGGGAGAGAATCCCGACCGCCAGGTTCGCGCTCCGCGAGGGCACCGGAGGGCGCCCGGCCGAAGAGCCTCCCCTGCCCAAGGACCAGCGTCACACGACCCTCGCGCGCAGTCAGGCCGCGCCCCGGAGAACGCATGCACATCAGCGTCGAACCCCGCGACGACCACGCCATCCTCCATCTGAGGGGCGAGTTCGACACGTACTACGTCCCCCACCTGCAGAAGGAGATCGACGACCTCGCCAAGGCCGGGATCGTGCGCGTGGTCCTGAACCTGCGCCTGGTCAAGTTCATCAACTCGACCGCCCTGGGGGCGATGATCAAGGCCAGCAAGGGACTCTCTTCCAAGCAGGGCAAGCTGGCCATCTCGCGGCCTTCCTCCTTCTGTCGCGACATCATCGAGAAGGTCGGTCTCGATCGTGTCGTCGGCGTCTACGACAGCGACGAGGCGGCCGTGGAAAGCCTGGGGCTGACCCAGCCGACGCGCGCGGGCGGGGTCGAGGGTCAGTCCGAGGAGAGCTCCTCGGTCCTGTTCGCGCCGGTCGACGAGAGCCGGATCGAGCACTTCCTTTCGCAGAGCCAGGTGATCGTCAAGGCCCCGATCACCAAGGACAAGCCCGCCAGCGCCTGGAGCGGTGCGGGCCGCATGTCGGCCCTCGACGAGCGCGGACTGCGCTTCACCTGGAACGGAGGCCACACGGGCCTCTCGCCCTTCGCCATCGCGCAGTTCCTCTCGATCGGCACGGAGTGGAAGGTCAAGTTCCGCCTGCCGCTCCTGCAGCGCGGCTACTGCGAGGCGGTCGCGGTCGTCAGCGAGGTCGAGGAGCGACCCGACGGCGTCAAGGTCCGCGCCAGCTTCAAGGCGATCGACGACACCACGCGCAAGGCGATCCAGCAGTACGCGAGCGACCTCGCCTTCCTGAAGGAGGAGCTGCGGCGCGCGACCGACAAGCGCGCCTGATCAGCCGCGCTCGGCCCCGATGATCCCCTCGGGCGCGCCTTCGGCGCCCAGGGCTGGATCGAGGGATCTCCCGGCTCCCGACTCGACCGCCACCGCCCCCCGCGCGCGCAGGATCATCGACTCGAAGGCCCGCGCCACGGACGACCAGGACAAGCGGCTCTCCGCGATCTCGCGCGCACGCCGCCCCCAGCGGCGACGCGCGTCGGGCGACATCGAGGCGCGCCTCAAGGCTTCGGTCCAGGCGGAGAGATCCCCCGGGGGCACGACGAGACCCGAGGCCTCGTGCTCGACCAGCGAGCGCAGGCCGGGCCGGTCCGAGACCAGCACGGGAAGCCCGCTCGCCATCGCTCGGGCGACGTTCTTGCCGCGCACGGAATCGTCCAGGGCCGGGACCCCGAGCAGCGTGCTGGCGCTGAACAGCCCCGGCAGCTCCTCCTCGCGCACGCGTCCCAGCCAGTGCACGCTCGAGCCGATCCCCAGACGGTCGATCAGCGCCCGCGTCTCGGCTCGGGCCCCGCCCTCGCCGACGAGGACGAGCGACCAGTCGTCGCGCTGCCCGACGGTGCGGGCGAAGGCCTGCACCAGGACTTCCAACCCGCGGTTGCGCTCGATCCGCCCGACGTAGAGCAGGATCCGGCCGCGGATGTGGTGCTGCTGTATCAGCCTGCTCGCGAGACCGGGACAGTACTGGTGGGGATCGACGCCGGTCGGGAGGACGACCACGCGCTCCTCGGGGAACCCGCTCGCGAGCGCGCGTGTCCGGGCGATCGGATCGAGCGCGACGAGCACGCTGGCGGTGTGACGAACGTAGCGGCCCCACAGCATCTCCCCCGCTCCCTGGTACAGCCTCGCCAGGCCGCCTCGGTCGCTCCGGCTGCCCGACTCGACCAGCAGGAGCGGCACGGAGAGGGCCCTGGCCGTTCGGGCTCCGAGCCAGGCCGCGGGTGAGAGCGCGTCATAGGCCAGGATCGCGTCGGGCGCGAAGCGCCGCGGGACGAGAGGCTCCAGCGCGGATTCGGACCCGCTCTGCCCGGCCGGGCGGCTCGTGCCGGTCGCTCCCGGGCCGAACACGCGCACGGTGTGGCCCAGACCGGTGAGCTCGCGCGCCAGCTCGGGCGCGTGGTCGCCTCCCTTGCGCAGCAGCGTGAAGGGGTTGAGCAGAAGGGCGATGCGCAGAGGTGCGGACAAGACTTTCGTTTCCCGGCCTGGCAGGGGGATGCGCGCGTGCATCCGGAACCCCCACTCAAGGATATCGGTCCCTCGGACACCGGTTCCGAAAAACGGCTTGCGCTTCCGGCGTTCCGAGATCGCCGGATAGCAAAGGTTGGTGAAGAGAGCGAAAAAAGTTCCGCGGGATGCGGCACGACCGAACCGCGCTGCACTCGATCCGCAGTCGATCGCGCTTACCTCTCAAGTGTCCGCCGAAACGACCGAAAAGGATCCCGCGCTCCCCCCCGGCGACCCGCACCATGACGCTCCACGGACACCCGAGCATCCCGCCCCTCCCCGGCGCCGGCCGCCCTTCGCGCGGGCTGTTCGTCGGTCGAGCCGGGGCCCTGCTCGATCCTTCCCCCCGAGCCCCGGGCAAGCCGGCCTCGGGTCAGGAGATGCCTTCCTCCGCGTGCTCTCCGGCCGCGCTGCGCCTGCTGTTCCGCGCCTGCCAGCGCGGCTGGAACGTGTACCTGATCGGGAACGAGGAAGCGGTCGCGCGCGGACTGGTGTCCGACGCGACCTGGGAGCGATTCGAGATCGATCTGCTCGCGCGCCTGCGTGGGGAAGGGATCCCGATCGCGCGCCATTACGCCTGCCTCGATCATCCGCGAGGCAAGGGCCGCCATCGCCGCGACTCGGTGTTCCGCTTCCCGAACACAGGCGCGCTCTACCATGCGGCGCAGGAGGACGGGATCGAGCTGCGCGAGAGCTGGGTGGTCGCCGGCGACCTCGACGAGCTGGCCGCGGGATGGCGCGCGGGATGTCGCACCGCCCTCGTCGGCGAGCCGGCCGCGCGACGAGCCGGACCCGCCAGTTCCCGCGGGAGCGCCCTCGCGGTCGAGCCCGACCTCTCGGCTCGCGACCTCGCCGGAGCGCTGGCCGAGCTGATCGCGAGCGACGAGTACTCGCGCGCGTAGCGAGGATCCGCCCCTCCCCCGCCGCGCTTGACGGTTCGCGAGCGGCGCCTCGATAATCTGCGTCCGCGCGCTCTCTGCCCGCCTCGCGACCGCATGCAGCAACGGCAACCCCTGATCCCGCGCATCGTCGAGAGGCTGCGCCTGCTGCGTTACCAGCTCTTCGGGCGGGAGCCCACGCAGGAGGAGTGGGAGCGGCGACTGGAGCGGATCGTGGCGGACACCGTGGCCGAGTCGCTGCGCTGGATCCCGCCGGGCGGCTCCTTCATCGACGTGGGCGCCAACTGCGGCATCTACGCCGAGCACGTTCTCCGCGAGCGGCCGGGGGCGAAGGCCTGGCTCTTCGAGCCGGTGCGGCAGCACTTCGAGCGCTGTCGGGATCGCATGGCCGCCCACCCCCAGGTCGTGGTGGAGAACCTGGCCCTGGGGGACGAGAGCGGTCCGCGCACGATCTGGAAGCTCAAGCACAACCCGGGCGGGAACACGCTCGACCAGGAGCTCGCGGCGCGCTGGAAGCAGAGGCACGATTCGGGCGGGAGCTCCCCCGAGGAGGACCCGGCCGCGCGTCAACGCAGGACCATGCACTTCCGCCCCGAGCCCATCCAGCTCCGTGTCTTCGACGACTACGCACGCGAGCACGGGATCGCTTGCGTCGACTTCGTCAAGAGCGACACGGAGGGCTTCGACTACCGTGTGCTGCGCGGCATGCTCGGATTCCTCCAGCGCTGCCAGCCCCGACCCGTGATCCTGGCCGAGCTCTGGCGCGAGGACATCTTCCCCGACTACGCCGGGCAGATCGCGGTCCTCCAGGCGCTGTATCGACTGGGCTACGCGCCTGTGGACCTCGCGGGAATGGCACAAGTCCAGGATTTCCTGTTCGTGCCCGAGGGGCGGACGCCGATCCACTGAGTGCGGCGCACCCCAGCGCAGACCCGCGTTGAACCCTGTGCATCTCCTGAAGAGCAAGTTCCTGCGCGACACGGTCACGCTGCAGGCCGGCTCGCTGCTCACCGCGGTCGGCAACTTCGCCAGCGCGGCCGCCTTGGCGTACCTGCTCGGTGCGCGCCAGCAGGGGCGCTACTACGTCGCGATCTCGCTGTACTCCCTGCTGTGGTTCCTGATGAACCAGGGGTTCGTCGGCGCCACCGTGTCCCAGGTCGCGGCGGCGAACGCCCGCGGGCTGCCGCTCAAGGTCGCGGCCTGGCTCGCCTTCCTGGCGAAGGCCTACCTTGCGCTGGGCGTCGTGGTCGTCGCCCTGGGAGGTCTCCTGCTCCCGCGACTCGCCGCGGACGTGTTCCACGAGCCCGACGGGCCCGGTCTGTGGGCCTTCTGGCTGACCCTGACGCCTCTCCTGGAGATGCCGCGCGTCGTAGCCTGCGCAGCGTTGCAGGGGACTCGCCGCATGCTGCCGCTGACGCAGATCGAGAACGCGCAGGAGCTTTCGAGGATCTTCCTCGTCGTCGCGGGCGTGCTGGTCACCGGCTCGGCCGCCGGCGCGGTGCTCGGCATGCTCGCCGCCTCGGCGCTCTCGTCGGTGATCGGCATCGAGCTGTACCTGCTCGCGCGCCGGGAGGACCCGCGCTCCCTGCCTTCCTTCGGGGAGATCGCCCGGGTGGCTCGTGAGGTCCCGCTGCGCGCCGGGATGCCGCTCGGTGTCAAGCTGGGGCTCGTCCGCAGCATCGACGCGCTGGCGCGCGATGTCCTGCCCGTGCTGCTCCTCCGGTACTTCGGCTCCAGCGAATGGGTGACCTACCTCCGCATCGCCAAGAGCTTCCTGGGCATGCCGCTCATGTTCATGCAGGGGGCGAGCCGCACGGCGCTGCCGATGCTCTCCGAGCTCGCCGGCCTCAAAGACCTCACGCGCTTCCGGCGGACGTATTGGAAGGCCAGCCTGTATTCGGGAGCGCTCATCTCGACGGGGCTCCTCCTGGCCATGCTGATGGTCCGGCCGATTCTGCGGATCGCCTTTCCGGCTGGTTACTGGGAGCCCGTCTGGCTCATCTGCCTGATCCTGCTGCCCGGCTACTTGATCGTCTCCTTCTCGATCGCCAACGACACCTTCTACCTGGTCTCGAACACCCTCAAGGCCGGGGTGGTCCTGTGCGTCCTGGGCCTGGCCGTGTGCACGGCCACCCAGACCTGGCTCGCCGCGAGATTCCCGACCACGGGTGCGGCCTGGGGACTGTCGTTCACCTTGGCGATCACGAGCATGCATTTCGTCTACGCCGCCTGGTGGTTCCGGCGCCGGGGACCCGGAGGGGGCGCGGCGGGGAGGATCGTTCCCACGGCGGCAGGGCCGAGCTAACCTCGGCGGATACGGAGACGGTCGGCATGCGCGTCGGACAGCTTCTCACCGAACAGGACCTTCTCACGCTCCCGCAGTCGACCACGGTGATCGAGGCGGCGCGCGCGATGACCGAAAGGAAGGTCGGTGCGGTGCTCGTCACCGCCTCGGACGGACGTCTGGCGGGGATCTTCACCGAGCGCGACCTGATGGCGCGCGTCGTCGTTCCGCGCCGCGACCCCGAGCGCGCGACGCTCGCCGAGGTCATGACGCGCGACATCTTCAGCGTCGGTCCCGAGCACGAGGTCGAGGACGTCCGCCTCGAGCTGCAGCGCCGGCACATCCGGCACCTTCCGGTGGTCGTCGATGGCCGCGTCGCGGGTGTGCTGTCCCTGCGCGACATCCTCCGCGCCGACCTCGACCAGATGTCCCACCAGGTCGAGGCGCTGGAGAAGTACTTCCTGGGCGGGCCCGAGGTCACGGGCTGAGAGCCCGTCAGGCGGGCTTGCCCGCCAGGCGCTTGCGCAACAGTCCGGCGCGCAGGCGATCGCGCTCGCTCGCCTCCAGGAGCTCCCGCTGCGGAGCCTTCTGGTTCAAGGCCTGGATGTGGCCGGGCTGCACCTGCACCCCGAGCTGGTTCAGGACCTCGATCGGGGCGTCCTCCAGGAGCCCGAGGTGGACGCCCAGACGCAGGTTCGAGAGGTGCGCGAGCGCGCTCTCGGTGGGCATCGCACGCGCGGTGCGCAGGAGTCCGATCGAGCGGCTGACGCGGTCCTTGAGGCTGGCCTTCTGCTCCTTGAACAGGACCGTGCGGACCTTGCGCTCGAAGTCGATGATCCGCGGGACCAGGGCCTTGAGATCCTCGACGAGCTGGCCCTCGCTGCGGCCCAGCGTGACCTGGTTCGAGATCTGGTAGAAGTCCCCTACCGCACGGCTGCCTTCGCCGTGCAGGCCGCGCACGGCGAGCCCCGTGCGCTGCGCGGCGGCGAACACCTTCTCGAGCTCGGGTCGGACGATCGAGAGCCCCGGCAGGTGCATCATCACCGAGGCCCGCAGCCCGGTCCCGACGTTCGTCGGACAGGCGGTGAGGTAGCCGAGCTCGCGCGAATGCGACATGGGCAGCCGCGCTTCCAGGGCGCGGTCGAGCTCCAGCGCGCTCTTCCAGGCCGCGTCCAGCTGAAAGCCGGGCGCAAGGCTCTGGAGCCGCAGGTGGTCCTCCTCGTTGACCATGACCGCCAGCGACTCGCTGGCGCCGAAGGCGACGGCCCGCCCGGGAGCGTTCACCTGTCCCTCCTCGCCCGGCGCCAGATCGCGGCTGATCAGGTGCCGCTCGCGGAGCATCAGGCGCAGCACGGGCATGGCCTCCTCCATCGGAACCCAGGTCGTCTCGCCGTCGATCCGCAGGTCGACGAGGTGCTCGCGGAGGCGCTCGGCCAGCTCGCTCGCGCGCGCCGGCTCCAGGCGCGTGACGAAGGGATGGTCGGCCACGTTGCGTGCCAGGCGCACGCGGCAGCTCACGACGACGTCCGACTCCGGCCCTCCGGGCGCGAGCCAGGAGCCGACGCGGGAGGCGAAGCGGTGGACGTCGATCGGGTTGGCGGCCATGTCTCGAGCGCGCGCGGTCGCGCACGCGGTTCTAGCACGCGCCGGCCCGCGCCTCCAGACCGTGCCTGCCATCTGGCTGCGGCCAGGCTGGCGGCCGCCCCCTCACGGCGGCGGCCGCCGCGGGCCGATCGCGCGCTTGATGTTCTTCCAGCGGCCGGACAGCTCCCTGCGCAGCTCGGTGATCTTGGCGTCGTTCTCGCGGAGGATCTCCCGCACCCTGTCGATCTGGACGCAAGCGGCCTCGAGCTGCAGGCGCGCGTTGTTGCCCTCGACGAGTGCGAGCTCGAGATTCCTGCGGTGAGCCTCGAGATCCTCCTTGAGCGTCGCCACCATCCCCCGCAGCACTTCGCGCTCCTCGCGCAAGCGCAGGCTCGCGCGCTCGAATCCCACCAGCTCGAAGGCCAGCTCGGTGATCCGCGCCACCGCGCCGGGAGGAGTCTCGGGCGGCGCCAGGGCGCCCCGGCCCGACGGCAGCGGCGCACCGTCGAGCGCGGCCAGGATCGCGTGCCTGTACACCGGCGCTCTATGGTCGGACCGGTAGAGGTTCTCGTTGTAGAAGCGGAAGAAGCGCGCCGCGACCCCGTGCAGCTCGTAGGTGTAGTCCATGTACATCGACACGCACATGAGCGCCAGCCAGCGCTCCACACTGCCGTGTCCCACGCTCGTCACCCTCGCACCCGAGGCCGAGAGCTGCGCCTCGACGCTCCCTCGATCCGGCAGCCCGTGGTGGCGGTGCTCCTCGAGGAAGCGATGCTCGACCCCGAGCTTGTCCTTGAGGAAGCGCTGCAGGAGGCGCTCGGCCTCCTCGACGGCGGGGTGCTGGCAGGGGCCGGCGATCGCCACGTAGCGGCGCGCGACACGGCGGCACTCGGCCACGAAGGCCTCCCGTCGGGGCGGGGGCACGTGCTCGAGCGTGTCGAAGGCGGTCACCGCGTCGAAGCTCGCGGTGGCGAAGGGAAGTCGCGCGCCGTCGCCGAGCACGAGTCCCGGCTCCGGCGAGGCCTCCAGGTCGACCAGCGTGACGCGATCCCGGGGCAGGAAGGCGCGCAACAGCGCGGTGCGCCCGCCGACGTCGAGCACGCTCCATCGCGCGCCCGGAGGCCGGACCTCATCGAGCAGGTCCGCGACCAGCTTGTAGCGCTGGTACTGGTCGAAGGGCAACTCAAGAACATCGATCACGATGCGGACTCCTCGACCTCTTCGCCGGCACGGCCCGGGCGGCGCCGCGAGAGCGTCCAGCGCGTCGGGAGGGAGAGCAGCCCGTGCTGGTGGCGAAGCGCATCGATCACTTCGAAGGTCACCGCATGTTCGCGGTGGTCGATCGCCGTCGGCGCGGCCTGGCTGTGGTCGTAGACGAAGACCGTGAGGTAGTACTGTCCCGAAAGGAGAGGCATGGCCTCGAAGTCCATGCGAACCTCGCCCTCCTCGCCCGGCTCGACGCCCTCGAGGAGGATCGGGTGCTCGCGCCACTGGTGATTGCTGCCGTTCACGTAGGTGCCGTCGGAGCGGTACAGTCCCAGGCCGAACACCGGCCGGCGCGCGCGGGCGCTGGCCCGGTAGCGAACACGCACCGCGAAGGGCTCGCCGGTGCGGAAGACGAGGCTCTTCACCCGGTCGGCCTTCAGCATCTCGATCTCCAGCGTCTCGATCTCGCCGCTCCCCCAGCGCGGGTAGGTGTTCGGTTCGCGGTTCAGCGTCGAGAGCCTCTCGTTTCCGCGCGCGTGGGCCCGCTTCAGGTACTCGTCCGCAACCCTCTCCGCGGTGCCCTGCTCGAGGATTTCTCCACGATCGAGGAGGATCACGTGCTGGCACATGGTCTTGACCGTGCCGATGTCGTGGCTGACGAAGATCGTGGTCTTGCCTTGCTCGCGGAACTCGTTCAATCGATTGATGCACTTGCCCTTGAAATGCTCGTCGCCTACCGAGAGCGCCTCGTCGATCATCAGGATGTCGGGATCGACGCTGGAGGCGACCGCGAAGCCCAGGCGCACGTACATCCCCGAGCTGTAGGTCTTGACCGGACGATCGATGAAGTCGCCGAGCTCGCTGAACTCGACGATCCGAGGAAAACGCTCGGCGATCTCCTCGTCGGTCATCCCCAGCACGGAGCAGTTCAGGTAGACGTTGTCTCTTCCCGTGAACTCGGGATGGAAGCCGGCGCCGAGCTCGAGCAGCGAGGCCACGCGGCCGTGCACGCGCACCTCGCCCGTCGTGGGCAGGGTGATGCCGGTCAGGAGCTTGAGCAGCGTCGACTTGCCGGCGCCGTTCTCGCCGATGATCCCCACCGTGCTCCCGCGCGGGATGTCGAGGTGCACGTTGCGCAGGGCCCAGAACTCGCGGTGCAGCTTGATCCCGGGGATGAAGAGCTCGAGAGCCCGATGGAGCGGCTTGTCGTACATCCAGTAGGCCTTGGAGAGATCGCGGGCCGAGACGGCCAACGTCGCGGCGTCGGGCGTGCCGGCCGCCGACATTCGATCCGATCTCTCGAGCTTCACGGGCTTCACAGCAGGTCGGGGAAGCGCGGCTTCTGCGCCATGAAGAAGGCCGAGCCAAGGAACAGGACCCCGGCGCCGACCAGCCCGAAGCGCAGGAGCAGCCAGGGATCCGGCCAGTCGCCGTATACGAGCACGTCGCGATAGCAGGTGATCAGCCAGTGCATCGGGTTCCAGTCCGGCATCCAGCCGTAGCCCGCGTTGCGGACCATGCGTTCGGGGTAGAAGATCGGCGTCGCGAACATCCAGACCGTGAGCATCACGCCGATCACGTGGACGGTGTCGCGCACGAACAGGTTGAAGGCCGACAGGAGGTAGCCGAGGCCGAGCATGAACACGCCCTGCAGGAGGACGAGGAGGGGGACGGCCGCGAGGGAGATCGAGAGCCCGATCGGCCGTTCGGGTTCTCCGACCACCAGGGCTTGAACGCCATCCTTCGGCGGACCGGTCTCCCGGCCCGCGCGATCGCGCCAGCGGTCGATTCGGAGCGTCGTGCCGCTCTTCTCGACGGCGCGCGCCCACTCCCCCGTCGAGGCGTACACCGTGTCCCTCCAGCCCGCATTGAGGAAGGCTCCGGCGCGCCAGTCCGCCGCCGGCTGCGACCAGGGCGAGATCAAAGTGGTGTCGGTCACGGTGGTCGCGGTGTAGCGCGTCCCCTCCGGGACGCTCGCACAGCGGAACGAGCAGCCGGTCGTGAGCGGCCGCGCGGCGGAGACCTCACCGGGCACGTGGACCCCGAACGCGACGGGCTGCGGGGGTGGCGGAGGCTTTCCGCTCGGCGGCTTCAGGTAGGCGAACCAGGTCACGCCCAGGATGGCCACGCAGATGCCGATCGACATGTTCACGAGCGACGACAGGGTGAGGTAGACCGGCAGCGTCTCCGAGGGGAAGACCACCTTCTGGATCAGGTTGGCGTTTTCCACCAGCGTGTTCGTCATCCGCGACAGGCTCTCGGAAAAGGCCTGCCACACCAGGATCCCGGCCAGCATGAGCAACGCCACCTCGGCCGTCCCCTGGTGATCGTCCCAGCGCGTCTTGAGGACCAGCCGGAACACGAACATGTACACGAACAGGTTGATGACCGGGAAGATCACCGACCAGAAGAAGCCCATGCTCGAGCCCACGTAGCGCGCGCGCAGGTCGCGCCGGACGAGGTCCGAGAGCAGGCGGCGGTTCCTCCGCAACGAGGCCAGGAAGGCGCGCACGGCGAGCTAGAGCACCGCCTTGCCGAGGGCCGACAAGGCCAGGTCGACCGCGACCCGCGCGGTCGCGTTGCGCACGTCGAGGATCGGGTTGATCTCGGTCATCTCCAGGCCCAGCATTCGCCCGGACTCGGCCGCGTGCTCCATGATCAGGTGGCTCTCGCGCAGCGTCGTTCCGCCCGGCACGGGCGCGCCCACGCCCGGTGCGACGGAGGGATCCGTGCCGTCCAGATCGAAGGTGAGGTGGAATCCCGCCGTGCCGGTCGACGAGATCTCGATCGCCATCCGCATCACCTTGTGGATGCCGTGCATGTCGATGTCCCGCAGCGTGAAGACGTGCAGCCCGGACTCGCGGATCTCGTCCTTCTCGCGCCGGTCGATCGTGCGCACACCGATCAGCACGGCCTTCTCCACGTCGACCATGGGCACGCGATCCCCGAGCCGCACGAGCTCCGGAACGCCGCGCCCGACGCAGCAGGCCAGCGGCATGCCATGGATGTTCCCCGACTCGCTCGTTTCGGGCGTGTTGAAATCGCCGTGCGCGTCGAACCAGATCAGGCCGATCTTCTCCCGGCGACGGTGGTGGAACGAGCTGATCGCCGCGACCGTGCCGCAGGCGATCGAATGGTCACCCCCGACGACCAGCGGGAAGCCGCCGTCCTCGAGGATCCCCTCGACCTTGCCCCGCAGGGCGCGGCAGCACTCCGCGATCTCGTCCAGGAAGCGCGCCCTGGGATTCTTGGGCTCCCGCGAAGCCGGCTCGCGGACGGGCACGTTGCCGCGGTCCTCGAACTCGAGACCCAGGCCCTTCACCCCCTCCTCGATGCCGGCGATGCGCAGCGCGCTCGGCCCCATGTCGACGCCGCGCCGCCCTCCGCCCAGGTCCAACGGCACCCCGACCAGACACACCTTCCTCGCGATCATGCGCTCCTCGCCAGCACCACCATGTCCCCCTGTCGCAGCCCCAGTCGCGCCGCCGCGCTGCCTTCTCGCACGGCGATCTCGAGCGCGCCGTAGGAGTCGACCAGGGCGAGCAGCTCGCCCGGAGCGGCCTCGGCGTACGCGCCGCGCAGCGGGATCGTGCGCCCCGCGGCCTCGACGATCCAGCGCTCCAGGTCGCCCCCCGGATGGCCGTGGAGCTCACCGCTCAGATCCTCGGGCCGCGCCGACAAGATCAGGTTGCCGTAGCGATCGGCGAGCATCACCTCGCACTCGATCCGGCCGGGCGCCAAGCCGCGCGGGCGGGGGAAGGAGACGCCTGCCTCGGGCTCGACCGGTCGCAATCCAGCGGCCGCGGGCGCGAGCCCGCGCGCGAGCGCCGCCGCCGCGGGAGCGAGGATGTCGCGGGCATGGAACGTCCGGCTCGTGCCCTCGCGGGCGAAGCGTGCACCGTCCAGCTCGAAGACCCGCGCCTCATCCGAGAGCACGGGTCCGAGCAGGCCGTTGTCGGGGGCGAGGAAGGCGTGCCCGCGGTCCTCCGCGACGAGCAATCGACGGCCGGAGCCGACGCCGGGATCGACGACCGCGACGTGAACGGTGCCCCTGGGGAAGTATCCGAAGGAGTGCGCCAGGAACCAGGCACCCACGCGCACGCACTGCGGGGGCACGCCGTGGGTCAGGTCGACCAGGGCGAGGCCCGGCGCGGCCGAGAGCAGGACACCCTTCATCATGCCGACGTAGGGATCCTCGTTGCCGAAGTCGGTCAGCAGGGTCACGACGCCGCTGGGCTTCCAGGTGTCCATCGCGCCGGCCCCTCGCTCCGCCGCCCGCGCTCTGCCGATCGGGGCCATCCGGTTCAATCTACTGCGTCCGCGAGCTCAAGGCACCCAGGAGCGCGCCCTGCATCTCCGGCCCCGCCGCGGAGACGGCCTCGCGCGCCAGGGCCGTGAGCGCCGCGACGCCTCCCCACTCGCCCAGGGCGAAGCCCACGCGCCGCAGGTCGGCCGAGTCGGCCTCCCGTGGCGGGCGCAGGATCTCCTCGATCAGGAATCGGGCCCCGTTCGCCTCCGCGAGCAGGATCCCCGCCAGCACGCTCTCGTCGAAGCCGCCGCGCCACAGCGCGGCGCGGAGGATCGGACGCACGGCTGGGTCGGAGAGCGAGGCCAGGCCGACCGCCAGCTCGAGGTTCAGGGCCTCTTCACCGGCCTGCGGAAAGAGTTCCGAGAGGACCTGCCTGTCCTTCCCGCCCGGCCGCCGCGAGAGCGCGCGGACGAGCATCAGGCGGCGAGCACCGGTCGGAGGCGAATCCAGGCAGAGCAGGGAGCGCACCGTCTCGCGCCCGGACGCACGGCCATGGACGCATAGCGCCGCGGCGACGGCGGCGAGATCGGCGCCGGCGGCGGTGCGCAGGAATCCCTCCAGGCGGATCGCCACCGCCGGGTCGCGCGCATTCCGGCACAGGCTCTCGAGGACCGCCACGTGCTCCGGGTGCGACCGGTCGGGGAGGATCTTGTCCATCTCCGGCGCGGCGCTCTTCCCTCCCAGGCGCAGCTCGGCCACCCTGGCCGCGCCGCGAACGCGCACGTCGACGTCCCCGACGAGCGCCGTGAGGAGGATCCTGGGGTCGGGGTCGACGGTCGAGCCGAGGACCTGGCAGGCGAGCGCGCGATCCCCGGCTTCCAGACCGGCGAGATCGGCCGCCGTGAAGCTCACGAGGCCGCCGCGGTCGGACGGCTCCATCAGCGCGCGCGCCCGCCAGCGCAGCCCGGGCTTTTCCTCGGCCTGGGCCAGGAGCTCGGACGTCAGGGCCTCGACGTGCTCGCGCTCGATCTCCTCGAGAATCGTGGCCCATTCCCCGGGGTCGCGGGGGGTCCACAGCCCGCTGTCCACGAGCTGCGAGATCTGCCGCGGGATGGCGTCGATGGCGGCGGTGAGACGCCCCGGTCCCTGGCCCTCCACGAGCGCCGAGAGAAGGTGGTCCTTGACCGCTCCGCTGGGGGAGCGCGCGGCCGCGCGCAGGACGACCACCGAGACGAAGGCCGGGGAGGAAGCCAGCTCGTCGACGCGCCTGGCCGCGAAGCTCGCGCGGTCGACCATGCCGAATGCACTCGCCGCCTCCCAGCGCAGTTCGATCAGCGTCCGCACGGCGCGCGGTGGTGGGCTCGTCGCCGGATCGCGGTCGAAGGCGAGGAGGCCCAGAGCCACGGCCGAACGGGGATCGCTCGCATCGCGTGCGGATGCCTGGACACGATCGCGTCCGCCGGGCCGGTGCGATCGGAGGAGAGCGAGCAGCGCGCACTCGGCTGCCTGCGCGTCGACGTCCCCGGCCAGCCAGGAGAGCAGGCCTTCCTCGTCGGCGGCCATCTCGCCCAGGGCCAGGATCGCGGCCCTGCGCTCGAGGCCCTTGCCGATGCGCGCCTGCTTCACGATCCGCGCCCGGTCGCCGGCCGAGCCTGCGCACCCGAGCGCCATCCACGCCCCGGCGCGGCGCAGCGCCGTGCCGTCCGTGCGATCGAGCGCCGCGCTGGCGTCCGTCGCCGAGCGCAGCGAGAACGAGAGGCGCGAGTCACGCGAGAGCAGGTCGCGCCAGGACGGCGCGGCCTCCGGCTCCGCAATGGCATCCGCGCCCGCGCGCGCGGCGAGCTCCTCGGCATCCTGCTTCGGGGGTGTCCCAACGCCCGAGGGCTCTTGCCCGAGAGTGGATCGGGGCTCTTGCCCGAGCGTGGATCGGGGCTCTTGCCCGAGCGTTGAGGAAAGCCCCAGCGTGACCGCAAGCAGGGCCAGGGCGATCATGACTCTCCGGGTACACGAGGGCATCGGAGGTTCCGGGGGAGTCCTTATCGGACAAGCAGACGAGAGACTGGCATAGCGAAGAGCACGGCTCTCCTCCATTCCGCGGCGGTACCGTCTCAACGCCGGTAGAGCTGCAGCACGACCTCCAGCCGTCCCGGCGCCAGCGGCCGGAGGGTCACGCCGCCTCTGCGGCCGTCGCCCGCGCGCGCGAGGATCTCCCCCTCGTCGCCGGCCCGGAGTCCCGCCATCTCGAAGCGCCCGTCGCGACCGGAGATCGCGCACGCCCCTTGGGGTCCCTCGACGCGGATGTCGGGGACCGGTGCGCCGGTCGCGGCGTCGAGGATCGTGCCGGCGACGACCGCCTCGGCTCCACGGCGCGCGGACCGGCCGCTGCACGCGCAGGCGCAGGTGAGGGCGATGAGGATCGATGCAACCAGGTTCATGCGGGAGTTCATGAGCGGGGATCTCCCAGGAGGGCCACGAGCTCCGCGCGCTTCTCGTCGCGCAAGGCGGCGGACGACGCCTCCAGGTTCAGCCGCAGGAGCGGCTCGGTGTTCGACGCGCGCACGTTGAACCACCACCACTCCCGCGCGCCGAGCTTGCCGTACTCGACCGTGATCCCGTCCAGCTCGTCCTGGCGCCCCTCGCGGAACCGCGCCTTGAGCGCGGCGATCGCGGATTCCTTGTCCTCCACCTCGAAGTTGATCTCGCCGGTGCTGTGGTAGCGGCGCAGCTCGCCGGCGATGGCGCTGAACGGCCGCTGCTCGCGCGCGAGCAGGTTCAGAGCCGAGACCATGGCGATCACGCCCGAGTCGCAGGTGTAGTTCTCCGCGAAGTAGTAGTGGCCGGACAGCTCCCCTCCGAAGACCGCGCCGCGCGCGCGCATGGTCGCCTTGATGAACGAGTGACCGACGCGGTCGCGGATGGGAACGCCCCCGGCCCTCTGGATCTCCTCCTTGACCACCCACGAGGAGCGCAGGTCGTACACGATCGGCGCTCCGGGCTTGCGCGCCAGGATCTCGCGCGCGAGCAGCGCGGTCACGAGGTCGTTGCCGACCGTGCATCCCCCCTCGTCGACGAAGCCGCAGCGGTCGGCGTCGCCGTCGAAGGAGACGCCGATCGGCGCGCCGGTCCGCTTCACGAGCTCACGCACGGGATCGAGGTTCTTCTCCACGAGGGGGTTCGCCTCGTGGTTGGGGAACGTGCCGTCGGGCTCCATGAACAGCGTGTGGGCACGCACTTTGGGGAGCCGCGCGAGGATCGCCGGCAAGGTGTAGCCCGCCATGCCGTTCGCGGCGTCGATCGCGACCGCGATGGGCCGCTCGATCGTCGAGAAGCGAGCCACGTGGTCGGCGTACCGAGGGAGGAGATCGGCGGTCTCGACCTTCCCGCGCGAGCGAGCCGGCTCGAGCGCCTCGTCGCGGCACATGCGCTCGATCTCCCGGATGCCGTTCGCCGCGGAGATCGGCGCAGCGCCCTTCCCGCACAGCTTCATGCCGTTGTACTCGCCCGGGTTGTGGCTGGCGGTGACGTTCAGGCCCCCATCGCAGGGCTGCGAGCCGATCGCCCAATAGGCCATGGGAGTCTCGGCGAGCCCGATCGAGAGCACGTCGCAACCGGCGTCGCGGATCCCCTCGATCACCGCCCCGGCGATCGCGGGGGAGTGCGTGCGCATGTCGCGGCCGACGACGAGTCGCCGGGCCGCGAGGAGGCTCGCGAAGGCATGCCCGATCCGACGCGCGAGAGGCGGATCGAGCTCGGAGGGCACCTTGCCCCGGATGTCGTAGGCCTTGAAGATCCCCATGGGGCGAAGCGTCCAAGAGCCTATGCGCCCCGGGACTGAATTTCGACAGATCTCCCGCCGTCCGAGAGCGCGACCACTGCCTCGCCTCGCAGCTCGTCTTCGAGGGGGAGGTCGAGGCTCGCCGGCTAGAGGATCTGGTCGAGCGCGCGCGTGAGTCGCAGGATGTCTTCCTCGCCGACGTCGAGGTGGGTGACGAAGCGCAGCGCGCGCGGGGTCAGCGGGAGCACGAGCACTCCCTGCTCCTTCAGCGCGGCGGAGAGCTTCGGCGCGTCGTAGGCGGGATGACCGACCTGGACGAACACGATGTTCGTCTCGACCTCGCCGGGCGGACAGGTGAGGCCGCCCCGGCCGTGGAGGGCCTTCGCCAGGGTCTGCGCGAGGGCGTGGTCCTCGGCCAGGCGCTCGACGTTGTGCTCGAGCGCGAAGAGCCCGGCCGCAGCCAGGATCCCGGCCTGCCGCATCCAGCCGCCGAGGCGCTTGCGGACGGGCACCGCGCGCTCCAGGAAATCCCGGTCGCCCGCGATCAGCGATCCGACCGGAGCGCCCAGGCCCTTGGAGAGACACACCGAGACCGAGTCGGCCGAGGTGGCCCACGTGCGTGCCTCGATCCCCGACGCGACCGCCGCGTTGAACAGGCGCACGCCGTCCATGTGGACCGGGATCCCGGCCTCGCGCGCGACCGCGCGCACGCCTTCCAGGTTCTCGCGCGGCAGCACCCGCCCGCCGGCCGCGTGACCCGAACCCATGAACGTCTGCTCGACGCACACGAGCGCCGTGCGCGGGCAGTGCGGCGACTTCATGCGGATCACGCTCTGGACCTCGGCCGGGTCGAGCTGGCCGCTCTCGGAGTGCAACGTCAGCGTCTGGACCCCGTGCAGGAAGCCCGGCGCACCCCCCTCCCAGGTGACCATGTGCCCGCTGCGCTCGATGACGATCTCGTCGCCCGGCCGCGTCCACACGCCGAGCGCGATCTGGTTCGCCATCGTGCCCGAGGGCACGAACATCGCGCCGTCCTTGCCGAGCAGGCGGGCGACCCGCTCCTCGAGCCGCCGCACGGTCGGGTCGCCGTCGAGGACGTCGTCGCCGACCTCGGCCTCGGCCATCGCCCGCCGCATCGCGGGGGAGGGTTTCGTGACCGTGTCGCTCCGGAAGTCGGAGACGTTCACGGCGGCTGCCCTCAGGCGGGCTGGAGACACTCGCGGACCCGGCGCATGCCCTCGCGGATGTTCTCGGAGCTGTTCGCGTAGGAGAAGCGCAGGTAGCCCTCGCCCAGCGCGCCGAAGCTCGTCCCCGAGAGGCAGGAGACCCCTGCGCGCTGGAGCAGCATCGTCTCGAGCTCGCGCGAGGGGATCCCGGTGCCCGCGATGTTCGGGAACGCGTAGAACGCGCCCTTGGGCGTGGTGCAGCGGAAGCCGGGGATCGCGTTGAGCTCCGCCACGATCAGCCGGCGACGTTCGTCGAAAGCCTTGCGCATCTTCTCGACGGCGTCCTGAGGCCCGCGCAGGGCCTCCATGCCGGCGATCTGCGCGGCGGCGTTGACGCAGGAGACGCTGTTGATCTGGAGGCGCTCGGCGGCGGCGATGAGAGCCCTCGGCCACACGCCGAATCCCATGCGCCAGCCGGTCATCGCGTAGGTCTTGCTCCAGCCGTCGAGGAGGATGGCGCGGTCGCGCAGCGACGGATAGGAGAGGATCGAGACGTGCTCCTCGCCGTCGTAGGTGAGCCGCGAGTAGATCTCGTCGGAGAGCACGGCGACGTGCGGATGGCGCTCGAGGCCGGCGGCGAGCTTGTCGAGCTCCCGTCTCGGCGTCACGCCCCCGGTCGGGTTCGCGGGCGAGTTCAGGATGAGCAGGCGTGTGCGCGGCGTGATCTTCGCGAGCACCTCGTCGGCGCTGAAGGCGAAGCCCCGGCTCTCGTGCAGCTCGATCGGGACCGGCGTCGCGCCGGCGAGGCGGATCGCCGACTCGTAGATCGGGAAGCCCGGGTTCGGGTAAAGGGCCTCGGTCCCGGGCTCGCACAACATCAGCGCTGCGTAGAAGAGCGTCGGCTTGCCGCCCGGGACGATCAGCACATCGTCGGGGTGGACCTCGGCCTTGTGGAAGCGCAGGCAGTACTCGGCGACCGCCTCGCGGACCTGGAGCAGGCCCTTGGCCGGGGTGTACTGGTGCCAGCCGTCCGCGAGCGCCTTGCGACCCGCCTCGACGATGTTCTCGGGCGTGCGGAAGTCGGGCGCGCCGATGTGCAGATGGACGATCGAGCGGCCTTCGCGCTCGAGGGCCTTGACACGGTTCAGGACTTCGAAGGCCGTCTCGGTGCCGAGCTCGGACATCCGACCGGCGAGCTTCAAGCGTGATTCCAAGGTGTGGGTTCCCGTCGTCGTCCGGGTGCGGGGTAGCCCGACACGTTACGGCCGCGCCGCCGCACGGGTCAAGACGCTGCCCCGTGCCGCAAGAAAAGCACGATCGCGACCGTCGCGGCCCAGGCCAAGGCGTTGAGCACGAACAGCAGGTCGCCGCCCAGCAGGATCCGCGTCGGGCTGCCGCCTCCCTCGCGGCGCTGGACGAGCAGCATGTAGCGGGCCAGGCCGAACACGACGAAGGGCACGGTCCAGATGAGGCTGTGGCCCGGACCGAACTTGCGCCCGGTCTCCTCGGCCACGGTGTACATCGTGTAGGTGAGGATCGTGCAGGCGGCGAGCACGGTCACCATCTGGTCCAGGAATCCGGCGTTGTACTCGAGCAGGATCGCGCGATGCTCGCCGCGCCCTTCGCCCAGGAGGTCGCTCTCGGCGCGCCGCTTGCACAGGGCCAGGAACAACGCCAGGAACAGCGTGCACAGCATGAGCCAGTGCGAGACGAGGGCTCCCGCCGCCAGGCCCCCCGCGTACACGCGCAGGAGGAATCCGGCCGCGATGCAGAACGCGTCGACGAGCACGACGCGCTTGAGCCGCAGGCTGTAGGCCAGGTTCAGCCCCATGTAGGCGAGCAGGACCCAGATCACCGCGTTCGGCGAGCCGTCGGCGAGCTCGGCCAGGAGCACGGCACCGACGCAGCACAGGACCGCCGTCGCCAGCGCGGCCCCCACCGAGACCTCCCCGCGGGCCACCGCGCGCAGCCGCTTGGTCGGGTGCTTGCGATCCGACTCGACGTCGACGACGTCGTTGACGAGGTAGACCGCGCTCGAGCCCAGGCAGAACGCGAGCAACGCCCAGACCGTGCGCCGCACATCCGAGTAGTCCCCTCCCGCGAACCCCCCGCGCTCCCCCCGCGCGAACACGAGCGCCGCGAGCACGAACAGGTTCTTGACCCACTGCGCCGGACGCAGCGCGAGCACGAGCGCCCTGACCGTCATATCCCCCGTATATCGGGAACCCCCTCCAGGATCCACCCACCCCGAATCAAGTCCGCCCCCTTGGCCGACCGCTTCGCGGTTCCGCGTCCGCGCGGAACCGCGAAGCGGCCGGAACCGCCCCGGAGGGGCGGAACGCTGCGAGTTGCGTCCCTCGTGCGAGTGGATCCGCGCTGTTGTAGCGCCGCTCAGGCGATGGGCGATGGGGGTCCCCCCCCTATCAATCCAGCGTCAGCTTCCTCAACTCCTCCACCGGCGAATCCGGACCGACCTTCAGGTTCTTCTCCTCCTCGGTGATCAACCCCTTCTTCCTCAGCTCCAGCAACTCGATGCTCGTGACGCTCCCATCCGCCCACAACACGCACGTCGTCGTCGGATGATTCATCTCGGGATCGTTGTCGTCGGCGATGAGCGCATCCATCCCGCTCCCCGGGAACCTCCGCAGCGGAAACTCCTTCATGTTCCGACCCGCATACGCCGAGTAGCTCCCGTCGACCGTGTCGAGGTGCTTGTACCACTCCTTGGGATCGTCGATCTGACCGATCCCGGAGAGCGCTCTCGTCTTGACCGCCGGGCAGGACATCTTCTTGGCGTTCTCGGGCGTGTTCTCGAGGTCCCCGTCGGCGATCAACGCGGCGAAGAACTTCACCCCGCTGCCGGGCGGCAGGTCGCCGTGCTTCATGTCGTAGATCACGAGCTGCCGGTTCAGCTCGAGCAGGTTCGCCTTGCAGGCCGTGACCTTGGCCTGGTCGATCGCGCTGGTGATCCGCGGCAGGAGGAAGGTGATCAGGATCAGGATGATCGCGATCACCGCCAGCAGCTCGATGAGCGTGAATCCCGCGCGCCGGAACAGGCGCAAAGACAAGGAGGGGGTACGCATGGCCGAGGTTCTACCCCGGTCCCCCAGCCGAGTCACGGAATCAGGCCCGCGCGCCCGCGGCCACGGCCTCGGTCAGCGCCGTGATCTTGTCCGTGCGCTCCCAGGGGAACCCATCGCGCCCGAAGTGCCCGTGGTAGGCAGTCTTCTCGTAGATCGGGCGCTTGAGGTCGAACTGCGCGATGATCGCGGCCGGGCGCAGGTCGAAGACCCTTTCGACGGCGGCCGTGAGGACGTCGTCCTTGACCTTGCCGGTGCCGAAGGTCTCGGCCCGGATCGACAGCGGCTTGGCGATGCCGATCGCGTAGGACACCTGCACCTCGCAGCGCGAGGCCAGGCCCGCCGCGACGACGTTCTTCGCCACCCAGCGCGCCGCGTAGGCGGCCGAGCGATCGACCTTGCTCGGGTCCTTGCCCGAGAACGCGCCGCCGCCGTGGCGGCCCATGCCGCCGTAGGTGTCGACGATGATCTTGCGGCCGGTCAGCCCGCAGTCTCCATGCGGGCCTCCGATCACGAAACGCCCGGTCGGGTTGACGTGGTAGATCGTCCTCGCGTCCAGGTACTGCGCCGGGATCGTCGGCTTGACGATCTTCTCGATCACCTCGCGCTCGATCGTCGCGTGCGAGACCTCGGGAGCGTGCTGCGTGCTGACGAGCACGGTGTGCACCCGCACGGGCCGATGACCGTCGTACTCGACCGTCACCTGGCTCTTCGCGTCCGGCCGCAGCCAGGGGAGCACGCCCCTCTGGCGCAGCTCGGCCTGCTTCTCCATCAACCGGTGCGCGTAGTGGATCGGGAAGGGCATCAGGCTCGGCGTCTCGTCGCAGGCGTAGCCGAACATGAGGCCCTGGTCGCCCGCGCCCTGCTCCTTGTGGAGGCCCTCGCCCTCGGTCACGCCCTGGCTGATGTCGGGGGACTGCGAGTGGATCCGCACCAGGACCTCGCAGGTGCTCGCGTCCATCCCCCAGGCCGCGTCCGTGTACCCGATGCGCCGGATCGCGCGCCGCGCGACCTGCTCGTAGTCGACCTTCGATCGGGTCGTGATCTCGCCGGCGACGACGCACAGGTTGGTCGTGACGAGCGTCTCGCAAGCCACGCGGCTGTCGGGGTCGCCCGCGAGGCACGCGTCGACGATCGCGTCCGAGATCTGGTCGGCCACCTTGTCGGGGTGGCCCATGGAAACGGATTCGGAGGTGAAGAGCATTCGAGCCATGGGAAGGGAAACGGGCCGAGGGTGTGGGTCGGCTGTCCGCGCCCGCGCGGGCCGATTTCTCAGCATACCAGACCGAAACGACCGCGGCCGTCCGCTACGCGGCACCCGCAGCGAGGCAGCGCTCGGCGAGCGCCCGCAGGGTCAGGTCGGTAGCCCCCTTCTGGGCCTGGACCGCCTCGATCCCGGCGCGGGACATGCGCGCGCGCGCGGCGTCGTCCGAGAGCAGATCGGAGAGAGCGCTCTCGAGGCCGGCAGCGTCGTCGACGCGGCGGCTCGCGCCGGCGCGCTCGAGGAGCGCCGCCTCCTGGGCGAAGTTCCACAGGTGCGGTCCGTGGAGGACGGGCTTGCCCTGCGCGGCGGGCTCGAGCACGTTCTGGCCGCCGTGGGCGACGAGGCTCCCTCCGACGTAGACGAGGTCGGCCAGGGCGTAGACCTGCTCCAGCTCGCCCATCGTGTCGACGAGCGCAGGGCGCTCCGGGTCGGGGGTCTCGCCTGCGCGCAAACGCGAGAGGAGCTGAGGCGGTCGCCCGCGCGCGGCCAGGTCGCGCGCCACGGAAGCGGCGCGCTCGGGGTGCCGCGGGACGAGGATCAGGCGCGTTCCGCCGGCTCCGCGCGCGCACGCCTCGGCGAGGATGCGCTCCTCGGGGTCATGGGTGCTGCCGGCGACGAGCGTCCGCTGGCCCGGGCGCGCGCCGAGCAGGCGTGTGAGCTCGACGCCGGCGTCGACGCGGCCGGTGCGCAGGCCGTCGGCCTTGATGTTGCCGGTGACGAGGATGCGCTCGCGCTTGCCGACGAGCTCCTCGAAGCGGCGCGCGTAGTCCTCGTCCTGGACGCAGAAGAGGCTGATCCGGTTGAACTGCGGAAGGAGGTGGCGGAACAGGTTGTAGTGCCCGAAGCTCCGGCCGGTGATGCGGCCGTTGGCGACCGCGACGGGAATCCCGCGGCGGTTCGCCTGGCGCAGGAAGTTGGGCCAGATCTCGAGCTCGACGAGCACGACGCAGACTGGGGAGACGCGGGCGAGGAAGCGGGAGACGACGAAAGAGACATCCAGCGGGAAACGGACGATCGTGTGACCGGGGTACAGACTCCGGGCGACGTCGAGGCCGGTGTGTGTCGTCGTGCTGATGACGACCTCGAGGTCGGGCCGGGAGGAGGAGAGCGCGCGGACGAGCGACTGGGCGGCCTTGACCTCCCCGACCGAGACGCCGTGGATCAGGATCCTGTTCCGGTCGCCGGAACGCGGAGGCGCGGGGAGCCCGACGCCGAGGCGCGCCAGCGCCATTCCGCGGAAACGCCGGTCGAGAGCGCAGCGGAGGAGCCACCAGGGCGAGGCCAGAAGGATCGCGAGGAGCCAGGAGAGATCGTAGATCGCGTGGAGGCTCCAGCGCAGGACCCCGGGGTTGGGATCGGCGAGGATCGGCGCGGGCGCGGCCGCTTGCTCGCTCATCCGCTCCGGCCGTGGCACTTCTTGTACTTCTGTCCGCTGCCGCACGGGCAGGGGTCGTTGCGGCCGACCGCGGGGACGTGCGCGCGCTGCGCCGGGGCCGAGGTCGTCTGCGGCGCGCGCGGCACGACCGGCGCGGGCTGCGCTGTGGACTGGCCGTCGCCCGAGAGCTGCGCTCCTGCGTTCCCGTCGCCCGCGGGCTGTGCCGCCGGCGTCCCCTGTCCCGCCTGCGCCCGCTGCTGCGCCTCCGCGAGCAGCTTCTGCCGTCGCGCGACGTCGAACGCGCGGCTGGCGGGCACGTACTGCGGCCCGCGCCCCCGCGCGATCGCGGCCGCGCGCATCCGCGCCGCGCCCTGGGCCGAGGGCTCGATCCCCTTCGGCTGCGGCACGGCGGACGCCGGCGGCCCGGCCCCGGGCTCCGTCGCTTCACCGGGCCGCGAGATCCGGATCCTCAGGATCAGGCTCGTGACCTCGTCCTCGATCGCCTGGAGCAGCTGCTCGAAGAGCTGGAAGCCCTCGCGCTTGTACTCCGTCTTGGGGTCGACCTGCCCGTAGCCGCGCAGGCCGATGCCGGCCTTGAGCGCGTCGATCGCGTGCAGGTGGTCCTTCCAGCGTCCGTCGAGCGCGTTGAGCAGGATGTAGCGCTCGAGCTGGCGTTGGATCTCGGAAGTCAGCTCCGCCTCGCGCTTCTCGTAGTGGGCCGCCACCGCGTCGAGCACGGGCTGCAGCTCGCCCTCCTTGGACACCCCTTCGGCGGCCGCTTCCGCGTCGACCTCGAAGCCGAACGTGCGGTGGAACCAGCCCTTGAAGCCCTCCCCGTCCTGGAAGAACGTCGACTGCGCCGAGCGCGTCACCGCGCGCTCGAGCATCTCGAGCACCATGTCCTTGGTGCCCTTGGACTCCAGCACCTTCTGCCGCGCCCCGTAGATCTGGTGGCGCTGCTGGTCCATGACCTCGTCGTACTCGAGCAGGTTCTTGCGCACCTCGAAGTTGCGGTCCTCGACCTTCTTCTGCGCCCGTGCGATCGCGCGCGACACCATCCCCGACTCGATGGGCACGTTCTCGGCCATGCCCAGCTTCTCCATGAAGTTCGTGACCCAGTCGCGGTAGAAGATCCGCATCAGGTCGTCCTGCAGCGACAGGTAGAAGCGCGACTCGCCCACGTCGCCCTGCCGGCCCGACCGCCCGCGCAGCTGGTTGTCGATGCGCCGCGCCTCGTGGCGCTCGGTGCCGAGGACGTACAGGCCGCCGCGATCGAGGACCCCCTTCTCGTCCTCCTTGCAGAGCGGGCGGACCTTCTCGCGGATCGCGTCGATCTCCTTCAGGTGCTCGAGGTCGCCGAGGTGCAGCCCGGCCTCCTCGAGGGCCTGGTTGAGCCGGTGCTCGAAGTTCCCGCCCAGCTTGATGTCCGTCCCGCGGCCGGCCATGTTCGTCGCCACCGTCACCGCGTTCTTCTCGCCGGCCATCGCGACGATCATCGCCTCGCGCTCGTGGTGCTTGGCGTTCAGCACCTCGTGCTTGACCCCGCGCCGCTGGAGCATCCCCGAGAGCTTCTCGGACTTCTCGACCGAGGTCGTGCCGACGAGCACCGGCTGGCCCTTCTCGTGCAGCCGCGCGATCTCGTCGGTGATCGCCATCCACTTCTCCTTCTCGGTGCGGAAGACGGTGTCGTCCTGATCGAGGCGCACCATGGGGAGGTTGGTCGGGATCTGGATCACGTCCAGCTTGTAGATCTTCAGGAACTCGCCCGCCTCGGTGACCGCGGTGCCGGTCATGCCCGCGAGCTTCTTGAACATCCGGAAGTAGTTCTGGATGGTGATCGTGGCGAGCGTCTGGTTCTCCTGGCGCGGCTTGAGCCCCTCCTTGGCCTCAACCGCCTGGTGCAGGCCGTCCGACCAGCGCCGGCCGTGCATCTTCCTCCCGGTGAACTCGTCGACGATGATCACCTCGTCGCCGTCGACGACGTATTCCTTGTCGCGCTGGTAGAGGGAGTGCGCGCGCAGGGCGTTCTCGATGAAGTGCGGCCAGTCCTCGTTGGGCGGCACGAAGAAGGACTCGACGCCGACCATCTTCTCGGCCTCCTCGATGCCGGGCTCGAGCAGCGAGGCGATGCGCTCCTTCTCCTTGACCTCGTAGTGCGTGTCGCGCACGAGCTTGCGCGCGATCCCGTCGGCGATCTTGTACTTCTCGGTCGACTCCTCGGCCGGCCCCGAGATGATCAGCGGCGTGCGCGCCTCGTCGATCAGGATCGAGTCGACCTCGTCGACGATCGCGTAGTGGAGGAACTTCTGGACCTGGTCCTCGATACGGCCCTTCATGTTGTCGCGCAGGTAATCGAAGCCGAACTCGTTGTTCGTGCCGTAGACGATGTCGCAGGCGTAGACCGGCTGTCGCTCCCAGGGGTTCATCTCCGACTGGATCGCGCCGACCGCGAGGCCGAGGTAGTCGTAGATCGGGCCCATCCACGCCGCGTCGCGCCGGGCCAGGTAGTCGTTCACGGTGACGAGATAGACGGTCTTGCCCTCCAACGCGTTGAGCGCGAGCGACAAGGTCGCGACCAGGGTCTTGCCCTCGCCGGTCATCATCTCCGCGATCGAGCCGTTGTGGAGGACGATCCCGCCCACCAGCTGGACGTCGAAGTGCCGCATGCCGAGCGTGCGCACGGAGGCCTCGCGGACGAGCGCGAACACGTGGGGCAGGATGTCCTCGAGGGTCTTCTCCCCCTTGCGGACGGCCTCCTTGTACGCGGCGAACTCGGCCTTGAACTGTTCCGCGGAGAGGCCCTTGGCCCAGGGCTCGAGGGCGTTGATCTGGCTCACCAGCGGCTCGAGCTTGCGCACCACGCGCTCGTTGCGCGAGCCGAAGAGGTTCTTGGCGAACCGCCCGGCGTTCTCGCCGAACTGCCCGAGCCAGTCCGAAATAGAGTCCCAATCCATGTGCTTGGCCCTTGTCCAGGCTCCGCCCCGAGCCCGCGCGGCACCTATTTAGTGCACACGCCTGCTCCCAGGGAAGCGCGAGGGAGGATTCCTGGTCCTCAGGCGCGGTCCGGTCCGGCCTTGCGGCGGTGCTCGAGGAGCTGCTTCATCATCGCGAAGAGCACCTCGCGCGGATAGGGCTTGCGGAGGAAGCCGGATGCGCGCGGCAGCGACTCCAGCGCGATCGAGGATGCGGTCGCCAGGAGGACGGGCAGGTCCTTGAACCGCGGGTTCTCGCGCACGCGCTGGAGCACCTGCTCGCCGCCCACATCGGGCATGCCGTAGTCGAGCAGGATCAGATCGGGCGGCGGATCGCGTTCCAGCCGCTCGAGCACCTGCCGCCCGTCGTAGGCGAGCTCGACCTGGTAGCCGCGCGCCTCGAGCAGGGCGGCGAGCCCCTGCGCCACCTGCCTCTCGTCGTCGGCCACCAGGATGCGCGCCGGTTTCTTGGCCTCCCTCTCGACCTGGGCCAGCCCCTGCGCGATCAGCCGCAGGTCCTCGTTCGTCGGCAGGCCCTCGCGCGCCCAGGCTTCCTCGATCTGCCGCTTGAGCTCCAGGTTCTGCTTCTTCAGCTCGAGCCAGGCGAAGTAGTCCGGGCTGTCCGAGCGCACGTCGAGGTCGTCGTGCGTGTCCACCGAGAAGAAGTACTCCTCGTCGACCAGGTACTCCTGCACGACGAACTTCATGAACGGGTAGCGGCGGTTCCCCAGGCGCAGGGTGTAGCGTTGGAGCACCGCGCCCTCGGAGGCGCGCGGCTTTTCGAAACGCGCGAAGAGCTCCGGCAGCGTGCTCGCGTCCGCCAGGTCGGCGAGGTCGATCCGCGGACCCGGCTCCTGCGCCCCGGGCCAGGCCTGCTCGAGGTAGATCGCCACGGCTCGGCGCACGAGCGCAGGTGTCATGTCCTCCAGGCGCATGTCCCCCCCTCCGGGCTGCGGGCCGCGCTCTTTGGACCGGGAGGACTGGATCCGTCGTTCACGACGGCGCTCCTCCGGCGGCGATCGCCTCTTCGTCCGCCGGGCGCGACGCCGCGCCGGCGCAGCGCGTGGGATCAGCTCCGCCGGCGCCGGGCGGCTCGGGCAGCCGCAGCGTGCGGATCAGCTCCGCGGCCGAGGCGACGCCCGCGCCGTCGAGGCGCGCCGAGACCTCGTCGGCCAGGCGCCCGAGCAGCCCGGGGTCGCCGAACGATGCCGTACCGATCTGCACCGCCGTGCAGCCGGCCACCATGAACTCGAGCACGTCGTCCGCGGTGAAGATCCCGCCGCAACCGATCACCGGGATCCTGACCGTGCGCGCGCACTCCCAGGCGCAGCGCAGCGCGATCGGCTTGATGCCGATCCCGGAGTAGCCGCCCTGGACCGTGTACAGCCCGGGTCGACGTGTGCGCCAGTCGACTTGCATGCCGAGCAACGTGTTCACCGCGGTGATCCCGTCCGCACCCGCCCGCTCCACGGCGAGAGCCATCTCCCCGATGCGAGAGACGTTGGGCGAGAGCTTGGCGAAGATCGGCTTCTTCGTATCGCGCCGCACGCACGCGATCACGCGGGCAGCCATGGCCGGGTCGGTGGCGAAGGGCAGCTTGCCGTCCTGGACGTTGGGGCAGGAGAGGTTGACCTCCAGGGCGTCGACGGCGGGGTGATCGGCGAGACGTGCGGCCAGCTCGCCGAACTCCTCGACCCGTTCCCCGCCGATGTTCGTGATCACCGCGGTATCGGCCGCCTCCATCGCCGGGAGGACGTCGCGGACATAGGCGTCGATCCCGCGATTCTCCAGGCCGATCGAGTTCAGGAATCCAGCCTCGGTCTCGCGGATCCGGGGGGGCGGATTCCCCGGGCGCGGTCGGAGGGTCACGGTCTTGCTGACCAGGCCGCCGAGCTTCCTCACATCGACCAAGTGCTCCATCTCGAGCCCGTGCCCGAACGTGCCCGACGCCGACAGGATCGGATTGCGGAGCACAAGGCTCGAGAGCGGCACGGCGAGGCGAGCCATGAGGCCCGCAATCTAATGGAGCCGCCGCGGGCGGGCAACGTCGCCAAGGGCCGGGTCAGGCCGACCCGTCCGCTCGGACAGGCTCCTTCTTCTCCCCGCGGAAGCTCGAGAGCAGCAGGAGCGCCGCGCCGATGGTGATGCACGAATCGGCCACGTTGAAGGTCGGGAAGTGCCAGTCCAACGTGCCGAAGTAGACATCGATGAAGTCGCGGACCATCCCGAAGGGACGGCCGTCGTGCGGTGCGTCGAGAAACAGGTTGTCGTACAGGTTGCCGAGCGCGCCGCCGAGCACGAGCACGAGCGCGGCCGTGAACCAGGGCCGGCCCCGGGGCGTGCGCACGAGCAGCCAGATCAGGAACAGCGCCGCCGCGGAGCGCCCGAACACGAGGAACCGGGGGAACGACTGGAGCTGCCCGAACGCCGCGCCGGCGTTCTGCGATTTCATGAACGTCAGCCAGCCGTCCGCGAGCGGATGGCGCCCGTGAAGATGCGAGTCGTAGACCAGGCCGCCTTCGGATTGCAGGCGCTCGAGCCAGGCGAACACCCGGGCCTTGCTCCACAGATCGAACAGGACAAGGAACCCGGCGATCGCGAGCCGCGCGGCGACGGTGGCGAGGCGCGGCCGGCCGAGCGCCGCGGCGGTCGCGCCGGGAGAGTCGGTCGGGACCGGAGCCTGCGCCTTGGCCGCGAGGCCCGTCTCCGCCTGCGGAGCAGTGCTGTTCATGGCCGCGGGCGCGGTCCGCTCCGCCGCAGGCTCAGAGCGAGGCCTGATCCTCCTTGCGCTGACACTCGATGCAGTTGCGGGCGTGCGGCACGAGGCGGAGGCGCTCCTTGAGGATGCCTTCGCTGCAGCTCTCGCACGTGCCGTAGTTCCCGCTCTTGATCCGCTCGAGGGCCTGGAGCACCTCGCGCACGGTCGACTCGTCGCGCTCGAGCAGCTCCAGGCTGAACTCCTGGAAATAGCTGTCCGTCCCGCCGTCGGCGTTGGCTTCCAGCGAGGCCGTGCGATCGCCGAGCGCCTCCTGCTCGAGCTTGTCCATGTCGCCCGTGAGCGCCCCCAGGAGCATCCTGAGCCGCTGCTGGTACTCCGCGAGTTCCTTCGGGGTGAGCTGCTTCTTCGGCATGGGGTGAGCGTCGTGGAGGGTGGCCTGGCCCGCCGCGGATCCCGCGCGGATCGGGGTCTCGGGCCGTTCGAGAGGGCGGGGAGTATAGGGGCGGGTCCTGTGCTCCTCAAGCACCGCGAGAGGCTCTCGTGCGGCTGTTCGAAAGGGCTCGGTTGCCGATCGCGCGCCCTCGACCGCGGCTCGCACGGCCTTGAATCGCCCGCCCCCGAGGGCGAGGCTGCTCCCGTGCCCCGTTCCGTCGTGCCGCCCCGGCCGGCGAGGAAGAACGCTCCTCGTCCGAGCCTGCCCGAGGACCTCGCCCTGGCGCTCTCCGATTTTCAGGAGGCCCTGCGCGTCGAGGCCGGCCTGGCCCGCAACACGCTCGCGGCCTACCGCTCCGACCTGTCCGCGTTCCTGGCCTTCGTCGCCGCGCGCGGCGCGCGCCGTTGCGGTTCGATCCGCGCCGGTCACGTCGTCGACTGGCTGGCCGATCGGCGCGAGAGAGGGCTGGCCGAGGCCACCCTCGCGCGCGGGCTCTCGGCGCTGCGGATGATGATGAGGCACCTCGCGCGGGAAGGCCGGATCCAGCGCGATCCGACCGCGCTGATCGCGGCGCCGGTGCTGCGGTCGGCGCTGCCTCGGACGCTCGCGGTCGACGAGGTCGAGCGGCTGCTCGAGGCGCCGCACGGAGGAGGCTGGAAGGCGGAGCGCGATCGGGCGCTGCTCGAGGTGATCTACGCCTGCGGGGCGCGGGTCAGCGAGGCCGTGGGGCTGCGGACCGGGGAGATCGAGCCGAGCCTGAGGGTCTTGCGCCTCACGGGGAAGGGCTCGAAGACGCGCGTCGTGCCGCTGGGCGAGAGAGCCAGGCAAGCCCTCGAGGTCTGGATGGCCGGCGGCCGGGCGCGCCGGCCCGGTTCCGCGCGCACTCCCGAGGTGTTCCTGACGAAGAGCGGACGGCCGATGACCCGCGTCGACGCGTGGCGCGCGGTCAAGGCCGCTGCGGCGCGAGCCGGGCTCTCGACGGACATCTCGCCGCACACGCTGAGGCATTCGTTCGCGACGCACCTCGTCGAAGGCGGGGCGGACCTGCGCAGCGTGCAGGAGATGCTGGGGCATGTGTCGATCCGGACGACGGAGGTGTACACGCACGTCGACGCCGAGCACGTGACGAGCCTGCACCGGCTGTATCACCCCAGGGCGTGAGGGAATCCCCGACGAGGGAGAGGTCCGCCCTTGAACTCCGGTTTCGGCCCGCCGTCTGCGGCGGGGCGAAAGCGGAGTCCGGCGGGCGGGGTCACTCTGCCCGCCGTTCGGTGTCGCGTTGCGCCGCAGCTGCCTTGGCGTCCGCGCAGGTGCTCGATGGCGATCGCCACGGCAGATGAGACGCAACTCGCAACCGCACGGCGGCGCCACTGACGGGCGCCGCCGGACTCCGCTTTCGCCCCGCCGCAGACGGCGGGCCGAAACCGGAGTTCAAGTGGCGGACTCGACCCTCACCGAGTGCTCTCCGCGACTCGAGCCACGCGATGTCTCTTGACCTCCGTCGCCAGCCCGGCCTTCTCCAACCCCACGATCACCCACCACCCGACGTCGACCTGCTTCCACGTCCATCCCAACCGCGCCGACCCGGGCCGCGCGTGATGATTCCCATGCCAGTTCTCGCCCTGGAACGCGTGCACCGGCGCCAGCCAGAACAGGTTCTGGCTGGAGTCCTCGCCCGCCGCGATCCCCTTCCTCATGTGCGCGATCGAGTTCACGAAGCACTGCGCGTGGAGCGAGAAGACCAGCCGGATCGCGCCGAGCCAGAAGAAGGCGGCCCACCCGAAGGGAAGTCCGACCAGGAACGAGAGGGTCAGGATCAGGATCTGCCAGCGCGTCCAGAATCGGTAGAAGCCCGTGTCGAGGTCGGGAGCCCAGCGGGGAACGGAGCCCTGCTCCGACTGCCACAGCCAGCGCAGGTGGGACCACCAGAAGCCGCCCGTGCGCGGGCTCGAGACGTCTCCCTCCTTGTCCGCCCGCGCGTGGTGCAGCCGGTGGTTGGCGGTCCAGGTCGCAGGCGAACCGGAGCCGTTGAAGATCGCCAGAGCGATGAGGACGAACTCCACCGACGGGTGCAGCCGGAGTGAGCGGTGCGCCAGGGTTCGGTGATAGCCGACGGTCGTGCCGAGGCCGCCGAGCCACATCAGCGCGTACGCCCCGGCGAAGATCCCCCAACCCGGCAGAGGGAACAGGATCAGGCCCAGAATGGCAAAGGCGTGGATGGTGCCGATCCAGAAGAGCGTCCAGCCTTCGCCCGGCTGCCAGCGCAGCCAGCTCCAGGTCCAGGGCGGCGCCTCGACGGCGAGCGCGGAGGCGCCGCGTGCCGCGGAGGGTTCGTGATCGTTCTGCCCCTCGGATTGCATTCAGGGGCTATCGGGCAGAGCGGGCGAAAAGATGATGGGCGCTGCGGGCAATCAATCTCCAGAAGTTCACGGGCCCACTCTACCCCGGCGGGAAGGGGCCCCCGCTCGACATTCCCGGGACTTACTGGTCGCGCGCCAGATGCTCGCGGATCGCGGTCGCGAGCCCCGCTCCGATGCCCGGCAGCGCCGCGATCTGCTCCAGGCTGGCCGCCCGGATGCCGTGCACGCTGCCGAAGCGCGAGAGCAGCGCCTTGCGCCGCGCCGGGCCGACCCCCGGGATCGAGTCGAGCTGCGAGCGGATCTTCCCGCGCTCCTTGCGGTGGTAGGTGATCGCGAAGCGGTGGGCCTCGTCGCGGATGCGCTCGAGCAGGTGACGCACCGCGCTGTGGCGCGGGAGCTCGATCGGGTCGCGCGCGCCGGGAAGGAACACGCGCTCCTCGCTCTCGGCCTTGCGGCTGCCCTTCACCCGGCGTTCCGGCCGCGCCTTGGCCAGGGCGATCATGGCGACGTCGAAGGCCCCGGCCTCCTCGCGCGCCTCGAGCGCGCTCTCGAGCTGGGCCACGCCGCCGTCGATCACCACGAGGTCGGGCAGCTCCCCGATCTCCACCCCGCCCCGCAGGCTGCGCAGGACGACCTCGCGCATCGAGGCGAAGTCGTCCTGGCCCGCGACTCCGCGGACCTTGAAGCGGCGGTAGCCGTCCTTGTCCGCGTGGCCGGAGCGGAAGCGCACGCGGCTCGCGACCACGCTCGAGCCCTGGAGGTTCGAGATGTCGAAGCCGTCGACGACCTCGGGAGGCGCGTCGAGGTGGAGGAGCTTGGCGAGCTCGGAGAGCGCCGTTTGCTCCGCGGTTCCTTCCCTTTCAAGGCGCAAGAGCTCCGCGCGCGCGTTTTCGCCGGCGAGATCGAGCATGCGGGCGCGCTCGCCGCCTTTGGGAACGACGATGCGCACGCCCTGCCCGAGCGCGGTCTCGAGGAGCGCGCGGTCGGCGGGCTCGCAGGGCAGCACGAGCTCCTCGGGGACCTCGCGGATGCCGCCGGCGTAGAGCGCGGTGACGACGCTGTGGAGCAGCTCGGGGTCGGGGAGCTGGGAGCAAAGGGCATGCGAGCGGCTCTCCGCGAGACGCCGGTCGCGGAACCCGAGTCGGTGGACGACGGCCTGGTCCCCGTGTCGTGCGAGGTGGAGCACGTCGCGCCTCACGCGGTCGCGCGGCACGGCGGCCTGGCCCTCAAGAGTCCCGCGCAGCGCAGCCAAGCGATCGCGCCAGGCGGCGGCGCGCTCGTACTCGTGGCGCGCAGATGCCTCTCGCATCCGTGCGCTGAGCTCGCGCTCGACCTCGTCGGCCTCGCCGGAGAGGACGCGAGCGGCCTTCTCGACGAGGCCGACGTATTCGTCTTCGCCGATCAGGCCGACGCAAGGGGCCGAGCACAGGCCGATCGGGTGCTTGATGCACGGCCGCGAGCGGTGATTCATCACGCTGTCGGGGCAGTCCCGCAGCGGGACGACGCGGTGGAGGGCCGCGAGCGTGGCGCGAGCAGATCGCGCTCCGGCGTAGGGTCCGAAGAGGCGCGTGCGACCGGACGCGCCGGCCTTGGGTGAGTGCGCGCGGACGAACTTGAGGCGCGGAAAACGCTCGTCGAGGTCCAGGCGCAGCATGAGGAAGGACTTGTCGTCCTTGAGATGGATGTTGTGCGGTGGCTTGTGGGTCTTGATCAGCGCGTCCTCGAGGAGGAGCGCTTCCTTCTCGGTGCGCGTGACGATCGTCTCGACCTCGCGCGCGTCCTTCTCCATGAAGCGGATCAGGAGGCGCTCGTCCTCGCCCATGCGGCGGTAGCTGCGCAAGCGCGCGCGGAGGTCGGAGGCCTTGCCGATGTAGAGCACCCGGCCTTCGGCGCTCTTGAAGAGGTAGACGCCCGGACGCTCGGGCACGCCGGAGAGGTCAGGATCGCTGGACCAGACGATGGTCATGCGGAGCCGCCTCCCATGGCCTCCAATCTAGCCGTCGATGGGGAATCACGAGTCGCCAGGCCGCCCTCTAGCAGAACCGGACTCGTGCGTGAGACACCAGGCTCCTTGGTTCGACCATCTCGTGTGAGGAATCGTGAGCGGCGCTAGAATCAAGAAAGAGGAGCCCAATGGACGCAGCGATGGGGTGCAGGGAGGCTTTTCTTCTTGTTGCGATCCTCTGCGGTTCAGCCCGCGGCCAGAGCGGGCAAACGAGCTGCGTGAGCGTCGACCCTCTGGGCGCGCCCGGGAACGACGTGTCCGGCTACTTCGGGATGTCCATCTCTGCTGACGGCCGATACGTCGCGTTCTGGAGCTACGCAACGAACCTCGTGCCGGGGAACACGAACGCGTACTCGGACATTTTCGTTCGCAACCGTCAGACTGGGACGACCGAACGCGTGAGCATCGACTCCGCTGGCGTGGAGGGGAACAATGCGAGCTTGTCCCCCTCCATCTCCGCCGACGGTCGCTACGTGGCGTTCCAAAGCTACGCGACCAACCTCGTTCCAGGGGACACGAACGGATACCCGGACATCTTCGTCCGCGACAGACAAAGCGGGCTGACGAGCCTCGTCAGCATCGACTCGGCAGGGGCCCAGGGGAATGGCGGCAGCTACTCACCCTCCCTATCCGCGGATGGCCGCTTCGTCGCATTCTGGAGCGAGGCAAGCAACCTGGTTCCGGTGGACGCGAACGGTACCAGGGACATTTTCGTTCGCGACCGGCAGAGCGGGCGGACCAGCCTCGTCAGCGTCGATTCCACGGGGGCGCAAGCGAATGGCGAGAGCCTCTCTCCATCCATCTCCGCTGACGGCCGCTTCGTGGCATTCGAGAGCCGCGCGACCAACCTCGTTCCAGGGGACTCCAACGCGTCCAGAGACGTCTTCGTCCGCGACCGGCAGGGAGGGGTGACGACCCGCGTAAGCGTCGACTCGGCCGGGGCGGAGGTCGTCTACGACAGCACCGGGCCCTCGATCAGCGCGGACGGTCGCTACGTGGCGTTCCAGAGCGACGCGACCAACCTCGTTCCTGGGGACACGAACGGATACCCGGACATCTTCGTCCGCGATCGACAAGTCGCGCGGACGATCCGCGTCAGCGTCGATTCCGCGGGGGCACAGGGGAACGGCCCCTCGGGCCTCTCCCCCGCCGTGTCCATTTCCGCCGACGGTCGCCACGTACTGTTCGCCAGCGCCGCGACCAACCTCGTCCCGGGGGATACCAACGCCACCGCGGACGTCTTCGTCCACGACCTCCGGAGCGGGCAGACCCGCCGGGTCAGCGTCGATACCGGCGGGATGGAGGGGAACTCCTACAGCTATCCCGGCACCATCTCCTCGGACGGTCGCTGGGCGACCTTCGGGAGCCCTGCGACCAATTTCGTCCCCGGAGACACGAACGGATACCCGGATGTCTTCGTCCGTGACGGCGATGCCACCAGCTTCACGAGCTTCTGCGATCCGGGCCTCTCCGGCGTGATCCCCTGCCCCTGCTCGAATCCGCCCGCCGGTCCGGACCGCGGCTGCGACAACTCCTCCGCCACGGGAGGCGCAGCGCTCTCTGCCTCGGGCGTGGCCAACCTGTCGATGGACAGTCTGGTGTTCATGACGAGCAGCGAGAGGCCGACCGCGCTGAGCATCGTCTTGCAGGGCAGCGCCTCGATCCCTTCGGGCGCCGTCTATGGTCAGGGCGTGCGCTGTGTCGGCGGCACGTTCGAGCGCCTTTTCGTCAAGACCGCCTCGGGAGGAAGCATCACGGCGCCCGACTTCGGCGCAGGCGATCCCACCGTCTCGGCGCGCTCGGCGGCGCGGGGCGATCCGATCCAGCCCGGCCAGAGCCGGTTCTACTGGGTCTACTACCGCGACGCTGTCGTGCTGGGAGGATGCTCCGCCTCGAGCACGTTCAACGCGACGCAGTCCGGACAAGTGGGATGGTGGCCCTAGGTGCGCTGGTGGTGCCCTCGCGCGTGCACAAACCAGTGCTTCGACGCTCGCGTCACCGCCTCAGCTCCAACTCCTCGAGTCTCTTCAGCCGGTCCCTCGCCTTCGCCGCCTCCTCGAACCTCAGCTCCTCCGCCGCCCTTAGCATGTCCGCGCGCAGCCTCTCGATCTCCCCGCGCAGCCGCTCGATGTCCCAGGACGCCGCCGGATCCTCCTTCACCCGATCCGGCCCGACATCGGCCACCTCGACATAGTCCATCTCGTACAACGCCTCGATGCTCTCGCGCACCGGCTTCACGATCGTGCGCGGCGTGATCCCGTGCTCCGCGTTGTACGCCGTCTGCCGCACGCGCCTCCGCTCGACCTCCTCGATCGCCGCGCGCATCGACTCGGTCACCCGCTCGGCGTAGAAGATCACCCTCCCCTCCACGTTCCGCGACGCGCGGCCGCACGTCTGGATCAGGCTCGTCGTCGACCGCAGGAACCCCTCCTTGTCCGCGTCGAGGATCGCCACGAGCGCCACCTCCGGCAGATCGAGCCCTTCGCGCAGGAGGTTGATGCCCACCAGCACGTCGAACACACCCAGCCGCAGATCCCGCAGGATCGCTGCGCGTTCGATCGCGTCGATCTCGGAGTGGAGATAACGGACGCGCACGCCCAGCTCGGAGTAGTAGCTCGTCAGCTCCTCGGCCGAGCGCTTGGTCAGCGTCGTCACCAGCGCGCGAGCTCCGCTCTTCGCGACCTTCCGCAGCTCGGCCAATAGGTCGTCGACCTGCGTGCGCGCCGGACGCACCTCGACCGCAGGGTCGAGCAGCCCCGTGGGGCGCACGATCTGCTCGGCCACGGCACCCTTCGACCGCGACAGTTCGTGCTCCGACGGCGTGGCCGACACGTAGACCACCTGGGAGACCAACCCCTCCCACTCCTCGAACCGCAGCGGGCGGTTGTCGAGAGCGCTCGGCAGCCGGAACCCGTGCTCGACCAGCGTCTCCTTGCGCGACCGGTCGCCGCGGTACATCCCCGCGACCTGCGGAACCGCCACGTGGCTCTCGTCGACGAACACGATCCAGTCCTCGGGGAAGTAGTTCAGCAGCGTGAACGGCGGCTCCCCGGGCTGCCGGCCGTCGAGGTGGCGGGAGTAGTTCTCGATCCCGTTGCACACCCCCGTCGCGCGCAGCATCTCCAGGTCGTAGCGCGTGCGCTGCTCCAGGCGCTGGGCCTCGAGCAGCCGGCCCGAGCGCCGCAGCTCCTCGAGCCGCACCTCCAGCTCGGACTGGATCGTGACCAGCGCGCGCTGCAGCCTCTCCTGGGGCGCGACATAGTGGTTGGCGGGGTAGATCGTCACGCGATCCATCTCGGAGATCACCTCGCCGCGAAGCGGGTTCACCAGCAGGAGCGCCTCGATCTCGTCCCCGGACATCTCGACGCGGATCACGGTCTCGTCCTCGTAGGCCGGGAACACCTCGACCACGTCCCCCCGCGCGCGGAACGTCCCCCGCCGGAAGTCGATGTGGTTGCGGGCGTACTGCATCCGCGTCAGGCCGCGCAAGAGGTCCTCGCGCTCGAGCGTCTGCCCCTTCGACAGTCCCAGGGCCATGGCTGCGTAGTTGTCCGGGCTGCCCAGTCCGTAGATGCACGAGACCGAGGCCACGATGATGACGTCCCGCCGGTCGAGCAGCGAGCGCGTCGCGCTGTTGCGCAGTCGCTCGAGGCTCTCGTTGCGGTTGGCGTCCTTCTCGATGTAGGTGTCGGTCGAGGGGACGTAGGCCTCGGGCTGGTAGTAGTCATAGTAGCTGACGAAGTACTCGACCGCGTTCCTGGGGAAGAGCTCCTTGAACTCGGAGTAGAGCTGCGCCGCGAGCGTCTTGTTGGGCGAGAGCACGAGCGCCGGCCGCTGGGCCTTCTCGATGACCGCGGCCATCGTGAAGGTCTTGCCGGATCCCGTGATCCCGAGCAGGCACTGGTGACGCGCGCCCTGCGCGAGCCCGCGAGCGAGCTTCTCGATCGCCGCCGGCTGATCGCCGGTCGGCGCGAAGGGGCAGACGAGCTCGAAGCTCGGGTCCGCTCCGCGCGCCGCGGATCGCGGCCGCCGACCTCGGTCGCTGGCCTGGCCCATTCCCGGGATCCTAATCGCCGCCGTGCCCGCGACGGCCCACCGAGCGGCGGGCCGGTTGTTCGCCTCGGGTGAGATCAGGTATCCTCGCCGGGCATGCCCCACCGCATCGGAGTCTGTGGATCCTGCCGCGCGCGCTTCCAGGTCCCCGGCACCTTCACGCCCAACCGCGCGAGGTGTCGCACCTGCGGCGGCGTCGTCGAGATCGGACCTGCGCAGGAAGACTCCGCGTCCGGTCCGGTCTCAGCGCCCCCGACGGTGGCGCCGACCTCCTTTCAGGGCCTCGCTCCAGCCTCCGCTCGGGCCGCGGTTCCCGCCTCCTCCGCTGCCTCTCCCGCCCCGACACCCGCGCAGCCACGGCCCACGCTCGAGCGGTCCAAAGCTCTTCCGGCCAGTCCGCTCACGAAGGCCTCCGAGCCGCCGCGGAAACGGAGCGCTCTCGTCCCGGCGCTGGTCGCGGCCGGGGCGATCGCGGTGCTCGCGCTGGGAGCCTGGGAGTTCTTCGGTCGGGGCAAGCCCGTGCCCGCGCAGGCAGCGCCGCCGGAGGCGAACCCGGCGGAGGGTTCCCCGGGTCCTTCTTCGCCCGAGACGGAGCGCAAGCCGGGAGACGAGGCCAGCCCGCGCTGAGCGCTTCGATCCCCCTCGAACATCTCGGAGGGGATTCGGAACGAGATCCGCGGTCAGGGCAGGCCCGGCGGCGGCGGCCGCGAGGGAATCGAGATCGGCTGACCCTGCACTCCCGCCGCGCCGCCGCGGCGGGGATCGCTGACGGCGATCGGCACGCCGCCGACCCCGGGCAGCCAGATGGCCTGGACGCTGGCGAAATTCCCGGGGACCACCTCCACCTGGTGGCCGCGGCGGTTGGCCAGCGCGGAGACGATCCCGTGGTCGAATCCGGTCTCGAAGGAAGTCCCGCTCGGGCTCCATTGCTGGTGCAGCCGCGGCGCGGCGACGGCGTCGGGCATGGTCTGCTCGAGCACGAGCACACGCAGGACGACCTGCAGGACCGCGGTGATGATCTTCGGCCCTCCGGGGCTGCCGAGCACGATCACGTTCGCGTGACCGCCGTCCCGGACGACGGTCGGCGTCATCGACGACAGCGGTCGCTTTCCCGGCGCGAGAGCGTTGGCGGCCCCGCCGACGAGCCCGAACTGGTTCGGGCTCCCGGGTTGGATCGAGAAGTCGTCCATCTCGTCGTTCAGGAAGAATCCCGCGCCCCGCACCAGGATCCCGCTGCCGAAAAAGGAGTTGATCGTCGTCGTCAGGCTGACCGCGTTGCCGTCCTGGTCGAGCACGGAGAGGTGCGTCGTCTCTCCCCCCTCGTGCGGCGGACGATAGGCAGGCACGCTCGGGTCGGCGTTGTCGCCGATCGACACGCGGCGCCGCGCGATCCACTCCGGCGAGAGGAGCTCGCGCGTGGGCACGGCCGCGAAGTCGGGATCGCCCATGTGCTCGGCGCGGTCGGCGAAGGCGCGGCGCAGCGCCTCGATCCACCAATGCGCCATGCGCTCGTCGAGGAAGGGGCTGTCGGCGCCCGGTGCGCCGCCCTTCCCGCGCTCGATCGCGTGCTCCTCGGCCGCACGGTTCTTCTGCGCGTCGAGCGGCATGCCCTCCAGGATCCCGAGCGCCTGCAAGAGCACGATCCCACCCGAGCTGGGCGGCGGCATGGTCACGAGCTCCATGCCGCGGAACCAGCCGCGCAGCGGCGCGCGCTCACGGATCTTGTAGCCGGCCAGATCGGCGAGCGTCATCCACTTCGCGCTCGCGGCATCGGAGGTCCGGGGATCGTCCGGAATCGGGGCCGCCGAGATCTCGGCCACGATCGCCTCGGCCACCCGTCCGGAGTAGATCGCGCCAGGCCCTTGGCCGGCGTAGAGCGCGAGCGTCTGGGCCAGGTCGGGTTGGCGCAAGACCTCGCCCTCGCGCAGCGCACGACCTCCGGGGTAGAAGATCTCGCGCGCGGCCGCGTTCATCCGCTCGCGGGTCGCTTCGCTGGCGAGGTCGCGCGCCAGCCACGCGTCGACCTGGAAACCCTGGCGGGCGAGCTCGATCGCCGGCCGCGCGAGGTCCTCGAAGCCGAGGCGCTTCGATCCGCTGGTCCGCCACAGCTCGTACAAGCCCCGCGGAGTGCCGGGGATCGCCACGGCCAAGGGACCCGTGAGCGAGCGCGCGTCGACGCGGTGGCCGTCGGGACCCAGATAGCGCTCGGGGCTCGCCGCGGCCGGCGCGGTCTCGCGGAAATCGAAGGCTCGCGCCTCGCCCACGTGGGGCACCCACAGCGCGAAGCCCCCGCCGCCGAGGTTGCCGGCCTGGGGGTAGACGACCGCGAGCGCGAGCGCAGTCGCCACGGCCGCATCGGTGGCGTTGCCGCCCTGGTCGAGGATCTTCAAGCCGATCCCGGTCGCGAGCGGGTGTTCGCTCACGACCGCGCCCTTCCGCGGCGTGCGCCAGCGCGCCTCCACCTGGAGGGGCGTGGGGCTCTTGCAGGCGCCGAACGGGATCGAGAGCGCCGTGAGCGCGAGGAGCGGAAGCAGCGCGGCCGCCGACCGCATCCGCTCGCCCCTAGCGGTCCTCGGCGTCGGTGATCTCCTCGACCTTGACCCCGCGCTCCTTCAGGTAGGAGACCGAGGACTGGATCGACGGCTCGTCGCCTTCGATCTCGACCGCCACGAGGGCCATCGTGTCGGTGATGCTCGCGGCGCGGATGTTGGGGACGACACCGAACTTCGCACCGAGCGTGTGGGAGATGATCGGCTCGGAGATCAGGTCCTGGGGGAAGGTGCAGAAGTACTTGTGGAGGGCCATCGTTGTGTGGGTGAGGCCTTGGATCGGGCGCGAGCGATCCATTCTCCCGCCGCGGCGAGCGCGCATCCAACCACAAAGACGAGCGGGCCTGCAAGCGCGCCGTGGTAGGCGACGCGGAGCGCAGGATCGATGTCGGCGGTGCCGGCGGGAGCGTAGACGGCGGGGTGGCGCATCCAGTCCAGGCCGGCGCATTCGGCGAGGAGGGTGGCGGGAGAGAGATCGAGCAGGCGCGCGGAGACGGCGGGAGGGAGGGGCGACCCGAGGAGGCCCGGGGCGATCGGCAGGGCGCAGAGCAAGGCGGCGGCGAGGAGAAGAGCTCCAGCTCCTGAGAAGACCCGTCCCGGCGAGATCCGGCCGGCGCCGAATCCGGCGGCGAACAGGCCGCTCCAAGCCAGCGCGGCCCAGACGGGCGAGGGCAGATCGCGCGGCGAGAGGCCGTCCACGATCGCGGCGAGCCCCATCCAAGTGGCAGGAGGCAAGGGCGCCAGAGGCCAGAGCGCAACGCCCGAGGCTCCGCACACGAATCCGGCCGGCACGGACCACAGAGCGAGCCAAGCGAGCAGTGCCACCGGGTCCGCACCCGAGCGAGTACCGGGCAAGGCACCGAGAGCACCGATCGCTGCCACGGCGAGCGGGAGCGCAAGGTCGCGGGCAGTGGTCTTGGTACTCATGGATCGACGGAGGGCGTGCGACTCGGCCGTGGAAGCGGCGCCCGCACTTGAACCGGGGAATCACGGATCCTCAATCGCGGCGTCAAGTCCTCACGCGGTGTTGGAGTGGGCTTCAGAGTAGCTTGCGAGCCTACTGGATTCCCTCTGTGCCAACGTGCGTGAGACAGCCTTCGACCCCGAGTTTGGTGTAGAGGGCGGAAGGATGAGTCTGCGTGAACGAGGAACAAGCCAGGACGTTCAGTTCGCCCCGGCACCCCCCTCGTCACCGGACCGCTCGGCCATCGGGTTTCAGTCCGGCCTCGCTCCGAGAGGTGGTCAGCTAGCCCCCGCAGCATCGTCTCCATGAGTTTGACGGATCGCGTCGCGGGGGGCGATTCGCCCTGGAAGGTTTCGGGAGTGGCTCTACCGCAGCCGACAGGGCCGGTCGCGGCAGCTTTTCTCCCAGGGTTCGTATGGTGGGGAAAACGGCCGCACGACGGGGCTCCTGGGGTTGACCGCGCCCCCGGTCCCACGCCATCGCTTGCTGCGGGCGGGCCACGCAGGGATACTCTCTGGCAGGAGAACGGGCATGGCCGATAGATGAGCCATGCAGAGGAACGGAATCATGTCCACCCTTGCCGCTGACCGCCAGAGGCACGAGGAGCGTGCCGCATGGTGCGAGAAGCAGCTCACGGTCGAGGAAGCCTTGCTCGCCTCGCGCCGTTTGGACGCCCTTGAGGCGGCCGGAAACGATGCGACCAAGCTCTGCTTGGAGGGGTACCAGGACTTTGGGATGTGGGCCGCCGAGGTCGAGAAGGCATGGTCCTACAAGCCCGAGTCCTACGACGAGCCGACCCATGCCGGCATCAAGGTTCTGCGCAAGCTTTGGTTCAGCCTCTTCTCCAGGCTTGTCGGATTTCTGGACGCGGACCCGTGTCGAAGCCTCGGCATCAAGCGCGAAGCGGACGCGCGCAGGTGCTACTCCATCATGCTTTCGATCGAGTCGATGGATCAGGCGGAGGAGATGCCGGACGGCATGCGCGAGCTGGCTGAGAACGCCCTTGCAGATTATCGCGCGGGCCGTGGCGAGGAAAGGCCAAGATAGAACCGAAGCTTGCTGCAGTCCGGAGCTGGAGAGCTTCGAGCTACAAGACTCTCCTGGCGGAACTTCCGGAAGACGTCCGCGAGCTGGCCGAGGTTCGGTTCCGGAACTTTTTCTGCGCCAATCCGAACCATCCTGCCCTCAGTGGAAAGTGGGTGCCTGACAAGCGCCTACGCGAACAGGTGTGGCGCGTCGAGATCGGAAACAAGTACAGGGCGCTCGCCCGCGTAGTCGTCGAGGGTGACGTGCGCATCTTCATCTGGTACTGGATCGGGAGCCACGAGGCGTACAACAGCCGGGTGAGGTAGGTTTTCATTCGGCTCGACCGTGCCCGAGCCGCCTCCTCAGCAGCACGGAAGGAACAGGCCGTTCAATCCGGGGTGGGGGGCGATCCATCTGCCGCGCCTGCGGGTCCCAACCGGGGCTGCCGGGATCTCCTTCGTCAACCCTTCGAGGGCCTCGTGCGCGCCGGTCGGCGCAGCAGCAAATGGCTGCGTCATGGCTGAACGGTCAGCCCCAGGTCATGCCCCGCGGCCCGCTGCTCGGATCATCGCGATGATGCCGGCCTTGAGGGCGTCGGGCAGGGTCGGCCACGAGCGAACCTTGAGCGCGAAGTCGGGATCCTCGGGTTCCGATCCTTGCTCTGAAGCGCCAAGCAGAACGCCAAGACGGTCACCCGGGTCCGACAGGTCCCCTCCTTGTGCCTCGCTCGCAAACCCTTGTGCTTGCTGGCCTGGAGAGCTGGAGGCGGCGCCCGGACTTGAACCGGGGAATAACGGATTTGCAATCCGTCGCCTTAGCCACTTGGCTACGCCGCCGAAAGAGGCGGAGCAGGATACCCGGCACTTGCGAGGGGTCAAGGCGAGCGCGCAGTGAGCGCGGCCCCGCTACAGTGTCGCGCGGACGGATCCGACGACGCGGGGAAGTGGCGGAATCGGAAGACGCATCGGACTTAAAATCCGAAGCCGCAAGGCGTCCGGGTTCGAGTCCCGGCTTCCCCTCCACGCTCTAGCGCCAGATCTCCAGCCACCGCACCAGCAGCCGCGCGCCCACGCCCGATCCCATCGGCCCTCCGACCCAGTCGCGCTGCGCCCCGCCCCACGCCGTGCCCGCGATGTCGAGGTGCGCCCACTCCGTCTCGCCCACGAACGGCGCCAGGAACGCGGCGCCCGCGCTCGATCCAGCTCCCATGTCGGGCGGGCTGATGTTCTTGAGATCCGCGTACGCGCCCTTCATCTGCTCCTTGTGGTAGTCGAGCAGCGGCAGCGGCCACAACCGCTCCCCGGTCTCCTCCCCGGCGGCGATCAGCTTGTCGCGCAGCTTGTCGCTCGTGGCGAAGAACCCCGACACCTCGTGCCCCAGCGCCGTGACGACCGCGCCGGTCAGCGTCGCCAGGTCGATGATCGTCTCCGGCTTCACCTTCGCGACCGCGTAGCACAGCGCGTCCGCGAGCACCAGCCGCCCCTCGGCGTCCGTGTTCATCACCTCGACCGTCGTGCCGTTCATCGCCTTGTGGATGTCGCCCGGCTTCGTCGCCGCGCCGCCGGGCATGTTCTCGGTGCAGGGCGCGATGCCGTGCACCTCCCAGGGCACGTCGATGCTCCGCAGCGCGTGGAACACCCCCATCACCGCGGCCGCGCCCGACATGTCGAAGCGCATCTCGTCCATCTTGGACGAGGGCTTGATGCTGATCCCGCCCGAGTCGAACGTCAGCCCCTTGCCCACCAGCGCGATCCGGCCCCGCGAACGCCCGCGCGGCCTGTAGATCAGATGAACGAGGCGCGGCAGCTGGCGCGAGCCCTGCGCGACGCCGAGGAGCAGGCCCATGCCGAGCGTCTCCATCGACTTCTCGGTCAGGATCTTGCACTCGATCCGCCGGCCCTTCGCGAGGCCCTGCGCGGCCGCCGCGAGGTCGCGCGGCGTCAGCCGGTTGGCGGGCCGGTTCTGCAGGTCGCGCACGAAGCAGCTCGCCTCGGCCAGGATCTCTCCCTTCCTCACGCCCGCGCGCAGCCCCGCGCCCGGACCCGTGACGAGCACGGTCGCGAGCTTCTCCGGCTTGGGCTTGCTCTTCCCCTCCTCGAACCGGTAGGCGCCCAGGATCGCGCCCTCGGCGACCGCGATCCCCGTGCGCTCCCCGCCCAGCGCTCGCTGGGTCTCCTTGTCGACGAGCAGCGTCGCGCTGGGCGCGCCCGCGGCCTCGGCGCGCTGCACCGCGATCGCGGATGCGCGTCGCAGCTTCTCGGCGTCGACCTCCCCGCTCTTGCCCAGTCCGATGACGAAGACGCGACGCGCGGGGCCGGACAGCGCGTCGATCAGGCGCGCCTCGCGCAGCTCGCCTTTGTATTCGTCGAGCGCGCGAGGCGGAAGCGCGACCCCCTTGGGAAGCGCGGGCTTCTCGCCCTCGCGGGCGAAGAGGGCCAGCACGCCGGTCTCGGACAGGCGCGCGGAGGGTTTCTTGTAGGTGAGCTTCATGATCGCAGGGCTGGCTGGGTGTCGGGGAACGAGGTCCTCCGGGTATCGGCGCGAGGAGACCGGCGCCTACATGTCGACGTATTTCGGTCCTCCGCCGCCCTCGGGCACGACCCACTCGATGATCCCGTAGGGATCGGCGATGTCGCAGGTCTTGCAGTGCACGCAGTTGCTGAAGTTGACCGTGGGGCCGCTCGGCTTCCCCTCCGCAGGCCATTCGTACACCGCCGCCGGGCAGAAGTGCTGGCAGGGGTTCCCGAACTCGGCCGTGCAGCGCTCGACGCAGATCTTCGTGTCGAGCACGAGCAGGTGCGGGCGCTGGTCCTCGTCGTGGACGGTTCCGGAGTGGTAGACGTCGGTGAGCTTGTCCATCGCGAGCGCGCCGTCGAAGGCGGGCTTCGCCATCCGCGACTCCACGGCCGGCCTCATCGTGGTGTGGTCGGCGTGGCCCTTGCGGCGCTTCACGAGACCGCGCCCGCCCGTGAGCATCTGCACTCCGGCGTCGAGCATTCCGGCGAAGAGGCCCTGGTCGAAGGCCTGGCGCCAGTTGCGCACGCGCCACAGCTCCTCGCGCGCCCAGGAAGCCTCGAAGAGCTCCTCGTAGCGCGCGAGCTTCGCGGCGGAAGTGTCCCTGGCCGCGATCGCCTCGGCGATCGCCTCGGCCGCGAGGAGGCCCGACTTGATCGCGAGGTGCACGCCCTTGAGCGCGGAGGCGTTGAGGAAGCCCGCGGTGTCGCCGACGAGCACGTACCCGTCGCCGTAGAGCCTCGGCATCGCGAAGTAGCCGCCCTCGGGGACGGTCTTGGCTCCGTAGCGCAGGACCTTGCCTCCCGCGAGGATCGATGCGATCGCCGGGTGCTGCTTCCACTGGACGAACAGAGCGTGCGGATCGAGCCTCGCGTCGTGGTGGTCGAGACCCACGACGTAGCCCATCGAGAGCCGGCTCCCCGGGATCCCGTAGATCCATCCGCCGCCGTAGCCATCGGTCCCGAGAGGGAAGCCCATCGTGTGCACGACGCCGCCGAGCCACTTCTGCCCTCGCTCGGGCGGGATCTCCCAGATCTCCTTGATGCCCGTGCCGTAGGTCTGCGGGTTCTTGCCGCGGTCGAGCTCGTGGCGCGCGATCAGGTGCTTGGCGAGGTGCCCGCGCGGGCCTTCCCCGAACACCGTGACGTTCGCGCGGACGACCATGCCGGGCTGGTAGTTGCCCTTGCGCACGCCGTGCCTGTCGATGCCGGAGTCGCGCGTGACGACGCCGGCGACGCGCTCGACGCCGTCCTTCGTCTCGAACAGGATCTCGGCCGCCGCGAAGCCGGGGTAGACCTGGACGCCCGCGGCCTCGGCTTGCTCCTTCATCCAGCGCACGACCCGGTACAGCGAGACGATGACCTTGCCGCGGTTCCGGAGCTGCGGCGGGACGAGCGCGCCGGCGAGACGGCGGTGACGCCCCTTGGGGAGCATGACCTCGAGCCCCTCCCAGGTGACGTCGGCCTCCACGGGACAGCCGCGCTCGCGCCAATCCGGGAAGAGCTCCGCCATGCCGCGCGGATTCATCACCGCGCCCGAGAGCGTGTGGTCGCCGACCTCGGCGCCCTTCTCGAGCACGAGGATGGTCTTGTCGGTGAGGCCGCGCGCCTCGAGCAGCCGCTGGAGGTGGATCGCGCAGGCCAGGTTGGCCGGCCCGGCGCCGACGAGCACGACGTCGACCGGCAGCTCGTCGCGCTCGACGTCGCGGGCGTTCAGCGAGTACTGCGGCGGCGAAGGCATGCGGGGACGGGGTAGCGTACGGAACCCGGTTCATTCCTCAAACCCCGCCCCGAGCTGCGAGTCGGATCTCGAGCACCTCGCCGGGCGCCGTGCCCTCCCAGCGCGCGGAGAGATCGGACAGCCGCCGGCGGCAGCATCCGATGCGCTCCTCGGTCATCTCCGGAACGGCGATCCCGTGCCGCTCGAGCTCGTGCGCGACGAGGGCGCGCAGGCTCTCGTCGCTGGCCGGCGTGAGGCCCCACAGCTCCGACTGATAGGCGTTCGTCAGCGCCTCGGCCTGCAGCGTCTCGGCCTCGGCTCCCCGCGCGCCGATCTTCTCCGGATCGAGCCCCTCGGCGACGAGCCTCACGAATCCCCGCCACCCGAACGTCTCCTCGACGGCGGCGTGCACGAGCTCGTGCGGCAGGATGCCGTGCCGCCACGCGCGCAGGACCCGCACGAAGGAGCCCCGCTCGATCGCCACGGTGTCCTCGTGGGCGGGGCTCTTCGCCTTCTTGGCGCGCAGCCGGATCGTCTCCGGGCCGGTCATGGCGAACCCGCAGTCTCGCGCTCGGCCGCGCTCACGACCGCTCGCCCACCCACTGCTCGCCGCCCGGGTAGACCTCCTTCTTCCAGATCGGCATCGAGCGCTTCAGCTCGTCGATCAGGAACCGGCAGGCCGCGAAGGCCGCGTCGCGGTGCGGGCTCGCGACCGCGATCGCGACCGACGGCTCGCCGACCTCGACGACGCCGACGCGGTGCTGCACGAGCATGCGGACCTCCCGCCCGGGCGCCGTTGCGATCTTCTCGCGGCAGCGCGCGAAGATGCGCGCCATCTCCGCACCGGTCATCTCCTCGAAAGCCTCGTACTCCAGGCGCACGACGGGCTTCCCCCGGTTCTCTTCGCGCGTCGTCCCGATGAAGGTCGCGATCGCGCCGCAGGAGGGATGGCGTACGCGCTCCAGGCACCGCGCCGGATCGATCGGGCCGGCGAGCAGCTCGAACACGCCTTGCGCGAGCCCTTCGCCACCCTCCGGCCTCCCCGAGCCACCCGACACCGGCGGCAGGAGGGAGAGCGTCTCCCCGTCCACGATCTTGCGCGCCTCCGGAACGTACTCCGTCCCGACCGCGCCGCGCACGTGGGCCAAGCTCCCCAGCGCCGGGTGCCGCCGCTCGATCTCGCGCTTGAGCCCTGCGACGTCGAGCCCTTCGGGGAGGTCCTCGAGCGCGATCTCGCTGCGTCCCGCGCGCTCCCGCAGCAGGGCGAAGAGCCGCAGGGTCAGCTTCATGTCGTCAGAAGGGCGTGTCGTCGACCTGCTGGAGCTCGGGCTCGCGCTCGGGCGCGCCCGGCTCGGCCCCCGGCGTCGCACCCGCTGCGGCGCTCGCTCCCGCGCCGGACGCTGCGCCGCCCGCGCCACCCTGCTCCCCGCGACCTGCGCCCACGAACTCCCAGTTGTCGGCGACCACGTACAGCTTGCTGCGCTTGCCCCCGCCGTTCTTGTCGTCCCACGTGTCTAGGCGCAGCGAACCCTCGACGAAGGCCTGCTTGCCCTTGCTGTGGTAGCGCGCGAACGGTTCGGCGCGCGCGCCGAAGATCGTCACGTCGACGAACGTCGGCTCCTCCTTCCACTCGCCCGACGCCCCGTCCTTGAAGCGCCGGTTGACCGCCAGCCCGAACTTGCAGATCGCCATGTTGCTGGCCGTGTAGCGCAGCTCGGGGTCCCGCGTCAGGTTCCCCATCAGGATCACTCGGTTGTAGCTCGCCATGATCGTCCTCCTCGGAGCCCTGGCCGTTCTCGAGTCCCGAGTCTAGCCCCGGCGGAGGCGGCTTGGAATCGCGAGGAGCCGCTGGCGCGCGCCCCCGGATTCCTGTAGTACCCTGGCGGTGCATTCCCGAGCCCTGCGCCAAGCCCATCGCCGCGATCGAGGAATGGGCCCAGTCCGGTACTCTCGACAGGTGATCCCCCATGCCGAAGAGACCCTCCACCCCTCCGAGCGCGCAGCCTGATCGGCCCGCCAGCGAGCGGCGCCGCTGGACGCGCGCCGACGCCGACCTGGCGGTGACCGTCAACCTCGCCGGGGGCAGGAGCGAGGCGCGCCTTCGCGACATCAGCCGCGCGGGCGTGTGCTTCTTCCTCGACCGCCCGATCCCGCTGATGACCGTCCTCGAGCTGTCGGTCAGCCTGCCGATCAAGGGCGGCCTGCGGCGCGTCGGCGGCCACGGCGCGGTCGTGCGCTGCGAGAAGATCGCCAAGGCCGTCGAGCACTACGAGGTGGCCGTGTTCCTGCACGAGATGGCCGAGGCCGACCGGAGGGCGATCGAGGAGTTCGTAGCGCCGTGATGCGGTACCCGGTACGTTCCTGACCCCCTGCGCCGGACCGGCGCGCGGAGGTGTACACGAACATGGCCCCTGTTCTCGCGGATCCTCAAGACTGCGAGGTCGCCGCATTCCTGGCTCTGGTCCTCCTCTTCGAGACCTCGGAGCGCTTCTGGCCAGCCCGGAGGGTCGACCGCCGCGCTCACCTGCGGACCGACGTCCTCTCCTTCGCCCTGGCCGTGGCCATGAATCGCATCGCGACGCGCGCCGTCACGGGGACTCTCGGGACGGCCGGCCCCGAGCTCGCCAGCGGGCCACTCTCCGCGCTGCAGGCGCTGCCCGGCGCGGCACGGATCGCGCTCGCGCTCGTGGTCGTCGACTTCCTGCTCTACTGGATCCACCGCTCGCAGCACCGCTTCGAGATCCTCTGGCGCACGCACGCCTGGCACCACACGGTCGAGCAGCTGTACTGGTTCTCGGGTTTCCGCACGAGCTTCCTGCACTCGCTCCTCTACAACATCCCCCAGGCCGCGGTGCCGATGCTGGTCTTCCGCCTGAGCCCGCTGCAGACCGGAGCCGCCTACGCGATCGGGCTGTTCGTTCAGTTCTGGGAGCACACCAACCTGAGGGTCACCCTCGGCCCTCTGCGTCGCTGGTTCGTGACGCCTCCCTATCACCGCATCCACCACTCTGCGATCGAACCCCGGGGGATGAACCTCGCGCCGATCTTCCCGGTGTGGGACCGGATGTTCGGGACCTACGTGGATCCCCTCTCGGTTTCCACGTCGTTCCCGCTCGGCCTGGGCGAGAGGGTCGAGAACCGCCGCGCGCCGCGGATGCTGCTCGGCGTGTAGGACGGAACCGGGTTTCGATCTACACGGCCTCGAGCACGCGCTCGATGCCGGACAGATCGCGGTGCAGGTGCGTCTCCCAGCCTTGCTGCCGCGCGATCGGGAGAGCGCGCGGCGCCTGCCCGAGACCCAGCTCGACCAGCAGCGCACCGCCGGACGCAAGCCACGTCCTCGCCCGCTGGAGCAGGGACCGCACCCAGAAGTCGGGGTCGCCCGCGGGAGCGAAGAGGGCTCCGGCCGGCTCGTACTCGGCGACCTCCGGGGCGAGAGCGTCCCTCTCTTCCGGCGCCACGTAGGGCGGGTTGCAGACGACGAGATCGAAGGGCCCGCCCGCCTGCGCGGCCCGCTCGAGCGTCTCGAGACCGTCACCCTCGACGACTTCGACGTCTGCGCCGAGCACCCGCGCGTTCTCGAGCGCGCACAGTACCGCCGCGCCCGACACGTCGACCGCGAGGACGCGCGCGCCCGCGATCTCGAGCGCCAGGGTCACCGCGATGCAGCCGCTGCCCGTGCCGAGGTCGGCGATGCGCAGCGGAGCTCCGCCGCGCGGGAGCGCGATCTCCCGCGCGCGGTCGACGAGGATCTCGGTCTCCGGCCGCGGGATCAGCACGCCCGGCCCGACCTGGAACGGCCGCCCGTAGAACTCGCGGCGCCCGACGATGTAGGCCGTGGGCTCGCGCCGGCCGCGGCGCACGAGCAAGTCGCGCGCGGCGTCGATCTCCCCCCCGCTGACCGGCCGCTCGAGCTGGAGGAAGAGGTGCAGGCGATCGAGCCCGAGCGCGTGCGCGACGAGCAGCTCGGACTCCAGTCGCGCCGCCTCGACGCCCTTGCGCTCGAGGAACTCGCGCGCCATGCGCACCATCTCGCCGGCGTCGCGGGGCACCGCCGGCGTGCTCACAGGCTCTGGATCCGCTCCTCGCGGTCGAGCGCCTCCAGGGCGTCGAACATCGGGTCGAGCTTGCCCGACAGCACGTGCTCGAGCGAGTAGTTCTCGTTCAGGCGGTGGTCGGTCACCCGGTTCTGCGGCCAGTTGTAGGTCCGGATCCGCTCGTTCCGGTCTCCCGAGCCGACCTTGCTCTTGCGCTCGGCCGCGCGCTCGGCGTGCAGGCGCTGGCGCTCGGCGTCGTACAGGCGCGTCAGGAGCAGGCGCATCGCGCGCGCCTTGTTCTTCCCCTGACTGCGCTCGTCCTGGCACACGACGACGAGTCCCGAGGGCAGGTGCGTGATGCGCACGGCCGACTCGGTCTTGTTCACGTGCTGGCCGCCTGCGCCTCCGGCGCGCATCGTGTCGATCCGCAGGTCGTCGGGCCGGATCTGGACGTCGACCTCCTCGGCCTCGGGCAGCACGGCGACCGTCGCCGCCGAGGTGTGGATCCGCCCCTGCGCCTCCGTCTTGGGCACGCGTTGCACGCGGTGGCCGCCGGACTCGAGCTGCAGGCGCTTCCACGCGCCCTCGCCCTCGACCGCGAAGACGACCTCCTTGAAGCCGCCGATCTCGGAGGTGGCGACGTCGAGGTCCTCGACCTTCCAGCGCTTCGATTCGCAGTAGCGGCGATAGATGTCGTAGAGGTCGCGCGCGAAGAGCGTGGCCTCGTCCCCGCCCGTGCCGGCGCGGATCTCGATGATCACCTTGCGGCGCACGTCCTCGGGCTCGGCGATCAGGACCTCCTTGATCTCGCGGTCGAGCGCGCTCTCGAGCGGCTCGATCGCGGCCAGGTCCTCGCGGGCGAGTCCGGCCAGGTCGGGGTCGGGCGCAGGTTCGGCGAGGATCCGCTCGGCTTCGGTCCGGCGCGCGATCAGGTGGTCGAGGCGCCCGGCCAGGCCGGCTGCGGCCTGCAGTCGGCCGCGCTCCTGGAGCAGGACGGGCAGGCGCCGGCCGTCGACGGCGACCTCGGGCGTCGAGATGAGCCGGGTCAGCTCCTCGAAGCGCTCCGCCTGGCTCTTGAGCTTCTGGACGAGCGCGGATGCGAATTGCATGCGGTGCCGCGACGACCGGTCACGGATGCGGGCGAGGGCCGGGTGCGGGGAGTGTCGCGGCTCGACTCGATGACGAGTCGTCGCGGCCAGGGTCGGCTACTTCTTCGTGGCCGCGGTCGCCGTTCCGTACTTCTTGACGTAGCGGTCCACGCGCCCGGCGGCGTCGACGAACTTCTGCTTGCCCGAGTAGAACGGGTGGCAGACGCTGCAGATCTCGATGTGCAGATCCTTCACCGTCGCGCGCGTCTGGAAGATGTTGCCGCAGCCGCACTTGACCGTGCAGTCGAAGTACTTGGGGTGGATGTCGGCCTTCATGGGTTCTGGCCCTCTCGCCGCGGGCGATCTCGGATCGGGAGGGCGGAAGAAGGTAGCCGCGCGGCAGCGAGGAGGCAAGCGCCGGCCTACTTCCGCTCCGGCACCTCGGCCCCGAGGCGCGCCAGGAGATCCAGCGCCAGGCCGACCGGCAGCCCGACCACGTTGTCGAAGCCGCCTTCCTCCAGCCGGGTCACGAACCGGTCCGCGCTCTCCTGGATCGCATACCCTCCGGCCTTGCCTTCCCATTCCCGCGAGAGGACGTAGGCCTCGATCTCCTCCGGCGTGATCGGGCGCATCGTCACCCAGGTGCGCTCGAAGCCCGAGAGGGCCGCCCCGTCCCGCGCGCGCACCGCAGAAACGCCCGTGACCACGCGGTGGCGCGAGCCCGAGAGCAGCCGCAGCATCCCCCGCGCCTCCTCCGCGTCCGCGGGCTTGCCGAGCAGCTTGGATCCGCCCGTGCCCTGCATCGCGACGATCGTGTCCGCGGCGATCACGAACACGTCGCTCCCCGCGAGCGGATGCGCGGCCGCGCGCGCCTTCCTCTCGGCGAGCAGGACGGCGCCCGCCTCCGGAGCGATCCCTTCCGGCAGATCCTCCTCGATCGCGCTGGCGCGGACCTCGATCGTCAGCCCCGCGGCGGAGAGCAGCTCGCGCCGGCGAGGCGAGGCCGACGCCAGGACGATTCGCGGGGGTCGGGGTCGCTCCATGCGCCCGCGACCTCAGCGCCTGGACTTCGAGGCCTTCTTCGCCTTGGCCTTCTTCTCGGCCGCGGCCTTGGCCTTGGCGATGCGCGCGGCCCGGGCCTTCTCCTCGACCTGGCGCTTCTTCTCGGCCAGCAGCTTCCGCTTCTTGCCTTCCTCCTCGGCGCGCTTCTTCTCCTCCAGGCGCTCCTGCCTCTTCCGCTCGCGTTCCAGGCGGCGCGTCTCGACCTCGGCCTTCTTGGCCGCGCGCGCCTCCTCGCGAGCCCGGCGCACAGCCTCCTTCCTCTCCAGCGCGATCCGCCGCGCACCCTCGCGCGCGCGCTGCGCAGCCAGACGCGCCTGCTGGACCTTCCAGTCGTGCGCGACCTTCCTGCCGTAGGGGCAGTCCTCGACGAGCACGCACTCCTGGCACGTCGGCTTGCGCGCGTCGCACCAGCGATCGGCGACCTCGCTGAAGCGCGCGGCGAACTCGAGCTCCCGGCCCGGCTCGACCAGGGGCACGATCGCCTCGCCGGACTTCTTGACCGAGCCTGCGCGCGAGACGAGCCCCAGGCGGTCGAGCACCCGTACGAGCGCCCCGTGCACGGGGAGCTGACCGCCGCTGGCGAGCCACATCAGCTGGCTGCCGGCCGCGAGACCCAGCTTGGGGAGCTGCTGGAGCATCTTGCCGCCGAGGGCGGGATCCTCGCGCAGGATTTCGAGGTCGAGCCCGTGCACGCGCTGGAAGACCTCCTGCAGGTACTCGCGTGCGTCGCACGCCGCGGGCAGCGCGCTCTTGATCACGTCGCGGCTCGCGATGCGGCCCTTCTTGAGCATCAGGCCGGCGATCTCCTGGGCCTGGGCCACGCGCATCTCGTTCCAGTCGGCGTAGGCCTCCTTGAGCGCCGGGATCGCCGCCTCGGCCTTCTCCTGCGGCATGTGACGGACCAGGACGGCGAGCATCCCCTGCTCGAGGAGGCTGGCGTCCTTCAGCGGCTTGGGAAGGTGCCAGCGCGGCTGGACCTTCTGCAGAAGGCGCGCGGCGGTCTCGGACTTCCTGGTCACGGGGTCTCGTGTTGGCTCGGCGCTCGGACGGGTTCGGCGGTCGGAGGACCGGCGCATCCCGCAGCCGACCGCGCTCGAGCGCGCGCCCGCACGCGCGCCTACTCGGCCTTCTTCTCGGCGCCCGCGGCGGCGACGGCCTTCTTGGCCGCCCGCCGGCGCTTGCGGCTCTCGAACAGGCGCGCCGCCTTGGACGTGGCCCGTGCGGCGCGGGTCGCGTCGCGGCGCGCTCGCGCCTTCGTCGGTGCGCTGCGGCTTGCGCGGACGCGTCGCTTGGGGACTCGCGCCGTGATCCCGCGCTTGCGCAGGATCGAGGCCACGATGTCGCTGGGCTTGGCGCCGACGGAGAGCCAGTGCTTCGCGCGCTCGACATCGAGCTGGACCTGGGTCGCCGGGTCCTTGCGCAGGGGGTCGTACAGGCCCAGGGTCTCGAGCTGCCGTCCGTCTCGGGGAAAGCGCGAGTCGGTGGCGATGATGCGGAAGCAGGGCAGGTTCTTGCGGCCCGTGCGGCGCAGGCGGAGGACGACGGCCATGGATCGGGGCGTGGAATGGGGCGGAGGGGGTGGACGTGAGCGGCGAATCGGGGGGGCGCTGGATCGCGGGGGGCGAACAGGAAACACGATCGCGGGCCGGCTGTCCAGCGCCGGCTAGCGCCTTTTCTTGCGCTTCTTCTTGTCCTTGCGCTTGCTGCCGCTCTGGCGCGTGGCCGAGGAGCCCATCGGGCGCGGGGAACCGGATCCGCCGAAGAAGCCCGCCAGGCCTCCGGCCCGATCGAGTCCCGAACCGCCCAGACCGCCCGGCAGGCCCGGGAACCCCCCCGCCCGCGCACCCGGCGCTGCCTCGGCTGCGGCGCCGGCGAGCTCCCCGCTCTGGGACATCGCCGCCAGCGAGGCGCGCTTCTCCCTGGCGCCGAGCTTCGCTCCCAGACCGAGCTTGCTCATCTGGCGCATGACCAGCTTCATCTCCTTGTAGCGCTTGAGCAGCTCGTTGACCGCGCCGAGCTCCTGGCCCGAGCCGCGCGCGATCCGCCGGCGGCGGCTCATGTCGAGCAGGTCGGGCTGGATGCGCTCGCGCGGCGTCATCGAGGTGAAGAGGGCCTCGAGCCGGTTCATCTGCTTGTCGTCGACGTCGAGGTCTCCGAGCTGCGACAGGCCGGGCATCATGCCGAGGACCTTCTTCATCGGACCCAGGCGCCGGACCATGCGCAGCTGTGCGAGCATGTCCTCGAGCGTGAAGCTGCCGAGGACCATCTTCTCGAAGGAGGCCTGCGCTTCCGTCTCCGAGATCGACGCCTGCGCGCGTTCGACCAGGCCGACGACGTCGCCCATGCCCAGGATGCGGCCGGCCATGCGCTCGGGCTGGAAGGCGTCGAGGTCGTCGATCTTCTCGCCGACGCCGGCGAAGAGGATCGGCGCTCCGGTGACCGCCTGGAGGCTGACCGCGGCGCCGCCGCGCGCGTCGCCGTCGAGCTTGGTCAGGATCACTCCGGTGAGGGCCAGCCGCTCGTGGAAGGCCTTGGCCGAGTTGACCGCGTCCTGGCCGGTCATCGCGTCGACGACGAGGACCGTGTCCGTCGGCCGGACGGCGGAGGCGATCTCGACGACCTCCTGCATCATCTCCTCGTCGACGTGCAGGCGGCCGGCGGTGTCGAGCAGGACGAAGTCGGCGCCGGCGACGCGCGCGTGCGCGACGCCCTGGAGGCACAGGTCGGGGGGGCGCTGCCCCGCCTTCCAGTAGACCGGGACGCCGATCTGGGCGCCGAGGACGCGCAGCTGCTCGACCGCGGCCGGGCGCTTGACGTCGGCCGCGACCAGGAGCGGGCGCTTGCCGTGCTTCTCGCGGAAGTGCTTGGCGAGCTTGGCGCACGTCGTCGTCTTGCCCGAGCCCTGGAGGCCGGCGAGAAGGACGACCGTGGGCCCGTTCTTCGCGAACTCGATGCGCGCGTCCTGGGGTCCGAGGAGCTGGACGAGCTCCTGATGGAAGGCGTGGACGAACTGCGCCGTCGCATCGACGCCCGCGATGCGCTTCTCGCCGACGATGCGTTGGCGGACGCGCTCAGTGAGGTCCTTGGCGACCTGGTAGTGGACGTCCGCCTCGAGCAGCGCCTGCCGAACCTGCCGCAGACCCTCCTCGAGGTTCGCTTCGGTCAGCTCGCGCTGCCCGCGGAGGAAGGCGAAGGACTGGGTGAGGCGCTGGGTGAGGGTCTCGAACATGGGCGGCCGGCTCGGTGGAACGACCGTTATAGCAGCGGCGGATCGTCCGCGACCATCTCGGCCCGCTCGCGCGCCGAGTGGCTATGCCATGCCCGCCATCATCGAACCCACCGCGCTCTCCTCGCGGTCGTCCTCGCGGCGGATCACCGCGCCCAGGCCGGCCAGGCGCTCCTCGATCCGCTCGTAGCCGCGATCGATGTGGTACACGCGGTGGATCTCGGTCTCCCCCTGCGCGACGAGCCCGCCGAGCACGAGCGCGGCCGACGCGCGCAGATCGCTCGCCGTCACCGGAGCGCCCGAAAGCTTGGGCGTCCCCTGCACCACCGCGCTCGTGCCCTGCCGCCGCACCTGCGCGCCCAGGCGCGCGAGCTCGGCGATGTGCATGTACCGGTCGGGGTAGATCGTCTCCGTGATCACGCTGATCCCGTCGGCGAGCATCATCAGCGCCATCCACTGCGCCTGGAGATCCGTCGGGAATCCCGGATACGGCAGCGTCGTGACGTCCGTCGACAGCGGCCGGTGCACCGGATCGCGCGGATGGTAGGGCTGGGTCTCGATCCAGTCCTCCCCGACCTCGAACGGGATCCGCGCCGTCTGCATGCGGTCGAGCAACGCGGAGAGGTGGTCGGGACGGCAACCTTGCACGCGGACCCTCCCCCCGCACATCGCGCCGGCGATCGCGTACGTTCCCGCCTCGATGCGATCGGGGATCACCGACCACGTCGCTCCGGACAGGTGGCTCACGCCCTCGATCTCGATGCGCGGCGAGCCCAGGCCCTTGATCTTCGCGCCCATGACCTCCAGGCACTGTCCCAGGTCGACCACCTCGGGCTCGCACGCGGCGTTGTCGATCACCGTCCTGCCCTTGGCGAGCGCGGCCGCCATCATTACGTTCTCGGTGCCGGTCACCGAGGAGCCGAAGGACGTGCCGAGGTAGAGCGAAGCGCCGCGCAGGCCTCCGCGCGGCGCCTCGGCGATCACGTATCCGCGCTCGATCTTGACGCGCGCGCCGAGCGCCACGAGGCCCTTCAAGTGCACGTCGATCGGCCGCACCCCGATCACGCAGCCGCCCGGCAGCGAGACCTCCGCCCGGCCCGCCCGCGCGAGCAGCGGACCGAGCACGGTGACCGAGCCCCTCATCCGGCGCACGTGCTCCCAGTCGGCGTGGGGATTGGGCTTCTCGAGCGCGCGCACCTCGACGCTGCCGTCGGCGTTGCGCTCGGCCTGGCATTCGAGCTCGCGCAGAACCTGGATCATCGTGTCGACGTCCGCGAGCAGCGGCGCGTTGCGGATGCGCAGGGGCTGGTCGGAGAGCAACGCGGCGGCCATGACCGGCAGCACGGCGTTCTTGGATCCGCACACCGCGACCGATCCCTCGAGCGGGCGGCCGCCCTCGACGACGAACTTGTCCAACGGGTCCCTTCCCTCTGCGCGCCGTATTCGCGCTCCAACGACTCCTGGCCCGACCGGGTCAGCCCGGCGGCAGCATCCGCCCCAGCGGCCGGCCTCCGATCACGTGCAGGTGCAGGTGCTGCACTTCCTGCCCGCCGTGCGCGCCGGTGTTGGCGATCAACCGCCAGCCCTTCTCGAGCTTCTCCCGACGCGCCACCTCCGCCGCGACCCGGAGCAGGCGCCCCGCCAGGCGCTCATCGATGGTCTCCGCGAGCGAAGCGACGTGCGCGCGCGGCATCACCAGGACGTGCGTCGGCGCCTGCGGCCGGATGTCGCGGATCGCGAACACGAGATCGTCCTCCAGGATCCGCTCGGCCGGGATCTTCCCCGCGGCGATCTGACAGAAGATGCAGTCCATGATCGGGGTGCTGGCGGGAGCGGCATCCTTTCGAGCGCTGCGTACCACCGGCGCACGGGGGTTCCAAGGCGAGCCCGGGTCTTCCCTTGCAAGTTCCTCGCGCCGAACGGTTTGCGAGAGGCGTGCCGATCGGGAGGGCCCGGCCTCGCGCCCGTCTCGTCCGCGGGGGGTTCGGACCGAGCGCGGGTTGACGCGCTCGGCCGCGCGCGCCTATCATCCCCCGCTTCCCTGCGCGGAGGCGCACCGTGCTCGAGCGGGAGCTTCGCTCTCGCCCCACGGCCCCGCGCCCGCGTCCCGTTCGGGGAACCCTGCCACCGATGACCTCCGATTCCACTTCGAACCCCGAGGGCGGCGCCGCCGTCCTCTCGATCCCCGAGCCGGGCTTCGACATCCTGACAAGCCCGATCCCGAACTTCGGCACGCTGGTCTCCGAGCGCGCGCGCATCTTCACGCGCCACCGCAACCTCGACTCGTTCCGGCGCCGCCTCTCGTCCCTCCCCGACCAGGGAGAAGAGGGTCGCCGCAAGGGCCTGGGGCTGTGGATGGCGGGCGAGTACGAGAGGGCCTCCGAGCTGCTCTCGCGCTACCCCGACGACCACGTGGCCGCCTTCACTCGCGCCAAGGCGCTCATGTCGCTCGGCCGCCCGGCGGAAGCCCAGCCGGTCTTCGAGCGCCTGGCCAAGGCGTACCCCGACGAGCCCCGTCCTCGCGGCGGCGCGATCGAGGCGCGCCTGGAGGCCGACCTCCTCCAGCGCGACGAGGACGGCGCGAGAGAGCGCCTGGGGGCGGCCCTCGAGCAGGCCCCGGCCTCGTTCGCGGGAAGCGCCGAGGGCCGCTACCTCTCCGGGCGCGCGTGCGAGCTCGCGCGCGACTGGGAGGGCGCGCTCGAGCACTACTCCACCGCGCGCGCGACCGACCCCACGCACCGCACGAACCTCTTCCGCCTGGCCTGGGTGGCGGAGCGGTCGGGCGAGGACGAGCTGGCGCTGGAGTGCTACGAGACCCTGGCGCGGATGCTGCCGATCGACCGCAACGCGCTGATGAACCTGGGAGTCCTGTACGAGGATCTCGGGCGCGACGACGACGCCGCCGCGTGCTACGACATCGCGCTGCGCAACGACCCGGCCGACCGCCGGCTGCGCTTGTACCTCGAGGACGCCCGCGCCTCGATCCACATGTTCTACGACGAGGACATGGAGCGGAAGGAGGACCGGCTGAACCAGATCCTGCGCATCCCGATCACCGACTTCGAGCTGTCGGTGCGCGCCCGCAACTGCCTCAACAAGATGAACATCATGACGCTGGGCGACCTGGTCAAGCAGACCGAGCAGGAGCTGCTCTCCTACAAGAACTTCGGCGAGACCTCGCTGGCCGAGATCAAGGAGATCCTGGCCAGCAAGGGCCTGCGCCTCGGGATGAACCGCGAGGAGGCCGTCCAGAGCATCGAGATCGCGCGGAGGCGCTACTCGACGGGAGAGAACACGGACGTGCTCAACAAGCCCATGGGCGAGCTCGAGCTCTCGATCCGGGCCCGGCGCACGGTCGAGGCCATGGGCTGCCTGACGGTGGGCGACATCGTCCAGCACACCGAGGACGAGCTCCTGGCGATGCCCAACTTCGGCACGACCTCGCTGCAGGAGCTCAAGACGAAGCTCGCGGTGCTCAACCTCAAGCTCAAGATCAAGGCTCCCTGATTCCCTGATCCCGGGATCATCGGGGGGGCGGAAGCCGCATGTTCGACTACATCGAGGGGGAAGTGGCCCGCCGCGCCCCGGCGCGCCTCGTGCTCGACGTCGGCGGGGTCGGCTACGACCTGTTCGTGCCGCTCTCCTCGCGTTTCCCGCACTCGGGCCGCGTGAGGGCCTGGACGCACCTCGTCGTCAGGGAAGACGCGCACACGCTGTGCGGCTTCGAGGACCGCGAGACGCGCGATCTGTTCCGTCTGCTGCTGACGGTGCGCGGCGTCGGGCCCACGATGGCGCTCTCCGTGCTCTCGGGCCTGCCGCGCGAGCCCTTGATCGAGGCGGTCGCCGCGGGCGACACGGCCACGTTGACGCGGATCCGCGGGATCGGCAAGAAGACCGCCGAGCAGATCCTGCTCGACCTGCGCGACAAGGCCGCCGAGCTGCGAGCCAAGAGCTCGCCGGGGAGCGGTCCGGCGCGGACCGCCGAGGCGGGGCGCGACCCCACGCTCGAGGACGCGATCGCGGCGCTGGTTTCGATCGGCTACCCCGAGAAGGAGGCGCGCGCCAGCGTCGAGCGCGCCGCGCGGAAGGTCGACCGGCGGGATCTCGAGAAGCTCGTGCGAGCCGCGCTGACCGGCTGAGCCGATGGATGCCGCTCGACCCTCCCCCGCCGGGCGGCGGGTCCTCGTTTGCGACGAGCTCTCCCCGGCCGCCGTGGAGATCTTCCGCGCCCGAGGCTTCGAGCCCGAAGTGCGCCTCGGGCTCTCCGAGGAGGACCTCGTGCGCGCCGTGCCGGGCGCGAGCGCTGTGGTGGTGCGCTCGGCCACCCGGATCACCCGGCGCGTGATCGAGGCCGCGACCGGGCTGCGCGTGATCGGCCGGGCGGGCGTGGGCGTCGACAACGTCGACACCGAGGCCGCCACCGAGCGCGGCGTGGTGGTCATGAACACGCCGACCGGCAACACGACCAGCGCCGCGGAGCTCTCGATCGCGCTCCTGCTCGCGCTCGCGCGGCACGTCCCGCTCGCCGACCGCCGCGTCCGCGCGGGAGCGTGGTCGAAGAAGGGCCTGACGGGCACGGAGGTCGCCGGGAAGCGCCTCGGCATCGTGGGGCTCGGCCGGATCGGCCGCGCGGTCGCGCGGCGGGCTCTGGGCCTGGAGATGACCGTCGTCGCCTGCGATCCCTTCCTGCAGGCGGACGCGCCGCCCGTGCCCGGGGTGGACCTGGTCGACCTCGACACGCTGCTCGCGACCTCGGACTTCGTCAGCCTGCACCTCCCGTTGACGGACGCGACCCGGAACCTGCTCTCGCGCGAGCGCCTCCTGCGCATGAGACCGGGCGCGCGCCTCGTCAACGCCGCACGTGGGGGGTTGGTCGACGAGGCGGCGCTCCTCGAAGCGCTCGAGGCGGGGCACCTCGCCGGCGCGGCGCTCGACGTGCTGGCCGAGGAGCCGCCGAAGAAGGACCACCCGCTGCTCGCGCGCGACGACGTGGTCCTGACCCCGCACCTGGGCGCGTCCTCCCACGAGGCTCAGCTCGCCGTCGCGGTCGACATCGCGCGGCAGATCTGCGATTTCCTCGTCGACGGGGTGGCGCACAACGCGGTCAACGCGCCCGCGGTGAGCGCGCAGACGCTCCAGGCGATCGGGCCCTACGTCCTCCTGGCCGAGAAGATGGGCAGCCTGCTCGCGCAGCTCTGTTCCAGCCCCATCCGCAAGATCGAGCTGACGCTCTCAGGGGAGATCGCGCGCGCGGACCACCGCCACGTCCCCTTGTCGCTCCTGTGCGGCATCCTGCGCTGCGGGATCGACGAGGGCGCGAACTTCGTCAACGCGCCGGTGATCGCACGCGAGCGCGGCATCCGTCTGCTCGAGAGCGAGGAGGAGGAGGCGCACTCCTGGCAGAGCCTGATCAAGGTGCGCGCGAGCACCCGCGGAGGCGAGGAGAGCCACCTCGCCGCGGGCACGGTCTTCGGCCGCGCGCCGAGGATCGTCCGTGTCGACGACCTCCACGTCGACCTCGAGCCGCGCGGCCCGATCCTGATCACGCGGCACGAGGACGTGCCCGGGGTCGTGGGCATGCTCGGGACCCTGCTCGGGCAGGAGCGCGTCAACATCCGCCGCATCGAGCTGGGTCCGGCGGCCGATGGAGGAGAAGGAGGCGCGAGGATCGCGCGCGGGTTCCTGTCGCTGTACGAGGAGCCCGCGCCCGAGGTCGTGGCGAAGATCGCCGCGCTCGCGCCCGTGAAGTCCGTCAAGCTGGTCCGCCTGTAGCTACCACAGAGAACACCGTGGTACCCCTGCACGACGCCCCGCCGCCGTACTCGACGGTGGTCTTCGACGTCGACTCGACGCTGTCGGCGATCGAGGGCATCGACGAGCTGGCCGAAGGGGCCGGGATACGCAAGGAGGTCAGCGCGCTGACCAACCGCGCCATGCGCGGCGAGATCACGCTCGAATCGGTGTACCAGAGCCGCCTGGACGCGATCCGGCCCTCGCGCGAAGCGGTCGAGAAGCTCGGGAAGAAGTACGTCAAGCGGGCGCTCCCCCACGCGCGCGAGCTGGTGCGCGCGCTCGATCGACTGGGGAAGCGCGTGTGCATCGTCTCGGGCGCGCTCGAGCCCGCCGTGCGCGCGCTGGCCGAGCACCTCGACATCCCGATCTCGGGCGTGTTCGCCGTCCCGGTCCGCCACGGCGCGGCGGGCGAATACCTGGGCTTCGACAGGGATTCCCCGCTGGCGAGGAGCGGCGGCAAGGTCGCGTTCGTGCGCGCGCTGGCCGAGGCGCGGCGCGGAGGACTCGCGCTCGTCGGCGACGGCGTAACGGACCTCGAGGCGGCCGTGCACGCCGCGCGCTTCGTGGCCTTCGGCGGGGTCGTCAAGCGCACGCCGGTCTTCGAAGCCGCGCGTGTGACCTGCGAGCACGCCGATCTCGCTGCCCTGCTGCCCCTGCTGTGCTCGCCGGCCGAGATCGCGAGGCTCGAGACATCCAAGAGCCTGGCCTCGCTCGTGCGCGTCGCGAGGAGCCTCGCCTGAGGAGTCCCATGCCGAACCCGAAGCTGTGGATCCCCGGCCCGACCCAGGTCCGTCCCGAGATCCTGGCCGAATGCGCGCGGCCGATGATCGGCCACCGCGGAGCGGCGATGACCGCGCTCACCGAGCGGCTCGATCCGGGTCTGCGGATGGCTTTCGGTCTCGAGGAGAAGAGCACCGCCAGGGTCGCCGTGCACACGTGCAGCGCGACCGGGATCATGGAGGCGGCGCTCAAGGGGGTCGGTCCACGGGTCCTGTGCGCGGTGAACGGAGCTTTCAGCCAGCGCTGGTTCGAGATCGCGGGGTTCCTCGGCAAGCAGGCGACGGCGATCCGCGTGGAGATGGGCGGAGCGGTCGCGCCGCAGGACCTCGACCGCGCGCTGACTGAACAGGGACCCTTCGACGCGGTGACGATCGTCGCGAACGAGACCTCGACGGGTGTGCGCACTCCGCTTGGGCCGATCGCGCGGGTGATGAAGGCGCACCCGCGCACCCGGCTGCTCGTCGACCTCGTGAGCTACATCGCCGGCGCACCCGTCGACTTCGACGGCAACGGCATCGACCTGGGCTTCGCGGGCGTGCAGAAGGCGTTCGCGCTCCCGCCCGGGATCACGGTGATGTGCGTTTCGGAGCGCTACCTCGAGGGCGCGCGGGCGCAGAAGCTGCGCGGCTTCTATCTCGATCCGGTGAAGATCGTCGAGGGCCACGAGAAGCGCGCGACGCCCTGCACGCCCGCGATCGGGCTGTACTACGCGCTCGCGCGGCAGCTTGCGGACATCACGAGCGGGGTCGCGCTGCCGATCCGCGAGCGTGGCAAGAGCGGCAAGGCCGCATGGCAGGCGCGATTCGAGGAGCACGTGCGCATGCAACAGGCGACCGAGGCGTGGGCTCGCAGCCGGGACCTGGAGCTGCTCCCCGCGCCCGAGGACGCGTCGCCAACGATCTCGTGCGTGAAGGCGGGCGGTCTGGACGTGGCTGCGCTGATCGCTGGATTGAAGGAGCGCGGCCACGAGATCGGCAACGGCTACGGCGACCTCAAGGGCAGGACCTTCCGCATCGGCCACATGGGTGACCATACCGAGGCGGACCTGCGGGAGATGCTGGAACAGGCCGACGAGGTCGTCGCGAGCCTGCGCTAGCCCGCATCTCTCACCAGACGAAGCGGTCCTGGGCGGAGACCGGACCTGAAGAGGGCCGGGTGCGATCCGAGGAGGGTCGAGGACTGACGAGGCCCCTCGGAGAGTTGATGCCTGCGTTCTGAAGCTGCTGCAAGG
>JBGPOP010000012.1:0-115716 GCA_041488095.1 Planctomycetota bacterium
CCACGACCGCGCGGCAGCGAGGCGCCCTCCGACGACCTCTTCAGCAGCGGAGTGAACGCATGCGCCGAGCTCTCGTCCCTCAACAGCACCTTCGGCGCCTCGCCCGTGATTCGAGAAATCGCAGCCAGGACGGTGTGGTCGGGATCACGGTGGACCGTAGGCTGTCCGAACGCGGCCGCGAGGCCCGCATCCAGCTCGTCGCCTACGAGATCTCGATCCGGCTCGCGGCCGGGTTCGCGAGCCCCCTTCCCTTCCTTGTTCACGGCCGCCGGCTTCCGCAAGTCTGGTCCGTCGGCATCACGTTCTCGCGCCGACATTCCAGGGAAAACCTGTGGGGCCCTCCATGGAACCTGCGACGTCCACCCTCCAGTCCCAGGTCCCGGCCTCCATCAGCGGATGAGGTTCAGGATCTCCGCGCTCACCCGCTGGACGGCCTCGGGCGAGCCGGGATAGCGCCCGGCGACGACATTCCTCAGTGCCTCCTGGAACTCGTCGCGGGCGCGGGAGTATTCGCGGTGCACCTTTTCCGGGTCCTCCTTCCAGCGCTCGGCGATGGCGCGGATCGGGAGGCCTTCGTGGAAGCGCAGCCGCAGGAGCTCGACCCGGCGCTCGGCCGCGGCACCGCTGCTCTTCGCGTCCGCCGTCTGCCGCTCGGCCGCGTCCTTCAGGATGCCACGCGCCCAGGCCCGATCGAGCATCACGGAGAGGCCTGCGCCCGAGGCGCCCGGGTCGGCGCGCGCGAGTGTGCTCCCGCCGCCGATGCCCGCGTCCCGCGCGCGGAGCTCCTCGATTCGCAGCGCTACTTTTTCGACGACACCTCGAAGGAACCCGCGGAAGCGCTCGACCTCGTTGGCGCGTACGCGGTCGAGCACGCCGCCGTCGCGCAGGCACTCGAGGAAGACCTCCTGGACCGCGTCGTCGACGTCCGCGCGCCGCGAGTCGCGCCAGCGCGCGATGAGACAGTCGCGCACGGCGGGCTCGTAGCGCTCGGCGAAGAGGGAGCGCGCCTTGACGTCGCCCGCCGCCGCAGCGTGCATGAGGTTCCAGGTCGTGTCGGGAATCAAGTCGAAGCGGGAGCCCTCCTCGCGATCCTGGGCGGATCCGGAGGGATCGAGCGGAGCGATTGTAGATCGCCGCTCGACCACGGGCGAACCGGCGAGCGAGGACGAATCAGCCATCGAGCCCCGCGTGCGCTGACGTGCCCGCGGCCGGGTGTGGCGATAGGTCCGGGCTAGCCCTTCTTCCCGCCCGGCTTGCCCGAGAAGGCGGCCTGCGACGCCTTCATGACCTGCTCGGGCGTGAGGTCCTGTTTGTGCGTCGAGATCGACCAGTCGTGGCCGAACGGATCGCTGACGATGCCGTAGCGGGCGCCCCAGAACTGGTCGGCGAGCGGGAACTTCACGGTGGCTCCGGCCTTGAGCGCCCGGTCCCAGGCCTTGTCGGCGTCCTGCACGTAGAGGTGCAGCGTGACCGGAGTGCCGCCGAGTGAGAGGGGACCCTTCGCACCCATCTGCGGGAACTCGTCGTTGAGCATCAGCATCGAATCGCCGATGCGGATCGTCGCGTGCATGATCGTGCCGTCGGGCATCCCGTGCCGAACGATCTCCTCGGCGCCGAAAGCCTTCTTGTAGAACTCGATCGCCTTGGCAGCGCCCTTGACGACGATGTGCGGGGTCAGCGAGTGGAATCCTTCGGGGATGGGCTTGACGGCGGGCATGGGGCACCTTGGAGAGATAGAGGGAGTGGTAGAGAGAGAGGTTCCTGCCAGGGCCAAGCATCCTATCGCAGGGTGAACGACCGTCGGTGAAATCGGGGTAACGGAGCGTCGACTCGGGCTGCGCGAGCTCCAGCGTATACTGCGCGCCTCTCGGGGGAGAGGCGATCCATGAAGATCGGGCTCATTGCGATCGGGGGAGTCAAGATCCAGACGCGGAAGTTCGTCGAGCTCGGGGTCACGCTGCCGCAGTTCGTGAACCGGGGCCAGTTGATCGCCCAGCTCCCGAGCCTTGCGTTGCTCACGATCGCCGGCTCGATCCCGAGGACCCGCCCCGAGGTCGAGCTCGAGTACCTGGAGGTGGACGATGTCGGCGCGTTCGTCGAGGACATCCAGCTCGACTTCGATCTCGTGGCGATCTCCTCCTACACGGCCCGCATCTTCGACGCCTACCGCGTGGCCGACGCCTACCGCGAGAGCGGGATCCCGGTCGTGATCGGCGGCCTTCACGCGACCGTGCTCCCCGAGGAGGCAGCCCGGCACGCTGACGCCGTGGTCGTCGGGGAAGGAGAGCTCACATGGCCGGAGCTCGTCCGCGATTTCGTTCGCGGAGGACGGCGGGCCCTGAAGCCCGTGTACCGCGAGGCCAGACCCGGGGTTCTCGATCTCGACTCCACGCTTCCGCCGCGATACGACCTGCTTCAGCGAGCACCTCCGGGAGCGACCCCCCGGCCTGACCCGCTCGAGTCCCACGAGCTGCATCGGACCGGTCCCTACAACCGCATCACGGTCCAGACGACGCGCGGTTGCCCGCTCGACTGCTCGTTCTGCGCTGCGTCGAAGCTCTACGGCCCCAGGTATCGGAGGAAGTCCGTGGAGCGGATCCTGAGGGAGATCGACTGCGTGCGCGCGCAGTGGTCACGGCCCTTCATCGAGTTCGCCGACGACAACACCTTCGTGCACAAGGGCTGGGCGAAGCGCCTCCTCCGCGAGCTGTCGCAGCGAGACGTCCGCTACTTCACCGAGACGGACGTTTCGGTTGCGGATGACCCCGAGCTGCTGGACCTCCTCCGTCCGAGCGGGTGCCGGCAGCTCCTGATCGGCTTCGAGAGCCCTCGCCGCGCCGGCCTATGGGGAATCGACGCCGGCGACTGGAAGGCGCGCCGGCAGCCGCAGTACCTGGACGTCATCGAGCGCATCCAGGACAAGGGCGTGAGCGTCTGCGGCTGCTTCATCGTCGGCCTCGACGCGGACACCCCCGCCATCTTCGACGAGCTGCGGGCGTTCATCGAGCGCTCGAAGCTGCTCGAAGTCCAGATCACGGTGCTGACGCCCTTCCCGGGGACCCGGCTGTATGCGCAGCTGCTCGCGGAGGGGCGCTTGCTGTATCCCGGAGCCTGGGATCGATGCACGCTCTTCGATGTCAACTTCCGACCGCGCGGGATGTCCGTCGAGGAGCTCGAGGAGGGACTGCTCGGGCTCTGGAAAGACACCTGGAACACCGAAGCCCACGCGCGCCGCAGGCAGCACTACCGAACCCTCGTGGCCGCACGCCGCACCCGGAACGGGCCGGTCGCGTTCGTGCAGGGAACGCAGGCCCGGGAGCTCAGGTCATGATGTCCGTCCGAACGAATCCACGCACGCAGGCGGATGCAGCCCTCCTCGAACGACTGAACCAGCAGTCGGTCTCCAACTCCTTCACACCGGAGATCGACATCGACTGGGAGGAGACGACGACCGACGAGGAGTTCGCCCGGCTCTATCCGGTCTGGAGCTTGCTGGCGGGGACCGGCTTCGACGCGACGCTGGACGAGCGTGGGCGGATCGCCTTCGCCAAGTACCAGCAGGTGAACCTGATGACCTTCACGGCGCTTCTCGAGCGGCACGCGATCGCAACGCTCGCCAAGCTCTACGACCTCGACCCGACGCCGCCCTTCTCGGAGTACGTGGGGCACTTCATCAAGGAGGAGGTCTATCACTTCTCGATGTTCCAGAAGGCCGCCGTGGCGATCGAAGCCTCCATGCCCGGCGCCAGGCCGCTGCCCGTCCGTCGCGCGGACCTCCTGCTCCGCTGGATCTTCCGCCTCGCCGGCTTGGTCCCCGGCCGCAAGCTGCGCTTCTCCGTGTTCCTCTCCTTCTTCCGGTTCGCCGAGCAGGTCACGCTCCATGCGCACCGGATGGTCCGCCGGACCCTCCCGCGCGAGAAGAGCCTCGTGGCCCAGGTATGGGCTCGCCATGCGCGCGACGAAGCGCGACACGTGGTCTTCGACGCGCTCGTCCTGGAGCGCTGCCGTCTCCCGGGAGCTCTGGCTCGACTCGCTCGCCGGATGGCCGCACCCTGCGGCGTCCTCCTGTCCATGGCTCTCAACGCCAACGAGATCTGGATCGCCAGGGAGCTGGGCCTGCCGGTGAGGCTGCACCATCTGCCGCGGCTCGTTCGGAGCACCCAGGCGCCGTTCAAGCGGCAGGTCTTCGATCTCCTGCGCGAGCTGGCTCGCGGATCGAACGAGAGTCGGACGACCCCGGGCGAGATTGCGTGAACCCGAACCCGATCGCGAGCCAGCGCACCCTGCGCGGGGAGGAAGCCTACGTCTACGGGCTGAAGGCCCGCGCCAGGGACCACCACTGCCTCGGCTACGGCACGTTCTCCGTCGACCTGGAACGACCGGAGCAGGTCCGCCGGCGCTACTCGCGCGAGAAGGCCCCGATCACGATGCTCCCCTTGTACGTGAAGGCCACGGCGATCGCCCTGGAACGGAACCCGGAGGCGAACGCGATCCTGTTCAAGAAGCCCTTCGGCTTTCGGATCGTTCGCTTCGAGCGCGTGGACGTCAACCTCCCGATCACGCGCGTCATCTCCGGCCGCAGGATCTCCTTCGTGGGCACGATTCGCGACGCCGCCTCGAAGTCCCTGGCCGAGATCCAGCGGGAGATCGCGCTCTACCAGAAGGGGCCGTGGGAGGAGTCCTTCGCCATCCGGAGGATCCTCCGGTTCGCCCGCATGCCTTTCTGGCTCGCGCGGCTCGTCCACTGGCGGATGACGTGGAGCCCGGGGTTCTACATCCGCAACGTGGGCAGCTGCGCGATCACCTACCTGGAGGGCGGCGAGTACGAGCGCTTCTATCCGATCGCCCCCACGAGCCTCGCGATCGGGATCGGGGCGGCCGTGCGCGAGCCCGTCGTCCGGAGCGGAGAGATCGTCACGCGGCGCATCCTGAAGTGCGTGCTGATGGTGGACAACTTCGTCATCTCCGGCCCGACCGGGGCCGATCTCATCCGGAGCTTCAAGGGATTGCTGGAGAGCGCGGAATTCGCAGCGGCCGAGCTCGGGCCGGCCCGTCCCTCTCTCGCAGCGGGCTCGGGGAGGTCGCCTTGATCCGTTGGCACGTCTGCTGCGCCTGGATCGGGATCCTGCTCGGCTTCGTCACGGGGAGCGCTCAGGGCCTGTTCTTCCACCGCGAGGACTGGCGGGGAGGCTACGCCTCCTGGACGAGGAGGGTTTCCCGCCTCGGACACGTGTCCCTCTTCGGACTTGCGTTCGTCAACATGGGGTTCGCCTACACGGCCGAGCGTTTCGCGCCACCGGCCGCGATGCCGTGGTCCTCCGTGCTCTTGATCGTCGGAACGTTCACGATGCCGTTCGTGTGCTACCTCTCGGCTTGGAAGCCTGCCTTCCGACACCTCTTCATCGTCCCGGTCCTGTCGCTCGTCTTCGCGGTGGGGCTGCTCCTGATCGACCTGCTCGCCTAATTCCCAAGGGAGTCAACATGAACCGGTCCATGATCTCGGCCCTCTTCTATCTCTCCGCGCTCTACGACGGCGTCATCGGAGCCCTGTTCCTCCTGGTTCCCTGGCGTCTCTACGCGATGACGGACGTGACCCCTCCGAATCATTGGGCCTACGTCCAGTTCCCCGCGGCCGTCGTCCTGATCTTCGGCCTGATGTTCCTGGCCGTGGCCCGGAACCCCGAGGAAAACCGGCAGCTCATCCCCTACGGGATCCTCCTCAAGGCCGCCTACAGCGGCATCGTCATCGGCTACTGGCTCCTGCAGGGGATCCCGAACATGTGGAAGCCCTTCGCGCTGGCCGACCTCGTGTTCGGCGTGCTCTTCGTCTGGGCCTATCTCAGCCTTGGCTCCCGATCCCCTTTGCAGCGAACGCCCTAGAGCTCCATCCCGGCCGGGGAGGACCCTCACCGCATCCACGGCGGCGGCACGAGCCGGCGCTTCTCGTCGCGGCTCCTGCGGATGATCCCGCCGGTCGCGCCCGGATCGGGCGACTCGAAATCGCGATCCCAGAGCTGGCAGGTGACCTGCTTGTGCTGCTGGTCGAGGCCCTCGCAGTAGTTCGTGTAGATGCAGCGGCGGATCTCCTGGCCCCGCCCTTCCTCCATCTTGAGCCACCAATCCGGGTCCGCGAGCGACTGCCGCGCGGCGCACACGAAGTCGCACGAGCCCTCGCGGATCGCCCGTTCGGCGAGGTCGAACGAGTTGATCCCGCCCGCGCCGCCGACCGGCGTCTCGAAGCCGGCCGCGCGCACCGTCCGCCGGATCTCGCGGGAGAGGGGCAGGTTCCTGCCGAACGGCCCCTCGGGCGCGTGCTTGACGGTCGGCATGCACTCGAGCCCGCTCTTCCCCGTGTAGGGGTACACCGCCTCGCCGACCTTGGGCTGCTTCGCGTCCTCGAACTTGCCGCCCTTCGAGACGGAGATGAAGTCGATGCCCGCGCGCGCGAGCTCCGCCGCGTAGAAGCTCGCGTCCTCGACGCGGCTCCCGCCCTCGATCACCTCGTCGGAGAGGATGCGGCAGCCGACGGCGAAGCCCTCGCCGACCGCAGCTCGCACCTCCCGGAACACCTCGACCGGCAGCCGTACGCGGTGCTCGCGGCTCCCGCCGTAGCCGTCGTCGCGCACGTTCAAGCGCGATAGGAATCCGGCCATCGTGTAGGCGTGCGCGAAGTGCAGCTCGACGCCGTCGAATCCGGCCTGGCGCGCGCGTACCGCAGCGCTCGCGAAGAGCCCGGGCAGCACGCGCGGGAGCTCGCGGACGTGCGGGAGGTGGAGATCGTTGACCCGCTCGCGGTAACCGAGCTCGAGGTCCTCGGCCTCGCGCGGCTCGAGGATCGAGAGCAGGGTCGCGTGCGGCAGCGCGAGCAACGCCTGGCGCACCTCCGCGTCGCCGCCCTCGGCATCCCGCTCGCGGCCCGGGACGCGCGCGAGCCTCTCGCGATGGACCGGCCGCAGGTCGAGGAAACGCCGGATGTACCTCTGCTTCTCCGGCCGGCGCTTCACCGCGAGGAAGTCGATGATCTGGATGAAGAGGCGCGTCTCTCCGCGCGAGCGAGCCCGCACCACCTCGACGAGCTCCCGCAGCCCGGGGAGGAAGCGATCGTGCCCGATGCGCAGGAGCGGCCCGCTCGGGACGTCCCGGATGCCGGTCGCCTCGACGACGAGGACGCCCGGCCGGCCGTCGGCGAAGCGCCCGTACCAGTCGAGGACGTCGCGCGTGACGAAACCCTCCTCGACCGATCGCCACGGCACCATCGCCGGCACCCACGTTCGCGCGCGCGCGACGACGGGGCCGAGGCGGATCGGGCTGAAGAGCAGGCTCGCGCACGCCTCCTCGCGCGTCGGCCAGCGCGCGGGGGGGATGCCCTTCGTCCGATCGGGTTTCGAGGCGGCGGAGGAATCCATCGAGGGCGGAGAGGATAGTCGTTCCCTCGTCGAGGCGGCCCTGCCACAATGCCGCCGCTGCGCAATCGCAGATCGGAGGATTCCATGAAGAACAGGCAGGCAATGTGGACGGGGGCCTTGCTGCTCCTCGCGGCGGGCTGCACGAACCACCGCGGGATCGGCAAGCATCACGAGGAGAGCGCGGAGCGCGAGGAAGCCGCGGAGCGCGAGGGCGCCGAGGCGGGCGAGGAATCCGAGGAGATGGAGATGAGCGGGGAAGCCGCTCCCGCCTCTGCGCCGGCGATCTCGCTGGCCGAAGCGATCCGCCTGGCGCGCGCGCGCGCGGAGGGCTTCACCGCCGTCGCGGCGGGGATGGAGGGGGAGGAGGCCGACGGATACCGGGTCGCGCTCCTCTCCCACGGACGTGTCAAGGAGATCGTCGTCGACGCGACCAACGGCAAGCTCGGCGAGGTCAAAGAGCGGGCGGTCCACGCCGGACGCGAGGAGTTCGCGGCGAAGCTCGAAGCTCTGATGCCCGCGGCCAAGATCGACCTCCAGCACGCCGTCGAGATCGCGCTCGCGCGCGCTGCGGGCGGGAGCGCTCTCGGCGCCCAAATCGATCTCGAGGACGGCAAGCTGACCTACCACGTGACCGTCCTCGCCAGCGGGAAGGGGATGGAGTTCACGATCGATCCTGCGACGGGCGCGCTCCAGGTCGAGGAGGGCGCGCGCGAGGAGGAGCACGAGGAGGCCGGCGAGGAGGCGGGCGAGGACGAAATGCACGAGGCGACCGGGGAGGTCATGTTCCAGGAGGAGTACGAACACGCGCTGGGCATCACGGCCCGAGCCAGCTTCGACGACATTCCGGCCGGCGGACTGCCCGAAGGCTGGAAGATTGAAGGCACCGCACAGAAGGGCCCGCTCGCGACCTGGAAGGTCGTCGCCGACGATGCCGCGCCGTCGAAGGGCAACGTCCTGGCTCTGACGAGCACGAACCACGACTCCGGGAGCACCTTCAACCTGTGCTGGACGGACAAGATCCGCTTCAAGGACGGCGCGATCGAGGTGTCGATCAAGCCGGTCTCGGGCAAGGATGACCAGGGAGGCGGCTTGATCTGGCGCGCGAAGGACAAAGACGACTACTACATCTGCCGCGCCAACCCGCTCGAGAGCAACTTCCGCGTCTACTACGTCAAGGACGGCAGCCGCCACCAGCTCGCCAGCGCCAAGGCGGAGATCAAGGCGGGCGCCTGGCACAAGATCCGCGTCGAGCAAAAGGGCGATCACATCGCCTGCTCGCTCGACGGGAAGAGGCTGCTCGAAGCCACCGACTCGACCTTCCCCGATGAAGGCGGAGTCGGCCTGTGGACCAAGTCCGACGCCGTCTCCTCCTTCGACGAGCTCCAGGTCTCGGGCGCGAAGGGCGGCAAGGACGAGGACGGGGACGAAGACGACGAGAAGGACGAGAAGCGCTGACCGCGCGGCCGTCCCGCGCCGGCGAGGAGCGAGTCAGGGCGGGTCTGGAACCCTTCCCGCCCGCACTGCACACTCCTCTGCATGCCGCAGCGCCACGTAGCCCTCGTCACCGGCGCCGGACGCGGAATCGGGGAGGGGATCGCGCGTCGCCTGGCGCGCGAGGGCGCGGCCGTGATCATCGCGGCGCGCAGCCAGGACGCCTGCATCGACGTCGTCGGTTCGATCCGTGCGGCCGGGAGGACGGCCTGGCCGCTCCACCTCGACGTCGGCGACTTCGAGGGCATCGAGCAGGCGGTCGACGACGCGCGCGACCTCGCCCGCGAGATCGGGCCGATCGACTGGCTCGTCAACAACGCCGGAATGGTCGAGAGCGCGCCGTTCCTCGCGCACGGACGCGAGCGGGGCGTCGATCGCTACGAGAGGCACCTGCTGGTCAACTTCCACGGCGCGCGCTGGCTGATCGAGGCGCTCGTCCCGGGGATGATCGAGCGCGGCTACGGGCGCGTGGTCAACGTGGCCTCGTCGGCGGGTCTCCGGAGCTACGCCTACGCGGCGGCGTACGGGGCCTCGAAGCATGCGCTCGTCGGCTACAGCCAGGCCGCGGCTCAGGAGCTCGCGAAGACGAAGGTTACGATGAACCTCGTGTGTCCTCACTACGTCGACTCGCCGATGACCGACGAGTCCGTCGCGCGGATCGTGGAGAAGACCGGGCGGAGCCGGGAGGACACGCGCCGGTTCCTGGCCGCGCAGAATCCGGGCGGGACGCTCGTCGGCGTCGACGAGGTGGCGGAGGTCGTGAGCCAGCTCCTCGCGGGCGAGGTGAACGGCGCGGTCGTCGAGCTGGTCGGAGGGAAGGGCGTGCTCCCGCCGGGAAAAACCGCGATCTGGCGCTGAGACCATGAAGATCGAGACGATCGAGCCCTCGGGATGGCCCCGTCCCAGGGGATACAGCGACGGGATGCTCGTCTCCGGCGGCGGGCGCCTGCTCTTCGTCGCCGGGCAGGTCGGATGGGACGGGGAGCGCCGCCTCGTGGGTCCCGGCGACTTCTCGGCGCAGTTCGCTCAGGCGCTGAGGAACGTCGTCGCGGTCGTGCGCGCAGCCGGCGGATGGCCCGACCACGTCGTGCGCATGACGGTCTACGTGACGGACAAGCGACAGTACGCGGCCAGGACCGCCGAGATCGGCGCGGCGTGGCGCGAGATCATGGGCAAGCACTACCCCGCGATGGCGCTCGTGCAGGTCGCCGATCTGCTCGAGCCGGGTGCGCTGGTCGAGATCGAGGCGACGGCGGTGCTGCCGTAGGCCCGATCACCACTGGATCTTGTAGCCGTTCGTGTAGTTGTAGACGCTGCCAGCGGGCGCAGGGCAGAAGTTCGCTTCGTTGTCGCGGTACCAGACCTGGTAGTAGCGATAGGATCCGGCGGAGATGGGGACCCCGAGCGCGGCGGAGCGCGCCGTGATCGATGGATCGCCGGGGCCCGGCGCGGAGGCGTTGTAGTTGCTCGTGTGCTTGAAGTAGAGACGCTGATATCCCGGGCCCAGGCACAGCAGGCCGTCGCCGCTGAGCACGGATCCCATGGAGTCCTCGCTCTGCAGGAAGACGGCGAGCACGCTGGGCAACATGCTCCCGGCCTGCAGCACGACGTGGTCCGGCTGGGTCCTGCCCGAGGCGGTGAGCAGCGCGCCTCCGGTCCCGGCGGAGTTCTCGCAGCCGTTCGAGAAGATCCCGTTGTTGAGGCACGGGCACAGGCCCGCGGTTCCGTCGCCGTAGCAGAAGGGGAGCCCGGGGATCGGCACGCAGCCGCGCCACTCGGCGATGTTGTGCGCGAAGCTCACGCCGGCCTCCGTGAAGGAGCCGCCCGCGTAGAGATCGGGCGCGTCGTCCGCGCCGTTGTTGAAGACGGCCAGAGCGCTGATGTCTCCGCTGACTCCGGCGTCGAGGGCCGCCCAGCTCGAGGCGTTCCACCTGGCCACGTGGCTCGCATAGACGCTGCCGGCGCTGGTGAAGGCGCCGCCCGCGTACAGCTTCCTGCCCCGGCCCTCATCGAAGGCGGCGAGCGCGGTCACGCGGCCGTTCACGCCGAGGCCGAGAGCCGACCAGCTCGAGCCGTTCCATCTGGCGATGTTGCTGGCCGGCGCGCCGCCCGCAGAATTGAAGAGTCCTCCGGCGTACAGCGCGATGCCGCTCCCGGGAATCGGGGAGTACAGAGCCAGGGCGTAGACCACGCCGCCGTTCAGCCCGGTGCCGAGGGGCGACCAGCTCGAGCCGTTCCATTTCGCGATCTGGCTCGCCGGCGCGCCGCCCGCAGTCGTGAAGAGACCCCCGGCGTAGAGCGCCGGTCCGCCGCCGTCGTCGAACACGGCCAGTGCCTGGACGCTGTCGTTGGTTCCGCTGCCCAGGGGCGACCAGCTCGAGCCGCTCCACTTCGCGATCCGGAGCGCGGGTGCGCCGCCCGCGGTCGTGAAATCGCCTGCGGCATAGAGCGCCGGCCCGCCGCCGTCGTCGAACACGGCCAGTGCGTTGACGGCGTAATCGGTGCCGCTGCCGAGGGAGGACCAGCTCGAGCCGCTCCACTTCGCGATCCGAGGCGCGTACGCGCCGCCCGCATGCGTGAAGAGACCCCCGGCATAGAGCGCCGGCCCGCTTCCGTCGTCGAAGACGGTCATCGCCACGACGGCTCCATTCGTCCCGCAGCCGAGGAAGTGCCAGCTCGAGCCGTCCCACCGGGCCACGTGGTTCGCCGAGGTCACTCCAGCGTGGGTGAAGTAGCCCCCGGCGTACAGCGATTGGCCGCCGCCGAGGTCGAGCACGGTCAGAGCCAGCACGTCGCCGTCCATCCCAGGCAGACCGATGCCGGTGAACCAGTCCTGACATTGGCAACGCGCGGGGTTCTGCGCGCCGAGAGCGAGCAAGAGGACGGCCGAGGACACGAGGAAGGTCGATCGCTCGGACATGGAAGCCTCGTTTCGAAGTACGCGAGGTCGATCCCGGTCTCCCGGGGGGAGGGAGACCGATCCCGCTGGGCGGATCGAGATCATTCGAACCGTCCGGGCCGCGCCCGTCAAGGCGAGGATCCGGCGCGAGTCAGGCCGACGATACAATCCCGCGCCCCGCGGGACATGAGATCCGTCACACAGGGCAGCATGAGAACCGAACACTTCCGCTATTCCGAACAGGACGGCGTCGTGACGATGAGGCTCGATCGCCCCGAGAGGCTGAACGCGCTCACGTTCGCCGCCTACCGCGAGCTCGCCGACACCTTCGCGGCGCTCCAGAAGCGCGACTCTGTCCGCGCGGTCGTGATCACCGGCACCGGTCGCGCGTTCTGCTCGGGCGGGGATGTCCTCGACATCATCGGGAGGCTGCTCGAGGTCTCCGACGCCGAGGTCAACGCCTTCACGCGCCTCACCTGCAGGCTCATCGAGCACATGCGCGCGCTCGAGAAACCGATCCTCGCGTCGCTCAACCGCACGACCTGCGGCGCCGGCGCGGTCATCGCTGCGGCGGCCGACATCCGCGTCGCGAGCGAGACGGCGAAGATCGCGTTCCTGTTCACCAAGGTCGGCCTCTCCGGCGCGGACATGGGAGCGGCCTGGCTCCTGCCGCGCATCGTCGGACTGGGTCTCGCGAGCGAGCTCCTCATGACCGGGGACTTCATCACCGCCCGGCGCGCTCACGAGATCGGCCTCTACAACGAGGTCGTGCCCGAGGCGAAGCTCGCCGAGCGCACCGCCGAGTGGGCCAAGAAGCTCGCCGGCGGCCCGAACCTCGGGCTGGCCGTGACGAAGCGCATGCTGAACCTCGAAGCCTCGATGAGCCTCGCCGACGCGCTGCAGGCCGAAGCCTGGATCCAGGCCGAGTGCATGAAGCACCCCGACTACCTCGAGGCTCACCGCGCGTTCGTCGAAAAACGCGCGCCGGACTTCGTCAGGAACGCTTCTGCCGGCCCCAGCCGGTCGGGCGGAGCGGGGCGTTGAGCGCTTCCGAGCCGCACGCGTTGCTCTCCGCCCTGTCCGACCGCGCGCGGGAGGTCGGGGCGCATCTCGCCCCGCACCTCCAGGGGCTCGACGAGACCGCGGCCGCCCGTGCGGCGCTCGCCGGCCTCGCGGAAGCGGGCCTCCTCTCGTGGACCGTGCCCAAGCGCGACGGCGGAGCCGACGGTGCCGGTCTCGTTCCCGATGACCAGGTCAGCGTGCGCGCCCTGTGCGCCGTGCGCGAGGAGCTGGCTTGGCACTCCGGGATGCTCGACGTCGTGTTCGTGCTCCAGGGGCTCGGCTCCTACCCGATCGCGCTGGGGGGAAGCCCCGAGCTGCGGGGCACGATCCTGCCCGGGGTCGTGCGCGGGCGGCGCGTCGCGGCCTTCGCGCTGACCGAACCCGGCGCGGGCTCGAGCCTGGCCGACGTCGCGACGCGCGCCGAGCGAGGCCAGCGCGGGTGGGTGCTCGACGGCCGCAAGACCTTCATCTCGAACGCCGGGATCGCCGACTTCTACACCGTGCTCGCACGCACGTCGGGCCAGCCCGGCGAGGGCGATGGGCTCTCGATGTTCTGCGTCCCGGGGAGCGCGAAGGGCGTCGCGGTCGAGCGCTTCGAGGTCATGGCGCCCCACCCGATCGGGGACGTCGTCTTCCGCGAGGTCGAGGTGTTGCCGACGAACCTCCTCGGTCCCGAGGGGAAGGGGCTCGGGATCGCCCTCGCGACGCTGGGGCGCTTCCGGACCTCGGTCGCGGCCGCGGCGAACGGCTTCGCCCGGCGCGCGCTCGAGGAATCCCGCTCGCACCTCAAGGCACGCAAGCAGTTCGGCCGCCCGCTCGCCTCGTTCCAGAGCCTCCGCTTCGATCTCGCCGAGATGGACGTGCGGCTCCGTGCGGCGCAACTCCTGGTCGCCGAGGCGGCGCAAGCGGTCGACGCAGGCAAGAGCGCGACGGCCGAGGTGGCGCGCGCCAAGCTCTTCGCGACCGAGGGCGCCTCGTGGATCTGCGATCGCGCGGTGCAGCACCTCGGCGGTCTCGGCGTCAAGCGCGGCCACGTCGTCGAGCGGCTCTTCCGCGAAGTCCGCGCCCTCCGCATCTACGAGGGCACGAGCGAGATCCAGAAGCTCGTCCTGGCGAAAGCGATCCTGGGAGAGTGATACTGGACCCCGATCCCCATGGCCCGGTTCCAGAAGCACGTGTTCATCTGCGTCAACGAGCGCGATCCTTCCGACCCCAAGGGATGCTGCGCCGCGAAGGGGAGCAAGGACATCGCCGCGGCCTTCAAGAAGAAGCTCTACGACCGCGGCCTGAAGCGCATCGTGCGCGCGAACAAGGCGTTGTGCCTCGACCAGTGCGCGCAGGGCGTGACCGTGGTCGTCTACCCCGAAGCGACCTGGTACGGCCACGTCACCGTCGATGACGTCGACGAGATCGTAGAGAAGCACATCGTCGGCGGCTGCCCGGTCGAGCGGCTGGTGCTGCCGCCGGAGAAGCTGACCGGCCTCGATCCCGCGAAGACCCGATGAAGCACGATCCCGAACGCTGGCGCGGTCGTTTCCCGATCCTCGAGAACACGACGTACCTCGTGAACCACAGCCTCGGCGCGATGCCGGCGACGGTGTACGAGAAGCTGCGCGAGTTCGCGGACCAATGGGCCGAGCGCGGCGTGCGCGCGTGGGGAGAGGGCTGGTGGAGCTCGCCGGTCGACGTCGGGAACGTGGTCGGCCGGATCATGAACGCGCCCGCGGGCTCGGTCGTCATGCACCAGAACGTCTCCGTGATCCAGGCGCTCGTCGCGAGCTGCCTCGACTTCTCGGGCCAGCGCAACAAGGTCGTCTACACCGACCAGGAATTCCCCTCGAACATGTACGTGTGGGAGGGGATGCGCTCGCGCGGCGCGCGGATCGAGGTCGTCCCGAGCGACGGCGTCGAGGTCGACCTGCAGCGCCTGCTCGAGGCGATCGACGAGACCACGCTGATCGTCCCTCTCAGCCTGGTCTGCTACAAGACGAACTTCCTCATCGACGCGAAGGCGGTCTGCAAGCGTGCGCACGAAGTCGGCGCGCTGGTCCTCCTCGACGCCTACCAGGCTCTCGGCACGGTGCCGGTCGACGTGCGCGCGATCGGCGCCGACATGGTGTGCGGCGGATCGGTCAAGTGGCTGTGCGGCGGCCCGGGTGCGGCCTACCTGTACGTGCGCCCGGAGCTCCTGCCGAAGCTCGAGCCGCGGATCACGGGCTGGGCGGCGCACGCCGAGCCCTTCGCGTTCGAGACCGGGCCGCAGCGCTACGCCCCGGACATCCGCCGCATGCTCCACGGCACGCCTTCGGTCGCGAGCTTCCTCGCGGCGACGGCGGGCTACGAGATCGTCCTCGAGGTCGGCGTGAGCGCGATCCGCGAGCACTCGATGAGGATGACCGAGGGCCTGCGCACGAAGCTCCTCGCCGTCGGCTTCCCGATCCACAGTCCGGAGGATCCCACGCGCCGCGGCAGCACGCTGACGGTGGGACTCGCACCGAACGAGGACGGCCCTGCGTTCGTCAAGGCGCTCGAGGCGCGCGGAATCCTGGTCGACCACCGCCCCGGCGCGGGGATCCGGGTGTCGCCGCACTTCTACACGCTCGAGGAGGAGCTCGACGAGTTCGTCGAGGCGCTCGTCGACCTGCGCACGCGCCGGCGCTGGCAGAGCTTCGCGGCGTCGACGTCGGACTACTGATCGCAGGCGCGATGGTCCGGACCGAGACGATCCGTTTCCATGGACACGGCGGGGACGAGATCGGCGGCTTCCTCGCGCGGCCGGACGCCGGGCCAGGCCGCGGGCCGGCGCTCGTGCTCGTGCAGGAGGTCTTCGGCATCGACGCGCACGTCCGCGCGATGACGGAGCGCTTCGCGGGCGAGGGATTCACGGTGCTGGCGCCCGACCTCTACTCGAGGGAGGGCGTGCCCGGCCCGAAACCCACGCCCGAGAATCCCTTTCCCGCTTGGCACCTGGAAGACATCCGGGCCGCGGGCGCGAGCCTGCCCGATCGCCGCGTGCTCGCCGATCTCGAGGGCGCGCTCGCGCACCTCGCGGGCGATCCCGACGTCGATCCGAAGAACCTGGGAGCGGTCGGCTTCTGCATGGGCGGCAACTACGCCTACCTCCTCGGCTGCACGAGCCGGCGACTCTCCGCGGTCGTCGACTTCTACGGCCGCTTCGTCTATCGCGAGCTGTCGCCGAACAAGCCGATCCAGCCGCTCGAGCTGGCGCTCAACCTCACCTGTCCGATGCTCGCGATCTTCGGCGGGAGGGATCCCTCGATCCCCGCGGCGGATGTCGAACGCTTCCGCCAGGTCATGGAGCAGTTCGGACGCGACGTAACCCTGGTCACGTTCCCGGGTGTCGGCCACGGGTTCATGAACGACCGGCGCAAGAGCCACGACCGCGAGGCCGCGGAGAAGGCCTGGAAGCTCGCCGTCGACTTCCTGAGCGAGCATCTGGTAGCCTCCTGATCGCGCCGCGCGGACGGGCCGGCTCGCGATGTCCAACAAGACCCTCTCGCTCTTCGACCTCGTTCCGGGCAAGACGCTGCTCGAGCGCTACAAGCTCCGCCGCGCGAATCGACACGGCGGGATGGCGACGACCTTCGAGGTCGAGGATGTCGACGCCGGCGAAGTGCTCGAGCTGCAGATCTTCCACGGCGCGATGTTCGAGAACGCCAAGCAGGCGAGCGAGTTCGCGGAAGCGCTCGCGCGCTGGAAGAACGTGCGCGCGAAGTCCGTGCTCGCGGCCCGCGAAGTGCGCGCGCTCGAGGACGGAACGATCCTGTACCTGACCGATCTGCCGCCCGGGAGGTCGCTGCGGGAGCGGCTGAAGGAGAAGGGCCGCGCGACGCCGGCGGAGACGGTCACGATCGGCGTGCAGCTCCTCGACGAGCTGTCGGCGATCCACGCGGCCGGGCTCGTCCACGGCGACATCAAGCCGCACACGATCCATGTCGAGGAGCCCCGCGGGGAGCCGATCAAGAGGGGGCTGCGCGTGACGCTCGTCGATGGCGGGATCACGCCGGCGCTGTGGACCGCGAAGCACCTGGGCGACAAGACCGCGCTGATCGGGACGCCGTACTACGCGCCCGTCGAGCAGTTCGGAGGCGAGTCGCCCGACGTGCAGTCCGACGTCTACAACCTCGCGACGGTGCTCTACGAGGTCGTCTCGGGAGCGCTTCCGTGGAAGGGGAAGAGCTTCCTCGAGGTCTTCCAGGCGAAGCTCTCCAAGACGCAGCCGTCGATGAAGGTCCGGGCGCCGACGGTGGAGGTGCCCGCGGAGCTGGAAGCGGCGATCGTGGGCGGTTTGATGGCCGAGAAGGAGGCGCGCTACAAGAGCGCGGCGGAGTTCAAGTCGCGCCTCACGGCCTTGAAGATCGCCTGAGCGCGCCGGGGCGATGAAGGTCCGCGCGATCGTGGTCCGCGAGAAAGGCGGGCCGGAGGTGCTGCGCTTCGAGGAGATCGAGTTGTCCGCGCCCGGCCCGGGCGAGGTGCGCGTGCGGCACGAGGCGATCGGCGTCAACTACATCGACGTCTATTTCCGCACGGGGTGGTATCCGCCGCCGGCGTATCCGTTCGTGCCGGGGATGGAGGCCGTGGGCGTCGTCGAGGCGATCGGGCCCGGCGTGAGCGACGTCGCGGTCGGCGAGCGCGTCGGGTATGCGTCGCGCCCGCTGGGGGCGTAGGCGGAGGCGCGGAACATGCCCGCGGATCGGCTCGTGAAGCTGCCCGCGCGGATCGAACCGAAGCTCGCTGCGGCGATCCTGCTCAAGGGGATGACGGCGCGCTATCTGTTGCGGAAGACGTTCGAGGTGAAGCGCGGGCACCGGATCCTCGTGCACGCCGCGGCGGGAGGGGTCGGGACGCTCTTGTGCCCGTGGGCGAAGCACCTCGGAGCGACGGTGATCGGGACGGTGAGCACCGAGGAGAAGGCCGCGCGCGCGAGGGAGAACGGGTGCGATCACCCGATCCTGTACACGCAGGACGACTTCGTCGCGCGCGTGAAGGAGATCACGGGAGGCGCGGGCGTGCAAGTCGTGTACGACTCGGTCGGCAAGGACACGTTCCTGAAGTCGCTCGAGTGCCTCGCACCGCTCGGGATGCTCGCGCTGTACGGGCAGTCGTCGGGGCCTGTGGCGCCGTTCGACGTGTCGGTGCTCGCGAAGAGGTCGCTGTTCCTGACGCGCCCTGGATTGCCGGACTACACGGCCGCGCGGAAGGACCTGCTCGAGAGCGCGAGCGAGCTGTTCGAGATGGTGGAGAAGGGCGTGCTGCGCGCCCGCGTCGAGCGGACGCTGCCGCTGCGCGAGGCCGCGCAGGCGCACCGCGATCTCGAAGGACGCAGGACGACGGGATCGACGATCCTGATTCCGTGAGGCGGAAGCCTTTCCCGAGCGCGGAATACGGTACCGCGACATTTCTTCCTCGATCCGCGCTGGGCCGAGGGCCTCGCATCGCCTTTGCCCGGGTCGAGGAAGAACCGTCGCGGTACCGTATTCCGCGATGAAGCGCATCTTCCTGGGCTGGGACGGCTTCCTGCTCGACCGCGCAGCGCAGTGGCTCCTCGATCGACACGGCGAGGACCTGAGCGGCATTCTCGTCGCCCTTCCCGGCGCGCGCGCCGCGCGCGCGTTGCGCGAAAAGCTCGCTCGGCGTGCGAGACCAGGCTGGACTCCGCCGGCGATCCTGACGCAGGGCGACCTGATCGACGAGATGGTCGTCCTCGACCGCCCGGTCGCCGGACGGCTCGCGCGCACGCTCGCGTGGGCGCGTGCGCTCTCCGAGCTTCCGCGCGCGCGCCTCGAGGTCCTTGCAGCCCGGCCGCCTGAGTCGGGCGACCTGCGCGCCTCGCTCGCGCTCGCCGAGACGGTCCGCGGGCTGCACGCCGATCTCGCGCAGGAGGGGATCGGCTTCGAGCGCCTCGCGCGCGGGGAAGGCCGGCCCGGGAGCGCAGGCGAAGCGCGGCGCTTCGAGGTGCTGGCCGAGGCGCAGGCGCGATGGAGGAGGATCCTCGATGCTCTGGGCCTCGCCGACCCGCACGAGTCGCGCTTCGCTGCGATCGACGCGGGGCGCATCGACCCCGACCTGAAGGTCGTCCTCGTCGGCGTCGCCGACATGAATCGCCTCCTGCGGAGGCTCGTCGAGCGCCTCGGAGCGCGCGCGATGGCGCTCGTGTTCGCGCCGGAAGCGGAGGCCGACGCGTTCGACGAGCTCGGCTGCCTCCGCACCGAGGCCTGGAAGGACCGCGACCTCGACTTGCCGCTCGATCGCTGGCACGTCGTCGACGGGCCCGACGCGCAAGCGGAGCGCACCCTGGAGATCCTCGCCTCGTGGGGAGGACGCTTCGCGCCCGAGGAGGTGGCGATCGGCGTCGCCGACGAGGAGGTCGCTCCCCACCTCGAGCGACGCCTCTCCGAGCAAGCGATCGTCGCGCACCACGCCGCCGGGACTCCGCTCGAGCTCACGCGGCCCTTCCGGCTGCTCGCGGAGCTCGCGGCGTGGCTGCCTCGGCGGGCGTTCGCTCCGTACGCTGCGCTTCTGCGACATCCGGACCTCGAGGCGGCACTGCGCGCCCGCCTCGAGGAGAGCGACGGCGAGATCGACGTCGCAGCTGCCCTCGACGGCTACCACGGAGCGCACCTTCCCGGCGCGATCGACGGGCGCTGGCTCGGCGGGAAGGACGAGCCGATGCGCGCCGTCCACGCCGCGGTCCTCGATCTCCTGGGCGGGCTCTCGTCCTCCGATCCGCGCCCGCTCGCCGAGTGGCCGACGGCGATCCGCGCGTTCCTCGCGGCGACGTACCCCGACTTGCTCCAACCCGCCGTCGAGGAGCAGCGCGTCCTGGCCGGATCGCTCTCCGTGCTCTCGGACGCGCTCGGCGAGATCGAGCGCCTGCCCGGGGCGCTCGGCGCGACGCCGGCGACCGCGGCCGCGGCGCTCGATCTCGCCGCCGCGATCTCGCGCGGCGAGTCCGTGTCGCCGCGGCCCTCCGCTCCGGGCGAGGCGGTGATCGAGATGCTGGGTTGGCTCGAGCTGCCGCTCGAGGACGCGAGAGCGCTCGTGGTGACGGGTTTCCAGGAGGGCTTCGTCCCGCGCTCGCGGCGCGACGACGCGTTCCTGCCCGACGGATTGCGGCGGAAGCTCTCCCTGCCCTGCGCCGAGGATCGCGTCGCGCGCGACCTCTACGCGGCGACAGTCCTCCTGCGCTCGAAGAAGGAGATCGCCTTCGTCTCCGGCCGCAAGAGCCGCCAGGGCGACCCGTGGCTGCCGAGCCGCCTCGCCTTCCACGCGCCGCGCGCGCAGATCCTCGATCGAGTCGAGCGGTTGCACCGGAAGGAGGGCGCGCGAGCGATGTCGCCCCTGGCCGGAGGCGGGCGCTACGAGCTGCCGCGTCGGATGCCGCTCCCGGAGGTCGAGGCGATGCGCGTCACCGCCTTCCGGGACTATCTGCGCTCGCCGTACGGGTTCTACCTGAAGCACGTGCTCGGCGTCGAGACGCTGGACGACTCGGCGCGCGAGATGGACGCGAAGGCGTTCGGCAGCCTTGCGCACGACGTGCTCGAGGACTTCGGCCGGAGCGATCTGCGTGATTCGACCGACGAGAGCGGGATCGAGAGGTGGTTGCGGGAAAAGGTCGAGGACCTCGGCCGCCGGCGCTACGGAGCGCGCCCGTTGCCGGCGGTGGAGCTCCAGCTCGCGCAGCTCTCTCGGCGCCTGGCTCTCTTCGCGCGCGCGCAGGCCCGGCGCGCGACCGAGGGCTGGCGGATCCGGCACGTCGAATGGAAGCCCGCGAAGCCGGTCGTGCTGCGCATGAAGGAAAGCGAGAAACCGATGCCCCTCCACGGCGCGATCGACCGCATCGACGTGCGCGAAGGCAGCCGCGAGTGGGCGATCCTCGACTACAAGACGGGCTTCTCCGCCAAGGATCCCGCGAAGGCTCATCGCCGCCGCGACGGCGCGTGGCGCGATCTCCAGCTCCCGCTCTACACGCTGCTCGCGAACGAGCTCGGCTTCGAGAGTCAGCCGGCGCTCGGCTACTTCTCGATCGGCAAGGACGAGGCCGAGACTCGGATCGCCCTCGCGAGCTGGGATTCGAGCGATCTGGAGGATGCCTTCGAGGCCGCGCGCGAGGTCGTTCGAAAGATCCGCGCGGGCGAGTGCTTCGACCTCGGCCGGGAGTTCTCCGACGAGCCGATCCTGCTCGCGCTCGCCGGGGAGGGCCTGGTCGAGGGGACCGAGGAGGAGGACGGCGAATCCGAGCCCGAGGAGAGCCGGGGATGAGCGAAGGGCGTCATCTCCTCGTCCGCGCCTCCGCCGGGACGGGCAAGACCTACCGGCTGACGAGCCGCTACCTCGCGCTCCTCCTCGGCGGCGCGGATCCGGGCGGCGTGCTCGCGACGACGTTCACGCGCAAGGCTGCGCACGAGATCCTCGAGCGGGTCCTCGAGCGCCTCGCGGCCGCGGCGCGGGGCGGGGAAGCGCTCGCGAAGCTTCGAGAGGCGGTCGGACGCGACGCGACGGCCGAGGAGTGCCTCGAGGTGCTCTCGCGCCTTCTCCGCGGCATGGACCGGATCCGCGTCGGCACGATCGACTCTTTCTTCGTGCAGCTCGCGCGGCTCTTCGCGCTCGATCTCGGGCTGCCGCCCGGGTGGCGGATCGCGGACGAGGCCGAGGCGGACTCCCTGCGCTCGGAGGCGGTCGGCGACGCGGTCGCGGGCGCGGAGAAGCTCGAGCTGCTCGATCTCCTGCGCGATCTCCAGCGACAAGCGATCGGGCAGAGCGCGCACGAAGAGCTGCTGCGTTTCGCCGGGGAGGGCCGCGAGGCGCTGCTCGAGAGCGGACCCGGAGCGTGGGAGCGCATCCGGGCGCTGCCGGACGTCGCGCCGGAGGACCTCCGGGCGGCGGTCGCCGCGCTCCCGGGGCTCCCGCTGCCCACGACGAAGGCGGGCAAGGCGCGCAAGCTCTGGGCCGATTCCCGGGCGAAGCTCCTGGACCGGATCGAGCGCGGCGATTGGGCGAGCGTCCTCGAGGTCGGTCTCGTGAAGAAGATCTGTGCCGGACAGACGACCTACAACGACGCCGACATCGAGCCCGTGCACCTCGAGTTCGTGCGCCCGATCGTCGACCACGCCCTGCACGTGCTGACGGAGCGCGTCGCGATCCGGAATCACGCTTCGCGCGCCCTGCTCGAACGCTTCGAGGCGAGCTACCGGAAGCTCGGCCGCGAGCAGGGCCGGCTGGGCTTCCACGACCTCCCCGACGCGCTCGCGCCGGTCTCGGGCGCGGATCCGCTTGCCGCGCGCGGAGTCGACCTTGCCCACAGGCTCGACGGGAGGATCGACCACCTGTTGCTCGACGAGTTCCAGGACACCGCGCCCGTCCAATGGCGCGTGTTGCGCCCGCTCGCGGACGGGATCCTGGCGGATGAAGGCGGGAAGAGGAGCTTCTTCTGCGTCGGCGACGAGAAGCAATCGATCTACGGATGGCGTGCCGCCGAGCCGAGGCTGCTACGCGGGCTGGCCGAGAAGCGTCCGAGCCTCGGCATCGAGGAGCTGCACCGGAGCTATCGATCGTCGCGCGCGGTCCTCGGCGCGGTGAACACGGTCTTCGGATCGATCGCGACGAACCCCGCGCTCGAGGAGCGTGACGCCGAAGTGATCGATGCCGCCCGGGAATTCCAGCGCTCCTTCGTCGCGCATGAGCCCGCGTGCGAGCGTCCCGGCGCGGTCTTCCTGCTCCGCGCGGGAGCTCCGGCCGACGGGAAGGCAGAGCACTCGCCGGCGCTCGAGCTGGCGGTCGAGCGCGTCCGCGCGATCCTTGCCGACGCTCCGCTCGCCACCGTCGGGATCCTGCTGCGCCGCCGGAGATGGATCCCCCAGCTGATCCACAGGCTGCGCGAGACGGGGATCGCCGCGAGCGACGAGGGCGGGAACCCGCTGACGGACTCGATCGCGGTGCTCCACGCGCTCTCGCTCCTGCACCTCGCCGATCACCCCGGCGATCTCGCCGCTGCTTTCCACGTCGCGACCTCGCCGCTGGGCTCGCGCGTCGGGCTCGCGGCCGAGGGATTCCGCGAGGACGCTGGAACGGCCGCGCGCGCGGTCCGCGCGGCGCTGGCGGAGCGCGGCTTCGGCGGCTTCCTCGCGTCGATCCGCCCGGGCGCGGGCGAGGGATACGGCGGCTGGGATCTCGAGCGGTACGGACAGCTCGTCGATCTCGCGCTCGCGTGGGAAGGCCGTGCGGGCTCGCGGCCGAGGACGTTCGTGGAGCACGTGCGCAAGACGAAGGTCGAGGATGCTCGTGCCGCGCAGGTGCGCGTGATGACCGTGCACGGAGCGAAGGGCCTGGAGTTCGACGCGGTCGTGCTGCCGGAGCTCGACCGGTCGATGCTGCATGGCGAGCAGGGGCTCCTGACTCTGCGCCCCGATCCCGAGGGGCCGATCGAGAAGGTGAGCCACGGGATGCCGAAGGAGATCGCGCGGGCGCACGCCGAGCTCGAGGAGATGCGTGCCGACGTCGCGAGGCGGCGGATGGTCGAGGAGCTGTGCGTGCTCTACGTGGCGATGACGCGCGCGGTGCACCGGCTCGACTTGATCGTCCAGGCCAGGGACAAGGAGGGCGGCGGGCTCACCCACGCGGCGATCCTGCGCGGGGCGCTGCGCGTCGAGGCGGCGGGCGGCGAGGGAGTGGCGTGGGAGCACCCGGAGGGGACCTCACCGTGGTTCCGGAGCGAGATCGCGGAGACGAGGTCGGCGGAGGAGGAGCGCGCGGCGTCGGAGGAGGGGTCGGCGGCAGCGAAGGAGCGGCGGGCCCTGCGCCTCGCGCCGTCGCGGCGACCACGGTCGCTGCCCGCGCTTTCCCCTTCGCGCGCGAAGGACCTCGGTTCGGTGCGGGCGTCGAGTTTGCTGCTGCCGCGCGACGCGATCACCGCGCGCGGAAGACTCGTGCACCGGATGCTCGAGGAGGTCGAGTGGATCGAGACGTTCGATCGGAGCGACGAGGACGTGCTCGCGATCGTGCGGAGGCTCGAGTCGGACGAGAAGCTCCTCACGGCGGCGCTGGCGGAGTTCCGAGCGGCGCTCGCGCGACCGGAGACGCGGCGGGTGCTGTCGCGGCCGAAGGGAGAGGTGGAGCTGTGGCGGGAGAGGCCGTTCGCGCTCGTGATGCCGGGCCCGGACGCGAGCGAAGCGCTGTGGACGGGCGCCTTCGACCGAGTGGTGATCCGCCGCGAGGGCGGTCGCACGGTCTCCGCCGGGATCCTCGACTTCAAGACCGACCGAGTCGAGGGCGAGGCGCTGAAGGGCCGGGCGGAGAGCTACCGCCCGCAGATGGAAGCCTACCGGCGCGCGCTGGCGCGGATGATCGGTCTGGCCGAAGGGGCGATCGAAGCCCGGCTCGTGTTCCTGGGCCCCGACGTCGTCGTCGACGTCTGAGGGTCGGACGCGGCTCTACGCGATCCCGATGGTCAGCTGGAGCTGCAGCTGGCCGTTCGCCGTCCCGAGCACGTTGACGAGGGTCTCCGGCCGGAACAACGGATCGGTGCCGTCGGTGGTCGGATTGTGGCCGTGGGTCGCGTACTGCGGGAGAGCGTTCACGCGACGGCAGAGGCGATCCCGGAAGTAGAGCTGCGTCGTGAGCTCGACCGAAGGGATCGGCCTCACCTTGAGGTGGAAGTGGGTCGTTCGACCTGGATACCAGCCCGGGAAGATCGTGTCGAAGTAGGCCTGGCCGGTGGGGTCGGTGAACTGCACGCCGCGCAGGAAGGTCTGGCCGAACGTGCCCTGGTTGGCGAAGCCCGAGTACCTGCCGATCGCGTCGGCATGCCAGAGGTCGACGGTGCAGTTCGGGACGGGCGAGCAGTCGGAAGCGTGGACGACGTGGAGGTAGAGCCGGGTCGGGAGGCCGGGCAGGCCCTCGGTGATGTCGGTGCGCACGATGTTGAGGTTCAGGTAGTACGGTCCCGCCGTCATGCTGGGCGTGAAGACGCACATGGTCTGCAGCGCTTCGCCGTCGACGAGATCCGAGACGTCGAGGCCGGCGGGCGCCGGGATCGTCCCGCGCGCGGATCGCGCGGCCGCGAGGCGCATGAGCCCGAGGATGCCGAGGGCTCCGGCACCGTGGAGGATCTGACGTCGACCGAGGCTGGGGGTGAGGATGTCGTCGTCTTCCATGGGTGGCTCCGTTCGTGCGGCCGGGTCAGGAGGGATTCTCGTGCCGGGAGGAGATGGGGGCAAGGAGCGATCGGGGGTTCGAGTCCCACGCGTGGACAAGTGCTCGTGCCGCGCAGGGGAAGTGACGCGGATCGGTCGGAGGACCGAGGTGGGGTGACCTCTGCGTGGTTTCCACCACCTCGCGGCCTCCGCGCCGCCTCGCTAGTCTGATCTCCACCTCAAGGAGACCCACCCATGCAACCCGGCGTCCACCGCCACGAAGACCTCGTCGGCCCCCGCACCGTCGCCCTGACCGGCGCAACGCCCGACTCCCTCTCCTCCGCCGTCCGCCGCGCCGACCTCGACGCCCTCTCCCGCACGACCGGCCACTTCGCCCTCGCCGAACGCGACGCCAACATCGTCCGTCTCGCGCGCACGATCGGCCTCCCTCTCCGCTGGTTCGTCGCCAAGCTCTTCCACGGCCCGTTCCTCGTCGTCTCCGACCGCATCGACTCGATCCACGCCTGGTGCGAGAAGGAGCGCATCGCCTGGCAGTTCGACCCCTTCTACACGCGCATGGTCCCCGCGCACCACCTCGTCGAGATCGAGCAAGTCGGCTGCCCCGACCCGAACCCCGTCTACCGCCGCTTCTTCTCGCCGCCGCGCGAGGACCCCGCCGCGACCGTCGAGGAGCTCGGCGCCCGGTACGCGCGCGCCGCCCTCGACTCCCTCCGCGACTGGCTCGCGCCCCTCCCCGCGAACACCCCCATCGCGCTCGCCTTCTCCGGCGGCATCGACAGCACCGCCGTCTTCCTCCTCGCCCGCAAAGCCCTCGCCGACCTCCACCGCGACCCGCGCCTCCTCCACGCCTTCACCCTCGACCTCGGCGGCGGTGCCGACGCTTCCCAGGCCGAGTCCGTCATGGCCGACCTCGGCTGCCTCGCCCAATGGGAAGCTCGCCGTCCGCGCGATCCGCGCCTCGATCTCGAAGAGGCGATCGCCGTCATCGAGGACTACCACCCCCTCGACGTCGAGTGCGCCGCCGCCTCGCTCGCTCTCCTCCGCGAAATTCACCGGCGACGGCCCGACATCGGCCACCTCCTCGACGGCGACGGCGGCGACGAGAACTGGAAGTCCTACCCGCCCGAGGACTCCGACCTCACCCTCGCGAGCATCCTCAAGAACCCGCTCCTCTACCACGAAGGCTGGGGCATCGACGCGCTCAAGCACAGCCCGACCTACTCCGGCGGCCTATCGCGCTCCTACGTCCGCACCTTCGCGCCCGCGCGCGCCGCCGGCTTCGAGGCCTTTTCGCCCTTCACCACGCGCGCCGCGATCTCCGCCGCCCTCCGCACGCCCTTCGAGACGCTCGCCGCGGAGGATCCCGGGAAGCTCCTGGCGCTCAAGGGCCGGGTCACCGCCGCGGGCATCGAGGCCGTCTGCGGCGTGCGCATGCCGCTCAACAAGAAGCGCCGTTTCCAGGACGGCGTCTACGGCGACGCCCACCGGCGGTTGCGCAGGAGCAAGGCCTGGTGCCGTCAGATCTTCCTCAACCAATGGAAGGGCCGCCTCGACGCGGCCTGGAAGACACCCACCCGCCGCCGCTCGGGCAACGAGGTTCCGGACGGGATCGCGGGTTCGGCGTGACCTACCTGGCGAAAGCGTCCGAGCACTCGCGCTTCGTCCTCGATCGGCGGGGGAAGAAGAACGCGGTCGACCCCCTGCGCGCCTACGGCGCCTTCGTGGAGGAGGAGGCGGACGGCTCGGGCGGCTTCGCGACGATCGCGACCCTCTTGCTCACGAACCGCGAATGTCCGTGGAAGTGTGTCTTCTGCGATCTGTGGAAGAACACGCTGGACACGGACGTCCCGCGCGCCGCGATCGAGACGCAGATCCGCCGCGCTCTCGCCGATCTCCCGCCGGCACGCTGGATCAAGCTCTACAACGCCGGCAGCTTCTTCGACCCGCGCGCGATCCCTTCCGGCGAAGTCCCGGCGGTCGCGCAGCTCCTCGCGCCCTTCGAGCGCGTCATCGTCGAGAGCCATCCTGCGTTCGTCGACGAGCGCGTGCTGCGCCTCCGCGACCGGATTCCCGGCCGGCTCGAGGTGGCGATCGGGCTCGAGGTCGCGAACGCCGCGGTGCTCGCGCGCCTCAACAAGGGCATGACGCTCGCGGACTTCGCGCGCGCGGCCGAGTACCTGCGCCGGGAGCGGATCGACCTGCGCGCGTTCGTGATGGTGCAGCCGCCGTTCGTCGCGCCCGAGGAGGCCGTCGAACGGGCTCGGCGCTCGCTCGAGTTCGCGCAGGAGTGCGGCGCGCGGGTGTGCACGCTCCTCCCGACGCGCGGCGGGAACGGGGCGCTCGAGGCCCTTGCGGAACAAGGACACTTCGCGCCACCGAGCCTGGCGACGTTCGAGGCAGCGTTCGAGCGGGGCCTCCCGGACGCCCGGTCCCTCGTCTTCGCCGATCTGTGGGACCTCGAACGCTTCGCGGAATGCTCCGAGTGCTTCCCCGCGCGCCGCGACCGGCTTGCGCGGATGAATCGGACGCAAAAGATCGAACCGCCCGTGGTCTGCGCGGCCTGCGCGGCCTGCGCGGGCGCCGCGGGCTGAGCGAGGCTGGCTTGCGCGTGCCCCCATGTTCGATCTCGCGATCGTGGGTTCGGGCTTCTCGGGGTCGCTCACGGCGCTCGTCGCGAAGAGCCTGGGGCTGGAGGTGATCCTCCTCGAGCGCGGCGCGCACCCGCGCTTCGCGATCGGCGAGTCGAGCACGCCGATGTCGAACATCCTGCTCGAGACGATCGCGAAGGACTACGGACTCCCGCGCCTCCGTCCGCTCTCGCGCTACGGCACGTGGAAGCGCGCCTATCCGGAGGTGGGCGTCGGTCCGAAGCGCGGGTTCAGCTTCTACTTCCACCCCGCGTTCCAGCGCTTCGCCGCCCTGTCCGACCGCTCCGACCAGCTCCTCGCCGAGGCGAGTCCGCACCACGACGTCGCCGATACGCACTGGTACCGGCCCGACTTCGACGCGTTCCTCGTGCGCGAGGCGCAGGCCGCTGGTGTCGAGTACGCCGACCGCGTCGCGCTGGATGCGTTCGAGCGACGCGGAGCCTCATGCACGCTCTCGGGAACGCGCGACGGCGCCCCCTTCCGCGCCGAAGCGCGTCTCGTGGTCGATGCGAGCGGACCGCGCGGATTCCTGTCGCACCTCCTGCACCTGCCGGAGCAGCGCTTCGAAGGCTACCCGGACACGCAGGCGCTCTACAGCCACTTCACCGGCGTGCACCGCTGGCAGGACGTGAAGCCCGGCGTGGACGAGGGCGCGCCGCCCTACCCGGTCGACGACGCGGCGCTGCACCACATCTTCGACGGTGGATGGATGTGGGTGCTGCGCTTCGACAACGGGATCACGAGCGCCGGGTTCGCGCTCGAGGATCGGCTCGCCCAGGAGCTGCGCATCGCGGACGGCGCGGATGCTTGGCCGCGCGTGCTCGAGCGGCTGCCGTCGATCCGCGAGCAGTTCGCCGACGCCGTGGCGGTCGAGCCGTGGCGGCACATGCCGAGGATCCCGTTCCGCTCGTCGGTCGTGAGCGGGCCGGGCTGGACGCTGCTGCCCTCCGCCGCGGCCGTGATCGATCCGCTGTTCTCGACCGGGTTCCCGCTGACGCTGCTCGGAGTCGACCGGATCGGGCGCGCGATCCGCGAGGCGTGGGGGACGCCCGAGTTCGAGCGGCGGATGCAGGCGCACGAGCGCGACACGCTGTTCGAGGCCGACGCGGCCGCCGCGCTCGTCGGCGCGAGCTACCGCTCGTTCCGTTCCTTCCCGTTGTTCGTCGGCCTCGCGAGCTGCTACCTCGCGTCGGTCAGCTTCAGCGAGGCCTGCTACCGACTCGGCGACCGGGAGCGCGCGAAGGGCTTCCTCGCCTGCCGCGACGAGCGGTACCCAGGGGAATTCGCGGCCTGCGCCGGGGAAGCCGGCCGTCTCGTGTCCCAGGAGCGTCACGACCCGCAGGCCTGCGCGCGCTTCCACGAACGCGTCGCGAGAACGATCGAGCCGCTCGACATCGCCGGCTTCTGCCGTCCGAGCCGCCGCAACTGGTACCCCGTCGATTTCCAGGTCCTGATCGACGCCTCGCGGAAGCTCGGCCGGACGAGAGAAGAGATCTTGCATTTCCTGAACGCCCAGGGCATGAGCCGGTGGCTCTGAGGTCGACGCAGGCTCCAGCGCGCATCTCGAGGACACCCCTTCCGCCCCGCGCCGGATCATGAAAGGGTCGTCATCGTCCGCTCCCGCCAACTTCCGAGCGGGAGTGATAGGATCCCCGCCCAGACGGCAAGGACGCTGGGCAGAGCTCCAGGCCGCCCTTCTCTTCGTTTCGGCATTGCCTCTGAGGCAGGAAAGGGGTGCTTCGATGCGACTCGATCGATTCAGCATGCGGCTGGCTGGCACAGCCGCGCTTCTGTGCGCTTCGGCATGGGCGCAAACGACAACGCGGGTGAGCGTGCGCTCGAATGGATTGCAGAGCGACGGCGTGAGCTCCAGCGCCTCCATCTCTTCGGATGGACGCTACGTCGCGTTCGCGAGCGACGCCAAGAACCTGGTGCTCGGGGACAGCAACGGGTTCACCGACGTCTTCGTGCACGACCGTCAGACCGGCACGACCACGCGCGTGAGCGTCAGCTCGGGCGGGGCGCAGGCCGACGGCGACAGCGGCAGTCCTCGGATCTCCCCCGACGGGCGCTTCATCGCATTCGTCAGCGTCGCCGGCAACCTCGTGTCCGGAGACACCAACGGATCCGCAGACATCTTCGTGCGCGATCTCCAGGACGGCACGACCACGCGCGCGAGCGTGGATTCGACCGGTGCGGAGGGCAACGGTCCCAGCTTCGCTCCATCGATCTCCTCCGACGGGCGCGCCGTCGCCTTCCACAGCTACGCGACGAATCTCGTGACCGGGGACACGAACGACTCCGCCGACGTGTTCGTGCGCGATCTCAAGAGCGCAACGACCACGCGGGTGAGCGTGGACTCACGCGGAGTCCAGGGCGACTCCAACAGCTTGAATCCCTCGATCTCGTCGGACGGGCGCTTCGTGGCCTTCGAGAGCGTCGCCACGAACCTCGTGCCCGACGACACGAACGGAGCCGCTGACGTGTTCGTGCACGACCTCCAGAGGGAGGTGACCACGCGGGTGAGCGTGGACTCGCGCGGGGCGCAGGCCGATGGCGACAGCGTCGCGGCTTCGATCTCGTCCGACGGGCGCCACGTGGCGTTCGAGAGCCTCGCCGCCAACCTCGTCCTCGGGGACGACGACGACGCGGAGGACGTCTTCGCGCACGATCTCTCGACCGGCGCGACCTCGCGGGTGAGTGTGGATTCGTCCGGGGCGGAGGGCGACGCCGGCAGCTCCGTGCCCGCGATCTCGTCCGACGGGCGATTCGTGGCGTTCGAGAGCTTCGCCACCAACCTCGTCCCCGGGGACACCAACGGGTGGAAGGACGTCTTCGTCCACGATCTCCAGACCGGTGCGACCGCGCTCGTGAGCGTTAACACCACGGGATTGCAGGGCGACGGAGGCAGCTACCGTCCCTCGCTCTCGTCCGACGGACGCGAAGTGGCCTTCGAGAGCGCGGCGACGAACCTCGTGTCCGGGGACACCAACGCGGCTCAGGACGTTTTCGTGCGCGACGGCGGCGCCGCGTCGGCGTTCACGTCCTTCTGCTTCGGCGACGGGACCGGCGCCGCCTGTCCGTGCTTCAACAGCGGTGCGGCAGGCCACGGTTGCCAGAACTCCGCCACGACCGGCGGCGCCGTGCTCGCGGCGTCGGGCGAGGCTGACCTCTCGGCCGATACGGTGCAGCTCACCTCCTCGGGCGAGCTGCCGAACGCGCTGAGCATCGTGCTGCAAGGGAGCTCCGCCATCGCGGCGGCACACTTCGGCGACGGGCTGCGCTGCGCGGGCGGGAGCCTCAAGCGGCTGTACGTGAGAGGCGCGAGCGGCGGCGTCGTCACGGCGCCTCAGGCGGGCGACGCGTCGATCTCGGCACGGTCGGCGGCGCTCGGCGATCCGATTCCCGAGGGGGCGACGCGCAACTACCAGGTGTACTACCGGGATCCGAGCGCGAGCTTCTGTCCCCCTCAGCGAGGCGGCACGTTCAACGTGTCGAACGCCATCGCGATCGCGTGGGGGTCCTGAGGAGCCGGAGCCGGGCGGAGACGGTGCGGCTGGCACGACTCGTCGGCCGTCTCTACAGTCGTCTCCGGAATGACCACTGAAGGCTTGGCGTCCCTCCTCCCGACCTTCCCCGAACGCTTCAACCTGTGCGACTACTTCCTCGACCGCAACCTGCGCGAGGGGCGGGGAGGCAAGGTCGCGATCCTGTGCGGCGACGAGACGCGCACCTTTGCGCAGGTCTCGGCGCGGGCGAAGCTCGTCGCCGCGGCGCTCCGGCGCGCCGGCGTCCGGCCCGAGGAGCGCGTCCTCATCGTCCTCCCCGACGGTTTCGAGTTCGCCGAGAGCTGGTTCGGCGTGCTGCGCGCGGGCGCCGTCTTCGCGATGGTCAACCCGCTGCTCAAGAGGGACGAGTACGCCAAGTACCTCGAGTACACCAAGGCTCGCGTCGTCATCACGCACGCCGACGTCATCCCCGAGCTCGGTCCGGCGCTGGCGCAGGCGCGCTTCTGCGAGACGGCGCTCGTCGTCGGGCCGGACGCGCACGGCTGCACGCCCTACGAGGAGGCGCTCGCGCGCGAGGACCCCGACTCCAGGCTCGCGGAGTTGGAGACTAGCGGACCCGACGACGTCGCCGGGTGGCTCTTCACCTCGGGCTCGACCGGGATGCCCAAGGCCTGCGTCCACGCGCACTCCGACTTCGCCTACAACACCGAGACCTACGCGCTGCGGGTCGCCGGCTACCGCGAGAGCGACGTGTGCCTTTCGGTGCCCAAGCTCTTCTTCGGCTACGCGACCGGCACGAACCTCATGTTCCCGTTCCGCGTCGGCGCGAGCGTCGTGCTCTTCCCGGGCCGCTCGACCGCCGACGAACTCTTCGATCACATCGCGCGTCATCGGCCGACGTTCCTGACGACCGTGCCGACGATGATCAACAACATGCTGCGCTCGCCGCGGATGGAGACGGCGGACTTCTCCTCGCTGCGCGTGTGCCTCTCGGCGGGGGAGGCGCTGCCGCCGAAGCTGTACGGAGAGTGGAAGGAGCGCACCGGCGTCGAGATCCTCGATGGCATCGGCTCGGCCGAGATGTTCCACATCTACATCTCGAACCATCCCGGCGACGTGAAGCTCGGCAGCCTCGGCCGGATCGTGCCGGGCTACGAGGCCGAGATCGTCGGCCCCGACGGCGCGCGCGTGGAGGACGGCGAGCCCGGGCGCCTGCGCGTGCGCGGCGGATCGACGGCGCTGTGCTACTGGGGCGACCAGAAGAAATCGCGCGAGACCTTCCAGGGCGAGTGGTGCACGACGGCGGATATCTTCCGACGCGATGCTCAAGGCTACTACTGGTACGAGGGCCGCGACGACGACCTCTTGAAGGTCAGCGGAATCTTCGTGTCGCCGCTCGAGATCGAGAACGCGTTGCTCGACCATCCGGCGGTCGCGGAGGTGTGCGTCGTCGGCTACGAGGACGAGGAGAAGCTCGTGAAGCCCCTCGCGTTCGTCGTATTGAGGCCCGGCTGGAAGGGCGGCGAGGACACCGCCGCATCGCTCAAGATGCACGTGAAGGGCAAGCTCGCGCCCTACAAGTACCCGCGCTGGTTCGAGTGGCGCGAGTCCCTGCCGAAGAACGACCGCGGCAAGGTCGCTCGGAAGGAGCTGAAGCGCGAGGTCGAGGCGCGCAGGAGCTGACCGACACATGGGTGGCACATTGGACCGGGCAGCTCAGGACGGCGTGCCGCACCCCGGCTCCGATCGAGCACAATCGGGCCTCTGCACGCTGGACAGCCGCCTCCTTCCCGACGGATCATGCGCACGCCTCATGTCCACTGCAGCTCCCATCCTGGTGGTCACGAAACGACTCCCTCCCGCCGGGCTCGCCAAGCTCATCGGTGAGCCGTTCCCCGACATGGTGAAGTTCGTCGTCGACGTCGAGCTCCGGATCATCGCGGTCGGGGGCCAGCTCCACGCCGACGCGGAGGCGATCCTCCTCGAGCGGGGCAGCCCGCAGGCGTCCTTGTGGGGCGGGAACTACCATCCCGGGCTCGGCGAGGTGGAGTGCATCGAGTACGAGTCGCTCATCAACATCCGCCCGGCCGTCGGGAATCTCGGCCTCGACGTGCAGGACCCCGCGATCCGTGAGAAGATCCGGGATGTGGTCTTCGCGTTGATCGGTCGCGGAGAGCCCTTGCCGTGACGCAGCACGCCTCCCTCGCACCCGAGCGCTGGTCCCGCTTCGACCTGGGCCAGCAGATCCTCCAGATCGGCGCGGAGATGCAGCGAGCGCTGAAGTTCCTGCGCGCGGAGCGCTCGGCCCAGTTGCGCGCTTGCTACGAGCGCGCACTGGCGCTCGTGGATCTGACCGTCCAGGTCCAGGAGGATCCCCACCTGCGGCGCGAGCTTCTGCGCTGGCGCGACGTGATCGCCGGGCTCTATCTGCGCAGCGACCCGGACGCGACTGCGCACCGCCAAGCCCTGCGTGTGCTCCTTCGACTCCATCCCGAGTCGGCGAAGCAGGTTCGAGTCCTCGGTCTCTGATCGACGATCGGCGTACGAGGGTGGGTGGAAGACCTGCGCCCAACTTCCGTCAGCCGTCCGTTCCCCCCGGCGGCGCTTCTCGCTCCTTTGCGCGCACGACACCGGACGCCGACATCACCCACCCCGGCTCGACGCGGAAGACTCCGTGCGAGTACAGGTGCGCGTCGGTCTCGTTCGTCGCCTGAGCCTGACGCAGCCATAGCTCCCACCACGCGAGGAGCTCCTTCCAGCTCACGTTTCTCAGGTCGAGGTTCTCCTCGCTCAGGAAGCGATCGCTCACGAAGTCACCCTGTCCGGCAAGACGCCGGCGGCGCGATCCACCATCCGCGCATGTGCCTCGAGGAGCGACATCCGCTCGAGCTCGCGCGAGAGCGATGGCCAACGATCGGCCCAAGCCGACGACGCCGCGCCGTAGGCCGCCAAACGGCGCTCGTCGAGCTCCATCAGATCGAGCATCTCGCTCTGGATGGCCTCGGCCAGTGCACGGCGACCTGCGGCAACGCGGGCGAGCAGCGGCCGCTCCGCGATCAGGAGTCGAACCAGCTCGGGATGGAGGCGCGCCAGCTCGATGAGATCCTCTGCGCTGCGCGAGTACAGGAGCTGATCCCGGGGATCCTTCATGAGGCGAGCCAGCTCGCCGATGAAGGGATAGTCGCGCTGGCGGTCGGTCTTCTTCATCTCGGCCAGGATGTGAGCGCTGGTGTAGGGCGGGTCACGGCCCTCCTGCTCGACCCACATGCGAGCGAGCTCGCCCTCGTTGATGCGCGGCGGGCGCGTGAAGAAGTCGGTCCGTACGCGCAGGTCGTCACGCCTGAACTCCAGGTGCGCGCTCCAGCCTCCGGACATCCAGCGTACGTCGAGCGGCGCCCCGAAACGGTAGCGCGCACCGCACCGCGCGAGCACCGCGACGACGTGGGACAGGGCCTCCGCGTCCTCGCGCAGGATCCAATCCCCGTCCTTGCTGGCGATGGCCAATCGGTGGAGGACCGCCGCCTGCCCGCTGCAGATCACCGCACGCAGCCGGCCGGCATTGAACTCGCGCGTGAGCTCGAGGTAGACGGTCACCGTGTGCGCCAAGCTAGCCGGCCGTGCCGCATGTTCCAACGCCGAATCGCTAGCCAGGTGGATCCGCGCAAGGGGCCGGAGGAATCCGTTCGCCGGGTGACTTCCGGAAGGAGGGCCAGGGGTGTAGAGCGACCGTCCGCTCTCGTCCTTGGCGTCGTGGAGCGGTGCGGGACGCGCTACCGCACGATCGCGTAGAGCGACGAGTCGATCAGCTTCCCGTCCTTCCAGACGCTCCTGGGCAGGCGCCCTTCCAGGCGATAGCCGCACTTCTCGAGCACGCGCATCGACGCCGGATTCCACTCGAACACGCCGGCTTGCACCCGGACGATATCGAGCGTGCGGAAGGCGTGCTCCGTGGCCGCGCCCACGGCTTGCGTCATGATCCCCTTGCCCCACAGCTCCTCGGCGAGCCAATAGCCGATCTCCGCCGAGCGCCGGTACACGTCGGCGAGCGGCGCGATCCCGACCGAGCCGGCGATTTCCCCGCCGACCTCGATCGCGAAGTTGCGGACCGGCTCGATCCCGGCGTTCGACCCGATCCACGCCTTCGCGTCCTCCATCGTGTACGGATGCGGGAAGGCGTCGCGCAGGTTGAGCCACACCTTGCGGTTGTTCGCGTGGCGCGCGAGCGAGGGCTCGTCGCCCTGGCGCCAGGGACGGAGCGTGCAGTTCGTGAGTCGGATCTCCATGGCGGTCGGGGCACGGAGACTAGCAGCCGGGGGTGCATCCGCGCAGGCCGGCCCGTATCCTGTCGCGCGATCTCCATGGACGCCGAATCGCTGCGAGCCCTGCAATCCCCGCTCAAGGATCGCTACCGTTCCGATCCTTCGAGCGCGCTCGTCACGCGGTCGAGGACGTGACCGAGCCTCACGCCATGCCCGATCTCGCCAAGCTGACCTGGCCCGAAGCGCAGGAGCTCTTCCGTCCGCGCACCGTCGCGATCCTCCCCGTCGGCAGCACGGAGCCGCACGGGCCCCATCTCCCGCTCGACACGGACGTCACGATCGCGACGGCGCAGTCTTCGCTCGCGGCGAAGAAGCTCGAGGCCGTCGGCGTGCCTGCGCTCGTGCTCCCGCCGCTCGCCTACGGCCTCACGAACTGGACCGACGGCTTCGCGGGGCGCGTCTCGATCCGGTCGGGGACGCTGTGGGCGATCCTCGAGGACGTCGTCACCTCCCTCGAGCAGGACGGAGTGCGCCAGATCGTCTTCGCCAACGCGCACCTCGAGCCGGCCCACGTCCAGGTCCTGCGCGGGGTCGCGATGGACCACGCGCAGCGCACGAAGGAGCGCGCGCAGGTCCTGTTCGTCGACGTCACGCGGAGGAAGCTGGCCGAGAAGCTCGGCGAGGAGTTCCAGAGCGGCGACTGCCACGCCGGGCGCTACGAGTCGAGCCTCGTGATGGCCTCCGACCCCGCGTCCGTCCGCGAGCCCGAGCGCCGCGGGCTGCCTCCGGTCCGGATCGACCTGTTGGACAAGATGAAGGCAGGCGTGTCGACCTTCCGAGCCGCCGGAGCGGATCGCGCCTACTGCGGCGACCCGGCCGCGGCCAGCGCGAGCGAAGGTGAGGAGTTGCTCGACCGTCTCTCCGATATGATCCTCGCCGCCTGCCGCGAGACCTGGCCCGACCTCTTCGCTTGAGCGCCTTCACCACCGTCATCCAGGTGCGCTTCGGCCACGTCGACCCGGCCGGCATCGCCTACTTCCCGCGCATCTACGACTACCTCCACGACGTGTTCGAGGAGCTGTGGGAGAAGCACGTGGGCGAGCGCTACTACCGGATCCTGTGCGACGACAAGGTCGGCTTCCCGCTGGTGCACTCGGAGGTCGACTTCGAGCATCCGCTGCGGTTCGGGGACAGACCGCTCGTGCGCGTCACCTGCTTCAAGCTCGGGAGGAGCTCGCTCGGCCTGCGCTACGTGTTCAAGCTCGACGAGACCGTGTGCGTCGATGCGCGCATGACGACCGTGTGCGTCGACCTCGCCACGATGAAGAGCCTCTCGATGCCGGCGCGCTACCGTGCGCGGTTCGAGTCGATCCTGGAGCCGCTGTGAAGGCTGGCACGAGGATCGGCGAGCTCCTCGACCGCGGGAAGCCCGTGTTCAGCTTCGAGTTCTTCCCGCCCAAGACCGACGAAGGCGCGCGGACGCTCATGACGACCGTCGCGGATCTCGAGGAGGCGCTCGACCCCGACTTCGTGTCGGTGACCTACGGTGCCGGCGGGAGCACGCGCGACCGGACGGTCGAGGTCGTGACGAGCATCCAGCGCGAGCTGGGCTTGACGACGATGGCGCACCTCACCTGCGTCGGGTCGGGCGAGGGGGAGATCGCCGAGGTCGTCGAGCGCCTGGTCGAGAACGGGATCGAGAACATCCTCGCGTTGCGCGGCGATCCGCCCAAGGAGGGAGGGAGCGAGAGTCCGGACGGTTTCCATCCCGCGCCGGGAGGATTCGCGCACGCGACCGAGTTGGCCGATTTCCTCGAGAGCCGCTGGGACGTCGACATCGGCGGCGCGTGCTATCCGGAGGGGCACCTCGAGTCGAAGAGCCTCGAGGAAGATCTGAAGTGGACCAAGGTGAAGGTGGAGAAGGGCGCGCAGTTCCTGATCACACAGCTCTTCTTCGACAACAAGCACTACTTCGACCTCGTCGCGCGCGCGCGCAAGGCCGGGATCGCGGTGCCGATCGTGCCCGGGATCATGCCGATCACGAACGTGGCGCAGATCGAGCGGTTCACGAAGATGTGCGGGGCGAAGATTCCGCAGGAGCTCGCGGAGCGGCTCCATCGGGTGCAGGAGGATCCGGCGCTCGTGATGGCGACTGGGATCGAGCACGCGATCAAGCAGTGCCGCAAGCTGCTCGAGGCGGGCGCGCCGGGCTTGCACTTCTACACGCTGAACAAGAGCCACGCGACGCGGTCGATCCTGGCGGCGGTCCGGAAGGACTGACAGCGGTCCGCTCCTTCCTCAGCGGAGAGGAGCGCCACGAGCATCATGCGTCCCTCCTCAGTGGACTCCGCTCGCTCCCGCCCGCGCCGCCCCCGACAGCGCCATCAGCGCGAACGCCGTCCCGTACGGCTTGTGGTAGCTGTAGAGCGGATAGTCCCAATACGACCCGTCCGGCTCGCGGCAATAGTTCGCCGCCTCGACGAGCGCCGGCCAGAACCGCGCCTGCTTCTCCCTCGGCAGCCCCTCGATCACGTACGCCGCGTACGCGTGCCCGTACAGGTAGAAGTACCCCGACACCGAGTACCATGACTCGTGAGGGATCGGTCTCCGCACGGCGATCTTCTGGAAGCGCGCCTGCTTGAAGAGCAGCTCCTCGAGTCCCTCTTGGCGCTCTCCCTCCGTCACCTTGTCGCCGAACAGCATCAGCGCGTACTGGCACGCCGGCGTGCGGCAGGCCGAACCCTTGATCTGGTTCACGCCGTGGCGCGGCCGGTACTTCAGGTATTCCCCGTACAGGAACGCGCCGTCGGGAAGCCGCGAGCGCCGGAGATGGTCCACGGCGCGGTTCACGAGCTTCTCCGGCACCTCGATCCCCGCGCGCTTCGCACGCTCCACCCCGACCAGGATCGTCGCCGTCGTGAAGCTCATCGACGTGTCCGACGGCTGGAACGTCGGCACGCCGCTCAAGGAGAGGTATCCCCATCCTCCGTCGAGCGTCTGGTACATCCCGAGCTTCTCGACCAGCCGCACGCACGCCGCACGGAGCTTCTCCGCGCGCGGATCCTTGGGCTTGGCGATCAGCCGCTCGGCGAAGCACTGCAGCGCGTAGCCGAACGACCACACGTTGTAGTGCTCCATCCCGTTCGCGCGCTTCACGTCGAAGTGCTCGAGCAGCCAGTCGATGCCGCGGTCGGCCGCGCTCTCCTTCTCCGCCGACACGCTCGGGCAGCCCTCGAGCGCTACGACGACGAGCGCGGTCGTCCCCACCTGGAAGGCCTGGTGCGACCCGGGAACGTCGGCGAGCACCTCGATCGGCCGCGGCGATTCATGCGAACCCCACGAGCCGTCCTTGTTCTGGTTCTTAACGAGCCAGGCGAGGGCTTCGGACATCGTCTTCTCGAGCGCGCGCTCCTCGGCGGTCGGCTCGGCCCGCGGCGGAGACGCAGGCTCGGTGCGGACCGCCGCGGCGGGCGCCGAAGGAGCGGGCGTCTTCTCGCGCGAGCACGATGCGCCCGCGCACAGCAGGAGGACCGAGGCCGGAGCGATCCGCACGCTCATCCGAAAACGCTCATGGACCGGCCTTGGCCGCCCCCGGCGCCGCAACCTTCGTCGCGGCCGCGAACTTGACCTTCGCGCGCATGCCGAAGAGCACTCCGGGGATCGCGTGCTCGAGCTTCACCGTGGCCTCGTAGCCGTTCTCATCGCCCGACCCGCCCTTCGCGGACGGATACGACTCGAGGTGGAGCGCACCCGGCCCGCTCTCGTCCGGCATCGCCACCGGCTGGACCGCGACCTCCGTCCCGTCGCGCAGCTCCTTCAGCATCGACTCGGGCACGTCGACCGCCACCGCGAAGGAATCGGGATCCGCGACGACGAACAAATCGCTCCGCGTCGAGAGCTGGCTCCCGCGCTCGTACCGCGCCGGCGTCCGGCCGGGCCGGTAATCCTTGTCCTTGCCGTGCAGGAGCACGCCCGAGCGCGGCGCCTTGATCGCCAGCAGCTCGCGGTCGCGCTTCAAGCGCTCGAGCTTGAGATTCTGCTGCGCCAGCGCATCCGTCGATCGCGCCAGCGCGTCCTCGCGCGCACGCCGATCGATCCCCTGGCCGCGCGCGAGCCGATCGAGGTTCTGCTCCTGCGTCCGGACGCCCTCCTGCTTGACCTCGGTCTGCATCGCCTCGTCGTACTCGACGTTGTACTGCCGCCGGTCGACCGACAGCCCGCGCGACTCGTCGGAGATCCCGAGCCGCCGCCGGGCGCGCTTGAGGACGATCTCCTCGGTCGCGTCGACGAGCTCGTCGGCGCTGTACATCTTCTCGAGCTGCGCCAGCTCGTCCTTCTGGTCGTCGATCCCGGCGTCCTCGTACTTCTTCCCGATCTCGTCCGAACGCCGGGCGAACGGGACCTCGTGCTTCGTCCAGCCCTCGAGGGAACGGCGCGCCCGCTCGAGGCTCGCGCGCGCCAGCGCGAGCGCGGAGGCCGCGGCCTCGTCGTCGATCTTGTTCCTCTCGACGACGCCCGCCTGGTGGATCGCGGCGGAGCGCGCCTCCAGCTCGGCCTGGTGGATCTGCTCGTCGATCGAGCGGGTCTCGATGCGCGCGATCACGTCGCCCTCCTTCACGAGCGCGCCCTGCGGCATCACCTCGGTCACGAGCAGCTCGCCCGAGTACGCCTCGGGCCAGATCGAGACGGCCTTGAAGCTCGCGGGGACGAAGACGCCGGGGCGCTCCTTGTCGGCGGGTTTCGCCGGCGGCGTCGAAGCCGCGATCGCAGGCTTGGAATCGGGCGTGGGGGCGCCTCCTCCACGCGTCGACTTGCAGGACGAAGCGAACGTCAGGGCACACACCGAGAGCGCGACGAGATCGGGCCGCATCGACGACTCCTCCTTGAAGACCCGGATGCCCGGGACTGCGCGGATTGTAGCGATGCCGGAGGAGAGATCCGAGGTAGACTCTCGAGCCCGGAGGAAACCATGAGAGCCACGAACATCCCGTTCCTCGCCGCCTTGCTGCTTGCACCTGCGTGCCGGTCGGATGAGGCCCGTCCGAAGCCGGCGAAGGCCGAGAAAGCGGCCGCGAGCATCCCGGCGATACCGCTCCTCCCGCCCAAGACGGAGAAGACGGTCCAGCCGACCCCGGCTGCGGCGCCCGTGACGCGCGCTGATCGTCTCGAGGCGCTCCGCAAGGAGCACCGCGATGCGATGGACGCCTACTACAAGCTCTTCCGGGACGCGAAGACCGACGAGGAGTCGCAGAAGGTCGCCGAGACGAACAAGGCTCCCGATCCGCAGACGTGGGCGCCGAGATTCTGGGAGATCGTGAACGAGGATCCGAAGGACGACGTCGCGTTCGGGGCGCTGCAGTGGCTGGTCCGGGAGTCGCAGAGCCAGCCGGACAAGGAGCGCGCGATCGCGACGATCATGAAGGAGCAGATCGCGAGCGCGAAGCTCGGCGATCTGTGCGACAGCCTCCCCTCCGACCCTTCGACGGCGCCGGCGCTCCTCGAGCGCATCCTGGCCGAGAGTCCGCACCACGAGGTGAAGGGCCACGCCCTGTACGCGTTGGCGAAGAGCAAGCTCGCGTCGGTCGACCTCGCGAAGCGCCTCCAGAAACAAGGCACGGACCCCGAGGAGCTGAAGGGCTTGAAGGAGTGGATCGGCGCGGAGCGCTCCGCCGAGCTGGAGAAGCTCGACGCCGCGAAGGCGCAGACCGAAGCCGAGACGATGCTCGAGCGCGTCGCCAACGAATACGCCGACGTGAAGTTCCGCAAGGCGACCCTGGCCGACTCCGCCAAGGGCGAACTGCACGAGATGCGCGACCTCGTCGTCGGCAAGCCTGCGCCGGAGATCGAGGGCGAGGACCTCGCGGGCGCCGCCATCAAGCTCAGCGACTACCGCGGCAAGGTGGTGATGCTCGACTTCTGGGGCAACTGGTGACCCCCCTGCCGGGCCATGTACCCGCACGAGCGGTCGCTCGTGAAGCGCCTGGAGAACGAGCCCTTCACCCTGATCGGAATCAACAGCGACGAGGACCGCGAGAAGCTGAAGCCGGTCCTCGAAAAGGAGCAGATCACCTGGCGCTCCTTCTGGAACGGCGGGAGCACCGGCGGCCCGATCTCGACCGCGTGGAACGTCCACGGCTGGCCGACGATCTACGTCTTCGATGCCCAGGGGACGATCCGATACAAGAGCGTCGGCGGGAACGAGGAGGAGATCGACAAGGCGATCGACTCGCTGCTCGCGGAGATGAAGGCCGGCGGCGGGAAGTAGGGCGAGGCCGTCCGGCTCAGCGTTCCTCCGCGAGCCTCACCCCGAGCCCGGGCTCGCCGGTGAGGCGCATGCGACCCTCCTCGATCACGAAGCCGCCCTCGGCCGGATCGCGCGCGAGGTCGAGGCTGCCGTCGAGGTCGAGGTGCCTCGTCGCGGGCGAGGCGAAGGCCGCGTGCAGCGCGGCCGCGATGCTGATCCGGCTCTCGTCGTTGCAGCCCCACAGCAGGCCGAGGCCCGCCAAGCGCGCGATCTCCGCGATCGCGAGCGCGGGCGTCACGCCGCCGCACTTCATCAGCTTGATGTTCAGGATGCCGCACGCGGCCGGCGGGCGCGCGGCCGCCATCGCGTCGCGCTCGGTCAGGACGCTCTCGTCGAGCGCGATGCGGCGCCGCAGCTCCGCGGGCAGCGCGCGCACCGCCTCGAGGGCCGCCGCGGGCAGCGGTTGCTCGACGAACTCGATGTCGAGCTCGTCGAGCAGCGGCGCGAGGCGCAAGACGTCCTCGGCCGTCCAGCCCTGGTTCGCGTCGATGCGGATCCACGGACGCCGGCCGACGCTCTCCCGGATCTTCCGCAGGCGCTCGACGTCCTCCTCGAAGGAGCGGCCGACCTTGACCTTGAGGTGGGTGAACCCCCGCGCGACGTGCTCCCGCGCCTCCGCGACGGTCTCGCCGACGGCCTGGATCCCGATCGTGACGGAGGTCGGCAGCTCTTCGTGGCAGCGGCCGAGGAGATCGGCGAGCGGCAGCCCGAGAGAGCGCGTGCACAGGTCGTGGAGCGCCATGTCGAGCGCCGCGCGCGCTGCGGGCGATTCGCGGTGGGTCGAGGCGAGCATGCGGCAGGTCGCGCGCAGCTCACGGACGTCGCGGCCGGAGAGCCACGCCAACCGTCCAGGGGAGAGGAAGGCTTCGCAGCGATCCGGCGTCTCGCCGGTCACGTCTGGAGCGGGGGAGGCGGAGCCGAGCCCGCTGTGCGGGCCGTCGGATCGGACGCGCACGAAGAACAGGTCGGCGGTGTCGATCGTCGCGTAGGCGATCGCATAGGGGCGGGTGAGCAGGACGCGCTCGCGCCAGGTCTCGACCGAGACGATCTTCAAGGCCGAGTTCCCTTCACGGTCGCGAGGACCGCGTCGAGCGCGCGGCCGACGCCGTCCCGCAAGGGTAGGACGACCGGCAGAGCGAGCTGGGCTTCGAGGTCGGCACGCGACGCCTCGGCTTCCGGTCCGGACAGGCCCTCGGCGTTGAGGGTCACCGCGGCGACGCGCGCGCCGAGAACGCGCACGAGCTCGATCTCCTCCGCTACCGGCGGGATGGCGCAGCCGAGCTTCTCCGCTCCGTCGTAGAAGCGCCGCGCCGGCGCGTGCTGAAGGACGACCGTCCGCGCGCCGCCCGAGAGGATCAGCTCGGAGCCGCACGGGCCGGAGGGGTTGCGAAGGCCGGACTGGCCTTCGAGGAAGAGGATGTCGGGCTTCTCCTCGCGCGCGCAAGCGAGGATCGCGCGCTCCAGCTCGCCCGCGACGAAGTCGTTCGGCGTCGCGTCGAGGACGAAGCCGTGCCGCACGCCCTGCATCCAGCCGGTCTGGCCGGTGTAGACCATCTCCGCGGAGAGGCCGCGCTCGCGACAGGCGGCGACGAGCATCTGGCAGGTCGTGCGCTTGCCGAGCGCGCAGTCGGTGCCGAGCACGGCGACGCGCGGGACGGGGAGCGCGAGGACCTCGCCGGTCCAGAAGCGCAGCTCGGACACGGGCCGCGGCCTGCGGACGTCGACGATCCGCGCGCCGCGCGAGGCGACGATCCGGGCGATCTCGGGGTCGTCGGCGAGGAGCCGGTGGAGGCCGCTCGCGAGCGACATCCCGGCGCGCGCGGCCTCGAGCAGATGCGCGCGCAGCCCTTCGGGAAGGATCCCGCCGTGCGTCGCGACGCCGACGACGCACCAGTCCGGGCGCACCCCGAGCGCCTCGATCGTGCGTCCGATCGAGGCGTGCACCGGGATGCCGCGCCGCCGCCCGTCGAGCAGCTCGCCCGCATCTTCTCCTGCGCAGGACGCGTCGATGACGCCGACGACGCGCCAACGGCTGGGCCCGCGCACGAGACCGTGAGCGGTCTTGGCGTTCGAGGTGCGGAACATCCCGTCGGCGAGGACGATCGCGGTCTCGGTCATGCACGGGAGAGGCTAACCGCGCCGGCGCGTCCTTCAACGCGAGGCGTCACGCACCTCGCGCGATCCAGGCCGCCCGTCTCGCGGCCATGCGATGGCGCGTCTTGTGGCTGCGCCTTCTCCGGCCCCAGACGGTCAAGTACCTCTTCCCGACGACGGCGTCGGTGTAGCAGCCGGGCGCGAGCTGGAACGGACGGTCGAGGACGCCCAGCTGGTCCATCTTCATCGCGCCCACCTTGTGCTCGGGCTCGAACCACTCGGGGAACAGGAAGTCGGACACGCGCACCCCGCCGATCTTGTACAGGTTCTCCTGCACCGCATCGCAGACCTCGTAGGGGATCCAGGCCTTGCTCTTCGCGCCGTGCTTGACGAGGTAGAAGCCCGCGGCGTAGAGGTTGACGCCCGGATCGGCGATCATCTCGAGCAGCTCGTGGGAGAGAGTCGACGTGATCTCGCCGTACTGCGCGAGGTCGTCCTCGGCGAAGACGTAGGTGACCGGGTAGCCCTTGACGAAGTGGTAGCCGAGGTCGCCCTTCTCGTCGGAGCGGTCGCGGATCACGACCTTCATCGAGCGCGGGACCTCGACCCCGAACACGAGGCGCGCGTGGAGGCCCCATGCGGGAGCGAAGTGGTCGGTGATCTGCTTCTGGAGCGCGGGCAGGGCGCGCTTGACGTCGCGGTCGCTCACGGAACGCGAGCGGTTGTGGATCTCGATGATCGGATCGAAGCGATCGAAGCCGGGCTTCTTCATGGGTCAGCTTTCGCGGGCGCTTGGGAAGAGGACTCGTGGACTCGAGGATCCTATCGCTCTGCCTGACGTCTCACGCATCCACTGCGCTCAGATGCATGACGCTGGCGCTGAACGGTGGCCGAAGGCCGTCCTCTCCCGCGCGAGGTCGGACCGCATGTCGAACCAGTCGACTCTCCGACCCTATCGGACATGTACTATCCGCCATCCGCATCGGGGAGGTACGTGCCGAACGTCCAGGGATGCCCTTCCAGGTCACGGACGTGGTACTCGCGTGAACCAAAGTCGGTGGCTTTGGGCGGGCCCGTGATCTCCGCGTCCGCCGATCGCGCCCGTTCGAAATGCGCGTCCAAGTTGTCGACGTAGACACAGAGAGCTTGCGTGGCGATCCCCAGCGCTCGAGGACTCCCCATGCCATCGTCGGGCCTGACGGACCCCAGCATGATGACGTTCGTGCCGAGCTTCAGCTGCGCATGCCGGACGAACTGCCCGGACTCCGGAACCGAGAACAATTCGACGAAGCCGAAGGTCGTGCAGAGCCATCGAATGGCGCCGCGAGCGTCGTTGTATCGAAGGATGGGGAAGATTGTCTGCATGCTCTCCTCGCGGCCTGACGTCCAGGTTCAGCGGCAGCGCGGAGCGCCGTCCGCTGCAACCGGTTGTCAGCTGCGGCGCCTCTCTTCACCGACGGAGATCGCCAGCCCATCGGGATCCACGTACTGGGCGATCCGAGAGCCAAAGGTCTCCTTCGGTTCCTGGATGCAGGGCACTTTCTTTTCGACCATCCTCTTGTGGAAGTCGTCCAGGTTCGGAACGCTCAGACCGGGACGGCACCGTCCAGAAGGAACCTTGAGCGGATCCACCTTCTTGGGATCGGACGCTTCACTGGGGTGGAGCGCCAGGGTCGCCCCCTCGGTTGCAAACTCGGTCCATCCGGGCGACTCGAATTTCAGGGGCAGTCCGAGCACATCTCGATAGAACGAAACCGCCCGCTTCATGTCGCTCACGAAGACGATCGCATAGTTCAATCGCACTTGGAACCTCCTTGGATTGCAGGAAGGCGGCTGGCGCTCCGATTCAGCGGTGTCGCGAAGCCCCGGCGGCTGCAACCGGCTGTTCAGCGGCTTGGTGCTCACTGGCGGCGTCCGCCCACTCGACGACCGGATCCAACCATTCCGGGAGGGGCCGGTAAAGGAATCCGTGGCCGAGCCCTGTGTGGAGCACGATCTCACGAGCGACGAGCAGCGGGGAGGATTCGGGGTCGCCCGTCCAGGGCGGGCACGGGCTGCTCACGTCGTCGCTGTCTTCGCGAATGCAGAGCAGGTGCCCGCTCGGGGCCTTCCCCTCGTCTGCGACGGAGCTGCGGACGTTCTCGGACAGACAAACACCCAGAGCACAAAAACGCACGTCGGAGTTCTGCAGCCTTGCCGACGTCAGGAACGCGATGGACGCGCCCATGGACGCGCCGACGACGGTGACGTGGTCGGCGGGCACGCCCGACTCGAGGAGTTGACGGATCTGCTCGACCACCCGGTCGGCCGAGTCGCTCACCGAGGCTGACTTCGGCCGGATTTCCCCGCTCACGACGAACCCCCGGTCGCGGAACGCATCGAGAATCTTCTCGAGCTCGTAGTACCCGTGCTGCGGGTGCCACGGCCTCGCGTTCTGTTGCTCCTGGACGATCCGTCCGTGCAGGTAGATCAGGTGCCGGGGGCTCGGGGAATGTTCGGCGACACACCCGGTCGGTCCAGCCAGGAGCATCGCGACGACGGTCCAACCCACTGCATCGTTCTTCATCGCTTCGGATGACATGCAGTCCTCTGAGCGATTCTCCCGGGTGAGCTGGTGGCCCTCGATCGGGCCGCGCATTCCAACGGTTGCAAGACCGAAGGAAGCCCACCGTGTCGGACAAGGACTCTAGCACCACGACGCAGGGAAAGGTCATCGCCTCGCCCAGCCAGTCCTTCCCCACACGACTTTACGAAGCCCCAAGAGAATCCGGTTTTCCGTGAAACCGCCCATCCTCTCCAGCCATCCACGCCATGCCCGCGAAGAGTCGCTTCCAGGCTCCGATTGACAGGCACAGAGGGGGCGTCGACAGTGAACGACATGACCAAGGACACGGAGCTTGCCGGGATCCTGGACTTGAAGACCCTGCCCCTTCCTCCCAGGCCCAAGGTGGTCGCCATCCGGGCCGAGCCATACGTTGACTTCCTCGGCGCTGACGAGCTGAGGATCTGGGTGGTCCTCGACGACTCGACCAAGCTGGAGGAGTGGACCGGGGACGGCATCCACGAGATCGATAGGACGATCAACGACGCCCTCCTGGCCGCCGGTGAGAAGAGGTTCCCGTACATGTGGTTCCGGACCCGGTCCCAATTCCAGAAGGAGCAGGGTGTCGCTTGAACGTCGCCGCCGACCTTCACGGCGAGCTCCTCAACCAAGCGCGTCATCTGGCCGTCAAGGAGCCGAGGAGACCGCGCCAAGCGAGCCTCCGGCGAGCGGTCAGCACGTCCTACTACGCCCTCTTCCATCTCTTGACGCGCGAGACGACACGGTTGCTGGTCGGCACCGCCGTGATCGACGACAACCTGCGCTCCATGCTTGGACGCGCCTTCACCCACAGGGAGATGGCCGATGCCTCGAAGGCGTTCAGGAATGGAGCTGACGGCCTGCCTCCGAGCTACCGGCGATTGCCCGGAGCGTCCGAGGTTCCGGGCGAGCTCCAGCTCGTTGCCCGGTCGTTCTCCGAGCTCCAGGAATTGCGAAATCGCGCCGACTACGACCTGGAATCCACCTTCGCTCGGGAAGACGTCCTGCGGGTCACGGACAAGACCGAAAGGGCGTTCGAGGCTTGGCAAGGGATCCGCAAGGAACCCGCCGCCCGGCTCTATCTCCTCGCGTTGTTGATGTGGTCCCGGCTGCCGCGGACCTAGGAGCAGCCTGTCCCCCCCCTACGCCAGGATCGGCAGCGCCTGCATCGACTTCACCGAGAGACGTGCGGCCATCTTCCCCGCGATCTCGCCGAAGCGCTTCGCGACGAGGGAGCTCGGGTCGGCGATCACCACCGGCTCGCCTGCGTCACCGCCTACGCGCACGACGGGATTCAGCGGCACCTGGCCAAGCACCGGGAAGCCGTACTTCGTCGCCAGACGCTCCGCTCCGCCCTTGCCGAACACGTCGATCACCGTGCCGAATCGTCCTTCGGAGTCGGTCGTGAGCTCGATCGGCCTGCCCCCTGCGGTGAGGGACACCTTCGTTCCCGCGCGCGCCCCCTCGACGCGGCCGTCGATCGCGTAGCCGGCCATGTTCTCGACGATCCCGAGGATGTCGACCTTGACCTGGCGGAACATCGCGATCGCCTTGGAGACGTCGAAGGTCGAGACCGCCTGCGGCGTCGTGACGAGCACGGCGCCCGAGAGCGGCACGAGCTGCGCCAGCGAGAGCTGCGCGTCGCCGGTGCCCGGAGGCATGTCGACGACCAGGTAGTCGAGCGGGCCCCACTGCACCTGCGAGAGGAATTGCTCGATCAGCTTGTGCACCATCGGCCCGCGCCACACGACGGGCTTGTCCTCCTCGAGGAGATAGCCGATCGACATGGTCTTCACGCCGTGGCGCGTCTTGGGCACGAGCCGCCTGTCCTCCGGGCCGTGATCGCCCATGGCGACTTCGGGCTCGCCCGAGATCCCCATCATCATCGGGATGTCGGGGCCGTAGACGTCGCAGTCGAGGAGGCCGGTCTTCGCGCCGGTCTTCGCCAGCGCGCAGGCCAGGTTGACGGCGACCGTGCTCTTGCCGACGCCGCCCTTGCCGCTCGAGACGGCGATGATGTGCTTGATGTCCGGGGCGATCTGGCGCGGCGGGCCCTCCTGCGACCGGACGACCGCGGTCATGTCGACCGTGACGGCGGTCACGCCCGGGAGCTTCTTCAAGAGCTCCTCGGCCTGGCGCTTCATCTGGTCCTTCACCGGGCAGGCGGGCGTCGTCAGGTTGATCGTCACCTTGACGTGGCCGTCGCAGACGGCGGTCTGCGTCACGAACCCGAGCGACACGATGTCGCGGTTCAGATCGGGATCGTTGATCTTCCGCAGGGTGTCGAGGATCTGTTCCTTGGTCGTTTCGGGCACGGTGGGAGCTGCCTTCCGGGGGTCTGGTTCGGGATTTCGGGCCCCACTCTAGATCCCCGGCCTGTCAAGACAAGCGCTGCTTCAACGACAACTGCCCTCAGGGCCTTGCAAGCGGCACCACGGCGCGAGGAAGCCGGAGCTCTCCGCCTATTTGCCAGACGGGCGAAGTCGCACGAGGTGCACGGCTCCACCGCAAGGAACGCCTTCCATGGACTCGTAGTCCGAGACAAGGAATTCGATGCGACCATCCCCGTCGACATCCCCGACCCGTACGAACTTGCGCGCCTCCGTACAACTCGGCAGCGAGTCCTCGGCGAGAACCGTTCCCGTTCTACCGTCGAGGATCCAGAGTCGACTGCCCACCCCTCGCCTGAAGGTCTGCATGAGGACCTCCGGACGCTCGTCGCCATCCACGACGCCCATCGGGCTGCAATCGACTTCGCCTGCGTAGCCTCCCGGATCCAATGCAAGCGAATGCAAGACCTCTCCCGTCTTGCCGGACATCCACCGAACCTCGATCGGCTCGACGCGCCACGAACCGCCAGAGCGGCTCCGGCGTGTGTCCTTGACGACAAAGAGATCGACGAAGCTGTCGCCATCCACGTCGCCGGCAACCGTCGAGGACACGACGTCTTCCCCGATCGCGAATTCCATGAGAGGCAGACGGCTGACGCCGGACACGATCCTCAGCCCCGATGAAAGGGTTCCCAAGACGATGCACGCGATATCCGGATGGCCATCCCCGTCGAAGTCGCCCGTCATCCCAAATGGAAGCCCTGGTAGTGAGCCAATAAGTGCCAGCGACGCCCCGGAAATCAGGCTCTGTCCTCCGTTGGTCCCGTCCCCGACCGCGAAGTCGCGGACTGAATCACCATCCAGGTCGGCGAGCCCGACGATCAGCGCTCCAAATCCGGCGCCCGGGCCGGACTCGCATGTCTTCGGCGGAACGGGTCCTTGTCCGCGAAAGGTGGTGCCCTCCCCGTAGATCGTGGCCAGCGGCTCGCCATTCCGCCCGGAGTACACGGTGACGTAGCCGACGTACCCCTCGTAGCGCCACGCTCCGACGGCGAAGTCGGGCGCGCCGTCCCCGTCGAGATCGCCGAGCGACGCCAGCGTGTCGCCGAACGCGTCACCGCAGCCGCCTTTCTTGTCCGTCCCGCACACCTCGTAGAGCTGGCTGCCGTCCGCCCCGGAGATGACGCATCCGGCTCCAGGCCCGAAGGCGAACGTGTAGGCACCCGTCATCTTCCCGAGGATGAAATCGGGATGGCCGTCTCCGTCCACGTCGCCGAGAGCGGAGAGCCCGATCCCGAGGTGTTCGTTCACTCCTCCCTTCCAGGAGCGGACCACCTCGAAGAGTCCGCTGGTCTGTGGCACGGCCTGAATCTCCGGCGACGAGGTCCTCGTGCCTGCCCGGAGAACAGAGAGGACGAGGATCGAAAGGGCGGGATGCATGGGTCCGGTCCGAGCAGAACCAGCTGGATCTCCGGAGGTTCCGCTCCGCGAGCAGGTTCCAGTCGCAGGCGGACCCAGCCCCAGCGTTGGCGGCCATTCCGGGACCGGGCTACCCTCTCACGCGACATGAAGAGCTACCGCGAGGAGCTGTGGTTCGAGATCCAGACCCGCAGGGCGTTCGCCAACATCACCCCGCAGGTCGAGAAGGCCTTGAAGAAGAGCGGGATCCGCGAAGGATTGTGCCTCGTGAACTCGATGCACATCACGTCGAGCGTGTTCATCAACGACGACGAGCGCGGGCTGCACGAGGACCTCGAGCGTTGGCTGGAAGGGCTCGCCCCGCACGAGCCCGTGTCGCAGTGGAGGCACAACCTGACCGGCGAGGACAACGCCGACGCGCACCTGAAGCGCGAGGTCCTGGGACGGAGCGTGGTGGTCGCGGTGACCGAGGGCAAGCTCGACTTCGGCACCTGGGAGCGGATTTTCTACGGCGAGTTCGACGGGCGGCGCAGGAAGCGCGTGCTCGTCAAGATCATCGGGGAATGAGCGCGCTCGGGAGGAAGCGGGAGAGCTCGCGGCGCGCGGTCTGTCTCGTCTCGGGCGGGATGGACTCGGCCGTGGCGCTCGCCGAGGCGCGCGCGGCGGGCTTCGATCTCTTCGCGCTGACCCTCGACTACGGCCAGCGTCATCGGGTGGAGCTGGAGGCCGCCGAGCGCGTCGCGCGCTCGCTCGGGGCGGTCGAGCACCGCCTCGTGAAGCTCGATTTGTCCGCGATCGGCGGCTCGGCGCTGACGGATCGCATCGAGGTGCCCAAGGACCGGCCCTTCGAGGCGATCGGCACGGGAGTCCCGCCGACCTACGTCCCCGCGCGCAACACGGTCTTCCTCGCCGTCGCGCTCGCCTGGGCCGAGACCCTTGGCGCGCGCGACATCTTCCTCGGCGTGAACGCGCTCGACTACTCGGGCTATCCCGACTGCCGGCCGGAGTTCCTCGAGGCGTTCGAGAAGCTCGCGCGCGTGGCGACCGTCGCCGGCGCCGAGCGCGGCGAGCGCTTGGAGCTGCACGCGCCGCTGCTCGAGATGACCAAGGCCGACATCGTCCGTCGCGGTGCGGAGCTCTCCGTCGACTTCGGCCTGACGCACACCTGCTACGATCCGGTCGTCGCGGGAGGGGAGGTCCTCGCCTGCGGCCGCTGCGACGCCTGCCGGCTGCGCTTGAAAGGGTTCGAGGAGGCGGGAGCCGTCGATCCGGTGCGCTACGCGAGTCCAGCCTCCGGCGCTCCGCCGCGATCTCGCGGGTGAGGAGAGCACCTCAGCGGGCCGACCCATTCCCAAGCCAGGGAGTCGCAGGGGAAGCCCACTTTTTCGTGCGCACCCGATGACCGGGGAAGAAACTAGGCACGATTCCGTCCACCCGCTTCCCCGATTGGATCACCCCAGATGAGGCCTGCCATGCTCGCTTTCCTGCTCGTGTCTCCCCTGGCCGCCGCCGGATGTCTCTCGACTCCACTCCAGAAGTCGCCTGAGCACGACAAGGCTCCCACGTCGGTCTCCGATCCGTTCCCGATGCCGAGCGCCGGGATCTCGATCACGATCGCGCCCCGCGAGGAGATGAAGCTCGACAAGCTCCTGGACGAGTTCGCGAGGGTCACCGGGCAGAACCTTCTCATCACGAGGGAGACCAGGGCGGTGGTGCAGTCGACCCCGACTGGCCTGTTCAAGACCGTCGAGGTCCCACCGCAGGAGGTCTACCCGTTCGTCGAGAGCATCCTCGTCCAGAACGACTTCGCGCTCTTCGTGCTGAGCGACCGCGAACCGCGGATGCTCGCCGTCTGGTCTCTCACGCAAGGGCAGAGTCGCGCTTCCCCGCGCAATTCGGCCGTCTACGTTCCTGTCAAGGACATCGCCTCCTACGCCCGCCACCCGGCGATCCTGGTCACGACGATGATCGACCTCCCCAACACGGACGTGCGCACGCTGTCGAACTCGATGAGGACGATGTTCACCGATGCGAACACCCAGCAGATCATCCCGGTCGGCAACAGCAACTCGCTGATCATCACCGGATTCGGGTCCTCGGTGGCGAACCTGGTCGCGATGCTCCGCGATTGCGACGAGATGGCGCGCCGGGACGCGGCGGAGGTGGAGAAGCAGCGGCGCGCGACCGAAGGGCAGCGCACGACCCCTGCGCCCACGACTCAACCGGCTGCGAAGGAAGAGAAACCCAAGTGACCCACCTCTGACCGCATCGACGGCGTCCGACGGACGTCGGTTTGGGGCGCGGCTTCGCCTGGGGGGGAGGAGCCGCGCCCCTCTTTTCCGCGCCGAGCTTCCGCCGCGCGCCCGCAGGTCGCATCCTCTGGGCATGGAGCACTCCGCCCCGACCCCTCCGCGCCCGCCCGCACCCGTCGATGCGAAGGACCCGCGCGTCCTCGCCTTCGCACGTCTCCTCGGCGTCGTCGACCGCCTGCGCGATCCCGATGGCTGCCCGTGGGACCGGAAGCAGACGATGAAGAGCATGGCGCCCTACCTCGTCGAGGAGGCGCACGAAGCCCTCGAGGCGATCGAGCGCGGCGATGACGAGGATTCTGCCGAGGAGGCCGGCGATGTCCTGATGGTCCTCGCGCTGATCTGCCGGATCGCCGAGCAGGAGGGTCGCTTCGACCTCGCACGCGCGGCGACGGCCGTCTCCGACAAGCTCGTGCGCCGGCATCCCCACGTCTTCGGCGAGATCCGCGCCGGCTCGCCCGAGGAGGCGCTGTTGAGCTGGGAGGCGGTCAAGCTGAGCGAGCGTGCCGACCAGGCCAGGAACGACAGCGCGCTGGCCGGTGTGCCGGTCTCGCTGCCGGCCCTGCAGCGCGCCGGCAGGATCTGGAGCAAGGCCGTCTCGGCGGGATTCCGCTGGACCAGCGTCGCCGGTGCCGTGGAAAAGCTGGCCGAGGAGCAGGCCGAGCTCTTCTCGGAGCTCGAGGAGAGCGGCCTCTCGATCGACGCGAAGGCCCCGGCGGCCCCGGACCAGCGCGCGCGCGTCGAGCACGAGCTCGGCGACGTCCTGCTCGCGGCCGCATTCCTCGCCGGCTGGCTCGACCTCGAGCCCGAGACGGTCCTCCGCGGGGCGCTGCGGCGCTTCGAGTCGCGCTTCCACGCCATGGAGAAGAACCTCGGGGGTGCGATGCGCGAGCGCTCGATCGCCGAGCTGACCGCCGCGTGGAGCCGGGCCAAGGCCCTGGAAGGCTGAGCGCGGGACCATGGATCGAGACAGCGGCCCCATCGTCCGAGCGCTCGATCTCTACCGTTTCTACGAGGCCGACGGGGCGAAGATCGCCGTGCTCCGCGGCGTCAGCCTCGAGGTCGCTCCGGCCGAGTTCGTGTGCGTCATGGGTCCTTCCGGCTCGGGCAAGACCACGCTCTTGCACCTTCTCTCGGGGCTCGACCGTCCCTCCGCGGGCAGGGTCGAGCTCGGCGGCCACGACCTCGATTCCCTGTCGGAGGCGGCGCGTACGCTGAAGCGCAGGACCACGGTCGGCTACGTCTTCCAGTTCTTCAATCTGCTGCCGAACCTGACCGTGATCGAGAACGTCGGCCTGCCGCTCGCGATCGCGGGCCGCCATCCCGAGTCGGAGACCGCGCGCCTCGAGGCGATCCTCGAGCGCCTGGGCATCGCCGGCAAGCGCGGGAGCTTCCCGCACCAGCTCTCCGGCGGCGAGATGCAGCGCGTCTCGATCGCGCGCGCTCTCGCCGGGGGACAGCCGCTGCTCCTGGCCGACGAGCCGACCGGCAACCTCTCGCAGAAGGCCGGCGCCGAGGTCATGGGGATCCTGCGCCGCTGCGCCGACGAGGACCGCCGCGCCGTGCTGCTCGTGACCCACAACCCGCGCGACGCCGCCTTCGCCGACCGCGTGATGTTCCTCGTCGACGGCGAGCTGGCTCGCGATCCCGTCCTCCGCGGCCCCACGATCCCGGTCGAGGACGTCCACGCCGCGCTCGCGGCGCTCCGGATCTGAGAGCATCGGATGCGGCTCGTCGCGACGATCGCCGGGCGCAGCCTCGTCCGGAGGCGCGCGCGCACGCTCTTCTCGGCTCTCGGGATCGCGCTCGGGATCGCCATCTCGGTCGGCGTGTTCACGCTCGACCACAACACGGTGCTCGGGCTGTCGCTGCCCGGACTCTCCGACTGGAAGCCCGAGCTCGAGGTCCGCCCCGCGCCGGGGATGACCGACCCGCGCGACAACCTGGCCTCGACTCCCGGCGTCGCCGGCGTGTCGGCCTTCTTCCAGAACGACGTGGAGGTCCGACGGGCTCCCGGTGGCCGCGTCACGGGACCCTCCGCCCGCGTGGTCGAGAGCGAAGCCGAGCCGGCGCGCGCGCGGCTCTTCGCGCTCGAGTCCGGCTCGCTCGAGCGCCTGGGCGCTGCGCACGTGGACAGCGGCCGGTCGCTCGACCCCGCGGCGAAGGAGCGCGAGGTCCTGGTCGGTGAAGGACTGGTGCAGGAGCTCGCGCTGCGACCCGGCGACGTGGTCCTGCTCGCGCGGCCCTCGACCTCCGCGAGCCCGGACTGCGTCGACGGCGTGCTGCGCAAGAGGGAGGGCGAGACCGGCGCGCCCGACATCCCCTTGGTCCTGCCCTTCCGTGTGGTCGGGGTCCTTGCGCGCGAGAAGCTCGGACGCCGCTCGCAGGGGATGGTCGCGGTCGTCGACTACGCCTCGGGACGCGAGCTCTTCTCCGGGGCGCGCATCGACCCCTCCTTCTGGGTGCGGCAGGATCCCGCGGTCGACATCGAGCGCCTGCGCTCGAGCCTGGCAGCCAGCTTCTCCTACGAGCTGAACAAGAGCGTGCTCGTCGGCGCCGCGGCGGACGAGCGCGCCTTCAGGAACGGCGTGCGCATGGCGGGGCTGCTCGCTCTCGTTCTCGGCCTGTACGTGATCTTCCATACGCTGTCGATGGGCCTGGTCGAGCGCGTGCGCGAGGTCGCGACCCTCCACGCGCTGGGCTGCACGCGCGGGCAGGTCGCCCGGATCTTCCTCGCCGAGGCGGTCGTGATCTCGGCCCTGGCGGCGTTCCTCGGCGTCGCCGGCGGCCTCGCGCTCGCGCGCGTGCTCCTGCTCCTCGGCATCACGACGCTCGGCACCGGCCACCACATCCGGGTCTTCGACGTGCCCTGGGTCGCGGTACTCTCGCTCACGGGCCTCGGCGTCGGCGTCGCGCTGCTCGGATCGGTCTACCCGCTGATGCGCGCCCACAAGAGCAGCCCGGCCGCCGTGCTGCGCGGCGAGGAGGTGCTCGACCGGCGCGCTCTCTCGCGCGGCTTCCACGCCTTCGCGGCCGTCCTCCTGGCGGTGCTCCTGCCCGGCCTGTACTTCGTGATCGTCCCGGTGGTGGGGGAGGCGCAGCGCGTCCTCGTCGGCGCGATCCTCGCCGCGGTCGGGATCCTGGCGCTGCTCGTCGTGATCCCGATGATGATGCCCTCGGCCCTGGGCCTGATCTCGGGCGCGCTCGCGCGGCCGATGCAGCGTTTGTCGCCGCTCTCCGGCCGTCTCGCCGCGCGCTCGATCCGCGAGGGCCGCGGGCGGATCGGCGTGTCGACCGCCGCGATCGCGCTCGTCGCCGCCGCGTTCACGGGCTTGAAGGGCATGACCGCGAGCCTGCGCGGGGAGATCGAGGTGTGGGCGCAGGACGCGCTGGTCGACAAGGTGTACCTCGGGGGCCTGCCGAACGTGCCGCTCGAGACCCTGCGCAAGCAGCTCGAGCGCTATCCGGGGGTCCTGGCGATCGAAGGCGGCAGCGCGCGCAGCTACGTGCCCTTCCTGCTGCTCGGGATGAGCACGAGCGAGCTCGCGCGCTTCGGTCCGTGCCGGGAGGATCCCGCGATCGCGCGCGCCCTCGACCAGGAGAACGGCGTGATCCTGTCCAGGCAGCTCGCGCGCCACCTCGCGTACTCGGTCGGGGACCGGGTGCACGTCGCCAACGCGAGCGGCTCGGTCCAGGACCTGAAGGTCGCCGCGATCTCGGATGCCTACGGCTACTTCCCGCACCCCGACGAGCGCCTGTACGGGGTGGTGAGCGACGGGTTCGTGAAGCGTGCGTTCTGCCTCGACGCCGGTGCGATCGGCGAGTGCGCGGTCGTGCTCGAGAAGGGCGCGGACCCCGAGGTGGTGAGGACCGCCGTGCGGGAGCTGTGGCCGGACCTGAACCCGCTGCGCTTCGAGACCGGCCGCGGTCTCTTGCGCGAGCACCTCGAGGACATCGACCGCGACTTCCGGCTGTTCGACATCATCCTGGGGCTGACCGCGGCGCTGGCGGGGCTCGGGGTGTTGAACGGCCTCCTGCTCTCGTCCCTGGAGCGCACCAAGGAGCTCGGCGTCCTGCGCGCGCTCGGAGCAAGCCGCGGGCAGATCGCCGGGATGGTGCTCTTCGAGTCGACGGTGGTCGGCCTGCTCGGCGGGATCCTCGGGACGGCGCTCGGCGCGGCGCTCACGCCGGTGATCGTCCGCGCGCTCGAGGGGCTTTCGGGCCTCGATCTGCCCGAGCGCAGCGCGGGCGCGTGGCTCTTCCTGTGCCCCGCCGGCGCGCTCTTGCTCGCCCTGTGCGCCTCGCTCTACCCGATCCGGCGGATGAACCGCACGAGCGCCGTCTCCGCGGTGAGGACGGGGTGAAGTCGGTCTTGGCCGGCCAGGGCGGGCCCGGTATACTCCCGCCCCCTCGAGCGGGGACGTAGCTCAATTGGTTAGAGTACCGGCCTGTCACGCCGGTGGTTGCGGGTTCGAGCCCCGTCGTCCTCGCCAATCCTCGCGCCGGGGGTCGGTGACCGTGAGCTGCCCGCAGTCGTCGCTCTCGACGGCCTGAAGGCGACGAAGCGGGAACACGACCAGCTGTTTCCACCGTCTGATACGATCGTTCCTGACTCGCCGTCCCACGGGGGATTTCCCCTCTCCCGGTGTGCGCCAGCTTCCGACCCCCTTCCCGAGCTCGTCTCCACCCCGTCCCTGCATGGATCCCGAGCTGCCTCTTCCCACGCTCGTCGAAGATGAGCAGGGGTTCGGTCGCCTTCTCGCCGATCTCGAGCGCGCGAGCGAGATCGCCGTCGACACCGAGGGCGACTCCTTCTTCAGCTACCCGGAGAAGGTGTGTCTGGTCCAGATCACGGCGCTGGAGCACGACTGGCTCGTCGACCCGCTCTCCGGCTTCGATCTCTCGGGTCTGGGCCGCGTGCTCGCCGACCCGACCAAGCTCAAGATCTTCCACGACGGGGAGTACGACATCGGGAGCCTCAAGCGCGACCATCATTTCGAGTTCAGGAACCTCTTCGACACGCGCGTCGCCGCCGCGGCGCTCGGCGCGGAGAATCCCGGGCTCGCCTCGGTGCTCGAGGAGCACTTCCAGATCCGGCTCGACAAGTCGATGCAGCGGTCCGAGTGGAGCCGCCGGCCGCTCAGCGAGAGGCAGATCCGCTACGCGCAGCTCGACACGCACTATCTGGTGCCCCTGATGCGCGAGCAGAGAGCCGAGCTGGAGTCCCGCGGACGGTTGATGATCGTCGACGGGGAGTGCCGGCGGCTCGAGCGCCTGGAGCCGCCCGAGACGGCGTTCGATCCCGACGAATTCGTGCGCATCAAGGGTGCGCGCGACCTCGAGCCGCTCGAGCGCCAGACGCTGCGCGAGCTCTACATCCTCCGCGAGAGGCTGGCGCTCGAGCTGAAGCGCCCGCCGTTCAAGGTGATCGGCAACGAGGCTCTGTGCGCGATCGCCGAGGCGAGACCCAAGACGATCTACCAGCTGAGGCGCGTCAACGGGTTCTCGCAGGGCCAGGCGCGCAAGCTCGGACGGGAGGTGCTCGAGGCCGTGGCGAAGGCGGCCGAGATCGGCCCGCTGACGAAGCTCCCGCGGCTGCCGAATCGCGAGGGGACGAGCGGGTTCACGGACGAGGAGGTCGAGCTCCACGAGCGGCTCAAGCAGTGGCGCAAGACCGCCGCCGCGGGGATGGAGATGGATTCGGCCTACCTCGTCAACCGCCACGTCCTGCTGCGCATCACCCGGACGCGGCCGAAGAGCGCGGCCGCGCTCGGGAAGATCGAGGGCATCGAGGGTTGGCAGATCGAGAAGCTGGGCGAGGAGATCCTGGCCGTTTTGCGCCAGTTCGAAAGGGATCTGGGCGAGGGTCGGGTCCAGTTCAGGCGCAGGCGCGGCTCGCAGCGCGCGGAGTGAGGGTGGCGGTGGGGTTGGTGGAGACGAAGGGGCTCGAACCCTCGACCTTCGCATTGCGAACGCGACGCTCTACCAGCTGAGCTACGTCCCCACGAGGGCGGGGATTCTAGTCCTGTCGTCTCGCGCGGGGAAGGGCCGCGAGGAATACCGGACGCCGTCCGGCCTCCTTCGAGCCTCCGCCATGGTTAATCCGCGGGGCGCACTGCAACGCAGAACAGGTTTTCCGGACGGACAAGGCGATCGCGAGGAGCGTCGCGCGGGCCTGCGGGGCTGGGTGAGCGCCGTCGAGTCTGCAGGATGGAGTTGCAGAGTCGACAGCGCATTCACCGCATGCGTCAGGGCAGTTCGTAGGCCCCCATGTCGAGGTAGGTGCACGAGCTGCACGAGGACGAACCGACACCGGTATCTGTGATCGAGGTCTGATCGACCAGTCGGGTCTGGCTGCCGATGTCCAAAGGGATGATCTCGGTGAGGTTGCCGTCGCCATCCACGTCCAGATCATCGGCCGGGAGCCTGCTGTAGTCGGCAGCATCGAGGCATGGTGACGGCGTGGGGCTCAGGAGGAGAGTCAGCATGCCCGTCTGGTGTTTGGCGAACAGGGGATCGGCGTTCTTGTTGTTGCTACCGGTCCCGGTCCAGCCGCCCTCGACGTCCGAGTAGTTGACCGTCGCAGGCCCGGCGATGGGCAAGTAGTTTCCCGTCCCGTCCGAGCCATTCCAAAAGAAGATCGAGTTGTAGATCGTCGCCTGTGAGTTCGTGCTGATGGTCATCGCCATGCCGTTCGGGTAGTAGCTGGAGGAGTTGTCAGAAAAGGTGCAGTTCACGAGCTGCGCGTTGCCTCCAGCGTCGCCTCCGATCTCCGCAAGGTAGAGCCCAGCACCGAGTCCCGGAGTATAGGTGGCTACGTTCTCCCAGAACACGCAGTTCGTGAAGTCGAGGCGATTGCTGGATCCCATCCTCGTCAGATACGCGCCGCCGCCATCCGGAAGCCCGAGGTTCTCGAGGAACTTGGTGTTCACGACCTCGCCTCTCAAGTCATCGCCGTAGATTCCTCCCCCCTCGGTGGCCCGGTTGCCGCTGAACTCGCTGTTCTTGATGTGGAGGGTGTAGCCAACGGTGGGGTAGAGCCCACCACTGGCGCTGGTGAAGTAGAGACCACCTCCGTAGTGCGTCCCGAATGGGTTGAAGCGGTTCGTCCGCACGAAGCAGTTGGCCAGGTCGAGATCGGTGATGCTCGACGAGATCCCTGCGCCGTTCACTCCTGTGCCGCTGGCATAGCCGTTCTGGATCAGGAAGCCATCGATCACGACACCCGGGGTGCCTGAGACTCCTGCGACGCCCGAGATGCTCACGACGTGGGCGGCGTTGGTCGACGGGGGATTGGTCCCGATGTTGCCGTCCAGGATGGTCTGGACGAACGAGCCGAGGCGACCCTGGACAGAAGTTTCGCTGCCCTTGAAGCCGCCGTAGAGCGCGAGCGGCTTGTTGATGTAGAAGCCGGTCGAGCCGGTGGACGGGAAATAGGAGCCCTGAGCGACCCAGATCTCATCGCTGTGACCCTGGGCGTCGCGGGTCGTCGAAGCGTGCGCGATGGCCTCGTCGACCGTTACGAACGCGTTCGTCCAGCTGAGGCCGTTTCCCGACGTCCCGTTGCTTGCCTTCACGTACCAGATGGTGTTCGCGCGAACCGGACACAAGGCCGAGAACGCGAGCACCGCGGTGAGCGTGAGGAGACGGAAAGCAAAATGACGCGATTTCATTGCAATTCCTTCTTGGGTTGCCTTCCCTGCGGCCCTCATCCGCGGAGGGAAGGTCTTGTTGCCGTCGCCCCCTAGCCTTTGCCGCGCGCCCGACCAACAGGAGAAACGCGAGGTGCGCCCTTCCTTCGTCCCTCCGACCGCGGAACCATCGAGCCGCCAAGGGGATGCTGCGGTGTCCCGGATCCGGGTCCGTGCCAAGTCAATCGAAACCGAGGGGAGCGGTCTCGGGTATGATGGGTTTGATCGAGGTTCGAGTTCTCCAGAGGGCAGCGATGAGAAAGTTGGCGGTCGCCGTCGCGGTTCTGGGTCTCTTGGGCAGCGGAAGGGCTCAGGTGACCGAGCGGGTGAGCGTCGACTCGAGCGGCGCGCAGGCGAACGGAGGAGGTGATCTTCCTTACCCACCTGGATCAGTGGCATCCGCCGACGGGCGCTACGTGGCTTTCATCAGCGGCGCAACGAACCTCGTCCCGGGGGACACGAACGGGACCTGGGACGTGTTCGTTCGCGACCGGCTGAGCGGAACGACCGGGCGGGTGAGCGTCGACTCGAGCAGCGCGCAGGGAAACGGGTTCTCGGGCGGGTACGGCATTGCGATCTCGCCCGACGGGCGCCACGTCGCGTTCGAAAGCCAGGCGAACAATCTCGTCCCTGGGGACACGAACGGTGTGAGGGACATCTTCCTCCGAGACCGCGTGGGTGGCACGACCGAACGGGTGAGCGTCGGCTCGGGCGGGGCGCAGGGGAATGCCCAGAGCCTTCACCCCTCGATTTCCCCCGACGGTCGCTACGTGGCGTTCTATAGCGATGCCACCAACCTCGTCTCCGGGGACACGAACGGACAAGGTGACGTGTTCGTTCGCGACCGCGTGAATGGCACGACCGAACTCGTGAGTGTCTCGACCTATGGCGCGCAGGGGAATGATGCCAGTGAGTTCCCCTCGATTTCAGCCGACGGTCGCTACGTAGCCTTCCACAGTGCCGCGAGCAACCTCGTCCCGGGAGACACGAACGGGCACCTAGATGTCTTCGTCCGTGACCGCCAGAGCGGCGCAACCACCCGGGTAAGCGTGGATACGACTGGGGCACAGGGCAACGGGAACTCGGTTTGGGCCTCGATCTCCGCCAACGGGCGCTACGTTTCGTTCACGAGCGAGGCGACCAACCTCGTCCCGGGAGACACGAACGGCACCCGGGACGTTTTCGTCCGCGACCGCCGCGACAGCACGACCGAACAGGTGAGCGTCGCGACGGGAGGCACGCAAGGTAACGGGGTTTCCCACTTGGCCTCGATCTCCGCTGATGGGCGCTATGTAGCGTTCACGAGCGCCGCGACAAACCTCGTCCCGAATGTCAGCGGCGCCCAGGCGTTCTTCCGTGACCGGCAGAACGGCACGACCGAGGTCGTGAGCGTTGCGACCGACGGTTCGCTCTCGAACACTGGTGGTGACGAGGTTTGTGTCACCGCAGGCGGACGCTACGTGGCGTTCCGCAGCAACGCCACCAACCTCGTCCCCGGGGACACGAACGGGTATTTTGACGTCTTCCTCCACGACCGCTTTGCGACGGGCTTCGCGACTCTCTGCGATCCCGGCACCAACAACGTGATCGCCTGCCCCTGCGGCAACCAGCCCTCGGGCACGGGCCGTGGTTGCGACAACTCCTCCTCGACAGGGGGGGGCAACCTCTCGGCTTCCGGCATCGCCTACCTCTCGATGGATAGCCTCGTTTTCACGACGAACGGGGAGAGCCCGACCGCCTTGGGCATCGTGATGCAGGGAAACGCCGCGGTGTCGAACGGCGTAGTCTTGGGCCAAGGCGTGCGTTGCCTTGGTGGGACGATCATCCGGCGCCTCTTCATCAAGACCGCCTCGGCCGGAAGCATCACTGCTCCCGATTTCGGCGCAGGTGATCCCACCGTCTCAGCACGCTCGGCGGTAAAGGGCGACGTGATCCAGCCTGGCCAAAGCCGCTGGTACCTCGTCTACTACCGCGACCCAGTAGTTGTGGGCGGATGTCCCGCATCGAGCACATTCAACGTGACGCAGACCGGGCGTGTGGACTGGTCGCTCTGAACTGCCCGTCACCGCACGAAGTAGTTCGTCCCGCTCCTCCGCCCCTTCGTCTTGAGCTTCTTTGCCGCGAGCAGCCGCGCGATCGGCTTCTCGAGCCTTCCGGCCGCGAACCTTCGTGACGCCCCACAGTCGGTCCCTCCCCGAGACGGAGTTCCTCGGAGGGATGTTCGGATGCTTCCGAACCCGATGATGAGTCGATGGCCCTTGGGCTCCGCCTCATCTTCCCGAATCCGGTACACCCTGAAGGAAGAGTCGCCAAGATGGAGGAGATGGGCCGGAATCAAGCGCTCGCTGCAAGTCCCACCTCGCGCGACGCAACGGTCGCCGTCAGAATGCACGATCGAGGCAAGCCGGAGCCGAGCTCCCACAAGATGAACCAAGACGCAGACCTCCTCGCGATCGACACGATCCGCACGCTCTCGATGGACGCCGTCCAGAAGGCGAGCTCGGGGCACCCCGGCACGCCGATGGCGCTCGCGCCGGTCGTCTACACCTTGTGGCAGGAGTTTCTGCGCTTCGACCCCGAGGATGCGCTGTGGCCCGACCGCGACCGCTTCGTGCTCTCGTGCGGCCACGCGTCGATGCTCCTCTACTCGATGCTGCATCTCGCGGGAGTTCAGCAGCTCGGAAAGCGCGGCGAGCGCACCGGCAAGCTGGCGGTGCCGCTCGAGGAGATCCAGCGCTTCCGCCAGCTCGACAGCCGCTGCCCCGGGCACCCCGAGCACGGGCTGACGTCGGGCGTCGAGACGACGACGGGGCCTCTCGGGCAGGGCTGCGGCAACTCGGTCGGGATGGCGATCGCGCAGCGCTGGCTCGCGAGCCGCTACCACAAGCCGGGCCACGAGCTCTTCACGTGGCGCACGTGGGTGCTGTGCAGCGATGGTGATCTCATGGAGGGCGTCGGGGCGGAGGCCGCCTCGGTGGCGGGGCATCTCCGGCTCTCGAACCTGTGCTGGATCTACGACAGCAACCGCATCACGATCGAGGGCAAGACCGACCTCGCCTTCAGCGAGGATGTCGCGGCGCGGTTCCGAGGCTACGGCTGGAACACACTGCACGTGGCCGACGCGAACGACACGGCCGCGCTGCGCAAGGCGCTGGAGGCTGCGCGCACAGAGAAGGAGAGACCGACCCTGATCGTCGTCGACAGCCACATCGGCTACGGAGCGCCTCACAAGCAGGACAGCAACACCGCGCACGGCGAGCCGCTCGGGGAGGAGGAGGTCAAGCTCGCCAAGCGCTCCTACGGTTGGCCCGAGGATGCGAAGTTCCTCGTTCCCGACGGAGCGCGCGAGAGGGTGCGGCAGGGGCTGGGCGAGCGCGGGCGGAAGCTCCGCGCGGAGTGGCAGTCTCGGTTCGAACGCTACGAGCGCGAGTTCCCGGCGCTCGCCGCCGACCTGGCTCGCATGAGGAAGGACGAGCTGCCCGCGGGCTGGGATCAGAACCTGCCGTCGTTCCCCGCCGACGCCAAGGGGATCGCGACGCGCGACGCGTCGAGCCAGGCGCTCCAAGCGATCGCGGCGCGCGTCCCCTGGCTGCTGGGCGGGTCCGCCGACCTCGCGCCTTCGACGAAGACCCTGCTCGCCGCCGAGGACGCCGGCCACCAGAGCGCGGCGAACCCGGGAGGGCGCAACTTCCACTTCGGCGTGCGCGAGCACGCGATGGGTTCGATCGCGAACGGCCTCGCGCTGTGCAAGCTGCGCCCTTACGCGTCGACGTTCCTCATCTTCTGCGACTACCTGAAGCCGGCGCTGAGGCTCTCGGCGCTCATGGAGCTGCCGGTCGTGTACGTGTTCACGCACGACTCGATCGGCGTCGGCGAGGACGGCCCGACGCACCAGCCGATCGAGCAGCTCGCGGCGATGCGCTCGACGCCCGGCGTGGTCACGATCCGGCCCGGCGACGCGAACGAGACCGTCGAGGCGTGGAAGGTGGCGCTCGAGAACCGCCACGGGCCGACCTGCCTCGCGCTGACGCGGCAAGCCCTGCCGACGCTCGATCGCGCGAAGTTCGGCGCGGCTTCGGGCCTCGCGCGCGGCGCGTACGTGCTCGCCGACGCTCCCGACCGTCATCCCCAGGTCGTCCTGATCGGAACGGGCAGCGAGGTCTCTCTGTGCGTCTCCGCCGGCGAGCGTCTGAAGGCGGAGGGGATCGCCGCGCGGGTCGTCAGCCTGCCCTCCTGGGAGCTCTTCGAGCGCCAGAGCCAGGCCTACAAGGACGCAGTGCTCCCGCCCGAGGTGATCGCGCGGGTCGCCGTCGAGCAAGCCTCGGGCTTCGGCTGGTCGCGCTGGGTCGGAGAGAGCGGCGCGACCGTCTGCATGTCGACCTTCGGCGCCTCGGCGCCCTTCGGGGAGCTGCAGAAGCGATTCGGCTACACGGTCGAGAACATCGTGCAGGCGGCGAAGAAGCAGCTCAGCCTGGCCACCGCATGAACCCTCTCCGGCAGCTCTCGGACCTGGGCCAGTCGATCTGGCTCGACTCGATCAGCCGGAAGCTGATCGACGGCGGCGAGCTCGCGCGCCTCGTCCGCGACGACGGCCTCGCCGGCGTCACCTCGAACCCCTCGATCTTCGAGAAGGCGATCGGGGAGGGCGTCGAGTACCGCGCGGCGCTCGAGAAGCTCGTCGCCGGGACGCCGCGCGCGACGGCGATGCAGCTCTACGAGCGCCTCGCGATCCGCGACATCCAGGACGCGACCGACGTTTTGCGTCCGGTCTTCGAGAAGATGCGCGGGCGGGACGGCTACGTCAGCCTCGAGGTGACGCTCGCGCAGGGCGGGGACCGCGCCGCGATCCTCGCGGAGGCGCGCCATCTTGCACAGGCGGTCGCGCGCCCGAACGTCCTGATCAAGGTCCCGGGGACGTCGGAAGGCATCGCCGCCTTCGAGGCGCTGACCGGCGAGGGCGTCAACGTGAACGTGACCCTGCTCTTCTCGGTCGGGACGTACGTGCGCGTCGCACAGGCGTACCTCGCCGGCCTCGAGGCGCTGGCGAAACGAGGCGGAGACCTCTCCAAGGCCGCCAGCGTCGCGAGCTTCTTCGTCAGCCGCATCGACACGGCGGTCGACAAGCTGCTGGAGGAGAGGCTCTCGAAGAGTCCGTCCGCGAGCCAGCGCGTGCTCCTGCGCGACCTGTGCGGCAGGACCGCGGTCGCGAACGCGAAGATCGCCTACTCGCGCTACCGGGAGCTCTTCTCCGGCCCGCGCTGGCAGGCGCTCGCGGCGAAGGGCGCGCGCACCCAGCGCGTCCTGTGGGCGAGCACGAGCACGAAGGACAAGCGCTACAGCGACGTGCTCTACGTCGAGGAGCTGATCGGGGAGGACACGGTGAACACGGCGCCTCCGTCGACGCTCGACGCCTTCCGCGACCACGGGCGCCCGCGCGCCTCGCTTCCCGAGGACCTCGATGCGGCGCGCGACGCGCTCGCGGCCCTGGCCGAGCTCGGGATCGACCTCGAGTCGGTGACCGATCGGCTGCTCGCGGAGGGCTTGAAGCTCTTCGCCGACGCGTTCGACAAGCTGCTCGCTACGATCGAGGCGCAGCGAAAGACGGTCGGCCTCGCCGCCCGTGCGTCCTCGTAGACGGAGGCCCAGATGGAGCTCGGAATGGTCGGTCTCGGCCGGATGGGCGGCAACATGGTCCGGCGCCTCGTGCGCGGCGGCCACGCGTGCGTCGCGTACGACCGCGAAGCGACGAAGGTCGCGGAGATCGCCGGCGCGGGCGCGCGCGGGGCGAGCTCGCTCGCCGGCCTCGTCGCCGCGCTGAAGAAGCCGCGCGCGGTGTGGATCATGCTGCCGGCGGGCGAGATCACCGAGCAGGCGGTGGACGGCCTGGCCGGGCTCCTCGAACCCGGGGATTGCGTGATCGACGGCGGGAACAGCTACTTCAAGGACGACGTGCGGCGCGCCAAGACGCTGAAATCGAAGGGGATCCTCTACCTCGACGCGGGCACGAGCGGCGGGGTCTGGGGTCTCGACCGCGGATACTGCCTGATGATCGGCGGCGAGGTCGAGCCCGTGCGGCGGCTCGAGCAAATCTTCCGGACGCTCGCACCCGGGCGCGGCGACGTGCCTCCCGCCCCGGGACGCAAGGGCGGCTCCGCAGAGGAGGGATGGCTCCACTGCGGTCCGCCGGGCGCCGGTCACTTCGTCAAGATGATCCACAACGGGATCGAGTACGGCCTGATGCAGGCCTACGCCGAGGGATTCGACATCCTCAAGCACGCCGGCTACGGGATCCCCGTCGCCGACGTCGCCGAGCTGTGGCGTCGCGGCAGCGTCGTCGGCTCGTGGCTCCTCGACTTGACCGCCGCCGCGCTCGCCGAGGACCCCGACCTCGCGCGCTTCGAGGGGAGCGTGCAGGACTCGGGCGAGGGCCGCTGGACCGTGCAGGCCGCGATCGAGGAGGGCGTGCCGGCCGAGGTCATCACCAGCGCGCTCTTCGCTCGCTTCCGCTCGCGTCAGGGGCACACCTTCGCGGAGAAGTGCCTCTCCGCGATGCGCTACCAGTTCGGCGGCCACGTCGAGACGCCGCCGCGCATCTGAGGCTCGCGATGCCCGATCCCGAGTCGCTCGTCGCCTCCTCGACACCCGGGCAGCGCCTCGTGAATCCCTTCGCCGCGCCGGTCGGGCCCGCGGCGATCGTCATCTTCGGCGCGGCCGGCGATCTCACGCGGCGCAAGCTGATCCCATCGCTCCACAACCTCGCCGCGGCGAACCTCCTCGACGACGGGATCGCGATCGTGGGCCTCGGGCGCGCGGAGATGGATGATGCGGCCTTCCAGAGGAGCATCGGCGAGGACCTGCGCGCGTTCACCACCGAGCCGATCGTTCCGCGGGTCGCGGAATGGCTCGCTTCGCGCGCGCGCTACCTCTCCGGGGATTTCGGGGATCCCGCCACCTACCCGCGCCTCGCGGAACGGCTGGGCCGGATCGAGAAGGACAGCGGGACCGGCGGCAACGTCCTCTTCTACCTGGCGACAGCGCCCCAGCTCTTCGGACCGATCGTCGAGAAGCTCGGCGCCGCCGGGCTCGCGCGCGAGGAGGGCGGGAGGTGGCGGCGCGTGATCGTCGAGAAGCCTTTCGGGTGCGACCTCGAGTCGGCGCGCAGCCTGAACGCGAGCCTGCGCAAGACGCTCTCCGAGGACCAGATCTGGCGGATCGACCACTACCTCGGCAAGGAGACCGTCCAGAACATCCTCGTGTTCCGCTTCGGCAACGGGATGTTCGAGCCGATCTGGAACCGCCGCTACGTCGACAACGTGCAGATCACGGTGGCCGAATCGAGCTGCGTCGAGAGCCGCGGGGGCTGCTGCGGGGGAGCGGGTGCGCTGCGCGACATGGTGCCCAACCACCTGCTGCAGCTGGTCTCGCTGGTCGCGATGGAGCCGCCGATCTCGTTCGAGGCCGAGGCGGTGCGCGAGGAGAAGTCCAAGGTCCTGCGCGCGATCCAGCCGTTGACGCCCGAGCGCGTCCTGACCCAGACCGTGCGCGGACAGTACGGCGAGGGCTGGATGGAAGGCAAGCGCATCCCGGCCTACCGCGGCGAGGAGAAGGTGGCGAGGACGTCGGCGACCGAGACCTACGCCGCGCTCAAGCTCTTCGTCGACAACTGGCGCTGGGCGGACGTGCCCTTCTACCTGCGCACCGGCAAGCGCCTGCCGCGCCGCGCCTCGGAGATCTCGATCCAGTTCCGCCGCCCGCCGCTCCTGCTCTTCCGCAACACTCCCGTCGAGCACCTCTCGCGCAACGTGCTGGTGATCCGCGTGCAGCCCGAGGAGGGGATTTCGCTGCGCTTCGGCGCCAAGATCCCCGGCCCGGCGGTGCGGATGGGCAACGTCGCGATGGAGTTCCGCTACAAGGACGCCTTCGGCGTGAACCCGAGCACGGGGTACGAGACGCTGCTCTACGACTGCATCAAGGGCGACGCCACGCTCTTCCAGCGCGCCGACATGGTCGAGGCGGGTTGGAGCGTCGTGCAACCCGTGCTCGAGGTCTGGAAGGCGCTCCCGCCGCATGCCTTCCCCAACTATGCCGCCGGGAGCTGGGGTCCCAAGGAGGCCGACGAGATGCTCGAACGGGACGGAAGGCGCTGGCGGAGGATCGAGGAGTGAGCCGAAGCGGACGCGAGGTCCGCGTGTGCGGGGACGCCGGGGCCCTCGCGACCGCCGCGCGGGAGGAATGGCTCGGACAGGCGCGGGCGGCGATCGGTGAGCGCGGCCGCTTCATCGTCGCGCTCTCGGGCGGATCGACGCCGCACGCGCTGTATGCCTCGCTCGAGCCCCGCGACCTGCCCTGGGACCGCGTCGAGGTCTTCTTCGGCGACGAGCGCTGCGTTCCGCCGGACCACGAGGACAGCAACTACCGGATGGTGCGCGAGGCCCTCCTCTCGCGCGTGCCGATCCCGCACGCGAGCATCCACCGCATCTGCGGCGAGATGGAGGACCCCGAGGACGCGGCCGCGGAGTACGAGGCCGATCTCCGCCGATCGTTCGGCCTGGGCGAGGGTGACTGGCCGCACTTCGACCTCGCGCTGCTCGGCCTCGGAGCCGACGGCCACACGGCTTCGCTCTTTCCCGGCTCGAGAGCGCTGCGCGAGCGCGTGCGACTCGTGGCCGCGACGGACGACGCGAAGTCCGGCCTGCGGCGGATCACGCTGACGCCGCCGGTCTTCGAGAGCGCGCGCTGCGCGATGTTCCTGGTGAGCGGCGAGGGCAAGGCCGAGGCCCTGCGCGCCGCGCTCGAGGGCCCGCGAGACCCCGAGCGGGTGCCCGCGCAGATCATCGAGCCCAGGGGCGGACGGCTGCTGTGGCTCGTCGACGCCGCAGCGGCTCGGCGGCTGAGTCCGTGAGGGAAGTCAGCTTCCGGCCGGCTTGGGCAACTTGGAGAAGTGGTCGGCCATGGACTTCGCCGCGGTCACGAACTCCGAGGGCATCATGATGATCGTGGTCGTGTTGTGCTCGGCGCCGACCTCGGAGATCATCTGCATGCGCCGCAGCTCGAGCGCCATCGGGTTCTGGGAGATCAGACGCGACGCCTCGGCGAGCTTCGCTGCCGCCTCCTGCTCGGCCTCGGCCTTGATGATGCGCGCGCGCTTCTCGCGGGTCGCCTCGGCTTCCTTGGCCATCGCGCGTTGCATCCCCTCGGGGATGTCGACCGCCTTGATGTCGACCATCTCGACGTCGATGCCCCAGGGGTCGCTGATCGCGTCGATGATGCCCTTGAGGGTCGCATTGATCGCGGCGCGGTTCTTCAGGAGCTCGGCCAGATCGTGCTTGCCGATCACGCTGCGCAACGTCGTCTGGGAGGCCAGGTCGATCGCCTGGCGGTGGTTCACGACCGCGATCACGGACTTCACCGGGTCGACGATCTTGTAGTAGAGCACGGCGTCGACCTTGACCGTCACCGAGTCCTGGGTGATCGCGTCCTGGGGAGGCACGTCGACGGTCACCGTGCGCAGGTCGACCATGCGCTTGGTTTCGATGATCGGGATGATGAAGAAGAGTCCCGGACCGCGCGGAGCGACCAGGCGCCCCAGGCGGAACACGACGGCACGCTCGTACTCGCGTGCGACCGTGATGCCCGAGAGCAACATGAGGCTCGCGATGGCGAGCAGGCCGATGAACATGAACATCAGGACGGGAAGCACGGGTCCTCCTTCGGGTTTGGGGGCGCCGATCCTAGGACACCGCGCAGTCCGGTTCCACGGCGAGCCCGGGCCGGCGCGGACCCTCTGACTGCATCCTCGAGCGCTCGCTGCGGTTCCAGCCCGGACCGGACTCCCTCCGACTTCAGATCCGTGGCCGCGCGCGCCGATGCATGGCTCCGGCAGGAGGGCTGCCGTGTGGGGCCGCGTTTCCAGGCTTTGCGCACAGCCCGCACGATTCGCCTCCCAGCGACCGCGAGGGTCCCCGTGATGGATTCAACCAAGGCAAGTCGATCGCCCTTCATCCTGCGCTCGGCTCTCGCGCTCGGCTGCGCTCTCGTCGCAGCCTGCGGCGGTGGTGGAGGCGGCGGCTCCCCGCAGGCCAGCTTCTCCTTCTCGGTGGCCGGCGGGTCGCTGAACGAGGGCGCGGCACCGCTCGCGGTCCAGGTCGTACTGCACACATCGCTCGCCTCGCTCGGAGTTCCTGCATCGGTCGACGTCGTCGATCTCGGCACCGGGACCGCGACCTCGGGCTCCGACTACACGGCCATCGGATCTCAGACCGTGACCTTCCCGGCCGGGTCGATCGAAGGCGACGTCCGGAGCGTGGCGGTGAGCGCGCTCGGGGATCAGCTGGTCGAGGGCGCGCCGGAGACGGTCAAGCTCGGGCTCCGCAACGCGGTGGGCGGAGCGGTCCGGAGCCCGTCTGCGTTCACCGCCACCCTCGACGACGTCGACTTCGCCACCATCCAGTTCGCGACACCGGCCAGCGCGACTCCCGATGAGAGCAGCACATTGCGCAACGTCACGATCGCGCTCAGCCTTCCCGCCGGCGTCACGCTGGGCGTGGCGGCGAGCGCACAGGTCTCCGATGCCGGGACAGGTACGGCCACCTCCGGCGCCGACTACGCCGCGTTCACCCCGCAAACGATCACGTTCCCGGCGGGCAGCCTCGACGGAGCGACGCAGACGGTCGCCGTCCAGGTCATCGACGACGCGACGATCGAGTTGAACGAGTCCGTGCAGCTCTCGCTCTCGGCGCCGACCGCAGGCACGGTCGTCGGTGCGATGAATTTGCACCAGCTCACGATCACCGACGACGACGCTTCCGGCAGCTCCGCGCTGGTGGCGAGCGAAGGTCCCACCGGCGTGGAGAACCCCCTGGCCTACGACGCGCTGATCGACCTGGGCTCCCAATCCGTGGGAGCCGGTCCAAACGCCGGAACCCGGGTGCGCATCTCCAACGTCGGCGGATCGCCGATGAGCCTCGGCGCACCGAGCCTGACCGGCACGAACGTGAACGACTTCGCGGTCGAGGTCGAGGTGGCGCCGCTTCCTCCGCCGAACGCGGGGAGCGGAGCCGATCTCGCTCCCGCGCCGGACGTCGCCGCGCCGCTGGTCGCCCTCCCCGCAGCTCGCGGACCGGGGATCGCATTCAGGCTCGATCCGCGCGGCTTGACGAGGCTCCTCGCGCTGCCGCGCGCGAAGATGCACGGCTTCCCCGTGCCCGGGCTGGGCGGCGTGACCCTCGACTTGCACCGCGTCCCTTTGCCGATCGCGGAGGATGCCGTGTTGCGCGTCGACGGCGCGGACGTGGCCGGAGGTCTGAGGGCGGCTCTCGGCGATCTGTCGCTGTGGAGCGGCAGCGTGGTCGGGTTGCCCGGCTCGCGCGCGTTCCTGGCCCTCTCCAGCCGGGGATCGCGCGGATTCCTGGAGCTGCCGTTCGCGCAGGACCGGTTCGTGCACCTGGTGTCGGAGGACAGATCTTCGACCCCGGGAGCGCCGGTCGTCTGTCGCGTCCTGGGTGACGGGGATCTCGCGGCCATGGGATTCGTGCCGCCGGCGGAGTTCTGCGCGGGAGCGCGCTTCCCTCCGGGCGGCTCCGCGACCCCGGCTCTCGCCCCGACCACGACATCCGGCACGGATACCCTGACCGTGGCCGACTGTCGCGTCGCGATCGAGACCGACTACCAGCTCTTCCAGAAGTTCGGCTCGATCCCGGCGGCGACGAACTACATCACGCAGCTGATGGCCGCGGTCAGCAATCAGTACTTCACCGACGTGCAGACGACGCTCTCGATCGCGTACCTGGGCCTCTACACCAACGCCGCAGATCCCTGGACTTCGCAGGACTCCGGCGGCAACGCGTCCAATCTGCTCGACGAGTTCGTGGGCGCCTGGGCGCCGAGCAGCTGGCCAGTCCCGGCAAACCTGGCCCACTTCATCTCGGGAGCGAACCTGGGCGGCGGCATCGCGTACATCGATGTGCTGTGCAACCAGGGCTTCGGCTTCGGAGTCAGCGGCAACATCGACGGCACGATCAATTGGGGCGGCTGGACCGGCCAGCCCGGCAGCTTCACCTGGGACTTCGTGGTCGTGGCCCACGAGATCGGCCACAACTTCGGGGCGCTCCACACCCACTCCTACTGCCCGCCGCTGGACCAGTGCTACGCGAACTGCAGCGGCACGACGATCTGCTCCCAGGGCACGATCATGAGCTACTGCCACCTGTGCGGTGGCATGGACAACATCGATCTGAACTTCCACCCGGTGGTGGCGAACATCATGCGCCAGACGGTGAATTCGAGCTGTCTCGGGCTCTCCGCGCTGGCCGGCGGCGATTACGTGCAGTACCTGGTGCGCTTCAACCCGTTGACGTCGACCGGGGCGCGCAACGCGAACCTCGAGTTCTCGCACGACGCCACCAACGCGCCGCAGCCGTTCCGCATCCGGCTTCGCGGGACGGCGAACTGACGCTCCGAAGAGCGCGTGGCCCGATACAGGGCCATCTCACGCTGGAGCTTCGCAGCTGAGCTCGGACCGTTCGGAGCGGCCACCCCCCCAGCTTTCCCGCGGATCCGCGCGATGGTTCGCGTGTCACGCGGATCCGAAGCCCCAGGACGCACGATCGGGAGTATCATCCCCGCGGTTTCACGTCGGGCCGGATCCGGCCCGTGTTGCAGCCGTTCAGCTCGCTTCAAGGCACAACCGGGAGAACTCGCATCATGCAGTGGCTTTTCAGCGCGATCTTCATCGTTCCCAACATCGTCTTCGCTCAAGCAACCGGCCAGACCCGCGCTGAGAAATCGATCCACGATCTCACCGTCGGCGCGCCCATGTCCCACTTCGGTGACTTCGACAACGACGGTCTGGTGGACGTCTACGCCATCGATCCGGTCGGCGGCGATCACCTGTACAAGAGCCGCGGCGACGGCAGGTTCACCGACGTCACCGAGCCCGCCGGACTCAGCGGTCTCAGCGGCACGCGCATGGCGCTGTGGCAGGACTTCGACGGCGACGGACGCCTCGATCTGTACGTGTGCGCCATCGATGGACGGAGCCGCTTGTTCCAGAACCGCGGCGGAGTGAGCTTCGCCGACGTGACCGCAAGCGCGGGCATCGCGCACCCGCGCGAGGAGGAGCTCTTCGCCGAGTGGATCGATTACGACGGCGACGGACTCCCCGATCTGCACGTCGTCACGATCCGCGGCGACCGGCTGTTCCACAACGCTGGCCGCGGCCGCTTCGGCGAAGTCGATCTCTCAGCCCAGAGCGGCAGCACGGCCTTGCAGGCTCTGGTCGGAGCCACCGTCATCTCCACCGGATCGTCGCAGAACCAGACGTCCAACTGCGCGGAGGGCATGGTCGACCAGGCGGATCCTTCGAACTGCATCCAGGCTTCCTCGCTCCCGACGCTCGGCAAGCTGATGCCGCTCTCGCGCACCTTCAGCATCAGCGGTGGCAACGTAGGCATCCGCACGGCGCACCCGACCACGCCGCTCGAGGTCGCCCTCGGCGACAAGAGCTTCCAGATCCGCCGCGACGGCAACCTCGTGCCCGGGATCAACCTGACCGGCACGGGCGGCAACGTCGGGATCCTGCGCCTGCGCAACTCGCTCGAGATCTGGCCCGACGACGCCCTGACGCGTTCGGGCCGCCTCGTCCTGTTCGACACAGGCCCCAATGCGGGCTGCGTAATCGAGGGAACCGGCGACGCATACTTCCTCGGCCACGTCGGGATCGGCACCGCACCGACGGCAAACAACCTCACCGTGGTTGGCGCCATCAAGCTCGACTACTACGATCAGAACACGGGCGCGATCCAGAACACCCTCGCTTTCGGCGGACCCGTGACCGGCGAGGCGATCGGCTCCAAGCGCGACGTTGGCGGCAACCAGAATGGCCTCGACTTCTGGACGGGCTTCGGGATCCGCATGTCGGTCACCAACTCGGGAAACGTCGGCATCGGCACGACGAGTCCCACGGATCTTCTGGACGTCGCCGGCGGGGTCAACATCGATTACACCGAAACGAACACTGGCGGGACCGCGGGAAGCCTGCGCTTCGGCGGACCCGCGTCCGGCGAAGGGATCCTTTCGAAGCGCGATCCCGGCGGCAACCAGCACGGGCTCGACTTCTTCGCGGGCACGGGCGTCCGGATGGCGATCACGCAGATCGGCGACGTCGGCATCGGGAGATTACCGTCCGGCAATCGGCTCGAGGTCGAGGGCGACGCCTCCAAGACGACCGCGGGGGGCTGGCTCGCCAACTCCGACCGCCGCATCAAGACCAACGTTCGCACGATCGACAACGCGCTCGACACGCTCGATCGCGTGCGTCCGGTCGCGTTCCGCTACACCGAGGCGTACATGGCCAGGCACCCGGCCATCCACGACAAGGAGTACTACAACGTCATCGCGCAGGAGTTCGCCGAGGTGTTCCCCGACTACGTGAAGGACTCGGGCGAGGACGGGATCCTGCAGGTCGACACGTACCCGGTGCTGATCCACGCGATCGCGGCGGTCAAGGAGCTGCACCAGGTCGTCAAGGCGAAGGAGCAGGAGCTCGCGGCGCTCCAGGAGCGCGTGGCGCGGCTCGAACGCGCATTCGCGACGATGACGGCCGCCGATCGGCGCGACCGGTAGAGCCCCGACCCTCTGGATCGGATCCGACGAAAATCAGGGCGCGGACGGCCGGAAGCACGCCGCCCGCGCCGCTCTCGTTGGAAGACGAGCGGCCAACGGCGTGCAGATCGCTGTGACCCGCGCGGGAGATTCAGCCGCCTCCGGCCGGGATCCCGGTCAGGCGCGCGACGACGGGGTGAAGCCCCTCGACGACCCGCGCGAGCCGCTCGTAGTCGACCTGGTCGGGCTTGTCCGCCGCGGTGTGGTAGCGGGGATCGCGAAACGGCGCGGTGTCCGTGACCATGATCGCCGGCCAGCCCTGCTGCCAGAACGACCACTGGTCCGACCAGCCGACGCCGGGGATCCAGCCCGGCAGCGCAGCTCCCTCGCTCGGGAACTCGACCGCTTCGCGGAAGGCGCCGATCGCCTCGCGCACGAGCGCCCGCGAGGCGATGTTGCCCACGAACGCGACGAACTCGCCGCGGCTCGGGTAGACGAGGCCGAGCCAGGAGATGGGATACCTCTGGCTGCCCGGCGCGTCGCTGTAGCAGCCGAGCGTCTCGAGGCTCAGCATCGCAACGACGCTCTCGCCCTTCGCCTTGCAGTCCCGCGCGTAGCGCAGGCTCCCCATGTCGTCGGTGCCGAACGCGGGCGCCTCCTCCGACCCAAAGGCGACGAACCGCAGAGTCCGTTGCGGGCTCGAGCGGGCGAAGCGGCGCGCCATCGCCAGCATCGCGGCCACGCCCGTCGCATTGTCGTTGGCGCCCGGACTCCCCTCCACGGAATCGTAGTGCGCTCCGATGATGACGATCTCGTCCACGACATCCGAGCCGCGGATCTCGGCGAAGACGTTCGTGCGCGGAACCACGTCGAATCCGACGAGGCTGTAGTCGTGGTCCCGCGGCTCGAGCCCCGCTCCCGCGAACGACTCGCGCAAGTACTGGACCGTACGCCCGGTCGCCGCCCATCGTCGTCCGCTGCGCTCCCCGATCGCCTCCGCGAGCACGCGCACGTCGCGCTCGAGCTCGGGTGCGAGCGCGCGCTGGAAGTCCGTGGGCGGAGGCAGCGGTCCGCGATGGCTGTTGCCCGGCATCCGCACGCAGATGAACCACGCGACGATCCCGAGGAGGAGGAGCGCGAGGGGGACTGCGAGGAGCGACATCCGGATCCGCCGAGAGTATGATCCTCCCCTTCGATCGCGAGAAACGGAGATGAAGGACACTTTCCAGACCCGCGGAACGCTCTCGGTCGGCGGGAGAACGTACTCGATCGCGCGGCTGCCGCCGCTCCAGAAGCGCTTCCCGTCCGCCGCGCGTCTGCCCTACTCGCTCAAGATCCTGCTCGAGAACCTCTTGCGCACCGAGGACGGCGACTCCGTGACCGCGGCGGACATCGAAGCCCTGGCGAAGTGGAATCCCAAGGCCGTGCCCTCTCGTGAGATCCAGTTCAGGCCCGCCCGCGTGCTCCTCCAGGACTTCACCGGCGTTCCCGCGGTCGTCGACCTCGCGGCGATGCGCGACGCGATGAAGCGCATGGGCGGGGATCCGCGCAAGATCAACCCGCTCCAGCCGGTCGAGCTGGTGATCGACCACTCGGTCCAGGTCGACGTCTTCGGCAGCGCCGGCGCCTTCGCGCGCAACGCCGAGATCGAATTCGGGCGCAACCAGGAGCGTTACGCGCTCCTGCGCTGGGGAGCCCAGGCCCTCGAGAACTTCAAGGTGGTGCCGCCGGACACCGGCATCGTCCACCAGGTCAACCTCGAGTACCTGGCGCGCGTGGTCATGGACGGGCCGTCCCCGAACGGCAAGTCGGGAGGAACCTGGGCCTACCCCGACACGCTCGTCGGCACGGACTCCCACACCACCATGATCAACGGTCTCGGCGTCCTCGGATGGGGCGTCGGCGGGATCGAGGCCGAGGCGGCGATGCTCGGGCAGCCGCTGTCGATGCTGATCCCCCAGGTCGTCGGCGTCCGCCTCCTCGGCCGGCTCCCCGAGGGCGCGACCGCGACCGATCTCGTCCTGCGCGTGACCGAGATGCTCCGCAAGCACGGCGTCGTCGGGAAGTTCGTCGAGTTCACCGGCCCGGGCTTGGCCGAGCTCCCGCTCGCCGACCGCGCCACGATCGCGAACATGGCGCCGGAGTACGGGGCCACCTGCGGCCTCTTCCCCCTCGACGCGAGCACGCTCGCGTACCTGCGTCTCTCGGGCCGACCGGAAGCGCGCGTCGAGCTCGTCGAGGCGTACGCGAGGGAGCAGGGGCTCCTGCGCTCGGACCGCGCGCCCGAAGCCGACTATTCCGAGCTCTTGACGCTCGACCTCGCCACGATCGAGCCGAGCCTCGCCGGCCCGAAGCGGCCGCAGGACCGCGTCCGCCTGGCCGACGTCGGTCGCTCGTTCGAGGCGGCGCTCGAATCGCTGTTGCCCGCCGTCGCTCCGGGGAATCCCGGATCCGGGGCTCACGAGCCCTACGCCGTCGTCCACCAGGATGGCGACGAGTTCACGCTCGAGCACGGCTCGGTCGTCATCGCCGCGATCACGAGCTGCACGAACACCTCGAACCCTTCGGTGATGGTCGCGGCCGGGCTGCTCGCGAAGAAGGCGGTCGAGAAGGGCCTGGCGCGCCGGCCGTGGGTCAAGACCAGCCTCGCCCCGGGCTCGAAGGTCGTCACGGACTACCTGCGCAAGGCCGGGCTCCTCTCCCACCTCGAGCGCCTGGGCTTCCACCTGGTCGGCTACGGCTGCACGACCTGCATCGGCAACAGCGGACCGCTGCCGAGGAACATCTCGGCTGCGATCGACGAGACCGGCCTCGTCGTCGCCGCGGTGCTCTCGGGCAACCGCAATTTCGAGGGCCGCGTGCACGCGCAGGTGCGCGCGAACTACCTGGCCTCGCCGCCGCTCGTCGTGGCCTTCGCGCTCGCGGGCCGCGTGGACATCGATCTCACGCAGGAGCCCCTCGGCACCGGCACGGATGGCGCGCCCGTGTTCCTCAAGGACGTCTGGCCCGACCCGAAAGAGGTCCAGGATGCGATCGCGCGGAGCGTGAGCGCCGAGATGTTCTCGAAGGCCTACGCGGACGTGTTCGTGGGCGACGAGCGCTGGCGTGCGATTGCCGTCCCGAAGGGCGACACGTACGCCTGGGACGAGAGCTCGACGTACGTGAAGCACCCGCCCTACTTCGTCTCGATGCCGCGCGCGCCCGGGAAGATCGCGGACATCGCGGGCGCGCGCGTGCTGTGCTCGTTCGGCGACAGCATCACGACCGACCACATCTCGCCCGCCGGCTCGATCAAGCCGGCCAGCCCGGCCGGCCAGTATCTGCAGAGCCTCGGCGTGAAGCCCGAGGACTTCAACTCCTACGGCGCGCGCCGCGGCAACCACGAGGTCATGGTGCGCGGCACGTTCGCGAACCCGCGCATCCGGAACAAGCTCGTGCCCCAGGTCGAGGGCGGCGAGACGGTGCACTTTCCGGATGGCGAGCGCATGTCGATCCACGACGCGGCGACGAGATACCAGAAGGAGGGCGTGCCCCTGATCGTGCTCGCGGGCAAGGAGTACGGCTCCGGCTCCTCGCGCGATTGGGCGGCCAAAGGGCCGTACCTTCTCGGCGTGCGCGCCGTGATCGCGGAGAGCTACGAGCGGATCCACCGCTCGAACCTGGTGGGGATGGGCATCCTGCCCCTGCAGTTCCTCGAAGGGCAAAGCGCGGACGCGCTCGGCCTGACCGGGCGCGAGACCTGGTCGATCGACGGGCTGGCGCGCGCGGTCGAAGGCGACTTCAGCCCGGGAGCCCGCCTCACCGTGACCGCGCGCGACGAGAAAGGGAAGGAGAAGCGTTTCGAAGCGCTCTTGCGCATCGACACGCCGAACGAGGCGCAGTACTGGCGCCACGGCGGCATCCTGCAGTACGTGCTGCGGAAGCTTCTGCCGTCCTCGAGCTGACGGACCGGCTCAGTACCCGGCCACGTGGATCGGGCTCGCCGTCCCCGTCGTGGCGAGGTTGACGAGCGCGACCAGGGCCACGTACGCGATGCAGCCCGTCCACACGATCATCACGGGGGCGAACCTGCCCGAGCCTTCCTGGGTCTCGTCCCCGTCGAATTCCTCGCGTTTGGCCCAGCCGTAGACGTAGGCGACCGCGATCGAGACCGCGAGGAAGCACGCAGCGAAGACCAGGACGATCCCGGTCGGGGAGGGGGACGCGTCCGAGAACCCGTGCTTCGCAGCGGCAGCGATCCCGGCGATCAGCGGGACCCGCACGGCGGCACGCATCTTCCGGTGGTGCATCGCGACGAGCGAAGAGAGCCAGCACGCGAGGATGCCGACGATCGCGAAGATCGAGAACACGTTCAGGAGGACCAGGGGGAAGTTCATCGGGATGCTTTCTCCGGGAAGACGGGGGACGAGCGCCCGTCGCTCAGCCCCGCAGCGCGCGGTAATCCTCGGGCGTGAACGCGTCGACCTGCACCGCGTCCCAGCGTGCCTCGGCGGCCTCGCGGAGCCGGCGGCTCTCGTCCGACGTGATGACGCCCTTCGCGACGGCCGGATCGTAGAGCTCGTGCTCTTCGAGTCGCGGCAGCGCCTTCGCCTTGATCGCGTCGCGGATACGCTGGCGCGCCGGCTCGCACGCGAGGGTGAGGCGCAGCGCGTGCTCCAGGCGACCGAGCGCCGGATCCGACTCGGGCGGGACGAAGATGTCGCGCGTGAGCGCGATCCGGGCCTCGCCGCCGTCGAGCAGCGCCCGCGCGACGGTGCTCGCGAGACGGTCGCTCGGGGGTTTCAGCCGCGGGCCTAGGGGAAACACGAGCGCGCGCAGGACGTAGGCCGCGGGCCGGTTCGGCAGGTTGTCGATCACGCCGCGCAGCGCCTCCTGGACCTGCCAGAACGCCTCGGCGGTCGACCAGCGCATGAAGGGACGGTCGCGCGCGTTCTCGCCGTCCTCGACGAAGCGCCTCGCGGTCGCCGAGGCGATGTACATCCAGGCCAGCGCGTCGGCGAGACGACCTGAGATCCGCTCCTTGCGCTTCAGGCCGCCGCCGAGCGAGCCCATCGCGAAATCCGACGTGAGCGCGAAGGCGGCGGAGAGGCGCGAGAGCCGCTTGAGCGCCCGGCCGGTCGTCCCGCCGACGGGTGCTCCCGCGACGGCGCCGTCCGTGAGCCCGAGAACGAACGACCGCGCGGCGTTGCGGAAGATGAAGCCGACGTGTCCGAAAAGCGCCTCGTCGAAGCCATCCACGTCGCCCGCGTGGGCGGCCTGGATCTCCTTGAGCGCCCAGGGATGGCAGCGGATCGCACCCTGCCCGAACACGATCATCGAGCGCGTCAGGATGTTCGCGCCCTCGACCGTGATTCCGATCGGGACGGCCTGATAGGCGTGCGCGAGCGTGTTGCGGGGCCCGCGCGAGATCCCGGCGCCGCCCTGGATGTCCATCGCGTCGTTGACGACGCGGCGCATCGCCTCGGTCGACCAGGCCTTGGCGATCGCCGAGATCACCGCCGGCTTGCCGCCCGCATCGACCGCACCGGCGGTCAGCCAGCGCATCGCATTGAGCCAGTAGGTCGTGCCGCCGATCCGGGCCAGCGGCGCCTCGATGCCCTCGAAGCGGCCGATCGGAAGCCCGAACTGCTCGCGGATCGATGCGTAGGCTCCGCAGACACGCGTGCACCACTGCGCCGCGCCGGTCGCGAGGCCGGGCAGGGAGATCGAGCGCCCGGCGGACAGGCACTCCATGAGCATGCGCCAGCCCTGACCGGCCATCTTCGGACCGCCGATGATGAAATCGAGCGGGAGGAAGACGTCCTTGCCGAGCGTCGGCCCGTTGATGAACGGGATCGAGAGCGGATCGTGGAGCCTCTTGTGATCGACGCCGGGCAGCTTCGAAGGGACGAGCGCGACCGTGATGCCGAGGTCCTCCTTGTCGCCCAGGAGGTGCTCGGGATCGTGCAGGCGGAAGGCCAGGCCGATCAGCGTCGCGACGGGGCCGAGCGTGCTGTAGCGCTTGTCCCAGGTGAGGCGCATGCCGAGCACCTCGCGTCCCTCCCACGTGCCCTTGCAGACGACGCCGCGCGAGGTGAGCCCGCCCGCGTCGCTGCCCGCGGCGGGCTCGGTCAGGGAGAAGCACGGGACCTCCTCGCCGCGCGCGAGTCGCGGGAGCCAGTTGCGCTTCTGCTCCTCGGTGCCGTAGTGCCGCAGGAGCTCGGCGGGACCGAGAGAGTTGGGCACCATGATGATCACGGCGGCGGTCACGCTGCGGCTCGACACCTTGGTGACGACGGAGGAGTTCGCGATCGCGGAGAAGCCGAGTCCTCCGAACTCCTCGGGGATGATCATCCCCATGAAGCCGTTCTTCTTGATGAACTCGAAGATCTCGGGGGAGATGCCGGCTTCCTGGTGGACCTTCCAGTCGTCCACCTTGCGGCACAGCTCCTCGCACGGGCCTTCGAGGAAGCGGCGCTCCTTGTCCGAGAGCGCCTTGGGGTGGAACTCGAGGAGCTTCCTCCAGTTCGGAGCTCCGGAGAACAGCTCGGCGTCCCACCAGACCGTTCCCGCCTCGAGCGCGGTCCTCTCCGTGTCGCTCATGCGCGGGAACATCGGGGACATGAGGCGCAGGAGGCGCGAGGAGACGAGCGCGCCGCGCAACGGCGCGATGCCGAAGACGATCGCGAGGAGCACGAACGGCACCGCGAGGGCGGCGAAGAGCACGGGGGAGTCGATCCCGGCCCGGGCCCAGAACGCGAGGAGCAGCGCGATCGGCGCGACCCAGGCCCACAGGCCGTGGCCCGAATACAGGAGGGAGATCGCGAGGATGAGCGCGCCGAGGAGGACCAGGAGGGTCATCGTGCTCGCGGAACGTTCGCCTTTCCTCCCGCGCGAAGCAAGGCCCCGATCCGCCGGGGCAAAGCGGTCACCAGGTGATCGAGATCGCCTGGCTCGAGTTGAACGTGCCGCCGGCGGGCCCCGGGCAATAACTCGCACTCGGGTCGCGATAGTAGGCCATGTAGTGGCGGATCGAGCCCGGCGCGATCGGGTCGCCCAGAGCCGCGGAGCGCGCGGTGATCCCGGGCGGAGGGCAGCTCGGGAACACGGCCGCTCCGCCCGATGCGGAGACGACCGCGATGCGCTTGAGTACGCCCCCGACGCAGCGCAGGCCGTCGCCGAAGAGGACCGGCGCGATCGACGCGTCGCCCTGGAGGAAGATGCTGAGCGCGTTCGGCAGCTCGCCCGTGGAGAGGAGCACGACCGTGTCCGGGCTCGTCGTGCCGATCGCGGCGAGCGACGCGCCTCCGGTCGAGGCGGAGTTCTGGCATCCGTGCCCCGCCGAGCCGCTGTTCCCGCACGGACAGGCCGCGCCCGTCCCGTCGCCGAAGCAGAAGCTCGTGTCGGGCGGCGCGACGAAGCCCCGGTCGTGGAACAGGATGTCCGGGATGGCGTTCGTGTCGCCCTGGACCAGGTTGCTGGCCGCGCTGTTGAACACGATCCGGCCGCCGTCGGCGGAGATCTGCGCCCGGAAGCTCCCGCCGTTTCCCTCGCGTCTGGCCGAGTCGACGCTCACGCGGACCGTGCTCCCGATCTGCAGGTCGTGGACGAACACGTCGGACACCCCGTTCGTGTCGCCCGCGACGAGATCGCTCGCGGTGCTGGCGAAGGCGACGTAGCGCGTGTCGGCGGAGAGGACGGGCGTGGCGCTCGCGCCGTTGCCCTGCGCCCCGGAACCGTCGACGCTGACGCGCACGGTCGTCCCTCCCTGCCGGTCGCGGACGAAGACGTCGGCGACGCCGTTCGTGTCGCCGGCGACCAGGTCCGACGCATCGCTCGCGAACGCGACGAAGCGTCCGTCGGCGGAGATCGACGCTGCGTAGCTCGCCCCGGCGGCCTCCGCGCCGGCCGAGTCGACGCTCGCGCGCTCGATGGCACCCGTCTGCCGGTCCTTGACGAACACGTCCCGGGCTCCGTTCCCGTCGCCGGGGACGAGGTTCGTCGCGTCGCTCTCGAAGGCGACGAAGCGCCCGTCGGACGAGATCGCGGGAAACTGGCTCGGTCCGTTGCCCTCGCCGCCCGCCGCGTCGGTGCTGACCCTCCTGGTGCGGGCGAACTGCCGGTCGTGGACGAAGACGTCGTCGACGCCGTTCCCGTCGCCGATGACGAGATTCGTCGCGGAACTGTAGAAGGCGACGTAGCGCGCGTCCCCGGTCAGGATCGGGAAGCGGCTGTTCCCGTTGCCCTGCACGCCGTTCGAGTCGACGCTGACCCTCGCGGTCGAGGCGCTCTGGCGGTCGCGGACGAAGATGTCGCGCGCGTTGTTCGTGTCGCCCGGCACGAGGTTCGTCGCCTGGCTGACGAAGGCGACGAAGCGCCCGTCGTCCGAGATCGAGGAGAGGAAGCTGTCGAAGTTCCCCTGGACGCCGTTCGAGTCCACGCTGACGCGCTCGGTCGTGCCGGTCCGGCGATCGCGCAGGAACGTGTCGAGGATGCCGTTCGTGTCCCCGGGGACGAGGTTGCTGGAGGAGCTGTAGAAGGCGACGAACCGCCCGTCCGCGGAGATCGAGGGGTAGTCGCTGTTCAGGTTCCCCTGCGCGCCGGCGGAGTCGACGCTCACGCGGGTCGTGACTTGCCCCGCCGAGATCCCGGCGAGCAGGATGACGGCGATGGCGAGCGCGGTCGGCCCGGGATCCGGTCGCGAAGGCAGCATGGGGGGTCCGGGATGAAGCTTACCTCGGACCCTTCTTTCGTGTGGGCTGGCCGTCATGGTGTTCCGTCGGAGGGCGGCGCTCCTGCCGCGGCGGCCGGGAAACGGCCCTCGGAAGTTCGATCGCCCGCATTGACTCCGGCTGCGTCGCTCGGCTAGGAACGCTTCCGCATGTCCCTCGCCAACACGCGGCTGGCCGCATCCATCGCCGTCTGGCTGGTCTCGGCGCTGGCCGGGTGCGGCCGCGCGCCGGAGGGAGAGGCTCCGGCGATCGCGCGAACCGGGCCGGCCGTGAGGATCGTCCCCGGCAACACCGCCGCCGCGGAGTTCCTGGCCGTCCTCCTCGGCGAGGGCGGCGCCGGTCGCCTCGCGGCGCTGCCGGAGCAGGTCGACGGCTACTCGAGCTTCGACTTCAAGACCGGAGCGTGGTCGCGGCTTCCGCGCTTCTCCCGCTACGCACCCGAGCCGCTGATCGCGCTCCACCCCGACCTCGTCGTCACCCACGAATGGCAGGCCGTCGAGACGACGCAGGTCCTGCGCTCGCAAGGGATGCCGATCGTCGTCCTGCGTTCCGCGCGGAGCTACGAGGACATCCGCGGCACGCTCGAGCGGCTCGGCCGGGAGCTGGGCCTCGAGGACCGCGCCGGGAAAGTCGTGGCGGATCTCGACCGGCGCATCGCGAAGCTGCGCGAGGGCTCGGCTGCTCGCTCCGCCTTGCGCACGCTCGAGTATTCCAACGACGGCACGGGCGGCTGGACCGCGGGCTCGGAGACCACCGCCGACACGCTCATCCGTCTCGCGGGCATGCGCAACGCGGCGGCCGAGGCGGGGTTGAAGAGCCACGTGAGCGTGGACTTCGAGAGGCTCCTCACGATCGACCCCGACGTGATCGTCGTTGGCGCCCCTGCGCGCGACGAGGTCGGGAGCCCGACCCGGGGCCTGCTCGAGACCACCGCCGCGCTCGCGAGCCTGTCCGCGGTGAAGCAGCACCGCATCGCCGTGCTCCCGGCAGCGCTTCTCAGCTCCGACTCGCCCGGTCTCGTCGACGCGGCCGAGCGGCTCGCGGCGGAGGTTGATCGAATGCTCGCGCATTCGGGGGCCACGCCGCCGAAGAAGCCCTGACCTCAGCGGCGCGATCCCTGGGCGCCGACCGCGACGGGCTTCTCCTTCTCGCGTCGCTCGCCGACCTCGGATCCCGTGCGTGTCCCCTGGCGCCTTCCGCTCCTGCGTAGCATCCCCTTGGCCTGGTCGAGGAGAACGTAGAACACCGGCGTCACGTACAGCGTGACGAGCTGCGAGAAGAGCAGACCCCCGACCACCGCGAGGCCGAGGGGTCGCCGCGACTCCGCGCCCGTGCCGAAGCCGAGCGCGATCGGCAGCGTCCCCATCAGCGCCGCCATGGTGGTCATCATGATCGGCCGGAAGCGCACGATACACGCGCGGTGGATCGCTTCCTCCGGGGGGAGACGGTCGTCGCGCTCCGCCGAGATCGCGAAATCGACCATCATGATCCCGTTCTTCTTCACCAGCCCGACGAGCAGGATCAACCCGACGAACGCGTAGAGGCTGAGCTCGATCCCGAACAGGCTCAGGGTGGCGAGCGCCCCGAACCCCGCGAACGGCAGCGCGGAGAGGATCGTCAGCGGGTGGACGAAGCTCTCGTAGAGGATGCCCAGCACCATGTACATGATGAACACGGCCAGCACGAGCAGCAGTCCGAGCCCCTGGATCGACGACTGGAAGGCCTGCGCCGCGCCCTGGAAGCTCGTGCTGATCGCGGGCGAAATCGTCGCGCGCGCGATCCGGTCGACCTGCTCCACGGCCGGGCCGAGCGCATGGCCGGGCAGGAGGTTGAACGAGACCGTCACCGCGGGGAGCTGCCCGGCGTGGTTCACCGTGAGCGGCCCGACGTCCTGGTCGACGTCGGCCACCGCGGTCAAGGGAACCAGCCGGCCCGAATCCGAGCGCACGGTCACCTGCGCGAGCCAGCTCGGATCGGTCTGGAACTCGGGCGCGAGCTCCAGGATCACCTGGTAGGCGTTGTTCGGCGCGTAGATCGTCGAGATCTGTCGCGTGCCGAAGCAGTCGCCGAGCGCCAGCTCGATCTGCTTCGGGGTCACGCCGAGCGAGGCCGCCTTCTCGCGGTTGATCTGCACGCGGACCTGCGGATTCTTGAGCTGCAGGTCGGTGGTCACGTCCTGGAAGCCGGGCAGCGCGCTGATCTTCTCCGCCAGAGCCGGCGCGGCCTGGTACAGGAGCGCCGTGTCGGGCGCCTGGAGCGTGTACTGGTACTGGCTCTTGGTGAGCTGACCGCCGATGCGGATCGGCGGCGGGTTCTGCATGAACACACGCAGCCCCGCGATCCCCGCGAGCTTGGGGCGCAGCTCCTGGATCACCTCCTCGACCGAGAGCTTCCGCTCGCCCTTGGGCTTCAGCCTGACGAACAGCGTGCCCGTGTTGACGACCGTCGCCTGCCCGCCGCGCGCGCCGATGCTCGACATGAATCCATCGACGTTCGGATCGGACGCGACGATCTTCGCGGCGGCCTGCTGGTACTCGACCATCGCCGGGAAGGACACGCCCTCGGCGGCTTCGGTCTGCGCCAGGATGCGGCTCGTGTCCTCGCTCGCGAGGAACCCCTTGGGGATCTCCATGAACAGCCACACCGTCGCGAGCAGGATCCCGGCCGAGAACGCCATCGTCAGCGCGCGGTGGCGCAGAACCCAGCGCAGCGTCCGGTCGTACACGCCGAGCGTCCCCTCGAACACCCGCTCGGTCGCCAGGTACAGTCGCCCGTGCTTCTCCTCCCGCGCCGGGCGCAGGAACCGACTGCACATCATCGGCGTCAGGGTCAGCGACACGAAGCCCGAGACCAGGATCGCGGCCGCGATCGTCACCGAGAACTCGTTCAGGAGCCGGCCGACGAGCCCGCCCATGAAGAGCACCGGGATGAAGACCGCGACCAGCGAGAGGGTCATCGAGAGGATCGTGAACCCGATCTCCTTCGACCCGTCGAGGGCGGCCTGGAGCGGCGTCTTCCCGAGCTCCATGTGGCGCACGACGTTCTCGAGCATCACGATCGCGTCGTCGACCACGAACCCGACGGAGAGCGTCAGCGCGAGCAGCGAGAAGTTGTCCACGCTGAAGCCCAGCGCGTACATGACCGCGAACGCGCCGACGATCGAGAGGGGCATCGCCAGGCTCGGGATCGCAGTGGCTCGCACGTTCCGCAGGAACAGGAAGATCACCATCACGACCAGCCCGAGGGTGAGGACCAGCGTGAACTGGACGTCTCCGACCGAAGCGCGGATCGACTCCGAGCGGTCGTACAGGATGTCGGTCCTGATCGAGGCCGGCATGGCCTTTTGGAGCGAGGGAAGAAGACGTTTGACCGCCTCGACCACGGCGATGGTGTTCGTCCCCGGCTGGCGCTGGATCGCCAGGACCACGCCGCGCCGGTCGGTGAACCAGGCGGCGGTCTTGTCGTTCTCGACGCTGTCGAAGACGCGCCCCAGCTCCTCGAGCCGCACGGCGCCGCCGTTCCGCCAGGCGACGATCGCGGGCCGGTAGGCCGACGCGTCCACGAGCTGGCCGTTGCTCTCCACGGTCAGCGCGCGCCGGGGTCCCTGCATCGAGCCCGTCGGAAGGTTCACGTTCAGGTCCCCGACCGCCTGGGCGACCTCGTCGATCCCGATCCCGCGCGAGGCCAGCGCCCGCGGGTCGAGCTGGATCCGGACGGCGTACTTCTGCGCCCCGTTCACGATGACCTGCGCGACCCCGCTGACCATCGAGATGCGCTGGCTCATCAGGGTCTCGGCGTACTCGTCGATCGTGCTCAGCGGCAGCGTCGGCGAAGTCACCGCGATGTAGAGGACCGGCTGGTCGGCCGGGTTGACCTTCTGGTACGAGGGCGGCGTCGGCATCTGCGGCGGCAGCCTCTTCGCCGACCGCGCGATCGCCGCCTGCACGTCCTGCGCCGCCGCGTCGATGTTGCGGTCGAGCGAGAACTGGAGCGTGATCTGCGTCGAGCCCTGGAGGCTCGACGAGGTCATCGAATCGATGCCCGCGATCGTCGAGAACTCCTTCTCGAGCGGCGTCGCGACCGAGCTCGCCATCGTCTCCGGGCTCGCGCCCGGGAGCGCCGCCGAGACCTGGATCGTCGGGAAGTCGACGTTGGGCAGGTCGCTGACCGGGAGCAGCCGGTAGGCCATCGTGCCGAAGACGGCGATCCCGAGCACGACCAGCGTGGTCATGACCGGGCGCCGGATGCACAGCTCCGAGACGTTCATGGGTTCCCGCTGCCCGACGATTCCCGCGGCTCGACCCGCGCTCCGGGGACGAGGCGGAGCTGGCCGTCGGTGACGACGATTTCGCCGGCGCTCAAGCCTTCGGCGATGACGCTCGCGTCCCCGGCGGTCCTCCTCACGCTGACCGGCCGCGTCTCGACCTTGCGGTCGCTCCCGACGACGAACACGAAGCTGCCCTTCTGGCCCGTCTGCACCGCGCGCGCGGGCACGACGACCACGTCCCGGTCGATCCCGGTGCGCAGCGAGACCTGCACGAACTGCCCCGGCCACAGGCGGCGGTCCTCGTTCGCGAACGTCGCCATCAGCCGGATCGTCCCGGTCGTCGTGTCGACCGAGTTGTCGACGAAGGTCAGCACACCCTGAACGGGCGGATCCGCTCCCGGGACCTGCGCCTGCACGGCGAGCTGCGCGTCCGCGGAAGCCTTGCGGATGTCGGAGAGGTGCTTCTCCGGAACGGCGAAGGCCACGCGGATCGGCACGATCTGGTGGATGCTGAGCATCTCGGTCTCGTTCGCCTTGACCACGCTGCCGCGCTTGACCTCGAGCTTCCCGGTCCGGCCGTCGAACGGCGCGCGGATCGAGCCGTACTCGAGCTGGAGCCGGGCGTTCTCGACCGTCGCCTCGTCCTTCTTCACCACCGCCAGGGCCGCGTCCGCGTCCGCCCGCGCCTGACTTGCCGAACGCTGCGACACGGCGCTCTTCTGCAGCGCGCCCTCGATCTGCTCGGCGGCCTCCTTCTTGTCCCCGGCCACGGCCTGGTCGCGCGCAAGCTCGGCTTCGGCGACGTGGAGCGCGGCCTGGAACGGGCGCGGGTCGATCTGGAGCAGGAGATCCCCCGCGCGGACATCCGCCCCTTCCTCGAAGCGCACGTCGACGAGCAGGCCCGCGACCTGCGGCTTGATCACGACCGAAGCCAGAGGTTCGACCGTGCCGATGGCCCGGATGTCGACCGGGACGTCGGCGCGACCGACGGTGGCGATGGTCACCGGCGTGGGGGCGCCGCCGCCGGGCGGCGGGGCTGCGCTCGAGGCCTTCGACCCGCAGCCGGGGGCGAAGGCGACGAGCGCGAGGAATCCGATGTGCGTCGGGATGGATAGCCTTCTCATGGCCGCACCTTGCGCCGCGGGCTCGGCGACCGCCGGGGGGCAACCCCGCCCGTGACATCCTTCGCGAGGATCCCGCGGAACACGACGTCGAGGATGTCGGCCGCCTGCTCCTCGAAGGACTTGGCGCGCCCGGCGAAGTGGTTCGTGAACATCGTCCCGTACAGAAGGTTGCTCATGACGTCCGTGATGCGATCGACCGGCATCCGGCGCACCCGGCCCTCGCTCATCAAGCGCTCGTAGAGCGCGCGCCAGCGCTGGATGTTCGCTTCGCGGTGCTCGAAGTAGGTCGGCTTCTTGCGGTCGCGGAACTCGGCCCGCTCCTGGATGAGGAGCTCGGCCAGGCGGGGATGAGCGTCGAAGAAGGCGAGGTAGGCGCGCGCCGCGCACGCGATCTGTTCGAGCGGGTCCGGAACCCCGGTGATCGCGTCCTCGATGCTCCGCCGCAGGCTCAGCATGCCGTCGTCCACCGTGGCGAAGAAGAGGTCGCGCTTCGTCGGGAATCGCCGGTAGACGCTGCCCTTGCCGATGCCGAGGGCGTCGGCGACGTCCTGCAGATCCGTGCTGCGGTAGCCCTCGCGCGCGAAGATCTCCGCCGCCTGGGTCAGGATGCGCTGGCGGCTCGGGTCCCCCGTCGCGGCGTGGGGGAGGTGGCCGTTGGCGACCTTGGAGGCGGGGCTCATGGCGGGAATGCCGGCGGACGGACGCGTCCGTCCGGTCATCCTACGCGGGATTTCGGCCCCGATCCAGCCCTCTCCGCGCGTCGAGCCGGCTGCCCTAGACCCCGAACTGCCGGTGCAGCCAGCGCGGCCGGCTGAAATCCCAGTGCCGCTCGACCATGGCCGAGACGAGCACCGGGTAGATCGCCTCGATCGCTCGCGCGGTCTCGTCGTCGATCCCGACGGCGGCGGCGTAGCTCGCGAGCGCCTCGCGTTCGTGGTCCCGCAGGCCGGTCCGATCGCGCACGATCCACCAGGCTTTGCGCGCGGGGATCGCGTGCTCCTGCACGAGGTCGTGCACGATCAGGTGGAGGAGGTCCTGATAGGGGAGGAACTCGTCCTCGGCCGCGCTCCAGTCGAGGTAGCCGATCACGCCCCCGTCCTGGCCGACCTGGACGTGCTTGGCGCGCAGGTCGGCGTGATGGAAGACGCGCGGGATCGTCTTGCCGACGAGGCGCTCGCGGGCCTCCGCGCGAAGCCGCTCGATCGCCGCAAGGGTCGAGGGGACGGCGGCGAAGTGCGCGGCCAGGTCGAAGCGCGATCCGACGATCTCCTCGAAGTCCTCCGCGGTGAAGCGGGCAGCCGGACGGACCACGAGACGCGCGAAGTGCGCGGAGACGTCGGCGAGCATGCGCCCGGCGCGACCGCGGTCTTCGATGACCTGCGGCGCGGACCAGCCGGGCAGGCGGCGCTCGCAGGTGAGCAGCACGCCGTCCGCGCGTCCGTGGAAGAGCGGCTCGGGCGCGGGCAGCTCGGGAAAGCGGCGCCGGATCCTCTCGAGCACCTCGAAGTGCCGCGCGGCCTGCGGGACGTTGGTCGGGTTGAGCGGCAGGTGCAGCGTCCAGCGCCCCCGGCCGTCCTCCTCACGGTCCTCGGGAACGCGGGTGTGGACGATGGCGCAGTTGCCGCGCGTGGCGACGAGCTGGTCGATCTCGGGCCGGGGCTCGCCGGTGCGCTCGGCGATCTCGTCGAGGATGCGCTCGATCCGCGGCGCGCGCCCGGCGGCCGCAACCCGCGCGGCCAGGACGGCGAAGGACGGCGCGAGCACGGGGAACAAGCCCGCGCGCTGCGCGAGGAGCTTCAAGCGGTTCCGGCGCTCCATCGGCCCGATCGTCAGCGCGGGCCGCAGCGCGTCGAGGGCGACGACGTGCGTGAAATCGGCCGCATGCGGGTAGAGCGCGTAGGCCCGCGGCGGCGCGAAGCCAGGACCGACGATCTCGCGCCGCATCCGGGGGAGGCTTTTTTCGCCCTCGAGAGGCCGCATCGCCGAGAACGCGTACTCGACCGGTCCGGGCACGTAGTGGATGCCGCGCCGACCTGTGGCCCGCTTGTAGCCCAGCCGGTTGTTGGTGATCCACAGCACCTCGCTGCGGGTGACGCGCCGGCATTCCTCGAGGCCGAACGCGAAGGCCGGGCTCGCCCCGGGGAAACCGCCTTCCCGGACGACGACGTCGAAGCTCTGGTCGATGAAGGGAAGGATCGGCGAGTCGCCTCCCACGAAGCTGGAGGTCAGGCCGGGGCTGTGGGCGTGGTTGCGATAGTTCCCGAAGCGCACGCGCTCGGGCGATGGGTCGAGCACGGTCACGCGGAATCCCGCTTGGGTGAGCGCGGTCACGGTTCCCGACAGGGCGTTGCCGACGAAGAGCAGCGCGCCGCCGCGGGCGAAGAGCAGCGGGAACCACGCTCCACGGCCTTCGTGGACGATCTGCATGAGCCGGTCGGCGGTGGTCTCGTCGAGCGCGAGCAGGGTCTCCTCGAACACGACCTTGAAGGGTCGGCCCTGCTCCTGCGCGCGGAAGATCGGTTCGAAGACGGAGGTCGGGAGGGGAGCGGGTTCGACAGGATAATCGAGGTGCAGGCGCAGGTCGAAGAGACCGTGCAGGCGCGGGAAGCCGGACGTGCGCGAAGGGCAGGAGAAGCGCGCGAGGCAGGTGAGGCGTCCGAGATCGGAGTCCTCGAGGACCCCGCCGCAGGCGGGACAGCGCAGGATGTTCAGAGCGTTCATCGCCGGACAGCTCCGGTGGTCGGCTCGGTGCCGACCGCGGGGCGCGGATCTGCCGCCAGGGGTCGCTCCGCGGGAGCGAACACGAGCCCGCACTCGAGGGCGATCATCGGCGCGAGGGGCAGGAGCGCGGAGGAGAGGGCGGAGAGCGAGGACAGCTCGCCGCGCGAGGCGAGCGGGAAGAGGCAGAGGAGCACGGCATCGCGCACGGCAGCGCTCTCCGTCCGGGTGGGATCGATCGATCCGGCGGTGGCGGTCGCGGGCGCTCGATCGCGGTCCCGCGCATCGGCGAGCCTCTTGCGCATCGCGAGCGCCATCGCGACGACCACTGCGACGGCCGCGGTGATGGGCGAAAGAGCGGGCTCGGCGGAGGATACGGCGTCGAGACGGTTCCAGCCGAGCGCCGCGCAGGGAGCGAAGACCGCCGCGGCGAAAAGAGCGATCGACTTGCGCGAGGGCTCCGCCGTGTGAAGCCACAGCGCAAAGAGGCCCGCCGCGCCGAAGAGCGCCTCGCGCGGACCGAGGAGCGCGCTCCCGGCGAAGGCGATGACCGAGAGCGCCGCCGCGCGGCGGTCGCCGCGGCGCAGCCAGACTCCCGCGAAGGCCGCGCCGGAGCCCATGCAGAGAGCGAGGGGGATCGTTCGTGCGCGCGAGTAGATGAGCGCGGCGGCGAGGACCAGCGCGAGCGCGAGGACGGCGAGCGACCTCCCGAGCGGCGCGCGGCGCGCGGCGGAGAGTCCGAAGCGGCACAGAGCGAGCAAGGCCAGGGCGTCGGCGAGGAGGAATGGGAGCTTGGAGTCGACCGGGGTGTCTCCGTGGAAGGCGGCCGCGGCGACGGCGAGCGGAGCGATGACAGCGAGGGCGCGCGAGCTCGGTCCCGGGGACTCGGCGAGCGGCTCGTGGCGGGGGACCATCGCTCCCGGAAGGGTGATCCAGCGCGCGAGAGCGAGCAGCAGCCAGGGCGCGAGGAGCGCCGGGTGTGCGGGATGGATTCCGGAGAGATCGCCGAGCTGGGATTCGATGCCCTGCACGACGGTGCCGAGCAGGTGGCTCGCGGCCCACGTCGCCGGGAGATCCCGGAAGCCGTGTCGGCCAGGGAGGCCGGGCGGAAGCAACGAGAGGAGCACGCGTCCGACGAACGCGATCTCGGCCAGCGATGCGAGCGCTTCGAGAGCGTCGTGGGGGATCATCGGGTGCGGGGCTTCGCGACCATCCTCCTGCGCGGCGCGGTGGGAGCGCAAGAGTAGCGAGGCAGGAAGTCGTCGCGATCTCGCGGGGCGGGTCGGTGGCGGAACGGGGGCGCTGAAAAGGGGAAGAGCCGACGTCGCGGGGACGCCGGCTCTTCACACCTTCCGTCTGTCTAGGTTCCTGTCACGGAGTCAGCCGACTCTCACATCGGCGTGATCTTGCTTTGCACCCACGGGCTGAGAGTCGATCGCGGGACTGCGATCGGGGGCATCGGAGGCGCGGTTGCGGCTTCCGTGCCCGAGCCTGTGCTCGCCAAACCCGCCGGGAGGAAGCTGCCCTGCGGTGGGAGCAGCGTGACCTCGCAGCCCAGTTGTTGCCAGGTCACGAGTCCCGACGCTGCGGGTACGGTCCACAGGCTCTGGTCGACTGATCCCGCAGGGAGGGCGAGAACGTGCTCGCCGCTCGTCGTCATGACGCCGCCGCGCAGCGAGACGACCTCGAGCATCACCCCGTCCAAGGCCTGCGGCGCGAAGTCGTACTGGACGATGCCGCCCGGAGGCAGCGTGACGAGGACCGGCGTGGGCACTCCCGCCGCGCCGAACACGAGCAGTTGATTGACGTTGGAGAAGTTGCGGCTGCGGAACGAGGTCGCGGTGACGTAGGTTCCCACCTCGACCGGCGCCTGGTCCGGCTTCATCTGAGCGGAGATCTCGAGAGGATCCGAGACGGGAATCGCGATGCAGGTGATGGCCGCGAGTACGCTCGACAGCATGTGAACTCCTTCCGTTCGTGCGCCGAGCGCTCGGCTCGGTAAGCGCCTGTATCGGGAGGAGCAGAGCCGCCTCTTGAGGTCGGATGGAAAGTTCGATCAGGTCGGGTAGCCACCGACGACCGACCGAGAAACATTTTCCCGTCCCCAGGACGGGCGGCGGGATCAATCCCGGCCGATCAGCCGAAACGCAGCCCAATCAGCCGCCGGGAGGCCTGCAGAGCGCAGTGCTGCTCTCGCGCTCGTTGCCGCTTCCGAAGGCCGCTCGCCGGCGATGAGAGCGCGGTGGAATTCCTCCGCGAAGCGGCGTGCGGCTTGGTCTTCCACGGGCCAGAGCGTGACCAGCAGGTTGCGGGTCCCGGATTCCAGGAAGGCGCGGGCGAGGCCTTGCAGACCCTGGGCGTCGAGGAATCGACCCTCGGCCGTTTCGCAGGCGGCAAGAACGGCGAGCGGCAACTGCGGCCTGGACTCCAGGATCTCGCCTGCACAGAACACGTCGTCTCCCGACAGCTCCAAGCCGACGTCGGCAAGTCGACCCTCCGCTCCCCCGCAGCCGTGCCTCAAGTGCGTAGCGATGTGCATCGGCGCGCGACTCTGCAGCGCAGCCGCGAGGGACTGGCGGTCGAAGGCCGAGCCCACCCGAAGTCGCACGCCGGGAACCTCGGTGTCGCCGGCCTGAACGGTCTTCCCACTCGGAATGCTCTCCACCGAAGTCGTCTTGTGCAATGCCGCGATGGCTACGAGCTCCTCGCTCGCGCCTGGGAGCAAAGAGCGGCCTGCGGAGTCCACCGGACTGCCCAGTACATTCCAGTTCGCCAGGTCCCGCGGCGCGACTGGGGCACCAGGCTCGCCGTCGGGGAGACCGGGGAGGACCAGCGGAACCACGCGTTCGTTCCGGCAGAGGAACTCGAGAGGCAGGCGCTCGAGGGGTCCGTGCACGAGGAAGAGCACGCGCTTGCGGCCGGATCCGCCCAGACTCGCGATGCGCGCCGCGATTCTCTGCGGAAGAATCTCGGCGCCGATCTGGGAGGCGAGCCGCTCGGCCAGGACGCCGTCGCTCCCTCGGATCGCCTCATTCAGCCGCCTCACCGCTGCTTCGATTGCCCTGAGCCCATGGTGGATCGGCACGGCTTCCGAGCTACCGTCCGGCGCGACGTGCGCCACCACGGTCGAGTCGGCACCCACGACCCAGGTGACCAAGCCCAAGTCCATGGAATGTGCCCACGAGAGAAGGTTCTCGGTCGAGATCTCGACATTCGCACCGTTCGCCTTGCGCAGCGACCAAGACTGCCAGCTCTCGATCGCGCGCGCAGCTTCCAGATGGTCACCGATACGTCCCCGTGCTTCGGCGAGGAGAGCCAACGTGTTCAGCCCGACCGGCCCGCCGAGCACGCTCGTCGCCGCGCCGATGGAATCGCGTTGAATTGCAAGGCGCGCTTGCATCTGCCCGCTGATTCGCAGCGCGCGATCGAGGTTCCGGATGGCTTCGCCCGACTGCCCGAGCCTTAACGCCGCGTCGCCGCAAAGCTGGAGCGCGAGGGTCTCTTCGTACGGGTAGATGTCCTTCCGGAATTCAGGTTTCGAGAGTTGCTCAAGGACCCTCTCGGCGTTTCCCGCGCGCAGATCGACGGACGCCATCCCGAGAGTCACGACCCGGCTTAGGGGAAGCGGCTGAGCCAGGGCGTACTGCTCTCGTGCCCCATTCAGGTTACCTTGGCGCAGGAGGGCGCCACCGAGCAGAACGTGCCACTGGCCCAGGTCGGAAGGGGTTGATGGACGGTGGCCCAGGAGGAACTGAGATGAGGATTCGGCCAAGTCCTCATTTTCCAGCAGCAGGGCCTGTTCTCTGACGAGGAGCCAGCTTTCAGCCAGAGTACGGAACGATGCCAACTGATCCAGGAGCAAGTGCAGTTCGGGATAATCGCCAGCCTCCTTCGCGAGGTCGATGAGACCCTGAAACGCCATCTCCTGCCTATCAGGTCTGCGCAGTCGACGAGCGAGCGCAAGGCAATCTCTAAAGGCGCGACGGGCCAGTACACTCTCGCCGGCGACCATGTGCAGGTACCCGAGAAGCCACATCGGCTGAAGACGCGGCGTGAGCATGCCGCACTTCTGGAACCCGGAGAGGCTCGCGAGTGCATCTTCTCGAGCCGAAGCTAGGAGTTCTCGGCGTCCCTCTTCGTCAAGGCTGTAATCGCTTCTGAGCCGGTCTGTTTCGATCACTGCGCAAGAACTCAACGCAGAAGCGCCCGGAAAGACATCAGGCTGGCGGAGCGAACGCTCGGCGATCGCGCGGAATTGCTCCACAACAGGGCCACGGAGGATCGTCCAATCTTCGTCGTTCTGGCCCTCGTTCCAAGGCGTTGGCCTCTTCGTCATGATCTCGTCGTACCGAGCCTGCTCTTCCAGTCCGCGCGCGCGATCCTCCGGCGACATCCCAACATAGAACGTCAGGATGTCCTTCCCGTCGCAGCGGTCGTGCACGTTGCACAACCTCTCGGCCAACTCGCGCATCGCGGGTACGACGCTCTCGTCGTTTCCACGCAGCCTCCCGAGCAGGCCGTTAAACTCCGCGATGTCTGCCTCGACACTCGGTCCCGCAACGGGACCCTTCCCCTGCGTCGCAACCGAACTGGCGATGGGCTCGCGGCCACGCGCTTGCGACCCCGCCGGCCGCAGTCCGTTCGACAGCACGATCAGCAGCCCGATTCCCAGGCTGCCCAAACCGACTCGCTCAGCGCGAGCCATGGTCCTAACGCCCTGGCACCTGGCCCAGGTACGTGTCGAGCTCCCGACTCGGCGGCATCGTCCGCGCGATCGCGCGCGCATCGCTGAGGTAGCCCTGCTCGTGCAGCATTCGCACCGCCGTCAGGCTCCGCCCAGGCTCGGGGCGAGAGACGAGCTCTGCGAGCTGCTTGCACAGCTCCGCGTCCTCGACCACTTCGAAGTCGCGCGCTCCCGGCTCCTGGAGAAGGCCGCGCACGACCACGCGCAGCACCCACGTGTAGTGTCCGGGCGCCAGCTCCTCCGTCGCCTTCACGAAGGGCAACGCGCTCTCGAGCTTGACGATACTCTGCTCCACCGCCGCGAACGCGTCGTCGCCGTGCCGCGCGACGTCGACCCGGTACATCGTCGCGTTGGCCTGGGGCTCGATCTCGAACATCAACCCTCCCGCCAGCGCAGGGAATGCCGCCTTCGCCTCCGCGGTGGCATGCAGCACGCGATCGCGCGGGAAGAACAGCGGCCCGCCCGAGCTTCCCCGCAGCAGCGGTGCCTGCGGGAAGATGAGCGTCTCCGAACCCGACGGGATCAGCGCGATCCACACCCCCAAGGCCAGGATCAGCGAGGCTGCGACCAAGAGCGGAACCAGTCGTGGCAGCGAGCGCAGCCGGCGTCGCGCGGGTCGCTTCCCGAATTCGGATCCGTCGGCCGCGTTGCGATCGCCCGAGCGGGGTCGCTCGCCACCCGCGGTCAGGACCTCTTCCCTCGACGGAGCCTCGAGCGGGACCGGCGGCGGCGTGGCCAGCGTCTCGACGATGCCTTCGCACTCGCCGCAGCGCGCGAGGTGGCGCTCGATCTCGGACTTCCGCACGCTCGACAGCGGGCCGTAGCCGGGGCCGCGCCCGTAGTCGTACAGCTCCTCGGGGCTCGGGCAGGGTCCGGCCGGGCGCAGCGTCTGGGCGCGCGTCGCGAGCCACCGGTCGGCCCGCCGGAGCTTCGCCAGGCGCGGGCCGTGCTGCGGATGGGTCTCGATCGCGGTCAGCAGGGCCGGCGCGAGCTCGTCCCAATGAGCCAGGGCCTCCTCGGCCTTTCCGGGGTCGCGGAGGTCCTCGATGCTCAGCTGCCGGGGGTCGAAACCGGGCCCGTTCGGCGGAGCCTTCATGGTCGCGTCCGAATCCGAGGGACGGCCCGGAACCGGGTCAGCTTGGCCGGGATTTTTTTGAGGATCGGGCCTCATTCCGCCGCCTTCTCCAGTGCGAAATCGTTCAGGAGCACCCGCCTCAGGGCGACCGAGGCCCTCTTCAGCCGGTACTTGGTCTGCTCGAGCGAGATGGAGAGCACCTCCGAGATCTCGCCGATTGTACGCTCGTCGACGTACCGCAGCTCCAGGAGGGCCCGCTCCTCGGCTGCCAGGGCCGCCATCCCGCGCCGGACCATGTCCCCGATCTCGTTCTCTCCCGCGAGATCGCCCGGTCCGGGGCTCAGGTCGGCCCGCTCGGGCATCCTCTCGCCGGAGGGAACCAGCTTGGGATTGCGGCGCGCGTTCTCCTTGCGCTTCAGGTCGACGCAACGACACCACGCGACGCGGTAGAGCCACGTCCCGAAGGAGCCCTTCGAGGGATCGAACGAATCCCGGTCGAGGCGCTCGAGAACGTACGTGACCACCTCGTTGTAGAGGTCGTCGCGGGCGTGTTGATCGGTCTCGAGCTGCGAGATGCAGTGATAGAAGAGGGGCCGGTAGCGCTCCATGAAGACCGCCACGGCGTCCTCCCTCTTGTCGCGCAGGGCGGCTACCAGGTCTTGGTCGTCCAATGAGTCGAGGCCCCTCGGGCGGCGCGCCCCCAGGGGGCGATGGAGCGAGCCGATGATTGGGGATACCCCGCTTTCGCGCAGGTTGCAAGGAAGGGCAGCCGATCTGGCCTCTTCCCACGTCCCTACTAGCTGTCAGGAGCCTGGGGGATGCCGTTTGAAGGTAGCTTGACGCCCGCCCGGCGTCCCGATGTGCTTCCACGGCCTAGGCCCGGCCGCCCGCGTTCCTTATATTGGTCGCCCGGCTTCGTGGAGCGCCTTCCGCGCGAAGTCCGGAGCGCCCGCGGACGGCCAGTCGAGACCGCGGCGTCGTTCCCCCCCTGCCTCGACACCGGAGCGTAGCTCTTGAGAGACGTCGTCATCGCCAGCGCCTGCCGCACGCCGATCGGCAGGTTCCAGGGCTCGCTCACCGGGTTCTCGGCACCCGAGCTCGGCGCGCTCGCGATCCAGGAAGCGCTGCGGCGTGCGGGCGTCCCCGCGACCGCCATCGAAGAGGTGATCCTCGGCAACGTCCTGACCGCCGGTCTCGGCCAGAACCCGGCCCGGCAGGCGGCGATCCGCGCCGGAATCCCGAACAGCGTCCCGGCGTTCACCGTGAACAAGGTGTGCGGGTCGGGGCTCAAGGCGGTGATGCTCGCCGCGCAGGCGATCCGCGCGGGCGACGCGGAGGTCATCGTCGCGGGAGGCCAGGAGAGCATGACGAACGCGCCCTACCTCCTGCCCGAAGCGCGCGCGGGCGTGCGACTCGGCCACGGCAAGCTCGTCGACTCGATGATCTTCGACGGCCTGTGGGACATCTACAACGACTTCCACATGGGCGCGACGGCGGAGCTCGTGGCGAAGAAGTACGAGATCTCGCGCAAGGCCCAGGACGAGTTCGCCGTCGCATCGCACAAGAAGGCCGCCGAGGCCACCGCGGCCGGGCGCTTCGACGCCGAGAAGTTCGCGGTCAAGATCCCGCAGAAGAAGGGCGAGCCGGTCGCGTTCACGACCGACGAAGGCATCCGCGCCGACACGACGGTCGAGGGGATCGGGAAGCTCAAGCCCGCGTTCCAGGAAGGCGGGACGGTCACCGCCGCGAATGCGTCGCAGATCAACGACGGCGCGGCGGCGCTCGTGGTGATGAGCGCGGAGAAGGCCCAGTCGCTCGGCGTCGAGCCGCTCGCGCGGATCACCGGCTACGCGGCCGGCGGCTGCGCGCCCGAATGGGTGATGATGGCGCCCGAGGTCTCGATCAAGGCCTGCGCGGCGAAGCACAAGCGCAAGCCAGCCGACTTCGACCTGCACGAGATCAACGAGGCCTTCTCGGCCGCGGCGGTGGCGCTGATGCGCGTGCTCGACCTCGATCCGAAGAAGGTCAACGTCAACGGCGGAGCGGTCGCGCTCGGCCACCCGATCGGTGCGTCGGGCGCGCGCGTGCTCACGACGCTGCTCCACGCGATGGCGCAGCGCAACGCGAAGACGGGCATGGCCTCCCTGTGCCTCGGCGGCGGCAACGCGGTGTCGCTCGCGGTCGAGAGGCTGTAGGCGGATGGGGGGCAAGCCCTTCTTCGAGGCGGTCGCTGTCGTCGGCGCGGGGACGATGGGGAACGGCATCGCGCAGACCTTCGCCGCCTTCGGATCGCGGGTGCTGCTCGTCGACGTCGACGAAGGGGCGTTGAAGCGGGGGATCTCGGCGATCGAGGCTAGCCTCGCGCGCCTGGTGAAGAAGGGCGCGATGCCCGAGGGCGACTCCAAGGCGACCTTGGCGCGCATCTCGCCCTCGAAGGACCTCGCGAGCATCCGCGCGGAGCCGCTCGTCGTCGAGGCGATCGTCGAACGCGCGGACGCGAAGATCTCGGTCTTCCGCCAGCTCGACGCGCAGTGCCCGCCCGCGACGATCCTCGCCACGAACACGTCGTCGATCTCGATCACGAAGATCGCCGCCGCGACGAAGCGCCCCGACAAGGTGATCGGGATGCACTTCATGAACCCGGTGCCCTTGATGAAGCTGGTCGAGGTGATCCGCGGCCAGGAAACGTCGGACGAGACCTGCGCCAGGGTCAAGGCCTGCGCCGAAGCGCTCGACAAGGTTCCGGTGGAGGCCAACGACTACCCGGGCTTCGTGGCGAACCGCGTGCTGTTGCCGATGATCAACGAGGCGGTGTACTGCCTCATGGAGGGCGTCAGCTCGCGCGAGGGGATCGACACGGTGATGAAGCTCGGCATGAACCATCCGATGGGCCCGCTCGCGCTCGCCGATCTGATCGGGCTCGACGTGTGCCTCGACATCCTCGAGGTGCTCCAGCGCGATCTCGGGGACCCGAAGTACCGGCCCTGCCCGCTGCTGCGTCGGATGGTCGCGGCCGGGCGCCTCGGCAAGAAGACCGGCAAGGGCTTCTACGAGTACGCGAAGAGCTGAGCGGCAGCATGCATTTCAATCTCACCGAAGAGCAGGCGATGATCCGCGACATGGCGCGGAGCCTGGCCGAGTCGGAGCTCCTCCCGCGCGCGACGAAGCACGATCGGCAGGAGCACGTCGATCCCGAGGTGTTCGAGAGGATGAAGGAGCTCGGGCTGTGGGGCCTGACCGTGCCGAGCGAGTACGGCGGGGCGGGCCTCGGCAACTTCGAGCTGTCGCTCGTGCTCGAGGAGGTGAACCGCGCCTGCGCCTCGACCGGCGTGACGCTGTCGGTGCACAACAGCCTGGTCTGCGGCCCGCTGAAGAGGTTCGGGACCGAGGCGCAGAAGAAGCAGTGGCTGCCGCGGCTCGCGTCGGCCGAGATCTACGGCGCGTACTGCCTGACCGAGCCCAACGCGGGCTCCGACGCGGCGGCGCTGGAGACGAGCGCGCGGCTCGAGGGTGATCGGTGGGTCCTGAACGGCACGAAGATCTGGGTGACGAACGGGGGGATCGCGGGGGTGTTCGTCGTGTACGCGCGCACGGATCCCAAGGCGTCGAAGGCGAAGGGGATCAGCGCGTTCATCGTTCCGCGCGACACGGCCGGAGTGTCGGTCGGCAAGCACGAGAAGAAGACCGGGATCCGCGCTTCGTCGACGACGGAGGTGCTGTTCGAGAACGCGCGCATTCCGAAAGGGAATCTGCTCGGTGAGCTCAACAAGGGCTTCGCCGTTGCGATGGACACGCTCGACGGCGGGCGGATCGGGATCGCCGCGCAGGCGGTCGGGATCGCGCGCGCGTGCCTCGAGGCTGCGATCAAGTACGCCAAGGAGCGCGAGCAGTTCGGCCAGCCGATCGGCAACTTCCAGGCGATCCAGTGGAAGCTCGCGGACATGTCGACGCGGATCGACGCGGCGCGGATGCTGACGCTGAAGGCGGCGTGGCTGCGCGACCGCGGCGAGAAGTGCACGCAGGCGGCATCGCAAGCCAAGCTGTTCGCGTCGCAGACCGCGAACTTCGCCGCCGACGAGTGCCTGCAGATCCACGGTGGCGCGGGTTACACCGACCACTTCATCGTCGAGCGATTGTTCCGCGACGCGCGCATCACGGAGATCTACGAGGGCGCGACGGACATCCAGCGGATCGTGATCGCGAGGAGCGTGCTGGCGTGAGGAATACGGTACCGCGACAATTATTCCTCGTCGCGGGATGCAGCCGCTCCCGCGAGGAAGAATTGTCGCGGTACCGTATTCCGTGACGAACCTCACCGACCGCCTGCTCGCCGGCGACAAGGGCGCGATCGCGCGCCTGGTCTCCTGGGCGGAGAACGACGACCCGCACTTCCCCGCCACGATCTCCGCGCTCTACCCCAAGATCGGCAGAAGCTGGCGCGTCGGCGTCACCGGACCGCCCGGCGTGGGCAAGAGCACGCTCGTCAACGTCCTCGCCAAGCTCGAGCGCGAGGCCAAGAGGACCGTCGCGATCCTCGCCGTCGACCCCTCGAGCCCCTTCACCGGCGGCGCGCTGCTCGGCGATCGCATCCGCATGGAGGAGCGCACGCTCGATCCCGGCGTCTACATCCGCTCGATGGCGAGCCGCGGCAGCCACGGCGGCCTCGCGCGCGCTGCAGTCGACGCGTGCGACGTCATGGACGCCTTCGGCTTCGACGACATCCTGATCGAGACCGTCGGCGTCGGACAGGCCGAGTACGACGTCGTCGCCGCGGCGGACACGGTGATCGTCGTGCTGTGCCCGGGCGCGGGTGACGGGATCCAGGCGATGAAGGCCGGCCTGATCGAGGTCGCGGACGTGCTCGTCGTCAACAAGAACGACCTCCCCGGCGCCGATCGGCTGCAGGTCGACCTCGAGGAGGCCGTGCACATCCGGACCTACGGGCGCTCCGAAACCAAGACCGAGCCGGGGTGGATCGCGCCGGTCGTCGCCTGCAGCGCGGCGAGCGGCGAGGGCGTCGCCGACCTCGCGCGCGCGATCGAGCAGCATCGCGAGCATCTGAAGCGGCACGGCCTCGACGCCGTCCGGCGCGAAAAGCGCCTCGCGCACGTGCGACGCGCGGTCGAGGAACGCCTCGAGGAACGCCTGTGGGGCCAGGGCGGATGGGCCGAGCGGGCGCGAACCCTCCTCGATTCAGGTCGCGCGCCGTACGATGTGGTCGAATCCGTCGTCGCGTCGATCCTCTCCGCCGAAGCCAGCCCCGAGGCAAAATCGGGCGAGAGGAAGGCCGCCGAGGCGAAACGCGGAGCGAAATCGGCATGAGCGCACAGAGGACCGTGGGAGTGAAGGCCGTCGACCCGCGCGCTCTGTGGGAGGAAGCCATCCGCGAGGCGAAGCTGCGCGACGCGGAGTTCACGACGATCTCGGGGGCGAAGCTCAAGCCGCTGTACGGCCCCGACGACGCGCGGGTCGACGCCGAGAAGGACCTGGGTTGGCCCGGGGAGTACCCGTTCACGCGCGGAGTCCACGCGACGATGTACCGCGAGCGGCTGTGGACGATGCGGCAGTTCGCGGGCTTCGGGAGCGCGAAGCAGACGAACGAGCGCTTCAAGTTCCTGCTCGACCACGGGCAGACGGGGCTGTCGACGGCTTTCGACTTCCCGACCTTGATGGGCTACGACTCCGACCACGAGCGGAGCTTCGGCGAGGTCGGGCAGGTCGGCGTCGCGATCGCGAGCCTGAAGGACATGGAGACCCTGATGCACGGGATCCCCATGGAGAAGGTGTCGACGTCGATGACGATCAACGGGCCGGCGCCGATCCTGCTCGCGTTCTACGTCGCGTGCGGGGAGAACCAGGGCGTCGATCCGAGGAAGCTGCGCGGGACGGTGCAGAACGACATCCTGAAGGAGTACCAGGCGCAGCACGCGTGGCTCGTGCCGGCGGAGCCGGCGCTGAGGATGATCACGGACGTGATGGGGCATTGCGCGAAGACGGTCCCGCAGTGGAACACGATCTCGATCAGCGGCTACCACATCCGCGAGGCGGGATCGACGGCGGCGCAGGAGCTCGCGTTCACGCTGGCGAACGGGATGGAATACGTGCGGCGGGGGATCGCGGCGGGGCTCGACGTCGACGAGTTCGCACCGAGGTTGTCGTTCTTCTTCGACAGCCATCTCGACTTCTTCGAGGAGATCGCGAAGTTCAGGGCGGCGCGGAGGATCTGGGCGAAGAAGATGCGCGAGGTGTTCGGGGCGAAGGACCCGCGCTCGTGGATGCTGAGGTTCCACACGCAGACGGCGGGGGTGAGCCTGACGGCGCAGCAGCCGGAGAACAACATCGTGAGGACGGCGTTCCAGGCGATGGCGGCGGTGCTGGGGGGGACGCAGTCGCTGCACACGAACTCGATGGACGAGACGCTGGCGCTGCCGACGGAGAAGGCGGTGAAGATCGCGCTGAGGACGCAGCAGATCATCGCGGAGGAGAGCGAGGTCGCGCACGTGATCGACCCGCTGGCGGGGAGCTACTTCGTCGAGAACCAGACGAACCGGCTCGAGGCGGAGGCGGAGAAGTACTTCGCCGAGATCGACCGGCGCGGGGGAGTGGTGGCGGCGACTGAGGCGGGATGGATCCAGAGGGAGATTCACCGCTCGGCGGTCGCATACCAGATCGCGGTGGAGCGGGGGACGAAGAAGGTCGTCGGCGTGAATTGCTACGCGGAGCAAGGCGGCGCCCCGACGATCGAGGTCCTCAAGATCGACGCCGCGGTGGAGAAGGAACAGCGCGAGCGGCTGGCGGAGCTGCGCAAGAAGCGCGACGCGAAGGCCGCGAAGTGTGAGCTCGACGCGATCCGCGACGCGTGCCGGGGCAAGGACAACCTGCTCGAGCGCTTCGTCGCCGCCGCGCACGCGTGGTGCACGCTGGGCGAGATCTGCGGCGTGCTGCGCGAGGAGTTCGGGGAGTACAAGGAGCCGAAGACGCTGTGAGCACGACTCAAAGATCTCTGCTCCATCTTCTGCGGACCTCTTGGTCGGACTGGTCTGGGTTCCTGAAGTTCGTGTTCCAGCTCGGTCTAGCCGCCGGTGCATGGTTCGGGGCCTCCTTCATGGCTGACTGGGCAACAGACCGGGTCTTCGAAGGGGCTGGCTCCGGGTTCGGGGTTGTGTTGAGCGCGAAGGCGATGACGGGCTTCGTCTTCGCGAGCCTTCTCTTGGCGGCAGATGTCCTGCTTGGTTGTGTCCGGACCTCATTCCCATCCATGTTGGCAGCATGGGTGGTCCTCTTCACTCTCGGATACACCCTGAGCGGGTGGCAGAGGCTTGATAAGCAGCTCCAAGGGCCGCTCTTCTGGGTGAACATCGCCGTCGTAGTTCTGGGCTTCTTGGTGGGTTGGACAATGAAGCCTTGGAAGTACTTCTGGCCGCTGGAGGAGCCCGAGGAATGGGACCATGCCTGACCGCAAGATCCGCGTCATGATCGCCAAGCTCGCGCCCGAAAAATGGACGCTGAAGCGTGGCGAAGCACCGAGGATGCCATGAAATCCGACTCGATCCGCCGCGTCTGCCTCGGCGTGATGGCCGCCAGCGTCCTCGTGCTCCTGCTGTGCTTCGTCGGATCCTTCACGAGTCCCGCTGACTTCCTGAAGTCGCCCATCTTCAAGGCCGCGTCGAGGTGGATCCCGCACGCCGCCGTGTTGACTGGCGCCGTCGCAAGCTGGGTGCAGCGTCGGTACCCGCAATGGAAGAAGGACACGAGCAGACCGGGAGGCCGCCCGGTGATGAACGAGGAATCCAGGAGCCTCCCCGTGTGGCTGCTGGTTTTCACGATGGTCGTCCCTCCCGTCGCGATCGCGGCCGCTCTCGTCTCGATCAGCCTCCTCCTCGCCGCCTTCGGCCTGCTCGATGAATCTCTTCGCCCCGCGCCCGTGATCGCTGCGTCCGGCGGCCTGACGGTCCTCTTCACGGCAGCCTACGCCGTCGTCGTGGCGCGAAGACTTCGAACACTGGAGAAGGCGCGCGGGTACGACGTCGCGCTCTCCTTCATCGCGTTGTTCGCGATCCTGTCGTCGGTGTCCATCCTTCTGGTCACCCGCGGTGATGTCGAGCTTCTTCTGCGCGGCCATCCCTGGCTGACCGCGCTCTGCGGCCTCTCGATCCTGATCACTTCGATCTACGCGATTGTCATGACCGTCAGGTTCAAGCCGCGTGACAAGTGGGGACGCGCGGAAGAGATCAGCTGGCTCCCTGCGAAGAAACGCCATGCCTGACCGCAAGATCCGCGTCCTCATCGCCAAGCCCGGTCTCGACGGCCACGACCGCGGCGCGAAGACCGTCGCCTCCGTCCTGCGCGACCACGGCATGGAGGTGATCTACAGCGGCCTCCACCAGACCCCCGAGATGATCGCCGAGACCGCGGTGCAGGAAGACGTCGACGTCGTCGGCCTCTCGATCCTCTCCGGCGCGCACATGGCGCTCTTCCCGCGCGTCAAGGACGAGCTCGCGAAGCGCGGCCTCACCGACGTCCTCCTCGTCGGCGGCGGTATCATCCCGGGCGGGGACATGGAACAGCTCGAGAAGGTCGGCTACGCCAAGCTCTTCGGGCCCGGCACGACCACCGGATCGATCGCCAAGTACATCCAGGAGGAGATGGCTCGCCGCTGGGCCGCTGAAGGGGCCCACCGATAGGACCGAAAACGCAAGGCGCCGGCCATCCCCCGGCGCGAGAGAACGCCGCACGACACACATCCGGAGGAGGCGAGAGATGACCCAGGACAACGGGGAAGTTCAGCATGACATCCTCAACATCGACGAGGCTGCCGCGCTGCTCGGCGTCAGCGTCAAGACCTTCAACAAGGTCCTTCACCACGAGGACATGCCCGCGCGCAAGATCGGCCGCGAGTGGAAGTTCTCGCGCAAGGCGCTGATCGAGTGGGTCGGCAGCGGGCGCAGCCGGCAGTTCTATCGCGACGGCAGCAGCGTCGAGGAAGAACAGGAGATCATCCCGGCGCGGCCCGAACCCGCTCCCGAGCGTGCTGCGGGCGAGAAGCCCCGGGGCCGGCGCACCGCCGGATGGGCGATCGAATTGGATTGATACGGTGCCGCGACAGCTTGTCACAGGCTCGACCGCTGCCGGCAGCTTGACCCCTTGGCCATCTCCGAATCTGTGACAAACTGTCGCGGCACCGTATGAACCCGACGACCCAAGCCCACCTGCGCGGCCTCGCGGCTCTCCCCGACATCAAGCACGGCCTCGACCTCACCGAGGACCAGCGCATGATCCAGTCGATGGTGCGCGACTTTGCGGGCGCCGAGGTTGCGCCGCTCGCGGCGGAGATCGACGAGAACCATCGCTTCCCGCTCGAAACGTGGAGGAAGATCGTCGACCTCGGCCTCCCCGGCATCCCCTTCCCTGAGGAGGTCGGCGGCACCAACGGCGGCACGCTCGCCTACTGCCTCGCGGTCGAGGAGATCAGCCGCGTGTGCGGCTCGACCGGCCTCACGCTCGCGGCGCACGTCTCGCTCGGCACCTTCCCGATCTACAAGTGGGGAAACGACCGGCTGCGGAAGCTCTACGTGCCGAAGCTCATCGCCGGCGAGTATATGGGCGCCTACGGCCTGACCGAGCCCGGCGCCGGCTCCGACGCGGGCGCGACGCGCACGACCGCTGTCAAGAAGGGCGACGGGTACGTCCTGAACGGCGCCAAGTGCTTCTGCACGAACGCGAACCACGCCGGGACGTTCATCGTGACGGCGGTGACGCACCCCGGGATCGGCGCGAAGGGAATCAGCGCCTTCGTCGTGCCGCGCGAGACCCAGGGCTTCCGCGTCGAGAAGGGCGAGGAGAAGCTCGGCATGCGCGGCTCGGACTGGGCCAGCCTCGTCTTCGAGGACGCGCGCATCCCGGCGGACCACCTGCTCGGTCCCGAGGGCGAAGGCTTCAAGACCTTCATGAGGACGCTCGACGGCGGCCGCATCTCGATCGGCGCGCTCGGACTCGGGATCGCGCAGGGCGCGTACGACGTCGCGCTCGCCTACGCGCAGGAGCGCGAGGCCTTCGGCGGCAAGCTCTCCGACCTCCAGGCGGTGCAGTTCAAGCTCTCGAACATGGCGCTCGAGATCGAAGGCGCGCGGCACCTGGTGTACCACGCGGCGCGGCTGAAGGACGCCGATCTCCCGTACGCGAAGGAGGCGGCGATGGGCAAGCTCTACGCCTCCGAGGTCGCGATGCGCGTCACGTACGACGCGATCCAGGTCCACGGCGGCTACGGCTACAGCCGCGAGTACCCGGTCGAGCGCATGTGGCGCGACGCGAAGCTGTGCACGATCGGCGAAGGCACGAGCGAGGTGCAGCGCCTCGTGATCGCGCGGCAGATCCTCAAGAACACGGCCAAGGAATGATTTCCCAACCGAAGACAGGAGACCTTCGATGCAACGACCCGTCTGGCTCTCTCTCATTCTCGTCCTTACCCCGGCTTGCGCGACCGTGAGCGACGCGGCAGGCATCCATCCCGCCGACGCGCAGCTCTCCAAGGCGCGTTTCGAGCGCATCAAGTCCCTCGCCGGCGAATGGACCGGCCCGGGCGGAGCGGAGATGAACGGAGCTCCCCTCGAAGTCAGCTACCGAGTGACCGCCGGAGGCAGCGCGGTCGAAGAGACGATCTCGCCGGGCTCGGAGCACGAGATGGTCACGATGTACCACCTGGACGGCGGCAAGCTGATGTTGACGCACTATTGCATGGTCGGGAACCAGCCCAGGATGGTCGCGGCGGCGGGCGGCGACGTCGGGAAGATCCGCTTCGAATTCGCGGGCGCGACAAACCTCGCCTCGCCCAACGACCCGCACATGCACCAGATGGAGATGACCCTCTTGGGCAAGGACCACCTGAAGTCCCAATGGACCTTCTTCAAGGATGGAAAGCCCGCGGAGGAGGCCCGTTTCGACCTGACGCGGAAGACCGTGAAAGTGACCCAGGTCTTCTTCGACCCCTTCTGAGCGATCGCGCGATGAAGCTCGCCCCCGCGAGCCTAGAGCCGCTCCGATATTCGCCCCGGACGATCCGCGCCGGCGAGTGGGAGATCACTGCGCTGTCCGACGGCTACCTGCGCCTCGACGGCGGGACCATGTGGGGCGTCGTGCCCGCGGCGATGTGGCGCGAGTGGACGCCGCCGGCTCCCGACAACACGATCCTGATCGCGCTGCGTCCGTTCCTGGCCGTGCGCGGGAAGGACGTCGTCGTGATCGAGGTAGGGATCGGGGCGCGCTGGGAGACGAAGTGGCGGAAGATCTACCAGATCCTCGCCACGGAGACGCTGGCGGGATCGCTGCGGGCGTGCGGCCTCGCGCCGGAGGACGTGACCCACGTCGTCGCGAGCCATTGCCACTGGGACCACATCGGGGCGCAGGTCGTCGAGCGCGGCGGCAAGCTCGAGCCGCTCTTCCCGAACGCGCGCCATTTCGCTCCGGCGATCGAGGTCGACGTGGCGAAGAAGCCCGGCCACGCGCGCGCGCCGAGCTACCGTGCGGAGGACGTGACGCCGATCGCGGACCGCGGGATGCTCTCGACCTACTCGGGAGCCTTCGATCCGCTGCCGGGCCTGCGCTGCCACGTGCTCGGTGGCCACAGCGACGGCGTGTCCGTGATCACGCTGAACGAGCAAGGCCCGGGCGAAGCGGCGATCTTCTGGTCCGACGTCGTGCCGACCGCGCACCACATCCAGCCGCCGTACATCATGGCCTACGACATCGACGTCGTGCGGAGCTTCGAGGTGCGCTCGGAATGGCTTGCGCGCGCCGCTTCGAGCGGCTGGATCGGCCTCTTCTACCACGACGTGGACCACCCGTTCGGAAGGCTGACGCGCGGAGGCCGCCGCTACGTCATCGAGCCCGTTTGATCCTGGCCTGCAGCGGGGAAGGCCACCCCTGTCTCGGTAGATGCCGCGTGGGATTCATCGCGAGGCATGCTGAGGACCGGCTCGACGCCAGATTGCATCGAGTATCAGCCGAAAGAAACAGCGGATGGCCAAGGAATTCGATGTCATCATCGAGCGCGATTCCGAGGGATACTTCGTGGCCTCGGTCCCTGCCCTTCGCGGTTGCCATACCCAAGCGCGCTCTCTCGACGAGCTCATGGAACGGGTCAAGGAAGCGATCGCGCTTTGCCTGGAAGTCCAAGGCGAGGATCCCGTGAAGCTCGACTTCATCGGTGTCCAGTGCGTCCGGGTGGCATGACCCCCAAGCTGCCGAGGATCGAGCGCATCGTCGCGCTCGTGCCCGGCTGAAGCGGATCGAAGCCCGGATCAGGAGCTCTTCGCTCCGCGGATCGCCCGCCACGCCCGTTTGGCGGACGCGGTCCGGCGCCGCCACAGGCCGACGAACCCCTTCTCGAGCAACCCTTGCAGCCGCTCGATCTCGAGCCGTTGCGCGCGGATCTCCGCGCGGAAATGGGTTTCGCGCTGCGCAACCGAAACGCGCTGCCGAAGCTTGCTCGGTGACGTGCGGCCTCGGGCGGGGCAGCGCCGGCACTCCTCGCCGGGCTCGCCGCGCAGGAGCTCGGAACGGATGCGCTGGGCGGATTCCCCTTTCAAGATGGAGGTCAGGCTCGCCGTGCGCAGGTTGCCGACGCTGCCCGCCCAGCAGCACAGCGTGACCTCGCCGTCCGCGTGCACGAAGACATTGGTCCAGGGATCGACGCAATCGCGCGTCTCCCCCGGGGCGAGCGTGGAGCTCAGGATCGTGGCCATCGAGCCTGCGCCTCCTCGAGAACCTCGCGGAGGCCGTCCATCACGTTGAAATCCAACCCGAGATCCAGGGCCGTCCGACGCGCCTCCTCCAGGCGCTCCAGCGCCCGGGAAGGGTCGACGTCGGCGGGGTGACGGCAGGCAGGCCCGGACGGGGAATCGGGATAAACGACGAGGTTCGTGACCGAGACGCACTGGATCCCGCGGGCAGCTCCCCAGCGCACGAGGTCGGGCAAACCATCCACCACGCGATCGACGAAGGTGCAGTTCAAGGCCAGGTAGGGAGGGACTCGACCCTGCGAGCGCGCCGCGGTCTGCACCTGGACCAGGTTCTCCTCGACGCGCTCGAGCCGCGATCCGCGGCGCAGCTCGGCGAACAGCTCCGGATCGGACGTGTCGCAGCTGACGGTCACGGAGCGCATCCGCGAGATGGCGTCGATCTCCTCCTCGCGAAAGCGTCGGGAGAGGTTCGTCGTGAGCGAAACGGTGATCCTCTCGTCGACGAGGGCCGAGGCGATGCGCTCCCAGCCCTTGATGATCGTCGACTCGCCGTGACCGCTGATCTGGACCTCCTCGGGGTGGATGGAGAGGATCTCGCGCAGGATCGTCATCTCGTCCAGCTCGAGATCGCGGCCGTGGAACTCGGGTTGGCTGAGGGCGCAGTACACGCAGCGCAGGTTGCAGCGCGACGTCAGCTCGAGCATCACGAAGCGCGCATAGGACTGCAGGAAATCGGGCTGGGGCTGCATCGGGACTTCACCCATCCTATCGGCTTCCTGCGCACACGTGCGGAGGCCGGAAGGGGAATGCAGGCTATCCTGCCGCCGGCCGCCCGGCGCCGACCGGACCATGCGCATCGTCTCGCTCTGCCCCAGCCTCACCGAGCTCGTCTTCGACCTCGGCCGCGGCGGGGACCTCGTCGGCATCACGGACTTCTGCGTCCACCCCGCCGGCCAGGTGGGTGCGGTCGAGAAGGTCGGCGGCACGAAGACGCCGAGGATCGAGCGCATCGTCGCGCTCGGACCCGACCTGGTGCTCCTCAACGAGGAGGAGAACCGCCGCGAGGACGCCGAAGCCCTGGCCCGCGCCGGCGTGCGCTGCCACGCGAGCTTCCCTCGCGACGTCCACACCACCGCCGACATGGTCCGCTCGATCGGCGCGGCGCTTTCGAGGCAAGAGAAGGCCGAAGAGGTCGCGCGCGACATCGAGGCGCGCTCCGCGCGGGTGCTCCGGCATGCCGAAGGGAAGCCCGAGGTCGCTTTCGCCTACCTGATCTGGCGCAAGCCCTGGATGGCCGTCAACCGGGACACCTTCGCCCACGCGCTGCTCGCGCAGGCCGGCGGGCGCAACGTCTTCGCCGACTTGTCCGAGCGCTATCCCGAGATCGAGCTCGAGGACCTCGAGCGCGCCGCTCCCGCTCTCGTGCTCCTGGGCACGGAACCGTTCCCTTTCCAGGGGAAGCACATCGACGAGCTCGCGCTCGCCACCGGTCTGCCGCGCACGCGCTTCCGGATCGCCGACGGCGAGTACCTCTCCTGGCACGGCTCGCGCACGCCGGCGGGGATCGACTACGCCGAGAGCCTCATCTCCGCCGCGCGGTGATCGCGCGCACCGCCGTCGATCACGAATCCGTCCGGTGGGTGTAGTCCGTGATCAGGTACGCCAGCAAGACGCTCGCACCCGCTCCGATGTAGAAGTTTCGAGCCTTCTCGTTGTGCGCCGCGAACCCGACCAGCCACGGCAGCGCCATCAACGCGATCGAGACCACGAACTCGAGGATGCCGTGGAGCGGGAACGGGATCAGGCGCGCGAAGCCGAAGGGATAGTTCGTGCAGATGGTGATGAGAAGGTGCACCGCGGAGAAGATGTAGGAGATCGTCGCCGGCACGTCGTCGAGATGGAACACCTCGGGTGCGGCCAGGAAGCCGATCACGATCAGGTAATCGAGGTAGCCGTGTCCGCGAGGACTGAAGATCTTCATCGGAGCTGCTCTCCCGGCTCGGGAAGGGGTCGGGAACGTGTCTCAGGGTCCTTCGGCCGGTTTGGGAGGATCCCTCACCCCGAACCGGGAATCAAGGGCCACCTTGCGGGCCAGGCCGGTGCGCGACATTTTTCGTTCGCCCGACCACGCACACGACGAATCCCTCCGAGCGGTCCAGCGAGGAGCGCTGCGGCCCGCCCGGGTCGATCGAGGGGACTCCCGGGCCGATCCGCGCGTCGCGGTAGAGATCCAGGCTGACCTCGGTCGACGAGAACCCCGCCTCCGAGAGCGCCTCGTGCAGCTCGGGCACCGACCACAGCCGCCAGCGGTACACGAACGCATTCTCGATCGCCTCGACGACCTCGCCGCCGCGCTCGACGCGGAAGTGCATCGCGTTCACGACGCGCCCGGTGAACGGGTCTGCCTCGCGCTGCTCCCACACGTGGAGGATGCGCGCTCCGCCCTCGATCCAGTGGCTCTTCTCGATCGCGCCGACGCGAAAGGCGCTCGGGCCTCCGTAGGTGTCGCACACGAACACTCCTCCCGCTCGCAGACGGCCGAGCGAGCGCGCGAGGTAGCGCACGAGGTCGGCGCGATCGTGGATCTCGCCGATCGAGAAGTTTCCGATGAAGATCACGTCCGCCCCGTGCGCGGCCGGGTCGGTCGCGGTGCGCACGTCGCCGCAGACGAGCTCCAGCCGTTCGACGCCGGCCGCCCGCTCGAGCACCGAGGCGTCCTGATCGACCGCGACCGCCGAGCTGTCCGTCACGAGCCGGACCCAGGCGCGCGAGACGGCGGCCGTGCCGCTGAATTCCTCGCCGAGCGCGCGCGGGGATCCGCCGTGGATCGCGCGAAGGAAGGCCACCACCTTCTCGGGCGACTGGACGGTGCGCTCGTAGAGCTCGTGGCGGTCGAAGGGCATGGCGAAACCGGCGAGGACCGCACCGTCCCGCCGGCACCTGCGGGTGTTCAGCGTGCGCCGAGAGCCTTGGCCGCCCTGGCGAAGCTCTTCGGCTTCACCCACACGATCATCCCGTAGGCCCCGCGCCCCGCGTGCATCGCGGTCGCGGCGGTGACGCTGACGCGCGCGCGGCCGAGCTTGGCGATCGTCGCCTCGACCGCGCCGGGGCGGTCCTTGCCGGTGACACGGAAGCAGCGCTTGGGCTTGGAGAGCTTCCACCCTTCGCGCCGTGCCAAGCGCCGCAGCGCTCCCATTCTCTCGGGCACGATGTCGAGCTGCGCCTTGCCGCCTCCGGCGGGGAAGCCCAGGTAGGCGTGCATGTTCAGCTTCGCCTTGCGCAGCGCGCCGAGCACCTTCGCGCCCTGCCCCGCGCGATCGGGGACGGTCACGTAGGCGTACGCGACCTTCGAAATCTTGTCGGCCATGGCGCTCCTCCTTCTCTTTCAGCGCGGGGGTTGTCCCGCGACGGGAGAGGATTCTAGCCGACCGGGGAGGGATGCGGATCCGTGGGAGCGCGGGGCTACCGCGGCTTTGGCTTCGTCCGTCCTTCGAACAACCCCATCTCCTTGGCGAGAATCACCAGGGAAACGGCCAGGAGGACGGCCGAGGTCGTGACCAACCAGGTCCGCGAGGTGAGGAAGCTGAGGTCGAAGATCAAGGCCGCGCCCGCGGCGACGATCCACAGGATCGAGTAGAGGAGCGAGAGGACGGCGAGCGGCCCCAGGGGCCCTTGGGGCCCGCCTTCGAAGGGCTCGGGTGTCCCGTTGCTCACGCTCTCTCCGCCGGCGCGGCCGGCTTCACACTCCCCATCCCCCGGAGAGGTGCAAGTTGGCGCCGTTGACGTAGCGTGCCTCGTCGGACAGCAGGAATCGCGCCGCCGAGACCGCGTCGGAGAGCTCGCCCACGTAGCCCGCGGGGATGGTCTTCACCATCTTCTGCAGCTCCTCGGCCGGCGCGCTGCCCGAGGCGATGAAGCCGGGCGAGATCGCGTTCACGGTGATGCCGTGCGGGCTGAGGATCCTCGCCAGGGTCCGGGTCAGGATCAGGACGCCCGCCTTGGCGATGTAGTGCGCCGTCACCTGTGGCTGCCCGACCATCTGGTCGGCATTGGCCATCGAGAAGCTGACGATCCGGCCCCAGCGACGCTCGACCATCCCCGGCGCGACGAGACGGGAGAGGTAGAAGACCGGGTGGAGGTTGTTGTCGAACTGCTCGCGCCAGCTCTCGACGCCCTGCTCGAGGAGCGGCACGCGCACGTACGGCCCGGCGCAGTTCACGAGCGCATCGATGCGGCCGAATTGCGTCTGCACCTTGTCGACGAGCACCTGGCAGGCCTCCGGATCGGACACGTCGCAGTGCTCGGCGAGCGCCTCGGCGCCCTTCGCGCGCATCGCGTCCCAGGTCTCCTTGGCCGCGGCGATGCTCGTGCGGTAGCAGAACGCGACCGACCAGCCCTGCTCGGCGAGCGACAGGCCGATCGCGCGGCCGATGCCCTTGGCTCCTCCGGTGATCAGCGCGACGCGGCCTGTCATGATCTCTCTGGGCGGATGGCCAGCGATTCCGGCAGCTTGAATACGGTCGTCTCGACCTCACCCGCCATCTCCTCCACCTTCCCTGCCCCGAGATCCTTCAGCCGGGCGATGACCTCCCGCACGAGCGTCTCGGGCGCCGACGCGCCCGCCGTCACGCCGATGCGCGCCGCGGGGGCGAACCACGCCGGCCGGATCTCGCTCGCGTCGTCGACGAGGTGCGAGGGCACGCCCTTGCGCTCGCCGAGCTCCGCCAGGCGGTTGCTGTTCGAGCTGTTCTTGCTGCCGATCACGATCAGGACGTCGATCCCGTCCTCGGTCAGGCGTCGCACGGCGTTCTGGCGGTTCTGCGTCGCGTAGCAGATGTCGCGCAGCTCCGGTCCCTGGATCCCAGGGAACCTCCGCACCAAGGCGTCGATCACCTCGCGCGTGTCGTCGATCGAGAGCGTCGTCTGCGTGACGTACGCGAGTCGCGAGGGATCGTCGACCTCGAGCGCCTCGACCTCCTCGACCGTCGAGAGCACGGTCACGGGCCCGTCGATCCGCCCGCGCGTGCCCTCGACCTCGGGGTGGCCCGGGTGGCCGATCAGGATCACGTGGTCGCCCTTCCTGTGATAGGCCTGCGCCTGCAGATGGACCTTCGTCACGAGCGGGCACGTCGCGTCGATCACGCGCAAGCCGCGCTTCTCCGCCGTCGCCACCACTTCGTCGGACACCCCGTGCGCGCTGAAGATCGTCACCGAGCCGGGCGGCACCTCCTCGAGCCCGTCGACGAACACGACGCCGCGCGAGGAGAGATCCTCGACCACGTAGCGGTTGTGGACGATCTCGTGGAGCACGTACACGGGCGCGCCGTGGATCTCGAGCGCCTTCTCGACGACCTCGATCGCGCGGTCGACGCCGGCGCAAAACCCGCGGGGATTCGCCAGGCGCACCTCCAAGTCAGTGCTCCTCCTTGACCATGTTCCGGTTCCAGCTCGGGATCTCGACCACGAGATCGCGCGAGCCGTCCGGAACCGACTGGCACGAGAGGCGCGACTGTGGCGTCAGCCCGGGCGCGTTGTCGAGCTGGTCGTCCTCGTCCTCGGTCGCC
>JBGPOP010000013.1:0-111834 GCA_041488095.1 Planctomycetota bacterium
CGAGGAGTTTCGAGCGGTTGTCGGAACTATGCAAGAATTCAGGGCTCGTCGAAGTGCAGACCGACTGCAAGGGGAGCTACAGCAATGCGCTGAAGCTCATCTTCGGACCGCGCTGCCGCCACGGGCGGTTCTCTTCCAGGGCCAAGCGCGACTATCGGAACCCTCTCTTCCCCATCAACCACACGTTGGCGATGCTGCGCGACGGGATCTCGAGGCTGGTGCGGCGCACGTGGGCGGCCTCCAAGCTCAAGGAGAGGCTCGAGCGGCACCTCTGGATCTGGATCGCCTGGCGCAACTACGTGCGCGGGATCACCAATACGGCGCCGCGGGTCACGCCGGCGATGGCATGGGGAGTCAGTCTACGGCGCTGGAGCAAGGAGGAGATGCTTGCCTGGAGGGCCTTCTCCAACACCGATTAGGGCGCAGCGATGGGGGCCAGTTTCCTCAGCGATCATCGCCGACGTAACCAAGGTCGCGCATCGCCCGGATCTTCTCAGGCGTCGGCCCCTGGCCGGGCTTCGCACACGGATGCAGCCCTGCGAGCCACCCGCGCACGGACTGCTGGAGGTCGCGCACGACCTCGGGATGCTCGGCCGAGACGTCGCGGGTCTCGTGCGGGTCGAGAGCGTCATCGAAGAGCGCGATCTCGGGCACGGGGTAGGGACCTTTCGGCATCTCTTCGGGCTCGATGCGGTCGGGGTTCCACACGAGCCTCCAGCGGTCGCGGCGCACGCTGAAGATCCGGTCGCGCCACGCCGAGAAGGCCGGACGAGGATCGAGCTGCGTGGAGCCGCGCAGCAGGCGCGCGATGGATCGTCCGTGGACGGAGCCGGGCGCATCGAGCCCAGCCATCTCGAGCATCGTCGGAAGGAGGTCCTCCAATCCCACCAAGTCCGGGACGACGCGCCCGCGGGCGAGGCTCGCGGGATGCCTCAGGATGAGCGGCACGTGGAGCACCGAGGCGAACACGGACTTCGCGTGTCCGAAGTAGCGGTTGCGCTCGTGCAGCTCCTCGCCGTGGTCGGCGGCGAAGACGAAGAGGGAATCGGAGAGGAGATCGTCCGGCTGCCGCGCGTCCTGGCCTGAGCAGAAGGAGAGGAAGCGGCTGACCAGGTGATCGACGCGAGCGACTTCGCCGTCGTAGAGCGCGATCGCATTCTCGACCTCGGAGGCAGCCAGCGCGCGACCGTTCGTGTAGGCCGAGTCGAGGAACGCCCTCGATCCGTCCGCCTCGCCGCGATAGGCGGGGTCGGTGTAGAGGTGCGCGAAGTCGGTCCTTCCGATCGGCGCGGGATCGTAGGGCAGGTGGGGTCCGACGAGGTGGATCCAGACGAAGAGCCGAGGCCCGCCGCGGGGATCCTGCGAGGTGAGCCACTCCTCCGCGGCTTCCACCGTGCGCGCATCGCGATCGTCGGTGGAGTCCTGGAAGAAGTGGTCGAATCCTTGCTCGAACCCCGAGCCCGGCGCGAGCAGGCGGTTGGCGCTGAAGCCGGCGGTGCGGAAGCCGCCCTGTCGCAGGAGCTCCGCCAGCGTGACCGCGCTGGAATCCAGGCTGTTCCGGTTGTCGAGCACGCAGGTCTCGATCGGCGGGCGCCCGGTGAAGAGGGTCGACATCGAGGGGAGCGTCATCCCGCGGGGTGCGAAGGCGTTCTCGAACCGCACGCCCTGGGCGGCGATCTCGTCGATCGTGAAGCCCGGGATCGAGTCGCGCTGCGCGGCGGTCTCGGGAGCGGTCGTGCGACGCGGGTAGCCCCAGGACGAGAGGTGATCGGCGCGAAGCGTGTCGACCGTGACCAGGATCAGGTGGCGGGGTCGCGCCGGATCCCGTCCGGAGCGACCGCACGAATCGAAGGCCAGGAGAAGCAGGCCCGTGAACAGGAGCTCGCGCCGCACGCTCGCGATTCTACTGCTCAGCGCGATATCGCAGGCAGGGACCACAGCCCGTAGCCCTCGCCGCGAGCGACCACCGCGGCGCCCGCCTCGGCGAGAGAGCGCGTCGGCTCGGGCTCCGTATCCTCCGCGAACACGAGGAAGGGGCGATCGGGCAACATGGAGCGCATCCGCGCGAGGGCCGACGAGGCCGGCTCGTCGCTCGGGAGACCGTACGCGGCTTCGAGGAGCGCGAGCCTCTGGCCGAGATCGGGATGGCGATCGTTGTGGATCTGCGGAAGGTCGGCGAACAGCGGGTGTCGCAGGGCCGGAGCGAGGGCGTTGCCCTGCACGAGACCCTGCTCCGCCTGCGCGCCGGGGAAGGACGGCGGCATGACGACCACGGCCCGTGGATCGGCGCGCGACTCGGCGTCCATCAAGGCACGCACCCCTCGTGAGCGCGGGGTGAGGACGCCGCTCTCGACCTCGAGCGGCAGCTCGGCGGCTCGCGCGCCCCACATGAGGTAGGCCCATGGAACGGCGAGCGTCGTCGGGACGCACGCGAGCGCGAGAGCGATGGGGATCCACCGCGTCCGCGTGGCCGAGGCGGCTGCGCGCGCCGCCCAGGCTCCAGCGGGGAGAGCCCACAGGAGCCCGGAGAGGCGCGACATCTTGTACTCGTTGCTCTGCGGCATCTCACCCGCGAGCACGAGAGCCGCGGCGATCGCGGCGGCGGCCAGGAAGCGCCAGCGCACGCCGGCGGGAAGCAGCGGCAGACCGAGCGCACCCACGGGCAAGAGGAGCAGCAGGGGCCCGAAGAGGTTGCTCCACGGGTTGCCGCCGAGGGCCACCTTCCCGGTCAGCGACGGTCCCTGCGGAGCGAGGTGCAGGGCCGGAACGAGGAACGGAGCCGCGAGCCCGATCGCGGCGAGCCCGGCGAGAGCCCACTCGCCGCGCCGGCTCCAGCCCGCACGCCAGAAGTCGGGCGCGACCCAGACCAGTCCGCAAGCACCTGCGAATCCGCCGACGAGCGGGTTCAGCGCCAGCGCGAGCGCCAAGCCGAGCGACAGGGGCAGGAACGACCTCGCCCGTGCTCCCCGAAACCTGGCGCACTCTGCGAGCGCCCAGAGAGCGAAGGGCAGCGCGAGCGTGAAGGAGGAGACGTTCAGGAACTTGGGCAGGAAGGCCTGCAATCTCGCGTCCCAGCCGAAGCTCTCGCGCGCGAGCGTCATCGGCATCAGCGAGTACACGGGCGGCAGGCCGAATCCCCCGGCATGCGGCGCGAGGAAGCCGAGCCAGCCCAGTCCGTTGAAGCCCAGCACCGCGGCCAGGAAGCTCGCGCGCCGCGCGCGGAATGAGAGACCGAGCGAGCGACCCAGCGCGTCGAGCGCGGACGGCAGGATCAGCGCGGAGAGGACGTCGAGCACCGCGAAGCCCCACAGCGGACCGCAACCCAGCCTGCCGATCACGACGCCGAGGAGCGGGTAGAGCGTGTAGTACCGCAGCGGTGCGCCGGCGTGGTACGGATTCTCGGGCCCGAGCCCGCCGCGCAGCACGGCCTCCCCCAGCGCCGTGTGGAGGTAGCCATGATAGGACGCGCGCACGGCCTCGCCTCCCAGTGCCAGGATCGCGAGCACCGAAAGCGCCAGGCAGGCGCCCTCGATCCAGGCCGCGCGGCCCGCTCCTTCTTGCGTCTCCGCGCTCATGCGCGCCTCACCGCGCCCTTCATCGCCCACCCGGGAGGAGCGCCGGCCCGGCGCCGTCGGTGTCCTGCGAGGGAACGATCCAGGGCTCCTCGGGCAACACCGCCGGCGCTCCCCGCCGTCCGGCCAGGTCCTCCGGCACGAGACCGCGCAGACGTCGAAGCGCAACCGCCTCGCGCGCACCCGCCTCGGTCTCCGCCAGATTCGTCTTCTCGGCCGGATCGCGCACGAGGTCGAAGAGGAAGGCGCGTGGCCGTCCGCCCTCCTCGACCCTGTGGTCGATGACCCACTTCAGGCGGCTCTTCGCATCGAGGATCCCCCACTGGTGGGCGCGGCTCTCGTCGCGCGCTGCGCCGAGCACGGGCTCGAAATCGGTGTGGAGGTAGAGCCAACGGCGCTCCGGCGGCGCGCCCTCGCGAACCGTCGCCGCGAGCGATCGACTGTGGCCCAGCGCGCCCGCTCGCCGGTCGGGCTCCTCGCCCGTCGCGAGCCTGTAGATCGTCGCGGGGAGGTCGATCAGGCTGACCGGAGGATCGATCTTCGTGCCGCGCCGCCCCTCCGAGTCGCCGCGGGGCAGGCGGACGATCAGCGGGACGCGCATGAGCTCCTCGTGCAGCGTGACCGTATGCCCGATCCAGCCCCGGTCGAGGATCTCCTCGCCGTGGTCGGAGCTGAAGACGATCAGCGCGTCGTCGAGCAGCCCGCGCTGGCGCAGGCCCGCGATCAGCTCGCCGATGGCGTGATCGACCCAGGCCACCTCGCTCTGGTACCGCCCGCGCAGGAAGTCGGCGTCCTGTGCGGTCAGCGCCGCACGCCGCTTCTGGAGGTCGGGCAGGTCCTCGTCTCCGGTCAAAGGCCCGGCGTAGGTCGCGCCGGCTTCGTCGCCGTATCCGGGGCCGAAACGGAAACCCTCGTGCGCTTCGTAGCGATAGTGGGGCTCGAAAAGCCAGGCGAACAGGAACAGGCCCGCCTTCGGATCGGCGCGCATCTCGTCGGTGTACTCGAGCAGGCGCCGCAAGGCCTCGTGACCGCTCGATCCCTCGTGTCCCCGGGCGAAGGAGTCGTCCCAGCGCTCGAAGCCGCGGTCGAATCCGTAACGGCTCGTGGCGATGAAGTTCGTCATGACGCCCGCGGTGCGGAAGCCGCGGTCGCGCAGGAGCGGCACGAGCGGCAGGCGGTCCTCGGGGCAGGGCTCGAGCAGGCGATTGCAGCCGTGCTCCCACGGCCACAGCCCTGACATCTGCGTCACGAGGCTCGGGATCGTCCATGGAGCGACCGAGTGGGCCTGTGTGAAGCGCACGCCGTCCGCGGCGAGCGCGTCGATGTTTGGCGAAGCGCGCGCGCCGTTCTCGCCCACCCTGAGGTTGCCGTAGCAGCCGAGCGCGTCGGCCCGCAGGGTGTCGACGACGATCCACACGACGACCTTCGGCCGCGAGGGAGCGCAAGAGGGCAGAGACGAAGCGGCGGCCAGGACGAGCAGGTGGAGGAGCCGCAGTCCAGTCATCCTCACCGCAAGGCGGCCAGCAGATCGGGGCTGAGCGCGCCCGAGGCGCCGTCGAGGGCGACGCTCCTCGTCGCGCCGGTCCCGAGATCCTTGATCTGGCATCGCCCGCTCTTCCACTCGTCCTCCCCCAGAACGAGCGCAAAGCGGAACCCGCGCCGATCGGCGTACTTGAGCTGGGCGCCGAGCTTCTTGCAGTCGGGGTAGAGCTCGACGCCGATCCCCGCGGCGCGCAGGCGCGCGGCGAGGCGGAGGTAGTCGGCCAGATGCCCCTCGTCGAAGTACGGCAAGAAGACCGGCGCGGTCGAGCCGCGCTTCTCGCCGATCCCGAGCTCCTCCATCGCTGCAAGCAGTCGATCGAGCCCGAGCGAAGCACCGACACCGGGGAGCTTCTCCTTCGTGTAGAGATTCGCGAGGTTGTCGTAGCGCCCCCCCGAGCAAACGCTGCCGATGCCGGCGAGATCATCGAGTTGCGTCTCGAACACGATGCCGGTGTAGTAGTCGAGCCCTCGCGCGATGGAGTGGTCCACGCGCACTCGATCCTTGTGCACACCGGCGGCCAGGACTGCCTCGCGGACCTCATGGAGTCGGCGCTTTTGCAATTCCAGGCGCGGGTCTTTCATGCCTCCAGGATCGATCGAGGCGGCGTCGACGTGGAGAATCAGCTCGCGCGCCTTCTCCTCCGCGAACCCAATCTCCGTGAGCGCGCTGCGGACCCCTTCCACTCCGATCTTGTCCCGCTTGTCGAGCACGCGCAAGACCTCGGTCTGCTGACTGGAGAAGCCGAGGATCTCGAGCAAGATCATCAAGTATTGCCGGTGGTTGATCCGGATCGTGAACTTCTCGAACCCGATCGCGCGCAGCAAGTCGTGGATCACGAGCACGGTCTCGATGTCCGACACCACGCTCTCGGTCCCGATCGTGTCGAAATCGCACTGCATGAACTCGCGGTAGCGCCCGCGCTGGGGGCTCTCGCCGCGCCAGACCGTGGCGATGTGATAGCGCTTGAAGGGCAAGCCGAGCTCGCCGGAGTGCTGCGCGACGAAGCGCGCCAGCGGCACGGTGAGGTCGAAGCGCATCGCGACCTTCCGGCCGCCCTGGTCCTCGAAGCGGTAGAGCTGCTTGTCGGTCTCCTCGCCGCCCTTGCCGGTCAGGATCTCCTCGTACTCGAGCGCCGGCGTGTCGATCGGCAGGAATCCGTAGGAGCGGAAGACGCGCCGTGCGGTGTCGATCAGGGCTTCGCGCGGGATCATCTGCTCGGGCAGATAGTCCCGGAAGCCCTTCAGGGTCCGCGGCTCGATCAGCGCCATGCCGGGGATGCTAAGGGATCGCCGCCGCTCGCGCGAGCGAGGAGACCCTTGCGCTCAGCGCATCGGATAGGTCGAGAGGACCCACGCCTTCCACTGCGTCTCGAGCTCCAGGAGGCTCACGCCGTAGACCGCCAGCACCGCATCGTGCGCGGGGATCTTGGCCTTGAGCTTCTTGATCAGCGCGTCGAACTTGGGCCCGCCCTTGGTCAGCAGGTAGTCGACGTAGCTGAAGGCCACCGCGTTCATGGGCAGGGTCAGGGTGTCGACATTGTGCTGCATCACCTCGGGCATCGGGGGCTCATCGCCCTTCGCGACCAGCCTGCGCACGCCCAGGCGGAAGCGGCCCTTCTCGAAGTCCACGTTCGTGTTCGTCTCCTGGAAGCAGTAGTTGTCGCAGATGCCCCAGTAGCGGTCCTCGAACCAGTGCGCCAGCCCCTCGTCGGCCCATCCGCCCTTCAGGTTCCCGATCCACGTGGTCGGGTTCTGGTGGCCGAGGAGCAGGTGCGTGACGTTGTGGACGATGTTGCGGTGGAGCTGCTCGTCTCCCGCGAAGTCCTTCTTCTGCCCGCACACGGAGTAGCGCGGATGGATGCCCATCAGCTTGACTCCCCCCTCCGAGCTCGCCGAGCAGAAGCGCAGCGATCCGTCCTGATGGTCCTGGGGCAGGTACCACACGAAGATCCAGCACTTGTCCTGGAACTGCTTCTCCTCCGTCGAGAGGGTCGCGCAGTAGTCGGCGAACAGCCGCTCCATCCGCGCGGTGTAGACGTGGAGCGCCTCGTGGGGCGAGACCAGGCGCTTGTCGATCTTGAACTTGTCCATGTCCCACACGAACACGAAGTGGGCGCTCTCGGCCTTGCGCAGGGGCCGCCCCATCTTGTCGTCGATCACCTTCAGCGCGGCCTTGCACTTCTGGACCCGGTCGCGCCGCTCCTCGAGCGCCTTGATCGCCGCTTCGTTCCTGCACTGCCTGCACGGGACGGACCCGGTTCCGCCGCAGACGGGGCAACCTTCGATCACGCTGCAGTAGATGACCTCGTCCTCGAGCGCACATTCGGCGCTCGGATGCTCGGGACAGGGCACGCGGCCGGTGGAGTGGCACCTCGAGCAGGGGTGGGCCTTGTCCTGCGCGGAGGGCGGCAGGAGCAGGGCCAGGAGGAGGAGCAGCAGGTGCGTCATCGTTCAGCGCGTCGGGTACGTCTCCAGGACCCACGCCTTCCACTGCGTCTCGAGCTCGAGCGGACTGATCCCGTACACCTGCTGCAGGGCTTCGCGCGAGGGCACCTTGGCCTTGAGCTTCTTGACCAGGTCCTTGAACTTCGGGCTGTCCTTGAACAGGAGGTAGTCGACATAGCTGAACGCCGCCGCGTTCATGGGCAGGGTCAGCGTGTCGACGTTCTGCTGGAAGACCTCGGCGATCGGCGGCGCGTGCCCCTCCGTGAGCATCTTGCGGGTCGCCAGACGGAACTTGCCGCTCTTGAAGTCGACGTTCGTGTTGGCCTCCTGGTAGCAGTAGGTGTCGCAGATGCCCCAGTTGCGGTCCTCGAACCAGTGAGCCAGCCCCTCGTCGGCCCAGCCCGCCTTGAGGTTGCCGATCCACGCGGGCGGCGCCTGGTTGCTGAGCAGGAGGTGCGTGGCGCAGTGGACGATGTTGCGGTAGAGCTGCTCGTCGCTCTGGAAGTTCTGCTTGTTGCCGCACACCGAGTAGCGCGGGTTCGGCCCCATGAGCTTCACCCCCCCCTTGGCGGTCTGCGAGCAGAAGCGCAGCGCCCCCTGCTGGTGGTCCTCGGGCAGGTACCACACGAAGATCCAGGACTTGTTGCTGAAATCCTTCTCCTCCACCGAGAGGCGCGCGCAGTAGTCGGCGAAGAAACGCTCCATGCGCTCGGCGTAGAGGTGCAGCGCCTCGTGCGCGCCGATCCAGCGCTTGTCGACCTTGACCTTGTCCATCTCCCACACGAACACGTAGTGGGAGGTCTCGGCCTTGCGGAGCGGATGGCCCATCGTGTCGTCGATGTTCTTGAGCGCGGCCTTGCGGGTCTGGATCCGCGCGCGTCGCTCCTCGAGGGCCTTCCGCACGTCCTCGTTCCTGCACTCCTCGCACGGCAGGAACCCCGCCCCCCCGCAGGTCGCGCAGTCGGCGACGACGCTGCAGTAGAGCACATGGTCCTCGAGCTCGCACTCGGCCCGCGGATGCTCGGGGCAGGGCAGGCGGCCGGCGCCGTGGCACTTGACGCACTCGTGCGCCTTCTGCTGGCCGGCCGCTGCCTGCACGTCCGGCACGCGCATGCTCTCGGCCTCGCGAGCGCTCGGCGCACACGGAAGAAACACCAGGACGAGCGGGGCGAGGAGTCTCATCGCACCAGCAGCGCCTCGACGATCTGCTTCGACGGATCGAAGCCGCGCAGGCGGATCGCCTCCGCGACGCCGTCGGGCAGCGCCGCGCGGGGCGCGAGGCCGACGAGCTCGCTCTCCCGGATCGCGACGCCGCGGGCTCCCGCCTCGCGCTCGATCTCGCGGAACACGCGCAGGAGACCGGTGCGCTCGAAGTCGCACACGTTCAGGCTGACCTGAGCGCAGGCAAGGTCGTCGAGGAAGAAGCCCAGGGCCTTGATCCCCGGCAGCCCGCCGTCCTTCTCGCGGATCTTCCGGGCGATGTCCTTGGCGACCTGCACGTCCTTCGTCTCGAGGTTGACGTTGAACGCGATCAGGAACTTCCTCGCGCCGATCACGGTCGCGCCCGCGGTCGGGTGGATCGCGTGCTTCGGCCCGGCATCGGGCTCGCGCGCGGGGTCCTTGCCGATCAGGTCGCGCAGGCCCTCGAACTGGCCCCTGCGGACGTCGGCGAGGTTCCTGCGCTCCGGCCGGAGAGCCGCGGCCTCGTAGAAGTAGACCGGGATCTCGAGCTCGCGCCCGACGCGCTCGCCGAGAGCGTGGGCCAGCGCGACGCACTCCTGCATCGAGCTGCCCTCGAGCGGAACGAAGGGCACGACATCGGTGGCTCCCATGCGCGGGTGCTCGCCCGTGTGCGTGCGCAGATCGATCCGCTCCTTGGCCTTGGCGATGGCGCGGAACGCGGCCTCGGAGACGGCCCTCGGAGTGCCGACGAACGTGACGACGGCGCGGTTGTGGCTCGCGTCGAGGCTCTGGTCGATCAGCTTGACGCCGGCGACGGAGCGGATCGAGTCCAGGATCTCCTCGACGACCTCGGTTCGCCGGCCTTCGCTGAAGTTGGGCACGCACTCGACGAGGCTCATGGCGGCTCCGTGCAAGGCATTAGACCCCGCCGCTCCGGAGCGCGCCACGCGACGGCTCTCGCTCGAGGACCACCCGCCCGGCCTTGACCACCGCGACGACGGGGTTGCGGCCCAGCTCGTAGACGAGATGGAGGTGGCTCGGCACGTCGAGCACCAGCAGATCGGCCTGCTTGCCGGGCTCGATCGAGCCCAGGCGCTCTCCGCGGCCGAGCGAGCAGGCCGCGTTGAGCGTCGCCGCGGTCAGACATTCCGCGGCGGTCATGCGGTAGCGCAGCGCCGCCCAGGAGAGCACCTCGGGCAGGCTCTGGAGGTAGCAGCTCCCCGGATTGAAGTCGGTCGAGAGCGCCGGCGCGAGCCCCGCGTCGATCATCCTGCGCGCGGGAGCCTCCTGCTCCTGGCGCAGGTAGAGCGGCACGACCGGGCACAGCACCGGGATCACGCCCGCGCGGGAGAGCGCCTCGATCCCGCGCTCCGTCGCGAACTCGAGATGGTCTGCGCTCGCGGCGCCGAGCTCGGCGGCGAGCTCGGCCGCGCCGAGCCCCGAGAGCTGGTCGGCGTGGATGCGCAGGCCGAGGCCGAGGTCGCGCGCGCGGGAGAGGACGCGCCTGGCGGCGTCGAGGTCGAAGTACCCCTTCTCCGCGAACACGTCGCAGTATTCCGCGAGCCGGCCCTCGGCCACGCGCGGGAGCATCTTCTCGACGACGAGGTCGACGTAGGCCTGCCTGCGGTCGCGGAACTCCTCGGGGTAGTCGTGGGCGCCCAGGAACGTCGGCGCGATCTCGACCGCGTGCCCCTTCGCGGCGGCGAGGACATCGAGGCACTTGATCTCGTCCGCGAGCGCGAGCCCGTAGCCGGTCTTCGCCTCGACCGTGGTCGTGCCGAGCTCGAGGAAGCGGTCGAGTCGGACGAGGAGCCCCGCCAGGAGCTGCTCCTTCGACGCTGCGCGCACGCCGCGGACGCTCGCGAGGATCCCGCCTCCCCGCCGCGCGATCTCGGCGTAGCTCGCGCCCGCCGTGCGCATCTCGAACTCGTCCTCGCGCGTCCCCGCGAACACGGGGTGCGTGTGCGCGTCGACGAAGCCGGGCACGACCGTCCCCGCGCGCGCGTCGAGCTCGCGGCGTCCGCGGAAGCGGCGGCGGATGTCCGCTTCCGGGCCGACGGCGGCGATCCGGCCGGCCTCGACGGCCACGGCTGCGCCGGTCGTGACCCGGATCCGGCCGAGCGCCGAACCTCCCTGCGGAGCGTTTCCGGCCGGCGTCGCGATCTCGGCTGCGCCGTGGACGAGGAGATCGACCTGTGCCGGTTCCGACGCCACGGCGCTGACTCTAGCGGATTCCGCATGCCGCTGGAGCGGGCTAGACTGCGCTCCTGGCGCGCATGTCCCCCCCGACCCTGCTCAAGGCCGCCGTGGCGCTCTGCTTCGCCGGCCTGATCGGCTTCGCCTGGTGGGCGGGGCGCAGGCCGGAGCCCGTCAAGTCCGCGGCCGTTCAGCACGACTTCGGCTTCCGCCTGCGCGAGTGCTCGAAGGCCTGCGGCATCGATTTCATGCACCACGCGCCGCGCCTGGACCCGATGCTCGCGAACATCATGCCCCACGTCGCGGCGATGGGGGCGTCGGTCTCGGTGTGCGACGCGAACGGCGACGGCTGGGCCGATCTCTACGCGACCAACAGCGAATTCGGGCAGCCCAATGCGCTCTATGTCAACCAGCACGACGGCACGTTCCGCGACATCGCGATCAGCGCGGGGGTCGCGGACGTCAACGTCGAGGGCCGGGGCGTCTCGATGGGCTCGATCTGGGCCGACTACGACAACGACGGCGACCAGGACTTCTTCCTCTACAAGTGGGGCCACCCCCAGCTCTTCCGCAACAACGGCGACTCGACCTTCACCGACGTCACGGAGGCGGCGGGGCTCGCGCGGTGGATGAACTCGAACGCGGCCTGCTGGATCGACTACGACCGCGACGGCCTCCTGGACCTCTACGTGGCGGGCTATTTCCGCGAGGAGGTCGACCTGTGGCACCTCAAGACGACGCGGATCATGCAGGCCAGCTTCGAGTTCGCGCGGAACGGCGGGCACAACTACCTGTACAGGAACCTCGGCGACGGACGCTTCGAGGACGTCACCGCGAGGACGGGAGCGGACAGCACGCGCTGGACTCTCGCGGTCGCGGCGGCGGACTTCAACGGCGACGGCTGGCCGGATCTGTACCTGGCCAACGACTACGGGCCGGAGGAGTACTTCGAGAACGTCCGGGGCGAACGATTCGAGCTGAAAAGCGGCGTCGGTCTCGACGAGAGCAGCAAGAGCGGGATGGCCGTGGCCGTCGGCGACTTCGAGTGCGACGGGCGCCTGGGGGTGTACGTCACGAACATCTCGAAGAGCGGCTACCTGTTCCAGGGCAACAACCTGCGCATCAACCGCCTGGCCGACCGGGGCTGGTTCCAGAACGTGGCCGAGGGAATCGTCGCCGACTGCGGGTGGGCGTGGGGGGCCCAGTTCGGCGACCTGAACAACGACGGGAGGCCCGACCTCTACGTGGTCAACGGCTTCGTGTCGGCGAGCAAGGACCGCGACTACTGGTACGGGATGTCGAAGATCGCCGGAGCGAGCGGGGAGCTCGCCGAGGACGCGCGGCAGTGGCCGCCCATGGCGGACCGCAGCCTCTCGGGATACGAGCGCTCGCGCGTGCTCGTGAACGAGGGCCGGTCGCGCTTCGTCGACGCGGCCGAGGCAGTCGGCGCAGACGACCTCCTGGACGGGCGCGCGGTCGCGTTCGCCGACTTCTTCCACCTCGGAGCGCTCGACGTCGCGATCGCCAACCAGAAGGGACCTCTGCTCCTCTACCGGAACGAGGTCGCTCCGGACAGGGGCTGGATCCGGCTCGCGCTCGCGGGGACCCGCAGCAACAGGAGCGCCGTCGGCGCGCAGGTGACGCTCCTCTTCGACGGGGCGAAAGAAACGCAGACCGTGATGGCAGGGAGCGGCTTCTGCTCGCAGAACGATCTCGCGCTGCACTTCGGCCTGGGATCCTCGAGGCCGGAGAAGGCGATCGTCCGCTGGCCCTCGGGGGTCGAACAGATCGTGACTTCGCTGCGGACCGGGGGAGTCAACGCGCTGGAGGAGCCGCGCGAGTGAGCGCTCCGTCCACCACGGCGGGTTCGATCGGAGCCCGGCAGGGGATCGACCCGCGCTGGCTCTCCTCGAGCCTCCTGACCCTCATCCTGGTGGTCGGCCAATGGCGCTTCCAGATCCTGGGCGACAGCTACATGCCCTGGCTGATCGCGCTCGCGACGGCGATCGCGGCCGAGACCGTCCTGCACCACCTGCACACCGGGCGCTTTCCGAACCTCCTCAGCGCCTACATCAGCGGCAACAGCGTCGCCATCCTGCTGAAGCCCTCGGGCGGCCTGCTCTGGCCCTTCGCCGTCTGCTCGCTCCTCGCGATCTCCTCGAAGTACGTGTTGCGGTACCGCGGGCGCCACCTGTGGAACCCGACGAACTTCAGCGTGTGCCTGATGCTCCTCGTCGCCTCGGGACAGGTGAGCATGCTCAGCCACCAGTGGGGAAATGATCCGGCCATGGTGGCGGTGATCTGGGCCGTCGGACTGCTCACCGTCTGGCGGGCGCGCGTCCTGCACATCACGCTCACCTACCTGGCGGCCTTCGTGGTCCTCGCCTGGGCGCGCACGTTCGTCAACCACCAGCCGCTGGGCGGCGAGCTGGGTCCGGTCACGGGTCCGATGTACCAGCTCTTCATGTTCTTCATGGTCACCGACCCGCGCACGATCGTCAGCGGCAGGATGAGACAGATCGGAGTCGTGCTGCTCGTGGCCCTGGCCGAGTGCGCGATCCGTCTGCTGTGCGACTTCGACGTGCTACCGGCCGGCAATCCGCTCTGCGCTGCGCCTCCGATGTTCGCCCTGTTCCTGGTCGGGCCGATCTTCCTCTTCGCACAGCTCTCGCGCGCACCCGCCCCGAAGTAGCCGCGGGCCGGGACGAATCAGTTCCGGCGGGCGACGGCGATCAGCGAGGCCCCGTGCCAAGGCAGCAGCGGATCGATCCATCGCAGCCACCAGACCGAGAGGTTCAGCAGCTTGAGCTGCACCCTCCCGAAGTGCTTGCGACGCAGCACGCGTCCGTTGAACCACCAGGCCGGCGTCGTCGCGCGGTTGAAGTCGAACATCGTCTCCACCTCGAACCCGCCCAGACGCAGGGCCTCTCCGAGCGAGCCGCGCGTGTAGCGCCTCTGGTGGCCCAGGACCTCGTCGAGCGTGCCCTGGATCCCCGGCCCCTGCGGGACGAGGATCACCACCCTGCCCCCGGGCGAGAGGGCTGCGCGCATGTTGGCGAGAGCCGTGGCCTCCTCCTTGACGTGCTCGAGCACGTTCAGGCACACGACCGTGTCGTAGCGCCCGGACAGATCCGCGAAGTCGCGCGAGTCGGCGAGGTCGATCCGGCGCACGTCGAGGTAGGGCCGGGACGGAAACGAGCGCCTCAGGTAATCCAGGTAGTGCGGGTTGATGTCGGAGGCCGTGTAGAGATCGCGCGGACACAGGTTGCGTGTCATGTTCCCGATGCCGGCGCCCAGCTCCAGCACGCGTGCGCCCAGAGACGGGCGCACGGCATCCGCCATCCAACGGTTGAACTTGGGCACGTCCGAGAGGCTGACCAGGATGTTCGAGCCGTACTCGTCGGGCTTGTAGATGTCGTCGATCAGCCACCAGTGCAGCATCGCGCCCAAGGCGCGGATCGCGTCCACGAAGCCGATCTTCTTGCCTTCCTCGTAGGTGCGGCCGGCGTAGGAGATCGGCACCTCGTACATGCGGGCGCCGCGCTTCTTGAGCTTGAAGGTCAGCTCCGGCTCGATGCGGAAGTCGCGGCTCCGGATCGGGATCGACTGCAGGAGCGGCGTGCGCACGGCCTTGTAGCAGGTCTCCATGTCGGAGAGATTCAGGTCGGTGAGCAGGTTGCAGATCGTCGTCAGGAGCCTGTTCCCGAGCGCGTGCCGGTAGTACAGCACCCGGCGATAGTCGCCTGAGAGGAACCGCGAACCATAGACGACATCGGCCTCGTCGTTCACGAACGGGGCCATCAGCAGGGGCAGGTCCCTGGGGTTGTACTCCAGGTCTGCGTCCTGGATGACCGTGACCTCGCCTCGGGCGAGCGCGACACCGCTAGCCACGGCACCGCCCTTGCCGCGGTTCTCGGGATGCTCGACGTACGTGATCCGGTCCGGGTGCTGAGCCGCGATGGCCCGCAGGATCTCGCGGGTGCCGTCCCGGGAGCCGTCGTCGACGACGATCAGGTCCAGACGCGAGATGAGCGGACTCTCGACGGCCAGGACACGCGCGATCGACTCGGCAACGAGGTAGCGCTCGTTGTAGACCGGCATGACCACGGACAGGTGCACGCCCATGCCGAGAGGCTACCAAGCCCTCGCGGCGAACCCATGCTGCAGCGTCGCGGACTGCTTCAGAACGCAGCCCGGGGCCCTGACCTGCGCGAGCCTTCGAGTCCCCGGGCGATGTCGGCCCGGATCCGCTTGCGGGCACGGAACACGATCATCTTCATGTTGGATGGACCCACGCGCAGTCGGGCCGCGGCCTGCGCGTAGGAGAGGCCGCGGACCTCGATGAGGTCGAGGGCCAGCCGGTCTCGATCGCGGAGCTTCCGGACGGCGGCGGAGTATTGCGAGAGGACGATCATCCACGCCCGAGCGAGAGAGCGCTCCTCCTCGGAACGACAGAGGCACTCGCTGGGCCCGCAGCGTCGGTCGACTGGCTCCTGGAGGCCCTCGGGCATGCTCTCGAGCGATCCCTCGCTTCTTCGCATCCGTGCGCGTCGGGCGACGTTTGCGGCGATCCTGCGCGACCAGACGCGGAAGCTCGCCGGCTGCTCGTCTCGAAAGCCGCCGGCATAGCGGTAGATGTTGACGAAGGTGTCCTGGAGTAGATCGAGAGGGTCCTCCCCAAGACCCCAGTTGCGCACGAGCGCGGTGATCCACCCGAGGAGCCCGCCGCGGGTGTACTCGTAGAGGGCCTGGAACTCGGCCGCCCCGCGGCAGTCGCGAAAGAGCGCCATCAGGGACGTCTCCATCCCCGCCCCGACGTCAGTCGAGGTCTCGTCGGCTCCTGCGTCCGAAAGGGTCCCGCGCTGGTCGATCAGGGCCAGGATGCCGAGGTTGATGGGGGGTCGGAGAGGAATTGAAGGCGCAGGGATCGAGGAGATCATGGGCGCGCCCAGGCACTCGTCGTGCCAGTGCGAGACTTGCGCAGACCATCGATGCAATACACTGGAATTGATGGGCTTGTGTCCGTTCCCAGCGGACGATCCTGCATCAGTTCTGTCTTCGTGACAGCCCAAGTTTCGGAATCGTAACTGAGCGGTTCCATCTCGAAACGTGCTCGCCACTCCCCTGAAGGTCTTCTCGCACCCTGGCAGTTAGCATGAACGGGCTGTTGTCAATCCGATGACTCGGACCGCCTCCCTCTTCCTGGAGACCGCGCCGCCTCTGCCCTGGCCCTCCGAATGGACCGACCTGTTGGGAGCGGCTCTGTGGACCCTGCCATTCCTCCTCCTGGCGGCTCTGTTCGCGGTACTGCGTTCCTCGCTTCTTCATTCGCACCCTCAGAGGGTGCTATCCCAGAGCTTGTCCGAGCGCCAGCGAGCGCGGATCGAGCCCCTGTTGGCTCGGGCAGACAGCCTGGCCACGAGCGCCGGGATCCTGGAGGTCACCTGCGAGCTTGCCTTCGCCACGGAGCTCCTCCGGTGGCTCGCGGGCGCGGCACCCGTCGACGGCCGCGCGATCCTGCTGACGGTCCTGATCGCCGCTCCGAGCATCCTGCTCGCGTCCCATGCGCTGCCCACCGTGATCGCGTTGGGCCTGGGCGACCGGTTGCTCCTGTGGACCCTCCCTGCCTTCCATCTGATCCAGATCCCCCTGCGCTGGCTGGTCGGCGCCCTCGAAGCCTCGAGTCGAGCCCTGATGCGTGTCGTCGGCCTGCGCCAGGACCCCGCCTCCTCGCGCCAGATCGTCGAGGGGCTGCGCGATGTGATCGCGGACTCCGAGATTTCCGGCGACCTCGACGAAACCGAGCGCGAGATCATCGGCAACGTGATGGAGTTCCGCGACGTCAACATCTCCGCAGCGATGACGCCGCGCACGGCGATCCATGGTGTGGAGATCGGCGAGGGGATCCTCGCAGCCGCCCGCCGGATGGCGGAGTGCGGGCACAGTCGCATCCCGGTCTTCGACGGCAGTCTGGACACGATCGTCGGGGTGGTCACCGCGCGCGACGTCCTGCAGGCGGCGGGCGAGCGCGGGATGTCGGACCAGCCCTTGCGCGCGATCCTGCGTCCGGCCTACTTCGTCCCCGAGACCAAGCGACTGTCCGAGCTCTTGGCCGAGTTCCGGCGTGAGAAGATCAAGCTCGCGATCGTCCTCGACGAGTACGGCGGGACGGCCGGACTCGTCAGCCTGGGCGACATCATCCAGGAGATCGTCGGCGACATCCACGACGAGTTCGACGAGGTCGTTCCGCAGCCCTTCCGCCGCCTCTCCGACGGCCGGGTCGAGATCGACGCGAGCCTGCGCGTGTCGCAGGTCAACGAGGAGCTCGCCGCGGAAATCCCCGAAAACGGCGACTTCGAGACCCTGGCGGGATTCGTGCTCGCCCGGCTGGGCCGCTTCCCCAAGCGCGGCGAGACCTTCACCGCGGGCGCGTTCGAGTACACGGTCCTCGAAGCCAGCGATCGGCGCGTGATCAAGGTCAGCCTGCGCCCGGTCCGTCAGGAGGCTGTCGCCTGATCGCCGGAAACCATGCGGGGAGTAGGATCTTCGCGTGGCCATCGTCCGCGACCGCGCCCTGCTCCTGAAGCGCTACCCCTTCAGCGAGTCCTCGCTCGTCGTCCACCTGTGCACGCGCGAGCACGGGCGCGTCCACCTGATGGCCAAGGGCGCCTACAGGCCGACCTCGCGCTACTTCGCCGTCCTCGACTTCCTCGACACGCTGGAGATCGAGTGGGACCACAACCCCCGGCGCGAGCTCTCGAACCTGCGCGCGGGCTCGATCCTGCAGCGCCGCCGCGCGATTCCCGCGGACCCTTCGCGCTGGTTCGCCGCGTGCGCGATGCTCGAGCTCGCCGATCTGGCGGCGCGCCCCGCGCATCCCGATCCGGGGCTGTTCGACCTGCTCGAGGCAGGCCTGGAGGGACTGCACGTCGGAAAGGGATCCGCCGACACCTGCCTGATCGCGTTCGAGCTGCGTTTCCTCGACAGCCTGGGTCTGGCTCCGGCGCTCGAGGCCTGCGCCGCCTGCGGCGGTACGGCGCCCCCCCTCGCAGCTCCGGAGGGTCACGACCGGGATCGCGAGGGGCCCAGGGCCGCGTTCTCGGCCGGCGCGGGTGGACGCCTGTGCCGCAGCTGCGCGCACGATGCGCGCGCTTCCGGGCGCCGCGTCGGGACGCTACCTGTCCAGACGCTCGCCGACGCGCTCGCCCTTCTCGCCGCAGGCGCCGCAGCGGGCGAGGGACTCCCCCAGGAGCGCATCGACCGGGTCCGCGATTTCACGGGGAGGTTTCTCGACTACCATCTGGAGACGCGACCACGCACCCACCGCGTCTTCCTGTCCGTCCCCAACCGCAACGCGCCCGGCGAAGCCGCCGAGGCGATCTGACCGCGTGACCCACGTGAAGCGACACCAACCGCCCGCCCTCGTCCTCCTCGCGCTCGCCCTCGCACCGTCCTGTGCGACGATCTCGAGCTGGCTGCCGGGGAGCCCGGAGAGGATCCCCAAGAAGCTCGATGCCCAGCGTGTCCCCCACGCGCTCGAGCGAGCGCGCGAGGACCTCGCCGCCGGCCGCACCGAACGCGCGCTGCAATGGATGCGCTCGGCAGCGGCCGCGAACGGTCTGCCGACCGAGATGCGCGAGCAGGTCCAGACGCTGATGGAGGAGGCCGCCGAGCGGCGCATCGGGGAGTTGTCCACCCCGGGAGCGGACCCCCAGGACCTGGCCGATCTGGTCGACCTCGACCTGCCCCGGCAGCTCGCGGTCACCGCTGGGATCCAATCGGCGCGGCGCATGAACGAGCTGGGAGAGCCGATGGACGCGTACCGGCTGGTGAAGAAGCTCGACTCCAAGTATCCGTTGCACCACGAGCGCGCGGAAGCCGGGGAACTCCTGGGCGACATCGGTATGTCGCTGTCGAAGAATCACTCGCACTTCCTGTTCTTCTACAACCGGCAGGACGACGCCCAGGAGGTGCTCGAGTACCTGATCCTCAACTACCCGCGCGCTCCGCGCTGCGACGAGGCCTACGCGGCGCTGTCGCGGATCTACTCCGACGAACGGGAGTGGTTCCTCGCGATCGACCGGCTGGAGAGGCTGGTCCTCAACCATCCGACGAGCCCGCTGTGCGCCGCGAGCCAGGCCGACATCCCGCGCCTGCGCCTGCTGAGCATCGAGAGTCCCGAGTACGACCGCAGCGCGATGCTCCGCGCCCGCCGGGAGCTCGAGGAATGGCTGCGCGCCTATCCGGGCCACGAGCTTGAGCCCAAAGTGCGCCTCGACCTCACCGATTGCCTCCGGCGGCTCTCGGACGGCGATCGGATCATCGCCGCGTTCTACAACCGCGTCCACAACTCCTACGGAGCGCGGCGGCACGCGCAGCGGGCGATCGAGGAAGCGCACCAGGCGGGCGACGAGGAGCGCGCAAGGCGCGCCGAGAGCTTCCTCGAGAGCCTGCCTCCCCGAGCGAGCGAAGTGGCCGCGCAGGGCGGAGTGAAGCCGTGAGCGGGTCCCGCGGCGGTCCTGGCGCTCGTAGGATCGCAGCCGCGCTGTTCTGTGCCGCTCTCGCGGGCGGATGCGGCTACTCCACAGGTCTGCGCGTCGCCGAGCGCCACCGGGGCGTGAGCCTCGAGATCTTCGGAAACGATTCCTACGAACGCGATCTGGAGCGCCCCCTGCACGACGAGATTTCGCGCGCCCTGCGCAATTTGTCGGACGCGCCGATCGAGGAGACCCGGAACGCCGACGTCCTCGTGCGGGGGAAGATCCACACCTACCAGCACCGCTCCGGCATCCGCAGCCGGGACAACCAGCTGCTCGAGACCGGCGTGTACATCGAGGTCGAGGCTGGCCTGTACAGCCGGGGGTCGGAGAAGCCCCGGCGTGGGCCCTTCAAGGCCGCCGCGGCGGTGGGTTATCTCGTCGGCAGGTCGGAAAACGAGCTCGAGGCGCGGGATCGGGCGCTGCGCCACATCGCCGAGGAGCTGGTGCTCGACCTCTTCGCTCCTTCCGACTGACCGCTCCAGGACCCCCGAGGATCGCCCCAGGATCGATCGGGACCGGATCCGACCCCGACCCGAGAGCGCCCGTCCTCTGCTCTCCGGTCAGGCCGCTTTCCTGCCCCAGCCTCTTTTTCCCCCCAGGCGCCCCTTCGCAGCCGCGCCGTTCCTATCCTATGGAGCGGCGCACGACGAAAGGCCGCAGGCTGGCGCGCCTCTCGCCGATAGAAAGACCCATGCCCGACCCCAAGAACCCCCAGAGCGACAAATCCCGCCGGGCGCGCTCGTTCGGCTCCTACGCCCTGTTCGTGCTCGTGCTGGTCGCGATCCTCCTCACCATGGGCGGGCGAGGAAGCAAGACCCTCGTGTTGTCGCAGGACCTCTACGAGTACTTCCTCTACACCGGCGAGATCGACAGCCAGAAGATCGAAGGGGCGACCGACATCAACGGCGAGTTCAAGGGCGGCAAGGAATTCACGGTGCGCCTGCTGAACCTGGCCGAGAAGGCCTCGCTGTACCAGCAGATCAAGGCACAGTCGCCCTACCAGCACGTGGGCAGCCAGGCTCTGCTCCAAGCCGTCGATGGCGGCTGGTACACGCCGGAGCTCGTGCGCGTCATCAGCGAGACCAAGGACCCGAACGGCGAGCACACCGCGGTCGCTCTCCCGTCCGGCGGGCCCGCGCGCGCCGAAGATCAGCACGGGGACCGGCTCTTCGTGCGCGTGGTCGCCAAGCCCGAGGCCGAGTGGCGGACGGCGCATCCGGCGGAGCCGGTCTTCTTCCTGCCCGCCGCCTCGGGGACGGTGTGGCTGGAGGTCGAGGACGTCGGAGACATGGGACAGGTGCTGTCCCGGCTGAGCACCGCAGGGGCGCAGCGCGAACAGCTCTTTTTCGACATCCGCAAGGACAAGGGCACCACCCTGCGCGACTCGAACACGCTGCTCACGAACTTCCTGTTCATGTGGGTGCCCTGGCTGCTGATCTTCGTGGTCTTCCTGGTGTTCATGCGCCAGATGCGGAACCAGGGTGCGGCGGGCGGCGTGATGTCCTTCGGGCGCTCGCGCGCGCAACTCTATACCAAGGAGAATCACACCAACATCACCTTCGACGACGTCGCCGGGGCGGACGAGGCCAAGGAGGAGGTCCGCGAGGTGGTCGAGTTCCTCAAGAATCCCGGCCGCTTCACGCGCGTCGGCGGCCGCATCCCACGTGGCGTGCTGCTCGTCGGCGCGCCGGGCTGCGGCAAGACGCTCCTCGCCAAGGCCATCGCCGGCGAGGCCGAGGTGCCCTTCTTCTCGATCTCGGGCTCGGACTTCGTCGAGATGTTCGTGGGCGTCGGCGCGAGTCGCGTGCGCGACCTGTTCAAGCAGGCGCGTGAGAGCTCGCCCTGCATCATCTTCCTCGACGAGATCGACGCGGTCGGCCGGCGGCGCGGCTCGGGTCTGGGAGGGGGCCACGACGAGCGCGAGCAGACGCTCAACGCGATCCTGGTCGAGATGGACGGCTTTGGCACCGACGAAGGCATCATCGTCGTGGCCGCCACGAACCGCCCCGACGTGCTCGACCCGGCGCTCCTGCGCCCGGGCCGATTCGACCGCGAGGTCGTCATCGACCTGCCCGACGTCAAGGGCCGCGAGGAGATCCTCAAGGTCCACCTGAAGAAGGTGAAGGTCGGCGCGGACGTCGTCGTCTCCACCGTGGCGCGCTCGACGCCGGGCTACTCCGGGGCCGACCTGGCCGCGATCATCAACGAGGCGGCGATCATGGCCGCGCTGCAGAAGAAGGACGAGGTCTCGATGGAGCACCTCGAGGAGGCGCGCGACAAGGTGCGCTACGGGCGCCAGAAGAAGTCGCGCAAGATCGAGGAGGAGGATCGCCGGATCACGGCCTACCACGAGGCCGGTCACGCGGTCCTGGCCTCGGTGCTGCCCGACGTCGACGATCCCCACAAGGTGACGATCGTTCCGCGCGGGAGGGCCCTGGGCTCGACCATGATCCTCCCCGACAAGGAGAGCTACCACATGCAACGGCGGAAGATGCTCGGTCAGCTCGCCTGGGCGTTCGGAGGCCGCGTGTCCGAGTCGGTCTTCTGCGGAGACATCTCGGCCGGCGCAGCCGACGACATCCGCCGTGCGACGGAGATCGCGCGCGCGATGGTCACCGAGCTCGGGATGAGCGACAAGATCGGACCGATCAACTACGCCGAGCGCATGGGCTCGGACTTCCTCGGCACCGAGCTGATGAGCGGCAAGTGGCACTCCGAGGAGACCGCCCGCCTGATCGACGAGGAGGTCGAGCGGCTCCTCAAGGAGGCTTACCAGACCGCCGAGCGGATCGTGTCCGAGAACCGCGCCTCGATCGAGAAGGTGGCGCAGTCGCTCCTGGTCTACGAGACGATCAGCGGCGAGGAGATCGTGCGGCTCATGAAAGGCGCTCCCGTCGAGGGTCTGCGGCCCGCGCCAGCCTTGGTCAAGAGCGGGAGCACGGCCGAAAAAGCGACCGGGGCGAGCGGTGCGAGCGCACCACGCACGAAACCCGGCGAGCTGCCCGGGGCGCCGGGTCTCTCGCCGGCCTGATGGAATCGAGCCCGACGGAGGGTCGCATCCTCGGGAACGGGAGGCCCGCGGAGCATCCCCTGCGCCTGATGGGCGTGGTCAACGTCACGCCCGACAGCTTCTCCGACGGAGGGAGGTTTCTCGACCCCGCACGCGCCGTCGAGCGCGGGCTCGAACTCGCGGCGCAGGGCGCGGACATCCTCGACCTGGGCGGCGAATCGACGCGGCCGGGCTCGAGGCCTGTGCCGGTGCACGAGGAGCTTTCCCGCGTCCTCCCGGTCGTCGAGCGCCTGGCGAAGAGCACGCGAGCGGCCCTCTCGATCGACACGACCAAGTCCGAGGTCGCCCGCGCCGCCCTCGACGCCGGCGCGACGATCGTCAACGACGTGAGCGCCGGGCGATCCGACCCCGGGATGCTCGCGCTCGTCGCCGAGCGCGGGGCAACCTGCGTCCTGATGCACATGCAGGGTACGCCGCGCGACATGCAGACCAGGCCGCACTACGCCGATGTCGTCGCCGAGGTGCTCGAGTTCCTGCGCGAACGCGCCGAAGCGGCCCTCCGGGCAGGCGTCGAACGCGATCGGATCTGGATCGACCCCGGCATCGGCTTCGGCAAGACGGTCGAGCACAACCTCGAGCTGCTCGTGCGCCTCCCCGAGTTGCACGCGCTGCGGTTCCCGATCTGCCTGGGTGTTTCTCGCAAGTCCTTCATCGCTGCCGTCGAGGCCGCTTCGGGCGCCGCCCCGAGTCCCGCCGACGCCCGCGCGGGAGGCACCGCAGCCGCCGTCGCGCTGGGAGTGCTCGGCGGCGCATCGATCCTGCGCGTCCACGATGTCGCGATCATGGCGCAGGCCGCGCGCGTCGCGCGCGCATTCCGGGAGTGCCCTGCCCGGTGAACCTGACCTCTTGTGACATCTTGTTCGGGGCCGATCCGGACGCAGAATCTCGTGGTTCGAGGAGAGCTTGAAGGAGGAACGCATCTTCGGCACCGACGGGATCCGCGGGCGCGCGGGCGAGGGCTGGCTCACGGTGCCCGCGGTCACGGCGCTCGGCTGCGCCCTGGGAGAGGTGCTCGGCCAGGAGCCCTCCGGTCCCCGCCGCGAGAAGGGCGATCTCCGTCCGCGCGCGCTCCTCGGCCACGACGGTCGCCGCTCGGGGCCCGATCTCGAGGCGGCGCTCGCCCGCGGACTCTCGGCGCACGGCTTCGAGGTGACGAGCGTCGGCCTGATCACGACGCCGGGCCTGGCGCTGCTGACGCGCCTCGAGGGCTTCCGGATCGGGGCCATGGTCAGCGCCTCGCACAACCCGGCCGAGGACAACGGCATCAAGATCTTCTCCGAGGAGGGCGAGAAGCTCTCCGACGAAACCGAGCGGGCGATCGAGGCCGAGCTCCGGCGCTGTCCGTCCACAAGGCTCGACGGACCCTCCCCGGTGCACGACAGCGGTCTCGAGCTCGCCTACCTCTCCTACCTCGTCGACCGAGCCGCGGTTGGACTCCGTCTGGACGGCCTGCGCATCGCGGTCGATTGCGCCAACGGAGGCGCGAGCCGCGTCGCACCGCGCACGCTCGGCCGCCTGGGAGCGGTCGTCTCCGCGATCGCGGCCGAACCCGACGGGGACAACATCAACCTTCGCTGCGGGGCGACCCAACCGGCCGCGCTGCAAGAGGAGGTGCGCTCGCAAGGCGCGCAGCTCGGACTCGCCCTCGACGGCGACGGAGACCGGAGCATCCTCGTCGACGAGCGCGGCGAGGTCGTCAACGGCGACGGCATCCTGGCCCTGCTCGCGCGGCATGCAATGAAGAAGGGCGAGATGCCCGATCCGCGGATCGTGGCCACGGTGATGAGCAACCGGGGCCTGCACCGCGCGCTGCGCGAGGTCGGCGTCGGCGTCGTCACGGTCGACGTCGGCGACCGGCGCGTGGTCGAGGCTCTGCGACGCGAGGGTCTGAAGCTCGGCGGCGAGCAATCGGGACACATTGTCTTCGGCCCCGACCACTACTACATCGGCGACGGGATCTACACGGCTCTCCGCGTCTTGCGCGTGCTGGTCGAGACGAAGAAGCCACTTTCAGAGCTCGTCTCCGTCTACCGGCCCTTTCCGCAGGTGCTGCTCAACGTGCCCGTCGCACGCCAGCCTTCGCTCGCGGACCTGCCGCGGGTCGCGCAGGCCCGCCGCCGCCTCGAGAACGAGCTGGGGGAGGACGGCCGCGTGCTCCTGCGCTACTCGGGCACCGAGCCGTTGGCGCGCGTCATGGTGGAGGGACCCGATCTCGAGCGCATCCGCGCGCAGGCCCAGGAGCTCGCCGACCTGATCGCCGCCGAGATCGGGGCGTGAAGAGCATCCTCGTCGCACTGGAGACCAGCGCGAGCTCCGCCTCGGTCGCGGTTCGATCCGGGGAGCGTGAGCTCGAGGTGGCGCTGGAGACCGGCCGCGCCCATGCGAGCGACTTGCTCCCCGCGCTCGACCGGATCCTGCGCGAGCTCGGTGCTGCGCCGCGGGAAATCGGTGCGGTGCTCGTCGGCACGGGGCCGGGAAGCTACACCGGCCTTCGCGTCGGGATCGCGACAGCGCTCGGGCTCGCGCGCGGCAGCGGCGCGGCCCTGCGCGGCGTGCCTTCGGGCGAGACGCTTTCCTTCGGCGAACTCGCCCCCGGCGAGGAGGCGACGGTGCTGCTCGACGCCCGCTCGGGCGAGGTCTACTTCGCGCACTACCGCCGGACCGAGGACGAGGTCCTGGTGCTGCGCGCGCCGTGCGTGCTCCGCCCCGCGGAGGTCCTCGCGGCACTCCCACCGAGCGGGCTGATCTTCGGTGACGCGAGCGCAGCCGACGCGGCCGGGTTCGCAGCCGCTGAGAAGGCCAGGCTGCGCACCTCCGCGGTTCCGCGGGCTCGCACGTTGCTCGCCCTCGGGTCGTCGCGCCTCGAGCGACTGGGATCTCAGGCCCCGTCCCAGATCGCTCCGCTCTACCTGCGACCGTTCGCAGCCAAGCCGCGACGGCGCTAGTCACCGACGCCGCGAGGCCGCTTCGGATTCGAAGCAGGCGCTCCAGGCCCGGGACGACCACTCTTCAGCTGGTTCTCTGCCCCTCGAGAGCGGCCCAGCAGGCGTGCACGCCCTCCGCCAGCGTGATGCGGGGCCGGAACCCGAGCGCGGACAGCTTGCCCACATCGGGAACGCGGCGCGCGACCGATCCGGGCGGAGCCGGGCGGGGGTCGAGCCGGGGTCGGTGGCCGGTCACCTCGAAGACGAGGCGCGCCAGGTCGCCGATGCGCGTCTCCTCGCCCGAGCCGACGTTGGTGATCCCGCCTTGGCCTCGCAAGGCAGCGGTGAGGACGAGCCGCAGCGCCGTTCCCGCGTCGTCGACGTGGAGGAACGAGCGCGTCTGTTCCTCTCCGTACACCGGAAAGGGGTTCACGCGCTGCCGGCAGCGGTGGAGGAACTCCGGGATGACGTGAGTCGGCCCCATCCGCGGCCCGTAGACATTGTGGAAGCGCACGATCGCGGGCGCGAACCCTCCCTGCCGCGCGGCCGCGAACACGGCCGCTTCCCCGGCGATCTTGCTGGCTGCGTAGGACCAGCGCGGCAGCGCGATGTCGGCGATCGAGAGCGGCACGTCCTCGGGAGTCGGGATCGGGATCGACCCCGCGTCGACGCCCGAGGCGTAGTTCTCGCTCGACGAGCCGAAGACGAGCGCGCTGCAACCCTCCCCCAGCGCGTGGTCGAGGACGTTCATCGTGCTGCGCAGGTTCACGTCGAGCGTCTCGTAGGGGTGCTCGCTGACGTAGCGCACCCCGACGATCGCGGCGAGGTGGAAGATCGCGTCGAAGCGCCCTTTCGCGCCCTCGAGAGACCGCGCGGCGTGCGCGAGGTCCGTGCGCAGGACGCGCAGGGACTTGGGATGCTCCCTCTGCAGTTCGCCGAGGTCCTCGAGGCCGCCCTTGAGCCCGATGTCGACCGCGACGACCTCGTCTCCTTGCGCGAGGAGCTGCCGCGAGAGCTCGAAGCCGATGAGCCCCGCCGCGCCGGTGACGAGGTGGCGCACGCGCTACGTCCCCTTGCCCGCGGAAGCATCGGACCCGGGCCTGGGCGAGGGCCCGGGCACGTCTCCGCGCCCGAAGACCTCCAACCGCACGCCCTTGCGCGCGAGCTCCGCCCCGATCGCGTCCGCGACCATGTTCCACGGATCCACGACGATCGAGCCCGGCTGGAGCGTCTCGGCGAGCAGCCCGGGCAGGAAGCTCCGGTAGCTTGGGTCGGGCAGGCAGATCACCGCGATGTCGGCTCCGCGCAGCGCATCCGCGGCCTCGCGACAGCCCTTCGCCTGCGGCACCTCTTCCCAGACGGGCACGAGCGGATCCCAGGCTCGCACCTCGACGCCTGCAGCGATCAGGCTCTTCGCCACGGTTTCGGCGGGCGAGCTGCGGGTGTCGGCGACGCCGGCGCGGTAGGTGACGCCGAGGAGAGCCGCCTTGCGACCGGCGAGGCGGCCCTCGAAGTGCCTGCGCGCCAGCTCGACCGAGCGGATCGGCATGGACTCGTTGGTCAGGATCGCGCGGCGCGAGAAGGGCAGCTTCGCCTCGACGCCGAGCAGCCTCTCGGCCCCGAAAGCGGCGAGCAACGCATCCTTGGTCAGGCAGTACCCGCCCACGCCGAGGCCCGGGAACATCATGTTGTCGTGCGTTCCCCTGCGCACCCGGACGGAGTGAATCACGTCGAACAGGTCGACCCCGACGTCCTCGGCCAGGCGCGCCCACTCCTCGATGAAGGCGATGTTCGTGGCCCGGTAGGAGTTCTCGAGCAGCTTGGCCATCTCCGCCGCGCGGATGGTCTTGTGGCGCCACAGCGGGTACTTCTCGATGTGGACGTACTTCGAGAGGAAATCGCGCGCGCGGTCGGCGCTCCTCTCGTCGATCCCCGCGTAGGCGCGCCAGTAGTTGTTGACCGAGTCGAGGTAGTTCGGCCCGGGCATGACGCGCTCGTAGCAGAAGGCGAGGAGCGGAGGTGAAGCCTCGACATCGACCCCGCGCTTGCGCTGCCCCTCGCACAGCGCCGGGTAGATCACGCGGTCGGACATGCCGAGCGGCAGGGTGCTCTCGATGCACACGAGCGTCCCCGGCTGCATGTGCTCCCCGACCCTCCGCATCGCCGCGGCGTAGCCGTCGGTCGGGCAGGCGAGGTCCTCGGTCTGGCCCGGCTGGCGGACGAGGTCGAGGTTGATGCAGGAGACGACCACGTCCGCGAGCGCGAGGCAGCGCGGGTCGACGGTTCCGACGAGCCCCTTGGGCTCGGCCGCGGCGGCGGAGATCACCTGCCCGAGGCTGGGATCGTCGGCGTAGGTCGGCGATCGACCGCGATCGAGGCTGGCCGCCTTGTCCCGGCCGGATGGAGTGTCCTGGTCCAGCCCGATCACGAAGAACGCCCGCCGACCTCCCGTGTGGGCCCGAGGCTCTGTCCGTGGCTCGGTCCGCGAGAGGTTCGCCACCACTGCGGTGCCGACGAACCCGAGGCCCAGCACGAGGACGACCTCACGGCCTTCCTCGCGTGCCCTTCGCGCGCGCTCCGAGACTTCCTCGAACCTCACGCCGACTCCAGCCCGAGCCTCAGCCGCATGCCCATCTTGACCTTGTACCACCCGATCTTCAGACCGTCCCACACCGTCACCCCCGGCACCGCGAAGGGCACGGTGATCGGTACCTCGACGATGCGCAGGCCCCGGTACATCGCGCGCATCATGAGCTCGCTCTCGATCTCGTAGCCGCGCGACTTCAGCTGGATCGCATAGAGAGCCTCGGCGCGGAAGGCTCGGTAGCCCGTCTCCGTGTCCGTCAGCCACCTCCAGGTCACCAGAAACGAGATGATCTTGAGGCCCCAATTGCCGAACGCGTTGATGCGCGAGGTGCGCAGGGTGCCGAGCATGCGGGAGCCTGAGACGAGATCGGCCCGTCCTTCTTCCAGCGGCTTCAGGAGGACCGGGATCTCCTCGGGCAAGTGCTGTCCGTCGGAGTCCATCAGGATCACCACGTCGGGGGAGAGCTTCCGGCTCGCCTCGATGCCCTTGATGATCGCGAAGCCCTTTCCGCGCACGTTCTCGGGCTCCGGCACGACCGCCCCGGCCGCCCGCGCCGCGGAGGCGGTGCCGTCGCGGGAGCCGTCGGCGACGACCAGGACGTCGTCGACGAAGGGGCGAGTGCGCTCCACGATCGAGGCGATCGACTTCTCGAGGTTGTAGGCCGGGAGGACGGCGACGACTTGGAGGGATCCGACCATGCCGGTTGGGGGGTCTCGAGGTGCTTCTCTCGGGACGTTCTTCTCGGCCCGCTCTGCTCCCCTTGGGGGCCAGGATTCTAGAGACCGACCATCGACCCCGCAGAGCTTTCCCGCTCGATTCGCTCCCCCGCCGTCGCGAGCACCGTTGGACACGTCGGGAGGCGGTTGATCGACCGCCCCGGAGCGCTATGGTGCGGCCATGAGCGCCTACCGGGTCTGGGCCGAGATCGACCTCGACGCGCTCACCCACAACCTGGCCGCCATCCGCCGCCGCGCCGGCTCCGGCGTGCGCGTGATGCTCGTCGTCAAGGCCGACGCCTACGGGCACGGTGCCGTCGCCGTGGCCAATCATGCCGTGCGTTGCGGCGTCGCCGCGCTCGGCGTCGGGACCTCCGCAGAGGCGCTCGAGCTGCGCGCCTCGGGCCTGCGCATACCGATCCTCGTGCTCGGAACGATCATCGACGAGGAGGCGCCCGACGCCCTGCGCCACGGCGTGCACATCGCGCTGCACTCCTCCGACCGCTGCGCGATGCTGCAGGACCTCGCCAAGAGGCTCGGCCTGCGCGCCAAGGTGCACCTCAACGTCGATACCGGGATGGGACGCCTGGGAGTGCTTCCCGGGCGGGCGCTCGAGCTCCTGCGCGCGATCCGCGCAGCCAGCCACCTCGAGCTCGCGGGCGTCATGAGCCACATCAGCGCGCCCGATGGGGCGCTCTCCGCGAGCACGGCCGAGCAGGGGCGCCTGTTCGAGGGCGTGCTGCGCGCAGCGCGCGCGGAAGGCCTTCTGCGCGGCTGGACCCACTTGGCGAACTCGGCCTCGATCTTCACCGATCTGAGACCGCGGTACGACACCGTGAGGCCCGGGATCAGCGCCTATGGGATCCTGCCCTGTGACCTCCCCGGCGCCGGCGACCTGCGCCCGGCGATGTCGCTGCGCAGCCAGATCGTGTTCCTCAAGGACCTGCCGCCCGGCGCGACGGTCGGCTACGGATCGACCTGGAAGGCCGAGCGCACCACGCGCGTCGCCACGCTGCCGGTCGGCTACGACGACGGCGTCTCGTGGCGGCTTTCGAACCGCGGCGAGGTGCTCGTCGGCGGCCGGCGAGCGCTGATGATCGGACGCATCTCGATGGACTACCTCACGATCGACGTCACCCACGTTCCCGGCGCGAAGGTCGGCGACGTCGCGACGCTGATTGGCACGGACGGCGGCGAGACGATCTCGGTCGAGGAAGTCGCGCGCCGGGCCGACACGATCTCCTACGAAGTCGCGTGCGCGGTGGGCAAGCGCGTGCGGCGAACCTACGTCGGCGGCGCCGAGATCGACGTCCCGAGCCAGACCCACCCACGTCCCACGGAGTCCGCGTGGACCCGCCGGTCGGCGTCACATCCGGCGGGCCCGCATGGGCTCGCCCGCCGTCCGGGCCTCGCTCCCTGAGGCCATGCGCACTCTCGCCCGTTTCCTCGGCCGGATGGTCCTGGCCCTGGGATGGCTGGCGTTCTTGGCGCTCGCGGGCCTGTTCCTGGCGGAGAAGACTGGCCTCTTGACCCACCTTGCGCGGAGCCTGATCGCCGAGCGCGCGGGGCCCGCCGGAGAGGACTTGCAGATCGATCACCTCTCGCTCTCCTGGTTCGACTCGCGCGTACATCTGTACGGCGTGAAGCTCGGCGAGGACGGCGATGCCGTGCTCTTCGAGGAGGCGGATCTCGAAATCGACGCGTTCCGTGGAGGCGGGCTGCGCGTCGCCGACGTCGAGGTCCGCGGAGGCCACGTGCGCCTCTCGCCGAAGCTCTTCGAGCGGGTGCAGTCGATGGCTGCGCGTTTTCCTCCGCGCGCGCCTGGCGAGCGACACACCGCGGCCGTGCCCTCGGTCACGATTCGCGGCCTCGAGCTCGACCTCGACACGGAACGCCTCGGGCGGCTGCCCCTCGGCCAGGTCGACGCCACGTTCCGCAGCACCTCCGCCGGGCCGTCGGTCCTCCGGGGTCGCCTGATCCCGAGCCTCTCGTCCACGCCCGGAGGGCCGGGCGAGATCTACCTCGCCGGACAGGAATTCGAGCCCGGCGCCTTCGAGGTTCTCGCTTCGGCGGCCGGCGTGCCCTTGTCGACGGACTACTTGCCGCAGGGGACCGTGCTCGATGGGCTGCGCCCCTTCGCGCCCAAGGGGCTCCTGGCGCTCCAGGCCTTCGGCCGGATCTTCCTCGACGGACGGTTGCCGCCACGCGGACGTGCGCACGTCGCGCTGACCGAGGGTCGCATCCTCGCCGCGGGCGGCAAGCAGTCGATCGAGGGCGTGAGCCTCGACCTCGAGACCACCTACGCGCCGAAGTCCTCCGAGGATTTGTGGAACCTCGCCGCGTGGACTGCGCGAGCTCGATCGTCCGGCCGATGGCGGGAGGTCCCCTTCGAGGCGGTCGCACGGCTCGCGGATGCGGCGGAGCCGGGACGTCTCGTCTCATGCCAGCTCCACGTGCCGCACCTGCCGTGCGCACACGAGATGATCGACCTGTTCGGGGACCGGCCGTCGGACGAGAGCCTGTGGCAGGCCCTCGAGCCGCGCGGCGAGGTCGAGCTGTGGGCCAGTCTCGCCTGCCCGCGGGACTGGCTCCCGGGCGAGCCCCTGGGCGAGAAGCTCGCGGCCGCCTTCGAAATCGCATTTTCGGGGAAGGCGGGGCTGACCTACCACGGTTTCCCGAGCCGCGCGACCGGCGAGCGCGACCAGGGATTCCCGCTCCCCGTCGATGGACTCAAGGGCTCGGTCGTCTACGCCTTCGACGCCAAGCGCTTGCGCCCGGTGATGCTCGGCATCGTGGACGTCTCCGGCAGTCCCGGGCAGGGCTTCCTGCGCGCCACCGGGCGTGTGACTTCCCATCCGGTCAACGCGCCGCTCTACCTGCCCGGCCACGGCTACGTCGAGCTGGACCTGCGCGTCCAGGCGGGAGGCGTGCCGGTCGACGATCGTCTGCGCTCCGCCCTCGTCGGCCTCTCGGGAGCGGTCCCGCCCGCCGACACATGGGAGCCATTCCATCCTTCCGGAGGGGAGATCGCCGCCGACTTGCGCGTCGTCCGCACCGTGGACATGGACTACGCGGCGACCCACCTCGAACTGGACCTCCAGGATGTCTCTCTGAGCTTTGGGGACCCGCCGATCCCCGTGAGCCGGGCGCGTGGGCGGCTCGAGTTCCTCTCCGACGGGCGCTCCGAGCGCGGTCTCGGAGCCGAAATGCAGGGAAGCCTGCGCACGGCCTCGGATGTGCGCCTGTCGCTGCGCTTCCAGACCGATCCGTCCGCTCCCGCGCCTCCGGGCGGCAAGCTCCGGCTCGACGAGATGGCGTTTCTCTCCATCCGGGCCGGGAGGATCTCGCTCACGGGCGACGACAAGAAGATCCTGGTGACGCAGTTCCCCTCGATCGGGGCAGCGCTGGACCTGGCCGCTCCGCGCGGGTTTGCCGACGTCGCCTACACCCGGGTCCGCACCGCGGAGGGCGCTCCCGCCTCGACCACGGCCGAGGTGACGTCCCGGGAGGCGGAGCTCCTGCCCCGCGACCTCAGGGTCCCCGCCAGCGCCGTGCGTGGGCGCGTGCTCGTGACCGCCCTCGAGGAGCATCCGGACGGGGAGGTGCGGACCGAGACGCGCCTCGCACCGCTGATCGGCGCTCTGAGCGGCGACGCGCAGGTCGCGGTCACCGCAAGATTCCCCGAGGGCAAGCTCCACCTGCACGGCGCCGGCATCGATCTGACGAACAAGAGCCTGCTCGGTGCGCTGGGCGAAGCGATCCGTTCACCCGGCCAGGTGCAGGGCGCGGACTTGACTGCGCTGAGCGTCGAGGGCGCGCTCGACTTCACCGGGGAAATTGCCCTCGCCGACGATCCCGCCAAGGCCAGCCAGACCTACTGGCTGTTCCTGCGCGAGAACAGCCTCCAGACCTCGAAGAGCTTCCGCCTCGACCGCCTGCGCGGAATCGTCGAGCTTCGGGTGCGGGACAGAGTGCTCCTCGGCCACCAGATCGAGGCGAGCCTGGCCGACACACCCCTCGATCTCACCGAGCTGCGCATCGCGACAACAGCGGAGGGTTTCGAGCTCACGACGCGCATCCCGCACGTCGAGAACCTGCCGTTGGACCGGGACCACCTGCGCCCTTTCGTCGACGAGAAGACGCTCGACGCTCTGCTCGGGCCCCTGGGCTGGCGCGGCCGAATCGACCTCGAAGACGGGCGGGTCCGGATCACCGGTCCGCGCCAGGGCGACACCCGGCTCGAGTTCAGCGGGAAGGTCACGCCCAGCGACATGCAGGTGCAGCTCGGGCTCCCGTTCTCGATCCGCTCGGCCTCGGCCACGGTCGAGGAGCTCATTTACGAGGGCGGCCGCGTTCGCGCCGTGTGCAGGATCGAGGACCTCTACGGCACGATCGCCGACCGGGATCTCGCCAAGGCCAGCCTGCTGATCACCTATGTCGAGCCCAGGCTGTCGATCGAGAGCCTGCGAGGAGAGCTCGAAGGCGGCACGATCCGTCCGCTCGGCGAAGGGGCCGAGCGCGGCGGCACCGCCTTCTCGATCGACCTGGAGGAGCCCTTCCCCTTCCAGCTCGCTCTCGATCTGCGCGGGGTCCAGCTGGCCGGGCTCTCCCGCGGCCTCTTCGACACGAGCTTCGCCACGCGCGGCAAGCTCGATTGCCGCCTGCGCCTCACCGGGGACACGCGCAAGGTGCTCGAGATCCAGGGCTCGGGATCGATCCAGATGAGCGAGTCACGCTTGTGGTCGGTGCCCGTGTTCAGGGCGCTGTTCTCCCAGCTCGGCATCGACGACCAGGCCGTCTTCGACCGCATGGCGGCGAACGTCCGCGTCCGGAATGGCGTGATCTGGACCGACGACATCTCGGTCCACAGCCCGATCCTGCAGCTCGTCGGCAACGGATGGGTCGACTTCGACGGCGGCCTGAAGGAGGACCTGCAGGTGCGCTACGGCCTGATCGACCGGCTCGGCCCTCTGACCCGGATCCTGTACGCGATCCAGAAGGAGCTGCTTTCGGTGGCGATCCGTGGCGATCTCGCCCGTCCCAAGGTGATCCTGAAGAACCCCTGGACGCGCGTCTACGCGCAAGCCGATCGCTACCGATCCCTGCCTCTCCCCGGCTTCTCACCCTTGCCTCCGCGATTCTGATTCCTGAGGCGTGCCCGCGCGGCCTACACTGCGGACTCATGCGCCAGCCGAGCCTCTGGGCGGTCGTCCTCGCCGGCGGGTCGGGCACGCGCTTCTGGCCGGCGAGCCGCAGGGCGCTGCCCAAGCAGTTCCTGCCGATCGCAGGCGGGCGCTCCCTGCTCGCGCAGACCGCGGCGCGTCTGAGAGGCGCCGTCGCCTGGGAGCGAGTGCTCGTCGTCACGTTGCGGGATCACGTCGCCCTGGTCAGGAAGCACTTGCCCAGGGTTCCTCCCGAAAACGTGCTCGCGGAGCCGGCCGGCCGGAACACGGCGGCCGCCGTCGCCTGGGCCGCGCTCGAGATCGGGCGCCGCGACGCTGCCTCGGTCCAGGCCGTTCTGCCCTCCGACCACGTGATCGCTCCCGCCGCGGACTTCCGGAGGACGCTGCTCGCCGCCGCGGAGGAGGCGCGGGAGAGCCGAGCGCTCCTGACGTTCGGGATCCGTCCGACCTCACCGTCGACGGGCTACGGCTGGATCGAGGCCGGTCCGCGTCTGCGCGTGCGCGAGGGCGTGCCGGTCTGCGAGGTCGAACGCTTCGTCGAGAAGCCCGACCGCGCGCGCGCGGAGGCGTTCCTCGCCGGCGGTCACCACTTGTGGAACTCGGGGATGTTCGTGTGGCGCACGGATGTGATCCTGGATGCCCTGCGCGAGCACGCGGGGGACCTGATGGCCAAGCTTTCGAGCGCGGCGGACGCGGGCGCTTTTGCGGCAGCGTATGCCTCGCTCCCTTCGGTGTCCGTCGACGTTGCCGTGCTCGAGAAGGCGGCGGGGGTCCGCGTGCTCCCGGTCGAATTCAGCTGGAGCGACGTCGGATCCTGGGCAGCGCTGCCCGGAGTGCTGCCCTCCGACGGAGATGGGAACTGCGCGGCCGGCGGCGTGCGGGTCCTCGGCGAGGAATCCTCGGGCTGTGTCGTGTGGGGGCGGGCAGGCGAGCTGACGGCGTTGATCGGCGTCCGCGACCTGGTCGTGGTGCGTGCGGGGAAGGCGACGCTCGTCTGCCCGCGCGAGCGCTCGCAGGAGGTGCGCCGCATCGTGGCCCGTCTCGAGAAGGACGGTTCTTCCTTCCTGTAGTGGAATGACGCGCAAGGGCGGCGTCCTGGCGATCGACCACGGCACGAAGCGCGCCGGGTTCGCTGTCGTCGACGAGCTGCGCATCGCAGCCCGCGCCCTGGATACCTGGCGAGGACCCGGGAGCGAGAGCGCGTTGTTCGATCACATCGATCGGCTGCTCGCCGAGCGCGACGTCTCGGTCCTCCTCGTCGGCCTGCCGCTGCACATGGACGGAGGAGAAGGTGCGCGCGCCGCAGAAGTCCGGGCCTTCGCGGGGCGCCTCGCCGCGCGCTTTTCGGAGCTGGAAGTCGTCCTCCACGACGAACGCCTCTCGACCAAGGCGGCCGAGGATCTCTTGCGCGAAACGGATTTGCGCGCGGATGAGAGGCGCGCGCGCCGTGACAGCTTCAGCGCCCTGGTGATCCTGCGCGACTGGATCGCCGCGGGCGAGCCGCGCTAGCGGGGCAGCTTCGCGTCCAGCCACGCCGTCACGACGGCGATCACGTCGCCCGCGCGCGATTCGTGGAAGAGGTCGTGCGAGAGACCTTCGAAGACCTGGACATCGAGCGACGGCCCGGAGAGGGAGCGCGCGACCTCGGCACGCGCGATCGGGTCACGATCGCCTTGGAGCACGAGGGTCGGCATCGGAAGCTGCGCGATCCTCGGGGGGTACTTGCGCGCCGCCTCCTCGGCCTGCGCACCGGATCTCACCGTGATCACGTCGTGGACCAGAGCGTCATCGCCCCTCGACCTGCGCTCCTCCGCGTCTCCCGTGAGCTGCTCGCTCGTCCAGCCGATTCGACCCGGCGAGGTCGGCCGGACCTTCTTCAGCATTTTCAAGAGGCCGCCAGCAGGCTGCGGCATCTCGAACCGAGGCTCGAGCAGCGGGGCCGAGAGCACGAGTGCGGCGACCCCCTCGGGGCGCTCGCACGCGTAGGCCAGGCAGTACAAGGCGCCCAGCCCCTGCCCGATCAGGACCTTGGGGGCTTCCGGCTGGCGGTACGCGAGGTGATCCTGGACGTCGCCTACATCGCGCAAGACCTCGCGGATCCCTGCGCTGTGTCCGCGCTCGCCCTCGGAGCGCCCGTGGCCGCGAAGATCGGGCAGCGCGACCGACCAACCCGCGGAGGCCAGTCCTCGTGCCAGCCGGAGATAGCGGCCGCCGTGCTCGCCCGCGTCGTGCACGATCGTCACAGCGCCGCGCGGCTCGCCGTGCGCCGCCAGCTCGAGGACGTGGAGCAGGACCAGGCCTGCGGCCTTGTGCGAGAGGCCGGCTCCTGCCTCACCCTCTGCGGTGGACTCGCGCAGCTCGAGGTAGGTGACGAAGGGCTCGCTTTCGCTCATGGGCAGCGCGGGCCGCGCCAAGCTCCGAAGATCGCAGGGTAGAGGCCGACCCCGGAAGCGGCAAGGAGCCTGAAGGATGCAGCCGGGGTGATCCTTTCGTAGACTGATGGAGGCGTGAGAGGCCGGGGCGGCCGCTCTGCGCGCTCCCCGCTGGGGAGCGTGCGGGGAGGAAAGTCCGGACTCCGCAGGTCAGGGTGGTTGCCAACAGCAACCGGCCGCGAGGCTAGGGAAAGTGCCACAGAGAAAAGACCGCCGACGCAGGGTCGAGCCTTCGGGCGATGGCTCCTGCGGGCAAGGGTGAAACGGTGCGGTAAGAGCGCACCGCAGTCCTGGTGACAGGGCTGGCACGGCAAACCCCACCCGGAGAAAGGCCAAATAGGGAAGGACCGCGTAGACCTGCGCAACGCTCCTTCCGGGTAGACCGTTCGAGGCCGGACGCGAGTCCGGTCCCAGAGAAATGGCCGCCCCTTCCCATTCGGGAAGGACAGGATCCGGCTTACACGGCCTCTCACGCCACCTCCACTTTCCCGGGACGGGGAGGAGGATCCGCTGTCCGAATCGAGGTACCACAAGATGCTGGGGGTCGGACACTCCAATGGTCCCGGCTATTGACGATTCGGGCCTGATCGCGTAGAATCGCGACACCCCTGCCAGCCCCTTGTACGGGGCCTCGTGTGTTGGAGGCAGGTTCCCGCACGCCTCCTCCACTCGCCGTCACCGCCATGGAGTTCGTCTTCGTCGTTCCCCGGAACGCCCTGTTCCCGGACTTTTATCCGCACGGCCTCCTGCCCTTCGCGGAAGTCTCGCCTTCGGCGAGCGGAATGTCGTCCCATGCTGGATCGACGTTTTCTCTCGCAGCTTTCGAGTCGGCGGTCGCCCGGGAGGGCTTCTTCGTCGAACGCGCCTACGCCGAGCGCAGGCCCGATCTGAAGCAGGTGATCCCCTACTCGATCGTCGAGTGCGACGCCCGCGTGCTGCTCTTTCGCCGTCTCGGAGCCGGAGGTGAAGCGAGGCTCTTCGAGAAGCACTCCATCGGCATCGGCGGTCACATCAATCCCGAAGACCTCGAGTCGGGATCGCTGCCGCGGCCGGGCCGCAACCCCATCGATGCGGGCACTCGTCGCGAGGTCGAGGAAGAGTTGGCCGTAAGAGGCACGTACGAGGTTCGCCGCGTGGGCATACTCAACGATGACTCCAACGGGGTAGGTGCGGTACACGTAGGCGTGGTCCAAGTCATCACCGTCCAAGGATCCGTGGAGATCCGCGAAAGGGACCAGCTCGAAGGACGTCTGGTCGCTACCGACGAACTGAGAGCCATGCTCGCCAAGGGCGCAAATTTCGAGACCTGGTCCGGTCTGCTCATCCCTCGCCTGGATGAGATCCTTCCCAAACCCATCGCCGTCGCTTCTTGAACCGCCCCCCGCGAGCCTCGACGGCCCGATACCCCATGAGCACCGCAAGCAGCAAGAAGAACCGCGAACTGGTACCCGAGAAGATCTACGACACGCTCCTGGGCGTGCGCACCGCCGACAAGGTCACCATGCACTTCAAGGACGGCCGCGTCGTGCACGGAGCGTTGATCTTCAATCGCTTCAAGGGAACGGGCCGCGTCATCAACATCGACCAGGAGGTCAGCATCGACTTCTGCGTCGACGACATCCGCGATCTGAAGATCTGAATCGAGCCGGGCTCTCCCGGCGCGCGCGCCTCGCTCCACGGTCTTCCCGGGCGAGGCGCGCCGGTTTTTTCTCGGTTCCGTGCCTTATCCCGGATCCGGATACGGTTCCATCCCGGGCTCGAGCTCGACGTGCATCGCGTCGGCGACTCGATTGATGTAGTTGAAGTAGCTCGTCACCTGGATCGCGTCGTGGATCGCGTGGTCGTCGAATCCCGCGGCACGCAGGCGTTCGATGTCGGCCGCGCCCATCTGACGCGGGACGAGGGTGAGCTTCTCGGCGTAATCGCACAGCGCTCGGTCCTCGGGTCGGAGAACGGCCGTCCTCCAGCCGCTCGCCACGGCTCGGACCCACTCTTCGTCTTCTCGCGACTTGGGGACCTCGGCACGGAGATCCCATGCGTGGGCCTGGATTCAGTAATGGCAACCGTTCGTCACGCTGACGACGACCGCGATCATCTCACGCTGTCGCCTAGAGATCCCGTCGCGAGCGAACATGATTTTGCGATAGAGACCGATCGAGGCGTCGAGCACCTCGGGCGCGAGGCTCATCGCCCGCACGATGGCGAAGACCCGACCTGCACGGGCCACGGCCCGGTCGTACGACTCGCGCAGCGGCCCGCTCGCCTGCTCCGGAGGAATCGTGCGGATCCAGGGCATGGGCAGCCTCGCCTCAAAGGGTCCTCTTGTTCAGGTAGAAGTCCAGGCGTTCGTATTCCTTGTGCGACGAGCGCTCGCGCACCTCGGCCTCGGTCTTGGGCGGCGGCACGACGACCTTCTCTCCGGGCTTCCAGTTCACCGGCGTGGCGCAGGCATTCTGGTCCGCGGTCTGGAGCGCGGTGAGCAACCTCAGGATCTCGTCCACGTTGCGCCCGACGTTCATCGGGTAGTACACGAGCGCCCGGATCGTGCGCTTGGGATCGAGGACGAAGACGGCGCGCACGGTCGCCGTCGCCGAGGCGCCGGGGTGGATCATCCCGAACTTGTACGAGACGTCCATCGAGATGTCGGCGACCATCGGGTAGTTGATCTCGACGTCCAGGATCTGCTTCAGGTTCTCGCGCCACGCGAGGTGGCTGTGGATCGAGTCCACCGAGAGTCCGAGCAGCTTGGTGTTGCGCTTCTCGAACTCGGCGCTGCGTCTGGCGAACTCGACCAGCTCGGTCGAACACACCGGGGTGAAGTCGGCTGGGTGGCTGAACAGGATCACCCAGCTCCCCTTCTGCCACTCGCTGAACTGGATCTCGCCCTGGGTCGTAGGCGCCTTGAAGTCGGGCGCGGTGTCGCCGATCCGCGGAATGCCGCTGAGGGTCGGTTCGGTCATGGCTTCCTCCTTCGTCGTGGTCCCGGCCGGCGACATACCGCCAGCCAGGTCCCATTCTACTCTAGCGCCCGACCCAGGCCTGGAGAGCGAGAGCGTGACGCCGCTTGGTGACGGAGAGAGCCTCGCAGGTCCCGGCGTGCTCGACGAGGCCGGCTCGCACAAGGTGCCGGGCGTACTGCGCATACCAGCGGGCGATCGTCTCCTCGGATTCCAGGCACAGACGGAGCGCGATCCGCGTCCCGCCGATCCAGGTAGCCAGATAGAGCAGCCAGGCCGCCAAGCGACGCCGCAGGCTCCTCGCCGGCGGCCGCCCGCCCAGCTCCTGCATCAACCCGCGCAGGCAATCGATCTGCTCCTCCTCCTCGTGCCGAAATCGCGCCAGGAGCCCGGATAGCTCGACGTCCCGGGCTCGGCGCGAGAGGTAGCCGTACATGGACAGCGCCCCGAACTCGGCGAGCAGGGCGAGATGCATGTCGGCGAGGAGCGGGCCGTGGACGGGGCGCGACACGCGGAGGAGGTCTATCCGTCGCCGGCGACCGCCTGCAGGGCAGCCTCGATCGCGATGCGTTCGGGCTCGAGGGCGCTGCGCGCGTGGAGGTCGCGCAGAGACTCGAGCGCGCCGGGATCCCGCAGCGCGGAGAGAGCCGCGATCGCCTCGCGACGCACGCGCCAGGAGTGCGCCGAGAGCAGGCTCGCGAGCGCGCGGCGGGCTCCCTGATCGCCCCGGCCCAGGACACCGATCTCCCGCGCGGCGGCCGCGCGCCCGGCCTCGGGAGCGCGCTCGTCGAGCGCGATGCGCAGCAGGAGCGGGAGCGCCCGCGCATCCCGGGTCTGGGCGAGCAGCGGAATCAGCCGACTCCTCAGCGCATCCTGGGGCGAATCCAGTGCGATCTGCTCGCGGAGCCAATCGAGCGCTCCGTTGGGGTGTGCGGCGATGTACAGGGCGGCCGCCGAGGCCATCGTACCCCAGCTGAAGGCCGCACGGTACTCGCGCAACGCCAGCTCGGCGAGATCGGCGTCCTTGCCGAGGCCGCGCAGAGCCGCGAGCGCGGCGCAGCGCACGCGCGCTTCGGCATCTTCGCTCGCGGCCTTCGAGAGCGCCGCCACGGCGGCCGGGTCGCGGACGGAGGAGAGCCCGGTCGCGGCCGCATCGCGGACGGCGCTGCTCGGATCGCTCGCGAGGCGCTGCAGCAGGGCCGCGAGGAGGCGTTCCCTCTCCTCCCCGGGGGATGCCTTCTCCAGGACCTTCGCGATCACCTTCACCGCATCCCGGCGGCCGTTGACGTCGTCGTCGCCCTGCGCGATCGCGAGCCACTCCTCGCTGGACTTGCGCTCGTCGAGCCGCTTGGGGATCCAGCTGTGCTCGTCGAAGCGGACGAAGAGCGGCTTCTCCACGGCCGGGATCTCGAACAGTTGCCGCCGGCGCTCGATCGACAGACGCTCGGTGCGCAGTCCCTTGGAGTCGCGCACGCCGATCTCGACCGGCGTCCGGAAGACGGCCGGCGTGCCGCCGCCGATGTCCTGGACCTGGTTGACCGAGAGCAGGAGCAGCTTGCGCCTCTCGTCGTACCTCCAGGTCGACTCGAACTCCGGGAAGCCGGGAACCTCGAACCATTCCTGGAAGAACCAGGCCAGGTCGGCGCCGGAAGCCTCCTCCATCGCGCGGCGCAAGTCGTCGGTGACGACGGCCCGACCGGCGTTGCGTCCGACATAGAGGCGCAAGCCACGGAAGAAGACCTCGTCGCCGATCACGGAACGCAGGAGATGCAGGCGCACGGCGCCCCCTGCATAGACGTGTCCGCTGAAAAAGAGATCCATCGGCCTCCGGTAGACGGCGTGGACGACGGGGCGGCGGTTCTTCCCGACGTCCGCCTGCACGTAACTCTCCTGGAGGTCGCGGATCTGCGCGCGGAATTCGTCGACGCCGCGGTCGTTCTCGGTGAACAGCGCGCCCATGTAGGTCGCGAAGCCCTCGTTCAGCCACGCGTGCGACCAGTCGCGGCAGGTCAAGAGATCCCCGAACCACTGGTGCGCCGCCTCGTGGGCCACGAGTCCCGTTTGCGGCCCGTCGCGGCGGCCCTTCTCGTCGACGAGAGCGGTGTCGGTCAGCGTGGTTGCCGAGATGTTCTCCATCCCGCCGTAGGGGAAGTCCGCGACGCAGGCTTGAGCGTACTTGGCATAGGGGTAGCGCCGGCCCGTGACCTGGGAGAGGAAGGCCAGGACGTCGCCGGTCCTCCCGAGGTCGGCCTCGACCTCGGACGCGAGACGCTCCTCGGCCAGGTACTCGAGCGGCGTCCCGTCCCAGCTCCCGGTCTTCACGATGAACTCGCCGGCGACGAGCGTGGTCAGGTAGGCGGGGTGAGGCGTCGTCATGCGCCAGAGCTCGGTGGCGCGGCCGTCGTGCTCGGTGCGCTCGACGCGTTCGCCCGCCGCGAGGGCCGTCCAGCGCGCGGGGATCGTCACGCGCAGCTCGGAGGTCGCGCGGTCGGAAGGCGCATCGAAGCAAGGGAACCAACCGCGCGAGTCCTCGCACTCGCCCTGGGTGAAGACCTGCGTGGGCACCCCGTCGCGCTCGGCCGCGAAGTAGAGCCCCTTCCGGGGCGTTCCTGCATAGTCGACCGCGATCTCGACGCAGTCGCCGGGCTGAAGCGGTTCCCTGAGAGCGATCCGCAGAGTCCCTGGCCTCTGCTCGAAGGCAAGCGGACGGCCGCGCTCGTCGCGAACCGCGGCGACCTCGAGATCCTCGAGGTCGAGATCGACCGTCCCCAGAGCGGCTTCCCGCGGCCAGAGCCGGATGCGGCAGGTCCCGCGCACTCGGCGTTGCTCAGGGAGGATCTCGAGTTCGAGCGCATAGTGCTCGACGTCGTAGGCGCACTCTCGGAGCGGATGTGGGGTGGCCACGGAGACCGGAAGCTGGCGCGGAGGAGGCGCCTTGCCCGTCGCGCGGCAGCCGGCCGCCGCCGCGAGCGCGCAGGCGCACAGGGCGAGCGGTCGAGCCAGTCGTGCGGCCATGGTTTCAGAGGATCGTCCGGAGCGGGTGCGCGAGATGCTATCAGCCGGCCTGCTCCGGAGAAACGGCCGAAACCTGCGCACCTGAACAGGCTATTCTGTCGCCTCGCCGAGGACCCCGTGGACTTCCTGCTCGAATGTATCGGCTTCCCGCCCGACCACTCGATGGACGACATCGTGGCCAGGGTGCTCCGTGACGGAGAGGCGGCGGCCTGGCGCGGTGAACCCGACCGGCACCTCCGGTTGCCTCTCGGAGGCGGGCTCGAGGTGCGCATCGACAAGGAGGACGGGCGGAAGCACTGGAGCGTCCTGCCGCACTTCCAAGTTCACCACCGATTGCGGGTCGCCGTCGACGAGATCCGACCGCTGCCCGACTCGCCGTTCGATGCGCTGGTCGTGGGATGGGCGGCACCGCCGCTCGAACCGGAGGAAGCGCGGCTCCAGCCGGGAGCGTACCGCCTTTCGACCTTCGTGACGGACGCGCGCAGGCTCCCGTCGAAGATCCCGTTCGGCCACGTGCTCGCGCTGAGCATTGCCGGATTCGCGCTCGATGTCAGTTACGTCGGGCCAGACGAGGGGGCGTTCGACGCGTCGATCCTCGATCGCGATGGCGGTGCGAGGATCGCGCCGCTCGGATCGCCGGAGGACCCGGGGGGTTGCGCGGACGTCTCGCTCCGGATCCGGCAGATCCTGCACCTCGTGAACCCGATCACGGGGATCCCGGTCGAAGTCCTGGAGGTCGAGGCACCCGAACGGCCGCTGCAGATGTTCGTCAGCCGGTGGCAGCTCGAGAAGGACGACCTCCCCCAGCCGCGACCGGGGTGGAGGGTCGAGGGGACGTTCCTGTTCTCGGGGCGGATCGCGGGCGGGCTGCCGGGGCCGGGCCGGCAGGCGCGGGCGAGCTTCGGCTGAGTCCAACGTCCCAGGCAAGATGGACGTGTCGGGCCAGCGAAAGCGGGCGCCATGTTCCATGACCGAACCCTGCCAGACGGGTCCCGACATCACCGCCCGCGGCGTCCAGGATAGCCCGCCGTCTCAGCGTCGGCTCCCTCCACGCTCCTCAGTCCACCCCTCAGACTTCGAGGCGATCTTCCACGCGGGCTTGGGCAGATCACGTTCGGCGATGCCCGCGTAGGCTGCCGCCACGACCTCGTCCGTCTCTCCCGGATCGCCGATCCAGTAGTGGAAAGGCCGCTCCGCCTGCGCCCCGGTTGCTTCGACACCTCCGGTCAACGCGGACTTCGTCGCGTCGGCGAACTCCTGCGCGTCCTCGGGTGTGTCCCACGCCGTCACGAGCCACAAGACGCGCGCGTCGCCCTGGCCGAGCAGCAGCGCACCATCTCCGCCCCAACCCTCCGCGGCTTTGTTCGTGTAGTCGGTGTTCAGGAGGGCGAGCGGGTTCTTCACGTCGAGCCCCTTGCGCTTCTGCGGAGGCGACGTGACGAGCGCCAGGTACAACTCGCCGAGCGTGTCCTCGCCCAGCACCTTCCAACCCTCGGGGAGCTTCGACACGTCGAATTCGACCTTGCGAGGCGGGTCCAGCTTCGCAGAATCCCAGTACTTCTCGGGGTGCAGGATCTGCTCCGAGGAGCACGGCGGATGCTCGAACGCCTGCCGGATGTCCTCCGTCTTGGCGGCCTTCATCGCGATGTTCATCCCCGGGACCCGCACCAGGAAGCCCTCTCCCCGCATGTACGTGGCGATCAACGGCTTCCAAATGAACGGTGGCGCGTCCTCGAGGCCCTTCATGTCGATGTCCTGCGACTCGAGCAGCGCCTTCGTGTCGAGGTTCTTGAGATGCTGCACCGTCCACTGGTTCATCGCCGCCGTGCCGCTGCCCTCGACGACCGCCCGGAAAGCAAACTCGGCATCGGTCTGCTCGTGGAGCTTCTCCAACGTCGTGTCGAGGCCGTAGCTCTGGTCGTCCAGAGCGTGGGTCAGCTCATGGGCGAGGATGATCCGCGCCAGATCCCCGCCGAACGAATCCATCAGGTAGAACGTGTCGCTGCCGGGGTCGTAGAACCCGCCGACCTGGCTCTCGAGCAGCTTCTCTGTCGCCGCGCGCAGATCCATGTCGGCCGGAATCAGGCCGAGCATCTTCGCGATGGTCTCGTCACGCGCCAGCCGCTCCGGCGTCTCGGTCTTCTCCTCGCGCTTGCGCGCGTAGTCGAGGAAGCCCTTCTTGTCCGTGACCTTCACCTTCACCGGCCGGGTGAACTTCATGCCCCGCAAGGTCTCGATGTCGGCCTGGATCTCGCCGGATACTCGCTCGAGCCCCTCCTGCGTCCACGTCTTCGCCGCCGCAGCAGGGGCGTCCTGATTCGGACGGACGATGGGGAGGGAGGCGGCGTGGATCAGGGCCAGGGCTGCGATCATGGGATGTCCTCGGCGGCGAGACTCGAGCCGCCCGATTGCACGAGATCCTAGCCTCTCGCGGTCGTGTCACGGCGCGGTCGCGGTCCTGCGCACGGAAGAAGTACACGGCGGTCGCGGGGCCCCCCGTGCTCCCCTATCATGCCCCCCTCGCCGGGAGCCCAGCGCCGAACCGAGCCCTGATGTCGAGCTGGACCCAACGACTCCTCGCCCGCCGCACGGTGAGCGAGCTGCACGCCGAGAGCCAGCGCAGCACGCTCAAGCGCGTGCTCGGACCGCTCGACCTCGTCCTGCTCGGCGTGGGCGCGATCATCGGCGCCGGCATCTTCGGGACGATCGGGGTTGCCGCGAGCGATGCCGGGCCGGCGATCGTCCTTTCCTTCGTCGTGACGGCGATCGCTTGCGGCCTCGCGGGTCTCTGCTACGCGGAGCTGACGTCGGTCGTCCCGATCGCGGGCTCGGCCTACACCTACGCCTACGCGACACTCGGGCAGCTCGTCGCGTGGATCATCGGGTGGGACCTGATCCTCGAGTACGCGATCGGCAACGTCGGCGTGGCGATCTCGTGGGCCGACTACGCCTGGTCGCTCCTCAAGCAGATCGGGATCGACTTCCCGATCTGGTTGGCCAAGGACCCGCGCTACCTCTCGGACCCGGCCAGCGATCCGCAGATCGTCGAGCTCATCCGCCGGACCGCGCCGACGATCGGCGGGAACCCCATCTGCTTCAACCTGCTCGCGGTCTCGATCACGGTCCTGATCACCATCCTGCTCGTGCGGGGGATCCGCGAGAGCGCCAACCTGAACAACGCGATCGTGCTCCTCAAGCTGGGCGTCCTGCTGTTCGTCATCGGCGTCGGGGTCACGGCCTGGGACACGAGCCGCTGGGGGCTCGCGCCTTTCGAGTGGGGCAGGTTCGCGCCGCACGGTTGGCGCGGCGTCTTCCGCGCGTCCGCGGTCCTGTTCTTCAGCTACATCGGCTTCGACGCGGTCTCGACGGCGGCCGAGGAGACCAAGAAGCCCGGGCGCGACCTCCCGATCGGCATCCTGGGCTCGCTCGCGCTGTGCACGCTCCTCTACATCGCGATCGGCTTCGTGGCGACCGCGCTCGTCCCCCCCGAGAAGATGCGGGGGGTCGCCGACCCCTTGAATGTCGCGATCGAGGCGACCGGCCTCCACTGGGCCAAGTTCATCGTGTCCATGGGCGCCACGCTCTCGATGACCGCGGTTCTGCTCGTGTTCCAGCTCGGCCAACCGAGAATCCTCATGTCGATGTCGCGCGACGGGCTCTTGCCTCCCTGGTTCGCGCGCGTCCACCCGAGGTTCAAGACGCCGGCGGCCTCGACGATCCTGACCGGCGTGGTCGTGTGCTTCTTCTCGGCGCTCGCCAACATCACCGAGATCACGAACCTCGTGAACATCGGGACGCTGTTCGCGTTCGTGATCGTGTGCATCGGGACGCTCGCGCTGCGCCGGATCGAGCCCGACCTGCCCCGCCTCTTCCGGGTGAAGTGGATCTGGCTGGTCGCTCCCGGAGGGATCCTGACCTGCGTGTTCCTCATGACCCAGCTCACGCCCGAGAACTGGGCACGACTCGCGCTGTGGCTCCTGGTGGGCATGAACGTCTACTTCGTCTACGGCTTCCCGCGAGGCGCAGCGGACGCCCGCGAGCGGGCGGTGTTCGCGAGGCGGGCGAGCCTCGTCTTCGCCGTGCTGATGAGCTTTCTCGCCGTCTTCATGTGGAAGGGGGACGAGTGGTTGGGCGCTGCGGCCCCTCTTTCGCCGGAGGGACAGTCCGGCGCGACGACCCCTACGCTGTGGAACGTGTGGATCGGATTCCCGCCCGGGCTCGCGCATGGGGTGGGGATCTTCCTCGCTCTGGTCGTGGCGTGGAATCTCATCGGCCTCTTCCGAGGACCGGAATCGGAAGCCCGCTCCTGACGCGGGGTCCCGGCTCTGCGCAGCGGCGTGTCGCGGTTGGTTGTCGCCGGACAGACCCGGTAGAATCCCCCCGTGCCCGTCGAGCAAGCTCTCAAAGCGATCGGCCCCGTCGACCTCGCCGCTGAGCGTGCGGAGCTCGGGCCTGCGCTGGAGGAGGCGGTTCTGAGGGTCTTGCGCGCCGGCACGTACGTGCTCGGCCCCGAGGTCGAGCGCTTCGAGCGGGAGTTCGCCCGGCTCTGCGGCGTCGATCACGGAGTCGGCGTATCCAACGGGACCGACGCCCTGATCCTCGGCCTCAAGGCGATCGGCGTGGAACCCGGCGATCGCGTGGTGACGAGCCCGTTCACCTTCTTCGCCAGCGCGGGTGCGATCGCCTGGATCGGCGCGAGGCCGCTGCTCGCCGACGTCGATCCCGATACGGCCCTCCTCGACCCGAAGAGGGCCGAGGCCGCGATCGACGCGCGCACGACCTGCATCCTCCCCGTCCACCTCTACGGGCAGATGGCGGACATGAAGGCCTTCCGCGCGATCGCGGAACGCAGGCATCTCCTCCTGCTCGAGGACGCCGCGCAGTCCCACGGGGCGCGTCGCGACGGCAAGTCGTGCGGCGCGCTCGCCGACGCGGCGGCCTTCTCCTTCTACCCCACCAAGAACCTCGGCGCCTGCGGCGAGGGCGGCATGATCGTCACGAACCGCGAGGAGGTTGCGCAGCGCGTACGGCGCCTGCGCGACCACGGCAGCCCGAGGAAGTACGAGCACGCCGAGATCGGCACGAACTCGCGCCTCCAGGGAATCCAGGCCGCGGTCTTGAACGCCAAACTTCCCCACTTGGCCGCGTGGAACGAGCGTCGGCGCGAAATCGCGCGCCGTTACGACGCCGCCTTCGCGGGCAGCTACGAGATCGTGCCGCTCCGCGTCGCGACCGGGTCCGTTCACGTCTACCACCAGTACACCGTTCGCATCCGCGGCGCGATCGGGCGCGACGCGGTGAACGAGGCTTTGAAGGGCCGCGGTGTCTCCGCCGCGGTCCACTATCCCACCCCCGTCCACCTGCAGGCGGCGGCGCGCGAATGGGGCTACGGTCCCGGCGACTTCCCCGTCGCCGAGCTCCTCTCGCGCGAGGTCCTGTGTCTGCCCGTCCATCCCTTCCTTTCGGACGCGGACATCGATCGCGTTGCGGAGGCGGCGATCGCCACGGCGCGGGGCTGACCCCTCGCCGCTCCGGCCTGGCGCCTCGGGAGTACGATAATGGGGAAGTGCGCCCCGCGATCCCTACCGCCGGTCGGACCGTCCTCTTCGCGCTCCTGCTCCTGGCGCCCCTGACGGCCCAGGGTCCCGCAGCCCGGCGCAAGCGCCCGGCCGGTGATCGCGCGCACGAATCGAAGGTCGAGCCGCCGACCGTCGCCAGCCGGGCCGATCGCTACTTCGCGATCTGCGATTACGATTCCGACGGCCGGATCACCTTCAATGAGGCGCAAGCGAGCCTCGGCCTCGACCGCGAGGGCTTCGCCGCCTACGACGAGGACCGCGACGGGTGGATCATCGCGAGCGAATTCCGCCGCCGTTTCGCCGCCATCGTCGAGACCGGAGGCGTGTTCTCTCCGCCCAAGGCCAAGGTGGTCCCGCACGCCGCGCGGCCCGCGACGGCCGAGAAGGTCCTCGAGGCCTTCGACAAGGACCGGGACGGCGCCTTGGACGCAACCGAGCTGAACGTGGCCTTGATCGAGATGGGCGCGTCCCGGATGGAGCCCGAGACTGCGCTCGAGCAGCTCGACCGCGACGGCTCGAACAAGCTGGAATCGGCCGAGATCGAGGATCTGCTCGCCCTCATCCAGCCTCGGTCTTCCGCGGCGCGCGGACCGCGCCCCAAGTCGATCGACGCGCTGTTCGCCACGCAGGTCCCGCGCGAGATCCAGAATGCCTCGACGACGCAGCCCGCGCGCATCGTCGGCCCCGTGTCCTCCTTCCGCCGCCTCGACATCGACGGCGACGGACGCATCACCCCGGAGGACCTGGCCGAACTGCAGCGCCCCCTCGTCCTCCCGGTGCGCGCTGCCGCGGTCCTCGCGGCGCTCGACACCGACAGCGACGGTGTGATCAGCGAAACCGAGTTCCGCGCTTCGATGCGCTCCGCGCGCTGACGTCGTTCAAGGGTGCAGCACCGTGAACTTCTCCAAGCGCGGGCCGCGCTCGGGGTCGCTGACCGAGAACTCGCCCTCGCCGCGCAGGCGCACGCCGGCGAAGCTGCCGTCGAGGGCGAGGACGTAGAACTGGAGATCGAAGGCCGGCATGCCCTTCTCGTCCACGAGCTCGGGTTGATAGCGCGCCTGCCTCTGCGTCTGGCTGGTCACGCGGCGCAGGACCTCGAGCCCGGCGTCGAGGGCACTCGCGCCATGGCGCATCAGCTCGACGATCGCGAAGCTGCCGTTGGCGAGCACGCAGGCCTCCCCGCGCCCGGTCGAGCCGGCGCTGCCCGCTCCCTGGTCGCAGTACAGTCCGGCTCCGATGATGGCCGAGTCCCCGACGCGGCCCGGGATCTTCCAGGCCAGGCCCGAGGTCGTCGTGGTGCAGGCGAGCGCTCCGCTCTTCGCCAACGCCGAACAGTGGATCGTCCCCGTGGGACGGTCCTCGCGCCGAGATCGTCGGCCGGCGCTCGACACCTCGGCGACCTGGCTCGACTCGGGCAGGAGGGCCCCCTCGTAGGGCAGCTTCGGCGGCGGCGGAAGCCAATCGTCCTCCTTGCTGAGGCCCTCCTTCCACTCGAGCCACTTCTGGCGCGAGGCCTCGGTCAAGAGCTCGGTGTGAGGATGCCCGTGCTTGCGCGCGAACTCGTACGCCCCCCTGCCGACGAGCAGGCAATGGTCGGTGCGCTCGAGGACCAGGCGCGCGACCTCGCTAGGGTGCAGGATGTTCTCGATGCACGCGACCGCCCCCGACTTGTGCCGCGGTCCGTACATGCAGGCGGCGTCGAGCTGCACCACACCCTCTTCGTTGGGCAGTCCGCCGAGCCCCACGCTGTTGTCCTCGGGGTCGGCCTCGACGACCTTGACGACCTCGATCGAGACGTCGAGGGGGTCGGCGCCCTCCAGGAGCTTGGCGTAGTGCTGCTTCATCCCAGCCAGCGCGTTGGTGCTGCCGACCAGGATGGGATAGCCCTTGCGCGCGCTCCGGGCTGCCCCGCCCTGGCCCGGCTGTTCGATACGGACCGTCGGCGCACCGCAGGCGATCGTCGCTGCTCCTGCGGCCAGGGCGCCGCCGAGCAGCGCCCGGCGCGCGAGACGGGGATCGGAATGGGTCGATGCGTGGGTCGAGTCCGTCGTGCTCATGGCGTCTCCTTCTCACCGGAGGGCTTCTTCGGATGGCTCGCCGCGCCGGCCTCTCGCGGGCGACCCAGACACAGATCGGCGAGACGCAGGCGGGCGCCCTTGAACCAGTTCTTCCACTGCTCGCCCGCGTCGCTCCGACCGGCGGTCGCGCAGGCCGAGAGGCGCAGGTCCTGCTCGATCTTCAGGCTCTCGAGGTAGCGCTGGAGGTCGGTGGGTCGCGCGTCGGCGAGCGCGAGCGCCGTGGCCAGGATCGCGCTCCCGGTCCGATGCATCTCCTCGGCATCGACGTGCTCGAGGCGGTCGAGGCTGGTGTGGTAGGCGAAGTCGGTGAAGTGCCAGAACAGGACCGCCGGCACGCCCCGTCCGAGGAACACCGCGTGGTCGCTGCCTCCTTCGTAGGGGTGCTCGCGCGTGATCCAGTTCTTCGCCAGCGCGCCCACGTCGATCATGGCGCAGCGGGCGACGATCGCCAAGCCGTCGGGCGCGAGCGATCCGGCCGCGACGGGCTCTGCGCCCCAGGGCGTGTGCTGGTCGGGCGGAAGGGTCTCGACCGCACCCGGATCGGGCATGCGCTCGAGCAGCGCGACGGCGCCGGTCTTCTCCTTCGACTCGCCGGTCATGTCGGCCGCGACCGCGGCGATCGCCGTACGCCCGCTCTTCGCGAGCCACACGCGGCTCTGCTCCATCTCCTGCCCCCACACGAACGCGATCGAGCGCGCGGGTGGCTCGAGATCCCCCGCCTGCAGAAGCCCGGCGAGCACCCGCGCGTCCTCGAGCATCGTGGCGACACCGCTGGCGTTGTCGCAGGCGCCCGGCTCCTGGACGTGGGCGGGCAGGACGACGGCCTCGCCCTGCGCTCCGGTCCCGACGACCGTGGCCACGAGCGTCCGGAGCGGCCGTTCGGTGACCTCGACCTCCGCTTCGAACGCGATCCGGATCGCTCGCCGCCTGCCGGCCGCATCGCGGACCGCGGCCAGGGAGCGCGGCGAGATCTTCGCGACGGGCAGGGGGCAGTCCGTGCCGACCGAGGAGTATTGAATGGCGTCGAGGTGGCGTCCTTTGCCGGTCGGGTCGACGTTGAACGGGGCGAGCGAGGCGGAGAGCACAGCCGCCGCGCCCTGGTCTCGTGCTCTCCGGAGCAGATCCGCGGAGAGGGGCTCCTCCGTGACCAGCACCGAGCCGGGGCCGGCCTCCTCGATGCGCAGGGCGAGAGGTCCCTCCACCCTCGCCGACGGCGCATTCCGGGGGAGCATCGTCCGGTCGCGGTCCTCGGGCCGGTTGAACTCGTGGAGCGTCCTCTCGGGCTCGCCCGCGACGAGCAGCGCGATGCGCCCGCGGCGCGGAGTCCAGGCCGGCGATTTCATCGGCGTCTCGAAGACCTCGAGGCGCAGGCGCTCCTCCGTGCCGAACCCGGCTTCCTCGAGCCCCGCGCGCACGCGGTCGATCACCGCCTCGAAGCCCTCGTTGCCCGGCTCGCGGTAGAAGCCGTCCGCGTAGGCTGCCGTCTCCATCGCGCGGTCCGCGCGGAAGGCCTGGTAGACCGGGCGCGCGAAGCGTGCGGTGCCCGTACCACCCGGAGCGACCCCCGGGCCGCCATGTTTCGCCGAGAGTCCGGCGGGAGGCAGCCGCTCGACCCTGTGGCTCCAATCGCGCAAAGTCTGCGTCGAGGGACTGCCGCAGGCGGCGAGTCCGAGAAGGAAGGCGGGTCCGAGCAGGAAGGAAGTGTGCCAGGGCCGGAACACGCGCGCGCTCACCTCGGGAGGTACTTGTCGATCAGGAGGCCCAGGCGCGCCCTCGCCTCGGGCGGGATCCGCTCCGGCGCGGTCATGATCGCGCTCGCGAGGGCCCGGCCGCAGCCGCAGCCGCGGTCCCGCGGGAGGAGCGGGATCGCCGCGGCGATCAGCCGCCGCGCATTGCCGACGTTCCGGCTCATCACCTCGAGCACGGCCCCGACCGTGACGTCCTCGTGGCTCTCGTGCCAGCAGTCGTAGTCGGTCGCCATCGCCACCGTCGCATAGCAGATCTCGGCCTCGCGCGCGAGCCGCGCCTCCTGGAGGTTCGTCATCCCGATGACGTCGACGCCCCAGCCGCGGTAGATCCGCGACTCGGCACGAGTCGAGAACTGCGGCCCCTCCATGTTGACGTAGGTGCCGCCGTCGCGCATGCGGAGCCCGAGCTTCGTCCCCGCGCCGAGCAGCGCCCCTCGCGCCTCGGGACATACGGGGTCCGCGAACATCACGTGCGCGACGATGCCGTCGCCGAAGAACGTGTCGGGCCGGTGGCGCGTGCGGTCGAAGAACTGGTCGACGACCACGAAGTCGCCCGGCGCGATGTCCTCGCGCATCGATCCGACCGCCGAGACCGAGAGGATGCGCGTCACCCCGAGCTTCTTGAGGCCCCAGATGTTGGCGCGGTAGTTGATTTCGGAGGGGCTGATGCGGTGACCGCGACCGTGACGCGGCAGGAAGGCCATGCGCACTCCGGCGAGGACGCCGGTGATGTAGGCGTCGCTCGGCGCGCCGAAAGGCGTCGACAGCTCGATCTCACCGACCGACTCGAGGCCCTGGATCTCGTACAGGCCCGAGCCTCCGATGACGCCGACGACGAGCTCCTCGCTCATGAGCGTCCCCTCCCCGGTCCGCCTCGGGCACCCGCCGGCCGCGGCCTGGGCGGGCGGCGCTCGGCTCGGGACCCTGGCGCGGATCGGGTCGCACCCGTCTCGGCCAGGATGCGTTGCACGACGAGCAGCGCGTACGCCCCGCGCGGGAGCGCGAAGGTGAGACGCAGGCCGCGCGGTGAGATGGACAGCTCGAGGTCGCGCGGGCGGACCGTCAGCGCGCGGTCCTCGCCCTTGAGCTGGAAGCCCGGCACACCCTCGATGCGGAAATCCTCGGGCCGGAGGCCCTCGCGCGCGAGCGCCTCGGCGAGCAGCTCGCGCTGGCGCGGGTGCTCGACGTCCGAGAGCTGCGGTCCCGGCAGGCGGAAAGAGTCGCGCATCGCCGGATCGATCTCCATCCGTCCGCGCGCGAAGAACAGGCGCCCTTCCGGGGACGGAAGCGAGATCCGGTCGCGCGGCGGCGTGATCTCCTCCACGTAGCGTGCGACGGCCCGGTTCCACAGGTGGGACTGCCAGGCGTACAGGTGGATGAGACGCAACCGCGTGGCAACGTGTCGGAAGGCTCCCGCGAAGTCTTCCGGCCGGCGTGCGAGGTGCTCGAAGACCGAGTGGTGTGCGCCGAACACGCCGGCGATCTCCCGGCAGGCGCGCCAGTCTCCCCAGCGGGCGGCGAGCGTCGCCTTGAACTTCCGGTTCTTGGGATCGTCGCGCTCGGAGAACACGCACAGGAGGTTCTTCAGCGCGCGCTCGTGCTTGCCGAGCGCGAGGTCGCGCGCGATCCAGCCCTGTCCCGAGCTCAGGTTGCCAAAGCGTTGCTCACCGAAGTAGTTCGGAAGCCCATGCTCCCGGACCGCGGCGACTCCCGCCTCGACGCGCGAGCGCGCGGCCGGCGCCAGGTCGCGCACGGTCACCTCGAACAGGTTGCCCAGGCTGTGGCGGCTCTCGAGCTCCTCCTCCGCGAACCCGACCGGTTCGATCGACAGATCGGGCGTGCGCAGCCGCACGAGCCTGCCTCCGCGCACGCTCATGTACTGGGTCGTGACGCCCTGGCGGTCCTTCAGACCCGCCAACCCGACCTCGCCGGCGTCGATCCCCGCCATCCTGGCCAGCACCCCGGCGGCCTCGAGCGAGGTGCGCTTCCTCTTGGTCACGCGATAGACGCGGAACAGGCCGCGTTGCAGGAGGTATCCGTCCTGGAGAATCTCGCGCACGACGAAGTCGGCGGGCTTGTGCTTGAGCTTCATCGTGCACGGACCTTCGCGAGCTGCTTCAGCGCGCGCTCGAAGTCGCGCGGGAGCGGTGCCTCGACGCGGATCCTGCGCTGGCTCGCGTCGCTCGTACCGGCGTCGCTCCGTCCGGGGCCGCTTGGATCGGGGAACTCGATCGACAAGGCGTGGAGCGTCAGCCGGTTGATCAGCGGGGGCTCGATGTGGCCGGGCTTGCGCCGGTATCCGCGCTTGATCTCCGAGAGCCGCAGCGTGTTCCGCCTGCCGTAGGAAGGGTCGACGGCCAGCGGGAAGCCGATCTCGCGCAGGTGGACGCGGATCTGGTGTGTGCGACCGGTCAACGGCTGGCAGGCGAGCAAGGTGTAACCCTGGAATCGCTGCGCGACGGTGATGCGGGTTTGCGAGGGCTTGCCTTCGGCCCGGTCGACGCGCATGCGCCCGCTCTTGCGCTCGTCGGGGCCGATCGGCAGATCGATCACCTCGGAATCGCCGTCCGAGAGCGGGTGCTCGCCTTCGACGAGCGCGAGGTAGGTCTTCTCCACCTCGCCAGCGTCGAACGCCGCGCGCAAGCGTCTCTCGGCCTCGACCGTCTTCGCGACCAGCAGCACGCCGCTCGTGTCCTTGTCCAGGCGGTGCAGGATCCGCGGGCGGAACTCGAGCCCCGCCTCAGGGCGCAAGGGCTCGTTGGGATCGGCACCGGAACGGTCGAGAGCCAGCTCGAGGAGCGCGCCAGCGACGCTCGCGTTGCTGCGCGCCCATCGTTCGGGCTCGACGGCGAGGCCCGGAGGCTTGTCGACCGCGAGCACGAGATCGTCCTCGTAGAGGACGGGGATGCGCGCGGCCGGAGCGACCGGGGCCTGGGGGATGTCCTGGCTGTCGTCGAAATCGACGAAGAGCACCTGGTCCATGCGCAGGTGTTGCGAAGGCACCGCCGGGTTGCCGTCGACGAGCACTCTCCCCTCGCGCACCTGGCGGCGCAGGAACCCCTTGTTCAGGAGCGGGAACGAGAGGCACAGGAACTCGTCGAGTTCCATGCCGATGCGCTCGGGAGGGATCGGGATGTGGCTCGTCACGGGCACACCGCGGCCGGGCCGCAAGAGCAGAGGATGCACCCCCAGCGGTTGGCTGGCAAGGCGGCAGCCGAAGCGACGGTCACGCTCCGCGCGTTCCGGCCCGGGGAGGCTGCGAGAGGACCTCCGCACGCAGAGCGCCGACGTAGGGCAGGTTGCGATAGCGGCCGGCGAAGTCCAGGCCGTAGCCCACGACGAACAGGTCCCCGACCTCGAAGCAGCGCAGGTCCGGCTTCAGGGGCACGGCACGGCGCGAGGGCTTGTCGAGGAACACGCAGGTCCTGACCTCGCGCGCACCGCGGCGTTCGAGCTCCCCCCTGAGCCGGTGGAGGGTGCGTCCCGTGTCGAGGATGTCGTCGACGAGCAGCAGATTGCGTCCCTCGATCTCGTTGCCGGAGGGCACGAAAGTGATCTCGAGATCACGGGATTCCGCGCCCGAGCCGTAGCTCGATGCAGCCATGAAGGCGAGTTCGAGGGGGATCGGGATGCGCCGGATCAGATCGGAAGCGAACACGCAGGAGCCTTTGAGGACGGAGACCACGGTGAAGTCCCGTCCCTCGTAGGCCCGTGTCACTTCCGCGGCGACCCGGTCGATCGCAGACTTGATCTGCTCTTCGCTGAAGAGCACGCGCTCGATGTCATGGTGAAGGGTCATCCGCGCGGCGAGGGTGGAAGCATCCGGCAGACCCGCAAGGCGGTCAAGCGCCGAGGGGCTGTCCAACCAGATCCGGGGCCATTTTTCAGTGGTTTCCTTCAGCCGATTCGCTGTTTGACGCGGCCGCGACGCGACCGGCCGGGGAAACCGGCTCTCGAGATTCGCCTCGAATTCTTCGTTGTCGATCGGGCAGATAGGATAGGATGAATTCCGTACCAGGGAGGCGATTTCCGCCTCTGTGACCCGGGATCCCGGGTGATGCGGTGATCCGCATTGCGGGCGGGAGTGGGCAGGAATCTCGACGAGGAGCCCCGATGGCGGACACTCGTTCCGACCGGTAGTCCATCTGCATGTCCATCCATTCCATGGTGACCATCACGAAACGCAACTACAACCGTCGCAGCGAGGATCAGAGAATCGCGGACCTCGAGGCGAAGATCCACAAGATCAAAGCGCGAATGGAGATGAAGCAGCGCAAGGACTCGCCGGTTCTGCGCGAGGTGACGAGGGTCCAGAGAGTCCTGCGCAAGTTCGCCCAGACCGCCCAGGACCACGGGCGTGCCGATCTGGCCTTGTCATCCCAGGCCTTCGTAGCCGGACTCGACCGTCTGGCGAGCGCGCCCGACACGCCCGGCCGCCGGCGCGGCCGACAGTCGAGCTCGGGCGACGGCGAGCCCTCCTAGGCCGCGAGCCTCCCCACGGCGGTCTCCGCCCCGGCGGCGCCTGCTTCCGGTCGCCGGTGCGGCCGGCGGGCTTGGCACGATCGGCATTCGCCTCAGCGCACGCTCCCGGGTGCGCGATCGAGATCGACGAGGAAGTCGAACCCTCCCTGTCCGGGGCGCAGCCGGCCTCCGCGATCCAGATGGAGGATCGCCCCGGGAGCGGCGAGCAAGACTCCCCCGCCGCTCCAGGCGACGGCTCGATCGAGGCCCGCGAGCGGCAGGTCCGTCCGCTCGACCTCGAGCACACCGCCGGGCCCGAAGCGGCGCACGACGGGACGCAGCGTGTCGGCGAGCCAGACTCGTTCCTCGCCCTCGATGGGCGCGAGATGGCCTGCGGCAAGACCGACGTCGACCGCCCAGCACAGCGCGAGATCGGGGCCGAGGAGGTGGAGCCTCGCGCCGCCCTCGTCCACGAGCACCCACAGGCTGCCCGGCGACGGACCGGGAGCGAGGTCGAGGACGCGGCCGCCGAGGTGAACGCGGTCGAGCACGGCTCCCTCGACGCGCGGGTCGAGGCGCACGACCTCACCCCTCTCAGTTCCAACGGCGACCGCGGCCCGCGAATCGGCCACGCACGAGAGATCCGAGGTCTCGAACAGCACGCGCTGGCCGCCTTCGTCGCCGAGCCTGAGCAGCCGATCGACGCCGTTCGCCCCGCTGCCCTTCTCGATCACGAGCGCGAAGCGCGCCTCGAGTGCGGCGAGATCCGTGCACCTCCCGACGGCGACCTCGAAGGCGACGGAACCGTCGTCCGCGATCCGGTCGAGCCGGCAGGATCCCGTCGGCGTGCCGTCGCCCGAGCGCAGGACCCAGGCTCCCCCGTCGCGACAGCTCTCGACCTCGAGCGGCCAGTCGAGTTCCACCCGACGCGCCACGAGGAGGTCGGCATCCAGGCCGTAGACCCTGTGTGCGTCCCGGTCGGTCGTCCACAGAACGACAGGCCCCGGGCGTGGCGGCCCTGGACTCGATCTGCCGAGCATCGATCGTTGGATCAGCGCCGCCCCCACGGCCAACGTCGCCCCTGCGCCGAACCAACCCAGACCACGGCTCCATCGCGCATGGAGAGCGCATTCCTCTGCCGAGAGTCGATTCGCCTTCACGCCGGTCTGGACCGGCAGTCCCCGGGGCGGTTTCAGGTCCGGGGCGTTTTTTTCAGGCGGTGACGGCGGCGCCTTCCAGGGCCAGGAGCCTGCGCTTGTGGTGCAGCCCGCCGGTGAACCCGCCCAGGCCGTCCCGTGCGACGATCCGGTGGCAGGGCACGAGGAGCGGCACGGGGTTCTTCCCGTTGGCCCCGCCGACGGCGCGGACCGCACTCGGACGGCCGATCGAGCGCGCCACTTGAGCGTAGGTGCGCGTCTGGCCGTAGGGGACCTTCCGGTCGGCCTCCCAGACCGCGCGCTGGAATGGCGTGCCGCGCAGGTCGAGGTGCACGTCGAATCGTCGGCGCTCGCCGCGCGCATAGGCCGCGATCTGCTCGAGGATGGGTCGCATCGCGCGGCGGTCCTCCACGAGCACGGTCCCCGGCTCGTGTCGCGCGACCCACTTCTTCAGCTGATCCAGGGCGCCCTCCGTGGAGAGGGCGGTGAAACACACGCCCTTCCAGGTCGAAGCGACGAGGACGCGTCCGATCTCAGTATGAGCCCAGGCGTAGACGACGCGGTGCCTGTGGGCCGCGGGGTCGGGCGGCATCGATGCTAGCTCCGGCTCTCCTCGGTGGACCAGCGCAGCTTCCCGGCGGGAGCGAAGATCTCTCCCAGCTCCGCGCGCCGTCGGGCCGAGCGGTAGCTCCACCACACCACGCCGAGGAACGCGCCGAGCACGACGAAGACCATGCCGACCATGAACAGGACGCTCGTGTTGATGCCCTGCCCGAAGTGGTTGCGATCGGACCCGATCGCGTTCTTGCACATCTCTCATGTGGATCCCGGAGGCGCGAGGACGGTCCACACGAGGACCGGCAGGGCGGCGCGGAGCAGGATCGCCGGGACGAGGCGCATGGCCCGGGCATTCTACTGCGCGGGAGGATTCCAGATATAGAGCGCCAAGTACACGAGGACCCCGGTCACCGAGACGTACAGCCAGATCGGGAAGGTCACCCTGGCCCAGCGCTTGTGGTCGTCGAAGCGCCCGTGCCGGGCGAGGAATGCGGTGCGAAGGGCCAGCGGGACGACGGCTGCCGCGAGGACCACGTGGCTCGCCAGCATCAGGTAGTAGGCCGTCTTCACCCAGCCTGTCCGGTGGAACCGCGTCACGCCGACCTCGGGAACCACCGCGAGATGGTAGTAGAGGTAGCTCGCCAGGAAGGCGGTCGAGACGACGAGGGCCGAGACCATCAACCGCTCGTGGACCACCCGGCGCCGGGCCTTGATCGCCGCGAGACCGGCCAGGAGGAGGATTCCCGACGCGCCGTTCAGACACGCGTTCAGGAGCGGGAGCGTCATTCCTTCTCGCGCTGGAGGAAGGCCAGGCGGGCGACGAGCCGGTCGAGCTGGTCGTCGGACTCTCCGTGGTAGTAGCCGCGCACCCGCCCCTTCTTGTCCACGGCGACGAGCTGCGTGCTGTGGCTCACGTGCATGCCGATCGCCGCCTCGCCCGGAGGCGCGCGTTCGACGGCCGAACGGAAGCTCGAGTAGATCAGCGGGTAGATCGTCTTCTCGTCGCCGGTGAGGAACAGCCAGCGCTTGGGATCGGCTCCCGCGTCGCTCGCATAGGAACGCAAGACCTCGGGCGTGTCCCACTCGGGGTCGACGCTGAAGGTCACGATCCGCGCCTCGCCGCCCTTGAGCCGCGCCTGGAGCTTCTTCAGCGTGCTCACGACCATGGGACACGGGCCGGTGCAGCGCGTGAACACGAAGCTCGCCACCCACGGCCGACCGAGGAGGTCGTCGCGGGTTACCGCCGCGCCGCTGCGCTCGACCAGCGTGAAGGGTCCGACCTGGGAGAAGGATTGCTCCGAGTCCGCGGCCGCGGCGAAGTCGATCCCGCCGCCCGAGATGCCGGCGGGCTCCCGCGAGCACGAAAGGGCCAGAGCAGCCAGGCATGCTGCGGCGAGAAGTCCGCCCTCGCGGATCGTCGTCAATGCTTCGGGGCTTCCCCGGAGGCGTGCTCGGCGTCGGGATGCTCGATCATCCCGACAACCTTGCCCGGGTGCGAGCCGCTCTTGTCGACCTGGCTGCCGACGGGGTAGATGAGCTGCTTGTTGCGGGAGACATCCGGCATCAGCGCGAAGACCACCACCGCGATCAGGATCGGCGTCGGGGCGATCAGGGCCTTGACGATCCAGCCCTCGAACTTCATGTGCATGAAGTAGGTGTAGATCAGCAGGCCTTTCCAGAATGCGAAGACGATCAGTCCACCCCACTTGATGAGGTGCGGGGAGCGGGGAAAGAGGAACACCCCCCAGGCCAACTCCACCATGGTGAGGGCGAACAGCAGGATGAAGATCTTGTTGGCGCTGAAGGCCGGGTGACCGCCGTGCTCGGTGGACATCGTTCGAGACTCCTACATCAAGTAGACGACCGTGAACAGCAGAACCCAGACGAGGTCGACGAAGTGCCAGTACAGGCCGGCGAGCTCGACGCGCAGATAGTTCTTCGCCGTGAACTTGCCCCGCACCGCGGAGATCCAGACGGCGATCAGCCAGATGACCCCCACGATCACGTGCAGGCCGTGGAACCCGGTCATGGTGTAGAAGGTCGACCAGAAGATGTCGATGCTCGGGACCGATCCATGGTGGATCAGCTCGAGATACTCGAAAACCTGCACGCTGACGAAGCTCGCGCCTCCGAGGATCGTCCCGCCGAGCCAGCGCACGAGCCCGGCTTGGTCGCCGCGCTGGATCGCGTGCAGCGCTCGGACCATTGTCCACGAACTGGTGATCAGGAGGAACGTGTTCCCTGCCGTGACGCCGACGGCCAGGCGGCTCGCAGGGTTGGGCCACGAGACCGTGCCGATGCGCAGCACGAGGTAGGTCCCGATCAGGCCGGTGAAGAACATCACCTCGGTCGCCAGGAACAGCCAGATGGCGAACTTGGCCCGGTCGACCGGCGGGCCGCTGTCGTAGTCGTAGACCGTGGGGTGGTGCGCCGGGGCGTCGTGCGCGTGGCCGGGGGAGCCGACGTCGTGCGCAGGGATGGCGGTGGCTTGGCTCATGGTCATCCGTGGAGAGCTCCGACCCCGACAACGGGATCGGAGAGGATCGAGAGGAAGAGCAGCGGCAGATAGAGGAGCGAGACGAGGAGGAGGAAGCGAGCGGATCGCTCGTCCTGGCGCCAGGCGAACCTCCCCGAGGCGGCGAGGTACGCGAGGCCCAGAGTGAGCGCACCGGCGGTGTAGACGATCCCGGCCTCGCCGCGCGCTCCGGGCAAGAGGGAGACGGGGAGCAGTGCGAAGCCGTAGGCCAGCGCAGCGCGTCCGGCGACACGCTCGCAGCCCGGGATCGCGGGCAGCATACGCAGGCCGGCGCGCGCGTAGTCAGCGCGGTGGAGCCAGGCGATCGCCAGGAAGTGAGGGAACTGCCAGGCAAAGAGCACCGCGAAGAGCCAGACGCCCCAGCCTCCGGGCGCTCCGGCCAGCGCCACGTAGCCGAGGAGCGGAGGTGCCGCCCCGGGCACGGCCCCGACGACCGTGTTCAGCGTGCTCACGCGCTTCAGCGGGGTGTAGATCGCCGTGTAGGCGAACAGCGTCGCGAGCGCGAGCAGGGCCGAGAGCAGGTTGAAGCGCACCGCGAGCGCTCCCACACCGAGCAGCGCGAGCAGCGCGCCGAACAGGATCGCGTCGCGCATCGCCACGCGCCCCGCGGGCAGCGGCCGGTCCTGCGTGCGCCTCATCAGGCGGTCGACGTCGCGCTCGAGCACCTGGTTCAGGACGCTCGCGCTCGCGGCCGTGCAGGCGACCCACAGGGCCGCCTCGGCGACGTGCGCGAGGGCGGCCTCGGGTCCCGCGGCAAGCAGCCCGCCGACGAAGGCGGAGAGAGCGACGAGGACCGTGATGCGCGGCTTGGTGAGCGCGGCGAAGTCCACGATCGCCCTGCCCGGCAGCGCGTCGGCGCGCACGACGGCAGTTCTCGGGTCGCTCATCGCACAGCCTCCAGGCTCGGGTGAGCCTCCAGCTCGGGCTCCCGACGCCCCAGGGAATCGTGCGTCCGCGCAGGGAAGAGCCGGTGCAACCACATCGAGCTGGCCACGCAGGCGAGGAGGAGTGCACCGCCTCCGACGACGTGAAGCGTGGGCACCACGGACGATCCAAGTCCGTCCGGGTTCGGGCCTACCAGCCAATAGACGACCGCGAGGGCCGCGACTCCGAGCGCAAGCTGGAGCGCGAGCGAGACGATCAGCCCGCGCCGCAGTGCGAGGATCCTCGACCTCGCTGGTCCGTCGAGGTCTTGGGCAAGGTCCCCGGCGCACAGGCGCATCTGCCGGGCGAGCAGCGCTGCGCAGACGACGACGGCGAGGGCGAGAACGCCATGGAGGGCGAGCGCGGCGCCTCCCCCGCCGTGACGCAGCCAGGCGCCGGCGACGATCTGCAGGTACACCGCTCCGACCGAGACGATCGAGAGTGCGCGCAATCGTCCGGCCTGCAGGGACGCCCCGTCGCGAAACGCGGATCCGCCGGCGCCAAAGACCGGCGAGGCCGCCACGCAGCTCGCGCCGAGAACGGCGAACACCGCCTGGGCGATCGCACCGTGGAGGAAGGCCAGGTCCTCGCTCTTCTCGAGCACGCGGAGCCCGCCGATCGTCCCCTGCGCGACGACGGCGAGGAGCGCGGCGATCGACAGCGCGCGCGGCAGCCGTCGTCGATCCGTCGCCCACGTGGCGATCACCGTCGCGATCGCGAGCAGACCCACGAGGGAGCCCAGCAGCCGATGCGTGTGTTCGACGAAGGTGCCGAGGTCGCGGAACCACTTGTCGACCGGGTAGAGCCACAGGAAGTGGTCGCCGCGCCCGGGCTCGAGGACGAGCCAGCCGTCGATCGCGAGCCCCGCGTGGAGTGTCGTCACCGTGCCACCGAAGAAGACCAGCGGCACCGCGGCGGCGAGCGTCGCCACGGCGAGACGCAGCGGCCAGGGGCTCGTCGCAGCGGGGGAGGCTTTCGTTCGGTCGGTCATGGAGTCTGGGGCGGGGAGCGGTCGGGGCGCCGGCGTCAGAGAGAGCGCGCCTGCGGCAGGTAGTCCTCCTGGACCTCGGGCGTGCCGTACTCGTACGGGCCGCGGTGGACCGCGAGCCTTCGGTCGAAGTTCCCATGGCCGGGCGGCGAGGGCGCTTCCCATTCCAGCGTGCAGCTGCGCCACGGGTTCCGGCCCGCGCGCTTGCCCCAGAAGATGCTGTGGAACAGGTTGACCACGAAGAAGATCTGCCATGCGAACAGGCAGAAGGCGCTGATCGAGATGAACTGGTTCAGCGGCTGGAGGTGCGCGTAGACGTCGTAGGCGTACGGGTCGGCGGTGCGCCGCATCAGCCCGGCGATGCCGAGCTGGTGCATCATGTAGAAGACGCAGTTCGTGAACACGAACGTTCCGACGAAGTGGATCTTGCCGAGCGTCTCGTTCATCTGCCGCCCGAACATCTTCGGGAACCAGTGGTAGATCGCCCCGAAGATCGCGAAAACCGACCCGGCGAACACGATGTAATGGAAGTGCGCGACCACGATGTAGGTGTCATGGATGTAGATGTCGACCGGCGTCGAGGCCATCCAGATGCCCGAGAGTCCGCCGATGATGAACATGGCCACGAACGCGAGCGCGTTGAGCATCGCGCTCGTCAGGTGGATGCGCGAGCCCCACAGCGTGGCCAGCCAGTTGAACACCTTCACGCACGAAGGCAGCGCGATCATGATCGTGCTCACCATGAAAGTCATGCCCAGGGCCGGGTTCATGCCCGACATGAACATGTGGTGACCCCAGACGATGAACCCCAGGCCCGCGATCGACATGATCGAGTAGACCATGGGCTTGTAGCCGAAGAGCGGCTTCCTCGCGTGCGTGGAGAGGATGTCCGACGCGAACCCCATCGCCGGAACGACCATGATGTAGACCGCCGGGTGGCTGTAGAACCAGAACAGGTGCTGCCACAGGAGCGGCTGGCCTCCCGCCGCCGCGCCCGCGGTCTCGGGGCTGAGCTGGTTGACGAGCAGGTTGGTAGGGGTGAAGAACCCCGTGTGCACCACGCGGTCCAGGATCTGCATGATGCTCGCGGCCGTGAGCACGGGCAACGCGAAGAGCTGCAGGAGCGCGGCGATGAACAGCCCCCAGACCGTCATCGGCAGGCGCATCATCGTCAGCCCCGGTGCGCGCATCTTGACGATCGTGGTGACGTAGTTGACGGCACCCATCATCGAGGAGGCTCCCACGAAGGTGAGCGCGAGGAGCCAGAATGTCTGCGCGTGTAGGCTGCCCGGGGCGGCCTTCTCGATGGTCGACAGAGGCGGGTAGGCTGTCCATCCCGCCGCGGGCCCGCCACCCTCGAGCCCGAAGCTGATCAGCGCGCAGAACGCAGCCGGGATCATGGCCCAGTACCCGATCATGTTGAGCTTCGGGAAGGCCATGTCCGGCGCCCCGACCATCAGCGGGATCAGGAAGTTGCCGAAGGCCCCGGTCAGCAGCGGGATGATCACGAAGAAGATCATGATCGTCCCGTGCATCGTGAACAGCATCGTGTAGAACTCGGGGCTGATCACTCGGCCGGTGTTCGGGAACAGGATCCGGCCGACGACGGGCATCTCGGTCCAGGGCCAGGCGAGCTGCCAGCGGATGGCCATCGCCATCAGGCCGCCGACGAGGAAGAACACCAGGCCCGTGAACATGAACTGGATCCCGATGACCTTGTGGTCGGTCGAGAACACGTACTTGCGGAGGAATCCGAGCTCCCTGTGCTCGTGGATCTCGTGGACCGTCCCGGGCGCTCCGAGGCCGAGGTGCACAGCCCCGGCGGAAACGGCCTGCATGGCGTGCGCCGAGGCGTGTCCCCCGGGCGCGGTGTGGGCGGCGTCCCTCACGACTTGTCCTCCGTGCCGTTGCTCAACATCTCCAGCTTGGCCTTCTTGAGCCACTCCTCGTAGGCGGCGCGCGACACGACCCGGAGGCGGCCGGCCATCTTGTAGTGGCCCCAGCCGCACAGCTCGGCGCACACGAGGTCGTAGCTCCCCTCCTGAGTCACCTGGAACCATACCGGGATCACCATCCCCGGCATCGCGTCCTGCTTGAGCCGCAGGTAGGGCACGAAGAAGCTGTGGATCACGTCGCGCGAGCGCAGGTGAAAGAGCACCGGCTCGTTCACGGGCACGACGAACTCGAAGGGATTCTCGATGTCGTCCATCGTGCCGAACTTGCCGTCGTCGCCGGGGTAGCGCACGCGCCAGTCGAACTGGCTGGCCCACACCTCGGCGATCGGCGCGACGTTGGGGAAGCTGCCCTTGTACTTGATCTCCGCCCAGGTCCCCATCTGCGTGAAGGTGATCACCAGCAAGAGCGCGCCGGGGATCGCAGTCCACAGCATCTCGAGCTTGTGGTTGCCGTGCGTGAAATCGGCCTTCGTCTCGGACTTCCTGGCGTAGCGGAAGACGCACCAGATCAGGATCCCCTCCGTCAGCACGAAGAAGAACCCGACCATCCCCAGGATCAGATAGAAGAGCTGGTCGATGTGGGGACCGTAGGAGGACACGTTCGGCGGCAGCCACCAGCCGTGGTTGTGGGCGTCCATGAACGTCCACACGCCCAGGACGAGCGTGGCGATGAGGAGCAGAGTGAGAAGGAAGCGCATGAGCTGTTTCCGGGTGCGTCTCGAGTCTGGGCTGTGCTGGTCTCGGGTATCTTGCGGTCCGGGTCCGATCCTCCCGGGCTATCGCGCTGTCGGTCCGTTCACTTCCGACCCCGTGGCGTGGGTGCGGGCTAGTCCCCGCCCGCGGCACCGCCGGAGTGCGCCGCGCCCGGGCCAGCCGCGATCGTCTCGTCGCGCTCGGAAAGCGAGAGCACGTAGTAGACGAGCGACCACATGTCGTCGGAGGAGAGCAACGGGTTGCCCTCGGAGTCCTTGGATTCGCCGATGGCCGGCATCGGGCCACCGTTGATGCCGGCGTAGATGCGTCGGTAGATGTCGATCCGACGCTTCCCGCCGCGGAACAGGCCCTGGACCAGGTTGCGCGGCAGGATCGGGTTGCCCCAGTCGTCTTTGTAGGCGGAGACCTTCCGTCCCTCGTCGTCGAGCTTCCACGCCGAGGGGCCGTCGCCGAGCCCGCCGTCGCCGTGGCAGCCCGCGCAGTTGCCCTTCTTGGCGTCGTGGAAGAGCTCGTCACCGCGCTTCAGCATCTCCGGCGTCGGCGGCGGCAGATCGCCCTCGAAGGCGACCACCTTGGTCTTGGCCTCCTGCCACTTGTCCCAGACCTCCTTGTAGGTCTCGAGCGGCGCCTCGGCGGCGAGATGCTCCTCGTCCTGGTAGGTGCGAACGAGCCGGCGTTCGACCTCGCCGCGGATCGCGAGCAAGCGCACGTAGTCGACGAGCCCCCAACGCTCGGCGGACGAGAAGCGCCGGAAGGAGGGCATCGCCGTGCCGTAGACGCCCTGGTCGAGCACGCGGAAGAGATCCTCGCGCCGCGGGCGCGCCTTGTCCTTGACGGCGGTGAACTTGAAGATGCCCAGGCGGTAGTCGCGCGGTCGCGGATCGAGGAAGGGATGCTCCCTGGGTCCGGACGTGGGGCCGTCGCCGCCGCCCTCGACGCCGTGGCAGTGGAGGCACTGCTGGCGATACAGCTCGACGGAATCGCCGAGGCTCGGGTAGTAGTCCTCGAGGAGGGATTTCAGCTTGGACTGGCGCTCGTCCTCGGAGACCTCGGAGTCGGCGACGATCGCCGCGACCGACCGGGAGAGCACCGGCGCGGACTTGAACCCGGAGAGCCCTGCGTACTCGCGGCGCGCGACCTTCTCGAGCTGGCGCGCGAAGCGGCGCCGGTTGTCCGCGCGCAGCTCCGCGATCTCCGCTTCCGAGAGCTCGCCCGTCCCCCCGCCGTCCGCCGCCAGTTCGGGGTGGTCGGGATCGAATTCGTTCCTGATCCACTCCCCGGTCCGCAGATAGATCGGGTTCTGCGGCGTGCCGAACATGAGCTCCAGCGCGCCTCGTACCTGATCCTGGACCTGCGGCGAGTCCTCGAGCGCCGACCGACTCGACTCGCTCAGCGAGTAGCTCATCGGCGCGTGCCCGGGATCGTAGGTGCAGCCGAAAAGGAGGCCGGCGAGCAGCGGTCCGAGCGGAATGGAGGCGGCGAACTCGAGCGGCCGCCGCCGGGTGCGGCCTGTGCAGGGCGAAGGATCCATGCTGTCGTTGGGTGCCGGGAGGTCCTCGCCCACGAGCAGGTCTCCGCCTGACGGGGCTCTTCGGCGCGCCATCGAGCTCAGTGCGCTGGGGGTCAGGCCTGGGAGGACGTGGGACTTCGGTGCTCGCCTCGGGCGAGGCGACGAATGAGAGGGCGACAGTCTGCCGCCGGAGCCAGCTGTCCGCAAGGCGCGACCGACGGCCGGGATGGGCTATCCTCTGCAGCCTCGCACGGGCGGCTCGCGCCGCCCCGGCTTGCTGCACTCGTGGAAAACTCCGCTCTCCTGCCCCTTCACGAAGCCGCCGGAGCCCGCCTCCGGTTCCAGGCCGGACCGCCGGCCGTGCTCACCTACGGCGACGTTCCGGGCGAGTACCGAGCCGCTCAAGAGGGATGCGTCCTGTTCGACGAGACCGACCGCGGCCGGATCGAGATCCGGGGCGAGGAGGCGGCGTCCTTCCTGCACCGGCTGCTCGCGAGCGACGTGAAGAGCCTGACCCCCGGCCGCGGACAGCGCAGCCTGCTCCTCTCCAGCAAGGGCAAGGTGCTGTTCGAGTTCGACCTCTTCTGCGAGGAGGAGCTCCTGTGGCTGTCGGCTCCGCCGGGCCGGTCCGTGGCGCTGCTCGCCGCGCTGGACATGTACCTCTTCGCCGAGAAGGTGAAGCTCGCCGACGCGAGCAGCGGACACGCGCCGATCTCCCTGTGCGGTCCCGACGCGGCGAAGATCGTCCGATCGGCGACGGGCGTCGAACTTCCTCGAGAGAACTACTCTTGGGTCAGGTCGGCGTTCGCCTCGCGTCCACTCACGGTCGTGCGGCTGCCGGTCGCCGGCTCGCCGGGCTGTCGCCTCGACGCCGGGCCGGATGCGGCCCCCGAGCTGTGGAATTGCTTGCGCGAAGCCGGCGCGAAGCCGGCAGGGATCGTCGCGCGCGACATCCTGCGCGTCGAAGCCGGGCAGGCGCTCCTTGGAGAGGATGTCGACGAGAACGTCTACCCGCAGGAGGCGCGCCTGGAGAGCGCGTTCAGCCTGACCAAGGGCTGTTTCATCGGCCAGGAGGTCGTCGCGAAGATCGACACCTACGGTGGACTCAACAAACGTCTCGTGGCGCTCCGCATCTCGCACGACGACCCCGTTCCGCGCGGGACAAGGCTCTACCGACGGGAGGACGGCGAGTCGCGCGACCTGGGTGTGATCACCTCGTGGGCCTATTCCTTCGCACTCGACGCGGGGCTGGCGCTCGCCTACGTGAAACGCCGGCACCAGAAACCCGGAACGACCTTCCGGTTCGGTGACTTGGAAGGAGAGGGGGAGATCGTCCCGATCCCCGTGCGCCCCGGCGCGATCCCGGTCACCGGGGAGTTCGAGTAACCCTCAGCGCGCCATCGCATCGAGATCGTGGAAGCCCATGCCGTGAGGAGGCTCGGCGTGCTGTGCCTGTTCGAACCCGCCTCGCGGATCTAGTCTACTGTCCCGGACCGCGCGGAAGACCGTGCCGCCCCGTGCGTCCCTGCGAGACATGACCAAGAGCTCCCTTCCCCTGAGGCCGGTCCTCCTGTGCGCGCTGGCCGCGAGCTGCGCGGCGACCTCGGGCGCACGCGGCAAACCGGCCGAGACCGATCCTCGCCCCATCGCGAAACTCGTCGAAGCGACGAATCCGCCCGCGCCGATCGGGAAGTTGCTGGCCGACATCGATGCTTCCATTCGCCGTTGGAACAACCTCCTGCTCACGGCGCGAAACCCGGAGGAGAGCAAGAAGGCGAACCTGCTCGATAAGGACCTGATGCGCGTGACCCACGCGCGACGCGCCGACCTGATCGAGCAGCTCGAGAGCGGGCCTCTCAGCAATCGCGTCATCGCCGCCTCGGCGCTGGGCTTCACGCGTGACGCCGAGGCTCAGAGCCCGCTGATCGCCGCTCTCGACGATGCGCACCCCGAGGTCGTGAGCAATGCGCTCCTGGGGCTGATGGTGCTCGGTCGCGCGGACACGCCGCTCGAGTCGATCTGCCGGCTGATGCAGTCGAGCCAGGACGAAGGCGTCCGCCGCAACGCCGCCCAGTGCACGGCGAGTCTCGTGCAGGGCGGAGCGCGCGCCGAGTGCGTCCTCCCCGCGGCTCGGCAGGGGCTCTCGGATCCGGAAGCGGGCGTGCGCTCGCAGAGCGCGCTGATCCTGGCCACCCTCGTCGACGCACCCTCGCTCCCCTCGCTCTGCGACCGGCTCTACGACGAGGTTCCGCTGGTCACCGCCGCGGCGGCCCGTGCGGTGGCGTACATCGGATCGCAGAGCCCGACCGACAAGGGCACGGCGGCACGCGCACTCGCGAAGTCCTACGCCGATGCCAAGGGGGCGATGCGCGCGCACCTGCGGCGAGCGCTGGTCGAGCTGGCCGGGACGGACCGTGGGATCGAACCCGAGGGTTGGGCTGAATGGGCGCGTCGCTTGCCCTGACGACCGCGGCGCTGCTCGCGTTCGCGCCCCCGCTCGAGCTTGGGTCATCGGCGCCCGCGGGACAGTCGAAGCCCGAAGAGCCGAGGGGATCTCCGCAACAGCCCGGGAAGGCGCCCCCCCGCGGTCCGCCGCCGCCGGAGCGAGTCGGGGGACTTTCGGGATTCGAGAGCCTCTCGACGCTCGTCTACGCCGCCGCACCCGACCGCCCGCACCAGCTGCGTGCGACCTACGTGTTCCCCGAGCGCGTGCGCTGGCTGCTCTCCGCCAAGGACGAGAAGACCACCGAGCGCAGCCTGCACTACCGTTTCGGCGAGACGGTCTACCGCATCCCGCCGCGCAAGGCGGAGTCGCAGGAGTGCGAAGGCGCGGACCGCGCTGAGATCCTGCTCCAGATGGAGTTGCGCCAGGCGCTGATGCTCTACCCCGACGGCTTCGCGTGGAAGGGAGGGGGTCTCGAGCGCAGGGTCGAGGTCGGCAAGCTGGGCTCCCTGCACGCTCACCTCGCCACGGCTGCCGACAAGATGCCATGCGAAATCGGTGACGCTGACGCCGCGGGCAACGCGGTCGACGCCTTCAAGGCGATCTCCTGGCGCGAGGTGGGCGGCCGCTTGTGGCCGGGCTCGATCGAGCTATGGCACGCGGGCGAGCTGGTCTGGAAGGAGACGGTCGATTCGGTGGACACCGCCGGACGGTTCGTCGACTTCTACTTCGTTCCTCCCGACCGGCGCGACAAGACCGCTCGCGAGCCGATGGCCGGGGAGGTGCGGGATCTTGAGATTCCCGAATCCTGTGCGCTGCGGATCGAACTCGCCGCGGGTATGAGCTGGGACGCGGCGCTCGAGGAGCTCTTGAAGCATCGCGTGGCCTGGTCGCCGCGGCTCGCCGAACAGAAGCTCGATCTCGACCGCAACGCAACGTTCGAGGTGTCCCAAGAGGGCCAGCCGACGGCCTGCCTTCTGCGCCTCTCGAGCGTCCCCGCCAAGCCTCCGCCGGGCTTCGCCGCCGTGCGCCCCCGCAAGGGTCTCGCCTGCGCCATTAGGGGACTCGCGGAGGCGACTGCGGCGCAGATCTCCGAGCTCGCACGGGCGCTCCCACCGGGCGCGCTCAGAGAGCGCGCCTACCTGCGGTTTGACCCGCGGGATGCCAAGGACGGGCACGTCCTTGTCGTGCTGCCCTACTCCCTGGGCCGTTGAAAGCCCATCGAGCCCTCCTAGGGCCGCCCGCAGACCTCGTATGGGGACATAATGTAGGGGTTCGCCCGCCTGTCCGCCCTTGGGGCAGGAGCTCGTCCGGGCATTGTTTTTGCTCCGCCCGCGGGCCTTCCGTCTCCACGGAGATTTTGATCATGACCAGGCGCCAAGAACCTTCGAAGATCTGCCTCGCCGCGCTGGGAGCGATGTTCATCCTGGCTTCAACCGCGAGCTCCCAGCGACAAGGCCGATCCGAGGGATCGCGCGGGGGTGGCGGGGGCGGGTTCTCGGCGCCTTCCCGTTCCTCGTCTCCTTCGTTCTCGGGAGGCTCGAGCTCGCGCAGCTACTCGGCGCCGCAGCGCTACTCCGCCCCAGCGCCCCAGCGTCAGTCGGCACCCCCTCCGCAGCGCTACGCTCCGCCCGAGCCTCAGCGCTACTCGCCTCCCCAGCGCTACTCGCCTCCCGAGACGCAGCATCCCACGCCCGCTCCCCCGCAGCGCTACACACCGGATGAGCCGCGGCAGTTCCGCCCGCCCCAGAGCTACTCGCCGACGGGGTCCGTCGTGCGCGAGCAGCCGCAGGGTCCTGTGATCCGATATGCGCCGACTCGCGAAGGTGATCGGCCTGGGCTTGGCACACAAACGACCGGTGATTCGACGCGTGTCTACCAGCCCGGGCGCGAGACGCTCACCCCCACGAGAACCGCGGGTACAGACCGGGTGCGGAACGACCTCGACGGAGGCATCGCGGATCGCGGCGACCACGGCTCGGGCCGTCCCTTCGAGGCGGGCGAGCAGGGGTCGGAACCCCGCGTTCCCGATCTGTCCTCTTGGGGCCGCGCACCCCGCCCCCCGGTTCCGACCCTCGTCGGGTCGACGTCTGGCACCCGTCCGGCACCCGGCTTCTCGCGGACGTCCGCGCTTTCGCGACGCACGGCCCCGTCGGATGTCGTCCGCGGAGATCTCGCGCGCGGCGATGTCTTGCGCGGCAGGATCCCGCCCGGCGATGCGAGAGCGGGCGAGGGACGTATCCGACCGACAACCCCACTCTTGACGATGCCTCCGATCAGGCGCGAGTCGATCCTCGACCGCTACCGCGGCCCGATCCGTCCGAGCCGAGCGGGAGCCGTGGACGAGGGGGCGAGAAGGATGTCCGGCGCGCCGGGCCCCGACCTCTCGCGACTGCGTGGAGCCAAGACGCACCCTGAGATCCCCGATGAAAAGACCGCCCCTACCGCCGGCCGCGGCGGCGTCCCCCCCCTCGGGAGACCGGCACTTCCGATGGAACGCAAGCGCAGCGACACCACGCCGCGGCCGATCCGTGAGCGCCGTCGCGACGACGCGCAAGTCACGAGCCTCAAGCGCCTGGGGCGTTTGGTCGGAAACGATCCCAAGACGGCGACCAGAATCCTCGGAAAGGGGCGCGTCGTCTCCACGGCCACAGACGCCGCGGTGCGCACGGCGGTCAGCGTCAGCGCGAGCATCGGTTGCGGGTGGAACCCGGGATGTGGGTTCTGGGATCCGTTCAATCGTGGTTGGAACGGCTGCCCGCCATGGTGGAACTGGTGGGGGTCTCCGAGGTGGTGCTGGAGCTGGGCCTCGTGCTCGTGCCCTTGGTGGGGTTGGGGTTGGGGCTTCGGCTTCCACAGCAGCAACTTCGCCTTCTGGTGGTCGGGAGGACCTTGGTACGACGCACCCGCCTACTACAGCCCTGCACCGGTCTACTACTCGACCGTGATCTACGACACCTACGACCCCCCGCCGGCTCGTGAAATCGTCTACGTCGAGCAGCCTCCCGCGCAGTACCCCTCCCAGCCCGTCGCCGCGCCCGCCGCTGAAGGCGAGGGCTCGATCCAGGTCGCCGCACCGTCGCAGGCAGCGCAACCCGAAGCCAAGGACGGGCAGGGCGCGATGCAGAGCGCGGCGAGCCATCACCTGACGCTCGGCGACCAGGCCTTCCGCGAGGGGCGCTACAGCGACGCGGTCCACTACTACGCCAAGGCGGTCGAGTTGGCGCCTGGCGAGGGCGTGCTGCACCTGATCCTGTCGGACGCGTTGTTCGCGACGGGTGACTACCACTATGCGGCCTACGCGCTCCGGCGCGCGCTGGAGCTCGATCCGATGCTGGTCGACTCGGTGGTGGACAAGCATTCCTTCTACGGCGATCCCTCCGAGTTCGATCGGCAGATCGATCTGCTCGAGCGCTACATGGAGGACCATTTCCTCGACGACGACGCGCGCCTCCTTCTCGCGGCAAACTACCTGTTCGGCGCCAAGCCATCCCAGGCCGTGGACCTGTTGCAAAGTCCGTTCAGCGTCGCCGTGCGCGACTCGGGTGCTGGGAAGGTGCTCATCGAGCGCGCGAAGAAGGTCCTGGAGGAGAAGATGCTCAAGGGGGAACCGGGGAAGTAGCCGCGCGCCACGCCCGCTTCCCGGCCCTCAATCCTCGAACGGGCCCGCGATCTCTCGCGGGCCCGCGTCGCCTCCGTACAGCTCGATCGATGGACGCCGGCCGAAGCGACCTTCGAAATCACGGGCGATGCGCTCCGCTGTGCTCTCGCCGGCGCCCTTCTCGAGGAGGATCACGGCGCAGCCGCCGAAGCCTGCGCCGGTGAGGCGCGCGCCGAGAACGCCGGAGCAGGCCGCTGCGCTCTCGACGAGCTGATCGAGCTCGGGCACGGAGACCTCGAACAGCTCGCGCAACGACTCGTGAGCACGGAACATCTCCGCCCCCAGGCCGGCCGCGTCCCCGCGCTGCAGCGCGTCGCGCGCGGCGAAGGTTCGCGCGACTTCGCGAATCACGTGCTCCGCACGCCGCGCGACGGTGGCCTCGAGCGAACCCACGTGCTCGTCGAAGGTTTCCAGGCGGATGTCGCGCAAGCAGGTCGCCGCCGGCTGATGGGCGCGCAGCTTCTCGTAGGCTTCCCGGCACTGTAGGACGCGTTCGTTGAACGCAACCTGCGCGAGCTCGCGCCGCACCAGCGTGTCCGCCACGGCAATCGCGTAGCTGGCCGAATCGAGCGGGATGTACGTGCTGGTCGCGTCCTTGCAGTCGAGCCACAAGAGCTGGCCTTCCCGGGCCAGGCCGACCGCGTAGGGGTCCATGATTCCGCACTGCACGCCGACGAAGCCACGCTCGGCGCGCAGTGCGGCGTGGACGAGATCCATGCGCTCGAGCCCGAGGTCCCACATCCGGTCCAGAGCCAGTGCCGTCCCGACGCAGATCGAGGCCGAGGAGGAGAGTCCGGCCCCGACGGCCAGATTGCCGCCGAAGAGGACGTCCAGACCGGAAAGGTCGCTCGCGGGATCCTTCGCACGCGCCATCTCCAGCACCTCCAACACGACACCGAGCGGATAGTCCACCCACCATCCGGTGCGGTCGCGGACGAGCGCGGAGAGGTCGGTCTCGAGGGTCGCGCGATCGAGCGTCGAGGCGAGCCGCAACCTCCGGCCGCTGCGCGGCCGGATCGCGATGAAGGTGCCGCGATCGATCGCGGTCGGCATCACGGGACCTCCGTTGTAGTCCAGGTGAGCACCCATCAGGTTCACGCGCCCGGGCGAGAAGAAGATCCGCGGAGCAGGGCCGGGCCCGAAGCGCGCCCGAAAGTCACGGGCATGGGCCGAGAATTGCGCGCTCCAGCGTCCCCCTTGCTCGGCGCGGCTGCCGGTCCCGCTCCCCAACCCGGTCCCCCTCCCGGCCATCGTGCTCAAGCATAGTCCCCGCCCCGCGCTTCCGCCCGCGTGCCCGCTCGGCTATGTTCGAGCTCATGCAAAGATCCCGGTCCGCGTCCGCGCGGCGAGCGGTCGGCGGCTTGGCCCTGGCCGGCCTCCTCTCAGCCTGCGCCGGCGTCTCCTTCGACCGCGCGACCGAGACCTCGGGGACCTTTTCGTCCTACGGCGTCGCGGTGACGATCCTCTCGACCGACCTCCCCAAGGGTGCGATGCAGATCGCACGCGAGAACGCGTCCGACGCCAATCTCCCCAACATGGAGGTCCGGAAGTCGCTCGTGGTCCCCTACCTGGGACCTCTCGACTGGATCCTCGACATCCTCGGCATCCGCTATGCGCGCATCAGTGGAACCTGGGGATACGCCGGGCGCTGAAGAGGAGCGCGATCCTCCAGCCCAGGATCCAGGCCAGGATCTTGCGCGATGCCCCGAGGGTGCCCGCGAGCGTGCCGGTGATCTTGCTCGCGCCGATGCGCGGCCGGTAGTGCACGGGGACCTCTCGCACGCGCAGACCGGCGACCGCGGCCTTGAGTTGCATCTCGACGGTCCAGCCGAAGTCGCGGTCGCGCATGCCGAGGTGCTCGAGCGCGTCGATGCGTATGGCACGGAAGGGGCCGAGGTCGGTGTGATGGGCTCCGAAAAGGACGCGCATGAGCAGGCACGCCAGGTGGTTGCCGAAGCGCGCCTGGGGCAGGAGCTCGGCACGGCTCTGGGGATCGATCATGCGCGAGCCGATCACGAGATCGGCATCTCCCGAGATCACCGGACCCGCCACAAGAGGCAGCTCCTCGGGATGGTCCGAGTGGTCCGCGTCGAGGAAAACGACGATGTCGTCGCCGCGCAGGGGCTCGATCCCGTCCTCTCCCTCGAGCAGGGCGCGCAGACCGGAGAGGCATGCCTGCCCGTACCCGCGTCGGGGCTCGTGGACGACGTGCGCGCCGCCTGCCCTTGCCACCTCGGCGGTCCGGTCGCTCGAGCCGTTGTCGACGACCAGGACGACGTCGACGGCGCCTCTTGGAATCGCCGAGAGGACGAGCGGCAATGCGGCCTCCTCGTCGAGGGCCGGGATGAGGACCGCGACGCGCGCAGGATTGCCTTTGGCCGAGCTCACTTTTCGCTCCGAAGGATCGGGTAACCGATCGACGAGGCCGTCGGCTCGGCCAACGCCCCCGCTCGGAGGAGGCGGGCGCGCGTGCGCGCCCCGAGGTCGCCGGCGAGTCCCAGCGCCTCCTCGCGCGTTCGCGTCCTATCCGGTGACGAGCCGAGGGCGCCCCGGTGCCGGAGCAGGATGTGCCGCGCCGAGCGCGGAGGCGGCGGCTCCTCGCCGAGGTACATCGGGCGGACGACGAGCGAGGCCTGCTGAAGCAGGACGAGGAGCAGCGGCGCCAGCACTGCGGCCAGTATAGCCCGGTCTTCCCCGTGCTCAGGGAAGCTCTGCGCGCAGCTCGATCTCGGCCCGCCCTCCCTCGATCTTCACGTGCGGCAGGGTCGTCTTGGATCCGCCGCGCTGAACCTCGAGGCGATACTCGCCGGGCGCGAACCGTCCCAGGTCGATGCGACCTTCCGAGTCCGCGGCGCCCTCGCCGGAGAACATGCCCTGGAGCGTGCGTTCCATGTCCACCCCGTCGAGATCGGAGCCCTCTCGTTCGACCGTGAGGATCGCGTGCGCTCCTTGCGCGGGTGCGCCGTCGGGTCCGACGACACGCACACCGACCTTGACGCCCTTCGACAGCCGGATCTCGATCCCGCCGGAGCGTTCGACTCCGCGTTCCACCTTCACGTCGCGCACCGAGGCGCCGGCGTACTCCCGGGAGGTCGCCGTGGCCACGTACACGCCGGGCGGAAGCCCGCCGATCTCGAAATGGCCCGCGTCGTCGGTCCACACGCGCTCGAAAGGCCCGCCGCCGCCCTGCTGCGGACGCACGCCCACCCGCGCCCCCTTCACGGGCCCACCGCCCTCGTCCTTCACCACTCCGGAGAGCGACAGCGCGGGGGACAGGCGCACCTCGATCCCGCGCTCCACGCGGCGTTCGTCGACCCGGATGGTCCTCGATGGCGGAGGCGCGAAGCGCGTCTTCTTGGCGGCGTCGCCCGGCGTGGCCCCGACGCGGGGCGGGCGGACGGTGAGCTCGTACTCCGCCCCGCGCAGGCGGATGAACTCGAACCGTCCTGCCGCGTCCGTCGCGGTCCGCGAAGCTCGGCCCTCGCGGCTGACCATGCGCGCGACGAAGCCACGGGCCTCGGGCTCGTCGAGAGCACGCAGCCGGATTTCCGCACCTTCGACCGGCCCGCCTCCCGCCTCGTCGATGACCGTGCCCTCGACCCCGCCCACGGGGATCTCGAGCGCGACGAACAGCTCGGGTTGGTCGGGCACGTCGATCACCATCCGCGCACGTGCGTCGGCATCCTCGACGGAGAGCTGATAGCGCCCGGGCGCGAGACCGGGATACTCGAAGCTGCCCTCGCTCCCGATGCGCGCCGCCTTCACCTCGAGGCCGAGCATCCCCCCGCCCTCGTAGCCGACCGCGACCAGGTTCCCGTGCGAGAGCGGCTTGCCCTCGTCGCTCACCGTTCCGTAAACACGGCACCCGCCCGCCGAGCGGTCGACGAGGTCGTAGGTGACCGCACGACCCTCGGGCACGGTGACGAGGTCGAAGTTCATCCGGCCCATGAAGCTCATCGGGTTCAAGGCCTCGTCGCCGCGCGTCGCCAGGAGGAAGTAGCTGCCCGGCGACACGTGGAGGATGCGATAGGCGCCCTGCGCGTCGGTCTCGCCTTCGACGAGGCCGCCCTTGCCGCTCTTTCCTTCGAAAGCCGCCGGCGAGAGCGCGACCACGATCTCGCGGGCGACCGGTTGTCCGTGGCGATCGGTCACGTGGCCCTCGATCCCGCCGCCCGCGTGCATCACGACGCGGACTCCGGCGAGCGCGCCGCCCTCGACGACCGCGACGGGCTCCGAGACGCCCCAGGCGAACTCGTGGTGGACGGCGCGGAACGTCAGGGTCCCGGGCTCCAGGCCGGTGATCTCGAACCCGCCCTGGGTGTCGGAGAGGATCGCCTTGTCGCCGAGCAGACCCAGGCTGGCGGCGTAACCGAGCAGGCCGGGAGGCAGGTCGCCGCCGCCGAGCATCGAGAGCGGCGAGCGCTGGCCGGCCTCCGAGCGGCGCGCGGTGCGCATCCTCTCGATCGGCGTGTTGCGCACATTGCCTTTCTCGTCCGCGGGGAACACCTGCGCGCCGCACACCGGGCGCGAATCGGCGTCGACGACGAGGCCCTTCACGGACCCGCCGCGGCGGAGCTTCACGTCGAGGTCCTTCGTCGCCTGCCCTTCCACGACCGCGACCGTGACGGTCTGGTCGAGGTACCCGCGCGCGGAGAAGGAGAGCTTCGCCTCCCCGGGCGCGACGGCCTCAAGACGGAAGCCGCCGTGGGCATCCTCGAAGAGCTGTCCGCCCGAGAAGGGGTTCTTGCTCCCGGGGGCCTCCTCCTCGACGTCGATGCGGTCGGTGCTCGAGATCGTGAAGGCCGCGACGGGCTCCGAGGTCGTCCCGTCCGCCACCCGGCCCTCGACCGTTCCGCCCCGGTGAAGGACGACCGAGACTTCCCCTCCGACCTGCTTCGCCTCGAAGGAGGCCTGCGCAGCCTGCCAACCGGTCTTCTCGAAGTCGACCGGCCAGGGAGGCTCGCCCGCGCAGGGCCCGGCGGTGAAGCGCCCGTCCTCGGCGGAGGTCGGCCAGGCGAAACCCTTGACGCTCTGCGCGAGCGCGGGGGCAAAGGAGAAGTCGCCGCCGCCGAGCTTCTTCCAGTCGACCGGGCTCCAGCGCACCTGGACACCGGCGACCGGAGCTCCGGCCGCATCGACCACGCGTCCGGAGATCATCGGACCGCGCGCGAGGACGATGTCCGGCGCCGCTGCGAGCGCGCCATCGACGATCGCGACGTGCACACCGATCCCGGGGAGGTGCTGCTCCGCGATCGCGGCGAGGTCGATCTCGCCCGGTGGGACCTTCCGCATCGTGAAGCTCCCGTCCGCGGCAGTGACGCAGTGCGTCGCGAGGAGCATCTCTTCGGCCAGGCGGAGGTCGCGCAGCCCGCGCGGGATCGCGCCGACGTGCGCGCCGGCGAGGGGGATCGGACCGCTCTCGCCCGCGCCGGAGAACACGTGCCCGGCGACCATCCCGCCGAGGCGCGTCTTGACCACCACCTCGATGTCCGCGCCCGCACGGACGGCGATCCCGATGCAGTGCGAGACCGCGAAGCCGTCTCCCGCCGCGCTGATCTCGTAACCCTCGCCCGGCGGGATGCCGTCGAAGGTGAAGGCTCCGTCCGCGTCGCTGGTTGCCTCGGCGAGACGCAGGTCGCCGCTCAGGGCATCGGTGAGGAAGCGGCCCGGGCCTCCGACGAAGGCGAGTTTGGCTCCCGCCGCGGCAGACCCGTCCGGCGCGAGCACCTTGCCGAGCACGCGGCCGCCGGCCTTGACCCACACGTCGAGCGGGCCGCCGGATCCGGAGGGGAGCACGCGCGCGCGCACGGCGCTCTCGGGAGCGTGGTAGGGACCCCGCGCCTCGACGTACCACGTCCCCTGCCGCACGCCGCGGAAGGAGAATACGCCGTCCGGTCCCGTCGCCGCGGTCGCGATCGGGCGCACGCGCTCCGCGAGACCGCTCGACGGCGAGGCGGCGCGCAGCAGGCGTCCGAGGATGGACCCCGCCGCAGGAGGGACCGGCAAGAGGTCGACCCGGACGTCCGCGGCGCCGGCACCCGTCTCGCGCTCGATCACCCGACCTTCCAGGCGTCCCTGGGCGGACAGGCGCACGCCGACGGGCACGCCCCCGGCGCGCGACGCGCTCCCGTCCCCGGACTCCAGGGCCGGCGCGTGGGTATCCGGTCCGGAGCTGAGTCCGCTGTCCGAGCTCTTCCGGAGCGCAGCACCCGGTCCGGTGAGCGCGACGTCGGAGGGCGTTGGCCTGGCGCTCTTCAGCACGAGCGCGAGCACGGCGAGGATCGCGCCGGCGAGCGCGAGGAGCAGCAGGACGTCGCGGGAAGAGGATCCCGCGTGAGAGCGGGCAGGGCGGAACATGGTCGCGTCGGGCATCCTACCCCTGCGCCGGATCGGAGGTGTAAGTTCCCCGTTGGCTCAATCCCGGCGCTCGAGCTCTCCGCGCGCGCGCAGGTGCGCGATCGTCTCGGCGAGCACGTCGTCGAAGGGTTTCGGCGTCCACGCGAGCTCGCGCCGCGCCTTGCTTGCGTCGAAGCGCAGGTCGAGACCGAGCATCGTGAGCGCCTGGGGAGGCGTCGTCTTCATCGGGAAGACGAAATCCCACAGGACGGCGAGCCGCGTCAGCACCCTCCACATCCAGGGAGCGAGGACGAGCGAGACCGGACTCACGCCGAGCTGGGCCGCGATCCGCTCGAAGAGCTCGACGGCGGAGAGGCTCGACTCGACCAGCAGGTATCGCTCGCCGCTCCGGCCTCGCTCGAGCGCGAGCAGGGTCCCGAGCGCGGCGTCGTGCACGCCGACGACGCCCAGGCATCCGGGTGGAGCGAAGGGGGGAGGGCGGCCCTGAGCCATGCGCTGGATGACGCGCACCGTGTTCGAGGTGCGCTCGATCGGCCCGAAGATCGCGCCGGGGTTGACGACCACGGTGTCGAGGCCGGGAGCGGCGGCGAGGACGAGATCCTCCGCAGCGCGCTTCGTGTCGACGTAGTCGACGCCGAGATGCCCGAGGTTGAACGGCGCGCTCTCGTCGAGCGGCTCGGGCCCGGTGCAGTGGCCGACCGTGACGACCGAGCTGACATGGACGAAGCGGGCGATGCCGTGCCTCTTCGCGGCCTCGAGCAGGCGCACCGTGCCCTGGACGTTGACCTTGCGCGCAAGCTCGCGATCGCGCGTGCGGTAGCTGATCAGCGCGGCGCAGTGGATCACCCGGGGGCGACCTCCGGCGATTCTTGCGCGGCGGGCGAGGGACGCGACCGCGCGCTCGATCGAGCCCTCCTCGCGGAGATCGCCGGAGTGCCAGGTCACGGGCAGGCTCTCGAGCGGCCCGCGGGCGGAGCCGTCGCGGACAAGGAGGTGCGTCTCGACTCCGCGCGCGACGAGCTGCCGGACGATCTCGCGACCGAGGAAGCCCGTGCCGCCGGTGACGAGCACCGGTCCGCCGGAAGAGTCCGCCTCGCTCCCGCTCAACGGAGGTGCTCCGGCAGGACGACGCGCGCGAGCGTCCCCTGGCCGGCCGGCCCGGGCAGGATCTCGATCGCGCCCGTCATCTCCTCGACCAGGCGCCGCGCGATCGCGAGTCCGAGGCCGGTGCCGCCCGTGCGCGTCGTGAAGTAGGGCTCGAAGAGGCGCTGGCGCACCTCGGTCGAGATCCCCGTGCCCGTGTCGCGGATCGCGATCACGACCCTTCCGGCCGCAGCCCCCGTGGCGCCGGGGATGTGCTCGACGGAGGCGGAGAGCGTGCCTCCGAGGTTCATCGCCTCCAGGGCGTTCGAGACCAGGTTGATCAGCACACGCCGCAGCTCGCCGCGGTCCACGAAAACGGTTGCGTCGACGAGCGAGCGCTCGATGGTCACGCCGTTCTCGGCGGCCCAGGCGGAGTTCAGGTCGAGGACCTCCTCGAGGACCGCGCGCGCGTCGACGACCTCGGGGACCGGCTTGTGGGCGCCAGCGAAGGCCGAGAAGTCGGAGGCGATGCGGCGCATCCCTTCGACCTGGCGCTGCACGAGGTCGACCGTGCGGTCGAAGATGGAGTCGAACTGCGAGCTCTTCTCGTCGCGCGCGCGCTTGAGGAGGTCGACCGAGAGGCTGATCGGAGTGAGCGGGTTCTTGATCTCGTGGGCCACCTGGCGCGCCATCTCGCGCCAGGCGGCGTCCTTCTCGGCCTTGACGAGGCGGAGGCGGCTTTCGGAGAGCTCCTTGGTCATGTGGTTGAAGGACTGCGCCAGGTCGCCGAGCTCGTCCTTGGAACGCACGTCGACGCGGGCGTCGAGATCGCCCGCGGCGATGCGCTCGGTCTGCTCCCTGAGGAGGAGGATCGGCCGGGTCGTGCGCCGTGCGACGATCACGGTGCCGACGATGACGACGCCCAGCGCAAGGAGGGTCGCGGCGACGAGCAGGCGGTGAAGCTCGTTGACCATGGCGTAGATGTCGCGGTCGTCGACTCCGACGCCGAGCACCCAGCCGAAGCCGCCGGCCTCGGGACCGGCGCAATGCTTGAAGGCCGCGGTCTTCGCCAGGCCGCGGAACGTGTAGCTCGGGTACATTCCCCAGTCCTTCTCGCGCGCGGCCGCGACCATCCCGGGAAGCTCGATCGGCGGCTCCGAGACCTTCTTCGTGTAGAGGTCCGCGTCCTTGTGCCCGATGATCGTGTCGGCGTCGGACATCCACAGCCAGGCGTAGGAGGAGCGGTAGAGATCCGGCGAGGGGAAGCCGGGGATGCTTGGGCGAACGGGCCGGAGGAGGTCGTGCTGGATGTGGCTCCAGTTCATCAGGCCGTAGACGACCCCGACGACTTTCTTGGCATCGAGCTGGCTGGGGACCGGCACGGCGAACCCGATGTGGAAGTTCTCGGGGTGCGAGCCGGGCGAGGGATTCCTGGGGGGAAGGAGGCTGGACTGGTGATGGTCGACGAGAGCGACCTCGCCGGTCATGGCCTTGCGGAACCAGGTCTCGGAGGAGTAGTCGTGGGCCGCGACGTTGTCGAGGACGTCCTGCGGAAGTCTGGTCTTATGGGGATCCGTGGAGTTGGAGACGACGAGCCGCCCGGTCTCGTCGATCGCCAGGATGAGGTCGAAGTACTTGCGGCTCTGGATGAAATTGTCGAACCCCGACTCCAGGAGCGGGGCAAACTTGACCTCCTCTCCGCCGTAGTCGCCGATCGCCCACTCCGTGAGGGGTGTCGCACCCCAGAACTGGACGTCGAGCTGGTGCTCGCGGATCTCGTTGTCCAGCCGGTCGGCCATCTCGCCGGCGATGGAGAGCAGGTCGTTCTGGATGTCGGCCGCGTTCCACTTGGCGACCTGCTTGTCGACGTACCAGGCGAAGCCGAGAAAGGGCAGGACGACCGCAGCCAGAGCGGTCAGCATCCACTTCGTCGAGATGCGGCGTATCATCCTCGGCCGATTGTAGCGAAGGTGGCGCGCGCCCCTCATCGTCGAGCTCAAGTTCCGTGTCCGTGAATCCTCGCAGGATCCTGCTCGTTCGGCTGTCGCACCTCGGCGATGTCGTGCACGCGCTGCCGGTGTTCCATGCGCTGCGCGCGGCGCATCCGGAGGCGGAGATCGGGTGGGCGGTGCAGCCGGAGTTCGCCGGGCTGATCGAAGGGATGGCGGGGTTGTCGGAGATCTTCCGCTTCGAGCGTCGCGGAGGAGCGCGGGCGTGGGTGAAGCTGCTCGGCGAGGTGCGAGCGTGGAAGCCGGAATGGACGGTGGACGCGCAGGGAAACGCCAAGAGCGCGATGGTGACGATCGGATCGGGCGCGAGGCGGCGGAGCGGCATGCACCGCGCGGACTGGCGTGAGCCGTTCGCGGCGAGGGTGCTGACGGACAGCGCGGCGGCGGTCGGGAAGGAGGTCGCGCACGCGATGGAGAAGATGCTCGCGCTGGCGAGGCACGTGGCGCCGCAACAGGGCGAAGCCGCCATCGGCCGAGCCGACCTCGGGCTGTCTCCGGCCGAGCTGGAGCAGGGCCGCGCGCTTCGCACGCGCTTCCTGCCCGGAGAGAGCGGACCGGGGGTGATCCTCCATCTGTCCTCGCCGAAGGACGTGCGCTCGTGGCCGCCAGGTCACTTCGAGGACCTCGCACGCGAGCTCGCGGGTCGCGGCGAGCCGGTCCTCCTGCTCTCGGGCCCGGAAGAAGAGATGGAAGGGCGGCAGCTCGCGCAGCGACTCGAGGGCTCAGCCAGCGTGCGTCACTGGGTCGGCCAGCGGGGCCTGCGCACGCTGGCCGCGTTCTTCGCCTCGGCCGGAGAGTCCGGCGCTCGGATGGTCGTCTGCGACTCGGGTCCGATGCATCTCGCGGTCGCGTGCGGGCTCCCAGTTATCTGCCTGGCTGGCCCGCAGGACGAGCGGCGGACGGGACCGTGGATGAACCCCACGCGCGGACGCGCGCAGCGGACGATCCGGGCTCGCGCCTCGCCTCCCTGCGCGCCGTGCCTGGCGCGAAAGTGCGAGCACCCGCTCGGCACGGTCTGCATGCGCGACCTCGCACCGATGGAGGTCGGCGAGGCGCTCGGGGAGGCTTCGTAGTCCGCGAAGCGTTTGCTGATGCGGATGGCGCACTATTTCGCCGCCCTCGCGGCGCTCGTGATTCCGGCCCTGCTGTGGACGGCGTGGACCGGCTTCGCGCTGGGCGGCGAGGTGCACGTCGGCTGGGGACTGTTCGGCGCGGTCTACACCGCCGCGGTGCACACGCTGCTCATCCTGTTCATGCTCGTCACCGGCCGCGTGCTCAAGGAGGCGATGGCCGCGCGCCCGCTCGGGCCGGAGTTCCTCTCCGAGCTGAACCAGTTCTTCGCCAAGAAGAAGGCCTACCCCGTCGCGCTCCTGGCCGCGTCGGTCACCGCGGCGGCCGCGGTGCTCGGCTTCGCTCACCGCGGGTTCGGCACGCCGACGTGGATCCACTGGAGCGCCGGCCTCGCCGCGATCGCGCTGAACCTCTGGGCGATCCCAGCCGAATACCGCGCTTTGCGCGAGAACCAGGGCCTGCTAGACCGCGCCGCGCGCGAGCTCGACCGCATCGATCGCGAGCAGCAGGCGAAGGGAGGCTCAGCGGTGCCCGTGGTCGACTTGGAGCAGCCCTTCGATCCTGCGGGCGCGGCGCGGTGGGGCCTCATCGTCGCGGTCAGCGCCTGGTTCCCCTACCTCTACTGGGCGCTCATCGTGTGGCGCGGCGACTTCGCGCGCGTCAGCCTGCACCCCTGGATCGAGGGCTCGATCCTCGGCCTCGCGGTCTGGCTCGTGGCCGCGCGCGAGGCGCGAGCGGCACGCTGAGCCTGGAGTCCGGCAACTCCCTGCTCCCCCCCCTTCGCTCCACTCAAGAGTTGCACGGCCAACGCCCAGTGTGGCGTATCAAACAACTCGTCGGGGATCATGCGCAATCCCCCACGTTTCGATCGGGCGACGTCCGGGGTGTCCGCGCACAAGACGTCGGCAGTTGAGCGCAAGTGCCAGCGTTGTGCGGTGCATGATCCGCTCGGGCCTGCTCGGCCGTCAACTACAGGGGCCAGGGCTGCGGGCAGGGGTCTCACTCGTGAAGCACGTTCGACCCGCGCCTCGCGCTCCTGCCCCCCGCCGAATCCCTACGGCTGCTTCTCCAGCCGCCGCAGCTGCTCCCCGACGTCCTTGTACTCCGGCCAGAACACCCGGATCTTCCGCAAGCTGTCGAGCTTCTCCTCGTCGCTCCCCGCCGCCTGCACCTTCTCGTACAGCTCGCCCGCGAGCTGGATGTACTCCTCGAGCGTCCCCTTCCTCGCCAGAGCGTCCTTGAAGTACTCGGTCTCCTTCAAGAGCTCCCCGTACTCTTCGACCGCCTTCTCGTACTGGAAGTCGCGCTCCAGGCTCAGCGCCTCCTCGTACCTGCGCTCGAACTTCACCTGCTCGATCTGCGCTCGCAGCCCCTCGAACATCTCCTTCTGACGGACCGTCAGCGCCTCCCCCTCTTCGATCAAGCTCTTCGCCTTGTCGAATCGACCCCTCACGATCTCCATCCGGGCCTGAGCCAAGAGCTCGCCGGCCTTCGCTTCGCTGCGGCATCGCTCCAAGCCGGTCCGAGCCTCCTCGCTCGCGGGATCGAGCGCCGCGGCCAGGCGATACTCGTTCTTGGCCGCTCCGAAGCGACCCTTCGCCTCGATGCCCTTCGCCACCGTCACGCGCTGCTGCGCGAGAAGCGTGTCGACCTGCGATCGCCGCTGCACCGTCTTCGGATCCTGCGGCTGGTACTTGCCCGAGTAGGCGAAGCGAGAGTGCGCCTGCTCGAGCCAGTATCTCGACAGCGCGCGCAGCCCTTCGTCAAAGTACTCCTTGCCCATCCCGGCGCGGTAGTTGATCTGGATCGTCGCCTCTCCCAGCCCGTTCAGCGCACTGGGATCGCCGGGGACGTACTCGAGCGCCTTCCCATAGGCCTCGACCGCCTGCTCGAGCTTGCTGCTCGCATGCAATTCGAGCGCGCGCTCGAGCCACGTCCGCGACATCTTGCGCAGCGTCTTGTCGATCCACGAAGCCGCTTCGACGGACTCGGGGTCGGTCTCGTGCGCCCGGCGGAAGAGCTCCAGGGCCTCGAGGTCCTGGTCCTGGAAGGTCTTCTGTCGACCCTCCTCGAGCAGCCAGGCCACCGAGGCCTCGCGGTGCAGCCGCGCAAGCTCGGCGTCGCCAGGATGGCTCTCGGACAGCTCCGCCGCCCGCCGCACGGCCTGCTCGTAGCGGGCGTGGTGCACGCCCTCCCGGATGAGGTCGGCGTCGCTCTTGTGCGCGGCGGCGCAGGCCGGGAGCAGGAGCGCAAGGGGCAGAGCTCCCCGGGCAATCGTTCGGAGGATCATGGAATCGGGGTCGGGCGGGTCGCCAGGGACGCGCGAAACGGTGCTTCCTTCCCCGGCGCGGGCGGCATCCTACGGCCTCCCCCCTCCTTTGATAAGGGCGCCAGCCCGTCAGCTCTTCATCGAGTCGTACAGGACGAGGCCCAGGCTCCCGAAGATCAGCACCGGGAGCCAGGCCGCGAACAGCGGGTCGAGGCTGCCCTGCAACCCCAGGTTGCGCAGGACGAAATCGGTCGCGAAGTAGAAGATGCACAGGATCGCACCCGCCGCGATCCCCTCGGTGTTGCGCTTGCGGTCGTGGCGCATGAGGATCGGCAGGCCGCACAACAGCAGCACCAGGTTCGCCAGAGGGAACGTCAGCAGGTACTGCAGGAGCGTCTGGTACACCACGTTGTCGGGGTCGCGCCGCGCGAGCTCGCGCACCTCGCTGAACGACAGCTCGAGCGGGTTCTCCCTCGCCCGCCAGTAGGTGACGGCGAGCTCCGGGGTGAAATCGAAGCCATCCAGCCATTCGATCGCGTCGCTGCGCTGCGAGCCGGCCACCTCGCGGTGCACTCCGCCCTCGAGCTTCCAGCCCATGCGCGTCCCGCGCGCCACGTAGGTCGCGCGCGGGGCCTCGGTGCTCGACCACTGCGAAGGCGAACGCAGCGTCGCCTCCAGGCCGCGCACCTCGGGCGCGTTCGGCGTCGCGCCCGCGTTGGCCTCGGGCGGCAGCGGCGTCGCCGGCCGGAATTCGTCGAGCCGCACCGCGCTGCCATTCGGGTCGCGCAGCCACACGTTCGCGTAGACCTGGTCCTTGCTCTTGTTGTCGAGCACGTAGCGCAGCGCGTCCCGGCGGGCCGCGAGGTCCGTCGACGCGATCTCGCGCAGCCCGAACATCCCTGCGCCGCACAACGCCCCGAGCAGGTAGACCGGCGCGAGCAGGCGCCAGGAGCTGACGCCCGCCGCGAGCGCGGCGATGGTCTCGTTCACCTTGAGCAGCTTCGACACGGTGAACAGCCCTGCGACGAGCGTGACGAAGGGCCCGACCTGGAGGAACAGGAACGGCACGTCGAGCAGGTAGTAGCGCGCGATCAGGAAGTTGGATGCGCGGCCGCCGCCCGGCCAGGCCTCGAGGTAATCGTCGAGGTTCGAGGCCATGTCCAGGATCAGGAACAGCCCGACGACCAGGAAGAACGCCGTCGCATACGACGAGACGAAGAGCCCGCCGACGTAGCGGTCGAGTCGCCCGCCGATCCTGAGGCCGCGGCTGCTCATCGCATCATGGCCTTGCGCAGGAGCACGAGACCGAAGACGACCCCGACCGCATCGATCGCCCACGCACCCGTCTCGGGCGAGAGGACGTGCCCCAGCGCGAGCTGCTTCGACAGACGCATCGAGAGCAGGTAGTACAGCAGCGCGTAGCCGACCGCGGTCGCGAGCGCCGAGAGCTGCGTGCCCCGCCGGAGCAGCAGCCCCGTCGGCGCCCCGAGCAGGAAGAACAGGAGGCAGGTCGACGCGACCGCCAGGCGCTCGTGGATCTCGAAGCGCACCGACTGCGCCCGCTCGGGATCGCCGTCGAACGCGCCGCTCGCCAGGTCCCGGGCCAGATCGCTCGCCTTCCGGTAGCGCATCCCCACGAAGGTCTTCGCGCCCTCGCGCTGCAGCTCGTCGAGGTCCAGCCGGACGACCGGATCCCCGCTGCGGACGTCCATCTCGCCGCGGACGACCCGCATGTTCCTGAACCGCACGATCATCTCCTTCTCCGAGACCTCGATGTGCACGCGCTCGGCGAGGATCGTGTTGGCGCCCTGGCTGCCGCGGCGCGGAATGTAGATCAGGGCGTCGAGGAAGTCGTCGCCGTCGCGCCAGCCCGCGGAGATGTAGAACTTGCCGAGGTGCCGCTCGGTGCGGCCCCGACCGAGGCTCGTCACCGTGCTGCGCAGGGCTCTGACCTCGTACTCGCTCTGGCGCTCACGGATCTCCGGCAGCTCCTCGGCGACCAGCCACAGCATGAACCCGGTCAGGACCAGGGCCAGCAGGAAGGCCGGGAGGAGCATCGCCAGCGGATTCCTCCCCGACATGACCGCTGCGGTCCATTCGTTGTCGGACGCGAGGCGCCCGTAGGTGACGACGACCGCGAGCAGGTAGCTGAGCGGCAAGATGTAGGGGACGAGGCCCGCCATGAGCAGCGGCACGAAGCACAGCATCGCCAGCGTGTCGACCCCGGCGAGCTTGCTGACCGCCGCGACGGCGATCGCGGGCAGCGCCAGGACGAGCATCCCCCCCAGCGCGAATCCGAAGCCGACCAGGAGCTCGCGCAGGATGTAGAGGTGGAGCCTCAACGCGAGGCGGATTCTAGCGTTCCAGAGGTAGAATCCCGCCGTGGGCGCGAGTCCGATCCCGCTGAAGCAGAGCCCGCGGCGGACCGTCGCGCTCTGGCCGCCCGAAACACCCGGAGCGCGCCCGCTGGTCGTCAAGCGCTACCACCACCCGGACCGCATCGCGCGCTTCTTCGATCGCTCGCGAGCCGAGCAGGAGCTCGGCCTCTTGCGGCGTCTCTTCGAGGCCGGCGTTCCCGTCCCGCGGCCGGTCGAGGTGCGCCGGGCGGCGGGCGCGTGGGAGCTCGTGACGGAGTGGATCGAGGGGGCGGTCTCCCTCGAGGACGTCCTGAACGGCCGCGCTCCCGCTCCGGCGCCGATCGAGGTCCTCGCACGCTCGACGGGCGAGCTGCTCGCTCGCGCCCATGCCGCCGGCCTCGACCACCCCGATCTCCACCCGGGGAACCTCCTCGTGCAACCCGGTGCGAAGGTCTGGATGGTCGACGTGCGGGGCGCGCGAGTCCTCACTAGGCTCGACCCGGAAATCCGCCGGCGCGATCTCGTCGCGCTGGCCTCCGCCACGCGCGAGCGACTGGACGAGCGGGCGCGCGCGCGCTTCCTCTCCTCGTATCGGAGGGCGCTGCCGGCGAGGCTCGCGTCCGATCTGCCGCCGCGCGCCCAGCTCGCCCGCGAGATCGAAAGCGCAGCGCGGATCCACCGCCGCGAAGCGGTGCGGCGCGCGCGGCTGCGCTGGACCCGGCTCTCGAGCGTCTGCCGGCCGGTCGAGGTCGCCGGGCTGACGGGGTATCGCAGCGCGGAGATCGAGGCAGCCGGCTCGCGGGTCGTCGTCGTTCGCGATCTTCCGTGGCGTGAGATCCTCGAGTGCTGGTACGCCGCCGCGCGCCTGTGCGACCACGCGATCCCGAGCGCGCGGCCCCTCCTGCTCGTGCGCGAACCCAGGCGCTGCGCGGTGTTCGCGCTGCCGGAGTCCGCGCGAGCGCTGCGCGAGATGCCCGGATCGGGAGCCGGAGCGAGCGTCCAGCGCTCTCTCGAAGCGCTCCTCGCGTCCTTGCGCGACCGCGGCCTCGCGCTCGAAGGACCCTTCCTCGAGAGCATCTTCGTCGACGCGACCGGGCGATGCTGCCTCGGACCCCTGACCGGCGTGCGGCTCCGGGACGTGGACGGATGAAGCAAGGGCCCGAGAAGCTGCGTCGCAGGCTCCGCGCGGGCGCGCTCGAGGCGCTGACGCGCGCCTCGATTTTCGCACCCGTTCCGCTCGTGCGCGCAGCCCTGACCGCGGCCTCGCCCCTGGCGCGCTTCAGCCGCTACGAGAGGCGCACGCTCGCGAACCTCGAGCTCGCGCTCGGAGCCGAAACGACGGAGGAGGAGCGGCGGAAGATCGCGCGCGGCGTGCGGCTCCACTCGGCGCGGATCTTCTCGGAGTGGTTGAGGCTCGCGCGCAGCGGCGCGCCGGGAACCCCGGACGCCGCGCGCGGCGAGTGGATCGAGCGGGCGGTCGCGCTCGACCCTTCGATCCGGATCCTCGAGCGCGAGCTCGCCAAGGGTCGCGGCGCCCTGATCGTCACGGCGCATCTCGGCAACTGGGAGCTGCTGTGCGCGCGCCTGCGGCGGATGGGCCTCCAGGGCGCGGTGGTCGGCTACGAGCGCCTGCGCGACTCCACCTCGGCCTGGCTCGCGGAGATGCGCCGCGCCTACGGCGTGACGACGCTGCCGCAGCACGCGAGCCCGCGCGAGATCCTGCGCGTGCTCCAGCGCGGCCAGGTGATCGGCCTGCTGGCCGACCTCGAGGCGCGCCGGATCGACGGCGAGCTCCTGCCGTTCTTCGGCGTCCCCGCGCTGACGATGACCGCGCCCGCCGCGCTCGCGCGCGCAGCGCGGCTGCCGCTGGTGCCCGTGCGCTGCGTCCTGGCGTCCGCACCCGGAGAAGGCCGCTACGTCTTCAGCGTCGAGGAGCCGTTGCACCTCGATCCCTCGCTCCCGCGGCGCGAGGCGACGATCGATCTGATGGGGCGACTGAACCGCGTCTTCGAGCGGTGGATCCGCGCGAACCCCGAGCAGTGGGCCTGGCACCAGGCGCGCTGGCGCACGCGGCCCGGCCCCGCGGCGGTCCCCCGCCCGTCTTCACGAACACCTGATCGAGCGTTCGTGTCCCCCTGAATCTTGGGCGCCATGCGCAGGTTCGCTCCGGGCATCCTCTTCCTCGCGTGCGCCTGCGTCGCCTGGCTCGTCTGGGCGGCGGTGCGCGTGTCCACGGCTCCGATCCCGGCGGTTCCAGCGGAGTCGATCCGGCTGCCGGGTGCCGGAGAATCGGCCCTGACGCCGACCGAGCTCTCGTCGATCGAAGCGCGAGGACGCTCGCGCATCCGCGCGGAGGAGAAGGCGGGCGAATCTTCCCTGACCGAGGCCGGCCCCTCCGATCGCCATGGGCTCTCGATCCTCCTGCTCGATCCGCGAGGCAAGCCGCTCCCCGACGTCGGGATCTCCGTGAGCTGGCGCCGGGGCGAGGGGGACTACGTCGAGGTCACCGGAACGACGGACGGCGCCGGGATCCTCCCCACCGCGGTCCCCGATCCGCGCGAGATCGAGGGCATCCAGCTCGCGGAGGAATTGCGCGGCTTCCGCCTTTTCGCCGGCGATCCTTTCGAAGTGTCGCCCGAGCGCCCTGGGGTCGTCGCGGTGCGCATCCCCGGCGACGCTGCGATCTGCGGGACCGTGCGCGATCTGGAGGGGAGACCGATCGCCAGTGCCAGCGTGGAGATCGAATCCGCTCCCGCGCTCGGGATGGAACCCTACCTCCGCACGTTCGGGTTCATGAAGACCGCGACGGAGAGCGCCGCGGACGGGAGCTTCCGCTTCGCGACCTTGGAGGGATGCTTCGCGATCACGGCGACGGCCGAGGGCTTCGACGCGACCGAGCAGGCGTACGTGCGGCTCGCACCCGGCGGCGATCCGCCGGTCGTCGACCTCGCTCTCGCGGGCGCCGAACGCGAGCTGCGCGTGATCGTCCGCGCCTCGGGCCAGCTCCCGCGCGGTCCCACGCAGGTCCGCGCCTGGACCGCCGTCGCGTCCGGTCCTGCTCCGAGCGGGACGGATGCCCGTATCCTCCGAGAATCGATTCCGGTCCAACGCTCGGGCGTGCCCGACGACCCTGGGAATTACCGGCTGCGGATCTCGCGCGCCGGGACCTGGACCGTGGGCGTCTCGTCGCAGGGATACGCGGACGCACAGCAGCCGGTTCCGCCGCGCTCCGACGAGATCGTCTTCGATCTCGCGCGCCAGCCGGAAAATGCAAGCCGCGTCGCGATACGAGGCCGGGTCACGACGCCGGGCGGACCCGTCGACCGGGTCAAGGTGCAGGCACTGCTCGGCCGCGATCTCGAGCCCGAGGCCTGCGTCACCGCCGACGCGTCGGGAAGCTTCGAGGTCGAAGTGGAACGGACGGCCGCGTCGGTCGCCTTCCTGATCGTCGAGCGCTCCGGCTTCGCGCGCGCGGGCGTCGGCCCGATCCCGCTCGCCAAGCCGCCGCTCTCCGTCGACGTCGTCCTCGAGCCCGAGCTCTCCTTGTCCGGCATCGTCGTCGACGAGCTCGGTCGCCCGGCGTCCGCGGTGATCGACTTGCGCCCGCCCTGGACGTTCTTCCGGCCTCTTGCGGGCGCGCAGCCGGCGGCGCGGACCGGATTCCTCGACCGGCCGGTCGGGATCGAGTCGTTCTACGCCTACGCCGCCGAAGACGGCCGGTTCCGGATCGAGGGGATCGCGCCGGGCGAGCTCGAGCTGTGGATCGAGCCGGACGATCCGCTGCTCCCGCCGGCGCGCGTCGTCGCGCGCGCGGGAGAAGAGGACGTCAGGATCGTGCTGGGAAAAGGCCTCGAGGATCTGTTCGCGATCTGGGGAACGGTCCGCGACGGTCTCACGGGAATGCCGGTCGCTGGGGTGAGCGTCGTCGCCGGATCCACCGTGTCCGCCGCCCGGCGCGAGGGCCGGTCGAGGACCGATCCCGAAGGCCGGTTCCGCATAGCCGGATGCACGCCGGGCGCGAGGCTAGCGGTCGGCGTGGACGCGGACGGCTACGCGTACTTCCAGACCGAGCCGCGGGTCTTCCTGGCGCGCGATCTTCCCCTGGCCCTCGAGATCCTGCCCGCGCGCACGCTGCGCCTGCTCGTCGTCGATTTGCGGGGAGAGCCGCTGGCAGGGATCTACGTTTCGGCTGCGGACGCGAAGGGTCGGGCGATCGAGCTGCGCGACGCGTGGGGTCACCGCGACGAGGAGGTCGCGGTCACGGACCTCGCGGGCCGGGTGGATCTGCGCGGGCTGCCCGGGTCGGAGATCGCCGCGATCGTCGGGCGGAGAAGCGACGGCGAGGATCCGGTGGTGACGAACGCGGCCTTCCAGACGCAGAACGCTTCGCAGCCGCCGGCGATGAGGGTGCGTTTCGATCTCCGCAAGACGTTGCCGGGAGTCCAGCGCGTCGTCCTCGCGCGGTGATGTCGTCCGGACGGACAGCAGGAGCCCATCCCCACGTGATCGATCCCAAGCTCGGCGACTGGCTCATGATCGTCCTCGGGGCCTTGATGGTCTCGATGAGCCGCGGCGCGTACTCCTGGTTATCGAGCACCTGGCGCATGGGCGGCTCGGGCGCCTCCGATTCGTGGTGGGCCGCGGCGATCGGTCCGCGGCTGGTGCGCGCGCTCTGTGTCCTCATCGGTCTGGCGCTCGTCCTCGCCGGGTCGCTCGCGCTCCTCGGACTTTCGTGACCTCGCGGGGTTTGGGGCGTCGGCGCGCCTCGAAGGATTACGTGGGCCGTAACTGGGTCACCGCGATCTCGCAAGAGACGAGCGAACGGCGAGCTGATCGGGGTGGTGTGCCACGGCGGCGCGTACTTCTTCAGCGATTTGACGGCATACTGGCGCGAGGCGTTCGACTACCATACGGACAGGAAGGTGGTGATCTCGAGGTGGGAGTGAGGACACGGATGAGGAATTTGATCAACCGTGTCATCGGCACGCTGTTGGGTTCAGCAGCCTGCATCGTGACGTTCATTGTGTGGGTCGCTGTGCTCCTGGCCATCTATTCGGATGTCGAAGTGTGGAAGCACGCCTTCGGGACTCCGGATGCCTTGTTCAAACCACCCGTCCTGTTCATACCGATTGGCCTGCTCGTCGCGGCGTTCATCGGTGTCGTTGTGGACCGGTCGTTCCTGCGGGCAAGAAGATCGTGATCTCGAGATGGAGATGCCGAGGAGGTTGAGGTGGCACGAATCGTCGGTGGCGGCCTAGTCCAGTGCTCGAGACCGATCCACGACGAGAATCGACAAGCCAAGCAAGCCTGATGATCGCGGTGGACACGACTGCCCTTGCACTTCTCGCGTTCGGACAGACGACGGTCGAGACGTCGCCCTTCGTGCCCGTGGAGTTCGCCACGGTCGAACGGAGAATCCAGAAGGAGCCCAAGTACGTCGGGAGCCCCGGCTACGGCCTTCTCATCCTCGATCCCTCGGCCAAGGTCCTGGCCTGGGCCGCCTTCGACAAGTCGAATCCGGAGCTGCCGTACTTCGACGTCCTCTACTTCGATCGGAACGCCAACGGAGATCTGACGGAAGCAGGTGAGCGATTCCCTGGCGAGAATGAGGGTGCCAGTGAAGGGGGTGATCCCCTGCTCCGGTTCCATGTCGGCGCGTTCTCCGTGCCGGGGACATCGATCACCCACACGGATCTTGAGTTCGTGACATTCACGCGCGCAGGGAAGAAGGGATTCGGCTTCAACCTGAAATGGGAGGGGAAGGCCATCATCTCATGCGGGCACGACCAGCTGGGCTCCGGTCCGACGGGCTTCGGCACCTCCGTGCAGAACGCTCCCATCGTCCGGCCGACAACGCTTGGGCCCCTCTCGTTCGCGCTGTATGGGGAGAGCAGCGGCAGGGTCGAGCTTCGCATCGGCCAGGAGCAGCTCATCAAGGTGATGATTGGAACCCTCGGTTCTGCGCCCGACACGTTTTGTGCTCTGAGCCAAGACTTCCTGATCGCTGGCAAGGACAAGCTCCTTGCAACCCTCATGGCCACGGATCGCGCCGGGGACATGGCCAGGGTGAGGACGACGATCACGGGCCGCTGTTGAGGCATCCTCTACAAGGACTCCGTGCGAGTCCCGTCCAACATGGTCCCTGGCAAGGCAACGATGCGAGTCCAACTGGAATCCGAAACCGGCAAGAGAGCGGTCACCATGGACTTTCCGGTTGTGCTCGTAGAATGAGCGGAGGTCGGGTGCAATCACGACCGCATTCCTGCATGGCAGTTCTATCGGGATCGGTGGCCGGAGACGTATCAGCCGGTGGTGGAGCTGCTGCCGTGACAGGCGCGCATCCATCCGAACTCACCCCGGGCTCCTCGTGATCAAGAAGAGCCTCATCGCCTTCGCCCTGCTGCTCGTCGTCGCTCTGGTCTACGCCGAGCGCGCGATCGGCCTGCGCAACATCATCGGCATGCTGCGCTACGATCAGCGGCGCGAAGGCGACTACAAGGTCGGCGACAAGGCCCCCGACGTCGTCCTCGGCGCGCTCGACGGAACGAGCGACGTCCGCCTCCTCGACGCCATGCGCGGCAAGCCGCTCGTCCTCGTCTTCGGCAGCTACACATGACCGCCCTTCCGGCGCTCGGTCGAGCGCGTCAACAACCTCTACCGCGAGTACCAGGACCGCGCGAGCTTCCTCACCATCTACGTCAAGGAGGCGCACCCGCTGGACGAGTGGCAGCAGGATTCGAACGAGGAAGAGGGCGTGTGCTACGCACAGCCGGTGACGTTCGACGATCGCGTGAGGATCGCGCGCGACTTCGTGCAGCGCTGCGGGTACGAGGTCCCGATCGCGATCGACCGCATCGACAATCCCGCGAACGAGATCTACGCCGGCTGGCCTGAGCGCCTGTACGTCGTCGACCAGGACGGAACGATCGCGTACAAGGGCAAGACCGGGCCGTTCGGATACCACCCCGAGGAGCTGGCGGCGTGGTTGATCAAGCGCTTCCCGCCCGCAGTGCTCGCGCCGAGCGACGTGAGCGCCGAGCGCATCGCGAGCGAGCCGCTGACGATGAGGGCGCTCGAGTACTCCGGCTCACATGAGCGCTGGAAGCTCTCGATCGATCCCTCCGGTCGAGCGACGCTGGGCCACGAGCGGGATTCGAAGTCCTTCGACCTCGGCGCCGACCGGCTTCTGGCTCTGCGCTCGGCGATCGCCGAACAAGACTTCTTTGCCTGGACGGAAGCCTCCGGAGAGCCGCGGGTCGATGGAAGGACCCGCAGCCTCGCGATCACGCTCGGCGACACGTTCAAGATCGTGCACGTGTACTCGCCGCCCGAGGACGACAGCGTGCCCGCGGCCGAGCGATCGCCCGACGTCGAGCGATTCGACGCGATCTGGGATCTTCTGCACGGCATCGACTCTTGACGGCGGTGGGAGCGAATTCGGATCTCGTCTACCCACCCCTCGGCCGCCGCCTACCCTCTTCGACGCAGAGACAACAATCTCCGACCTCGGGAGGATCCCCGATCCAGGAGGTCGCCCATGCCGAGTCTGATCCAGGGTCTGCAGAAGAAAGGAACGATGGACGCGCTGGAGGCGATCTACTCGCGCCGCGCCGTGCGTTCCTACGAGCGGAGGAAGGTCGAGAAGGGCGCGATCGTGGCCCTGATCGACGCCGCCATCCAGGCGCCGAGCGCGATGAACCAGCAACCCTGGGCCTTCGTCGTCGTCCAGGATGCCGCGCTCCTGGCGCGCTGGTCGCGCGAAGCCAAGATCCACGTCCTCGCGACGCTCGACCCGGCTGGGCCATTCCAGCCGCTCCGCGAAACGCTCGCCGACCCCGCGCACGACATCTTCTACGGCGCGACCACCCTGATCGTCGTCTGCTCCCGCGCGGGAGGCCTGAATCCGCAGGAGGACTGCTGCCTCGCCGCCCAGAATCTGATGATCGCGGCCTGCGCCATGGGTCTCGCCACCTGCCCGATCGGGCTCGCGCGCGACTACCTGAACCAACCGGAGGCCAGGCGCGAGCTCGGGATCCCCGACGCCTGCTCCGTCGTGCTCCCGATCCTCCTCGGATATCCCCACGGCACGACTCCACCCGTGCCGCGGCGCCAGCCCGAGATCCTGTGCTGGAGGTGACCGCGGCGGGCGCGGGTTCCCGCCCGCATGCTCCCGTCGCCCGCAGCCCCGTTCACTTCTTCTTCGGCGTGTTCTCGACCGTGAGCACGGGCACGAACTCGGGGGAGCCCGTGAACTTCATCAGGATCTGCTGCGTGTAGGCGCCGCCGTCCTGGATCTTCAGCATCCATCGGAACGGAAACTTCTTCCCGTCCGGTCCCTCGCGCTCGCCCGAGAAGCTGAACGACTTCGTCTTCTCGTCGTAGTCCCCTTCCGCGGTCGCAGCCGACGTGCTCATCGAGTCGATGCTCCACATCGTGAACTTCCTCGCCGGCGCATCGTAGCCGTAGACCGTGCAGCGATCGCCCTTCAGCTCCTCCTCCGGCGCGGTCCGACTCTCGATCCTCACGTAGCGCCCGCCCATGATCGACTCGCCCCTGGCGATGCAATGGCTCTTCATCGGCTCGCCCGCACCCATCCGGACCTCGACCGCCTGATCGAAATCCCCGACGAGCGCGGAGAGCTGCTTGTGCTGAGCCGTGGGCGCCGAGACCTTGCTCACCATCTCCGCGAACTGCTGCTTCATCTCCTTCTGCGAAGGATTCGGCGCGGCCTGGGACGACGCGAGGACCGCGATCGCCGAGGCGACGGCGACGCAGAGAATGGAAGAGGTGAGGGCTCTGGGCTGCATGGACGAAGCTCCGGAAAGGGTGATCGAGACCCGCCCGATTTCACCGTCGACTCGGACTCCGCGCAATCCGTCGTGTCGGAGACCCGGCGCTGAACGGCGATCAAGGCAGCTTCGACTCGCACTTCGCCGGATCGGCCCGGAACTGCTCCGGGCAATTCGGACAGCAGAACCCGATCACCTTGCCGCGGAAGACGATACCTGGAATCCCGCGGGAGAGGTATGCTCGCGCAGACGCTGGAGGCGCCGATGGTCATGCACAACTACGTGTCGGGCGGCGTTCGAGGCTCGATCGAGCCCGAGGGGTGCGGCGATCCACGTGCGAACTACCCTGCCAGCGTCGCGCGCGGAGTTTTCGGGACGCGAGGTTGGCTCGACCTGCCGCCTGGGAGCATTGCGGCACCCGGCCTGATCGGTTGCGCCGACCCCCGCATGTTCGTGCGGCTGGCCGTGGAGCTGCGGGTCTCGATGCTTGACGCGCTTCGCAGACTGTTCGCGGGTCGGAAGCATGACCTGCAGGCGATGTCCAACAGACCGTGTTCCCCATGGAGGGCGATATGCCGAAGTTCGTGATCGAGAGGGAGATTCCCGGTGCCGGCAAGCTGACGGATCAGCAGGTCCAGGCGATCTCGAGGAAGTCCTGTGATGTGCTGGCCAGCATGAAGGGCGCGGTCCAGTGGCAGCACAGCTACGTCACCGACGAGAAGATCTACTGCGTCTACATCGCTCCCAACGAAGACGCCGTGCGGCAGCACGCCAAGCAGGGCGACTTCCCCGCGAACAAGATCGCGCGCATCCGGCGTGTGATCGATCCGACGAGTGCAGAATAGGAGAGCGGACCCGGGCGACCCGGGAGCCTCGCCCTCCCTCCCGAGATCCTTCGTCCCCGCCGCCTTCCCTGCGCGCATCCGTTCAAGGTCGCCACAGCTGCGGCGACCGCAGGCAGCCTCACAGCCGGAGCGATGACCATGGGAGCGATGTCGAAGATTGCACTCTCCGCGGTGTCCTTGTCGATCGTCGGAGCGGGTCTGTGGTTCACGCTCGAGCGCGAAAAGCCCGCGGTGCGCACGGCCGAAGCGGCTGCGCCGCAGACCTCGGAGAGCCAGGAAGCACTCGAGCCCATCGCGCCTGCGACACCCGAGCGCGAGGCGCTCGCGCCTGCATCCGATCCCGCTGCGGTGACGCACGAGCCCGCGCCTGCGATCAAGGCAGAGATCCCGGCCGCGAGCGAGTCGATCTCCCGTGTGCGCGCGCGATTCGTCGACTCGACCGGTCGACCCTGGGATCGCGTGACGTTCCGCGTGGCCGACGAGAACCGAGGGTCCATGGCCGACGCGAGCCAAGGGTCGACCACGGGAGGAGCCGATGGGCGCGCGGAGCTGTCGTTCGCGATTCCCGACACCTATCGAGATCCCAATTACCAGCTCGCCGCCACGCGTCCAGGGTGCGCGGCGCGAACCATGCGCGCCGCGCTGGTCATCGGAGGAGTCGTGGATCTCGGCCAAGTCGTTCTCGAACGGGAAGCTCGCGTCCAGGGCAACGTGCACGACGCGCAGGGATTCGGACTGGGCGATGTGACCGTCGGGCTCTCGCCCGTGGAACTCGATGAGCGCGATCCGGGTCAACTGCGCCGAGCAGGGTCGGGGCAGTTCGATCCGCTGATGGCCACTCGTTCGGACGCGCGCGGCGCCTTCGAGCTCCGCGGTGTTCCCGCGGGAAAGTGGCGCCTGTGGGGCCATCGCGATGGCCGCGGCTACGGCGTCAGCGAACCCTTCGAGGTTCGGGCAGATGAGGAGAAAGTGGGCGTCGACTTCGAAGTGCCGGCTCTGCTCGCCACCGACACGATCAGCGGAGTGGTCGTCGATCCCGACGGGAAGCCGGCTTCGGGGGCCACGGTCACGTTCAACTGGGAATCGGACTCCGGTTCAGGCAGCGCCAGCAGCAGGACCCGCGAGAACGGTGATTTTGAAATCCTCCTCAACATGGAGGTGCCCGGCGATCTGAGTGCGGCGGACAAGGAGCATCGGTTGGCGAGCGCAGCGGTGCACGACGTTCGTCCCGGCGCGCGCGACATCGTCCTGCAGCTCGCGGACGTGGGCGCGCAACGACTGGCGCGCCTCCGAGTTCACGGACCGGCGAAAGAGCCCGTGGGCGGCGTCCGGCTGATGGTGTTCGAGCGCCAGAAGCACGGCTTCTCGGGTCATCCACTGGCGGCGCGCGAGATCGAGTCGGGCCTGTGCGAGTTCCCGGTTCCGGAGACCCTCTTCAAGTTGACCGTCGCAGCCGAGGGTTACGTCGACGGCAAGTTGGACGGCCTCGACCCTGCGAGTCTGCCGGTCGAGCTCGACATCGGTCTCGAGGTCGCCCCGCTTCTTCACGGTCGCGTTTCCGCCGCAGGAAAAGCCGTGCCCGCGGCCGTGGTCGAAGCCATACCCGAGGTCCGCCAGGGGTACAGCGTCACGGTCAACGGCTTTCCAAGCGTGATGGCGCTGGATCTGAGCGCGCGGGTCAGCGCCACCTCCACGGCCGACGGCACGTTCACCGTGAAGCTGCAGGGCAAGGCTCCCGTCTACCTGCGCTGCGTCGCGACGGGATTTGCGCCGACCATCGTCGGTCCGATCCAGGTGGACAGCACGACGGCTCCGATCGAGATCGAGCTCACCGTCGGCGGCGCCATCGAAGGCCGCGCGCGCGCGAAGGACGGTACGCCGGTCGTCGGCGCGATCGTCGGCATCACCTGCGGCGACGGGCATCCGCGCACGATGCTGTCGGGCCACGATGGAGTGTTCCGATTCGAGGGCCTGTCCGTGGGATCGTGGCTGGTCATCGAGCGCGACGAAGAGGTCACCGATCACACCACGACGGACACGACCAAGAGGGAGCGCCACATCGAGTGGTCGTGCGAAGTCCTCGCGGGCCGCACGACGTACTATGACTTGACGTTGAATCGCTGAGTCCCGGCGGTGCGCGCAAGTGGATCGCGCTGCTCACCGACGGTCTGGTCGTGCGCAAGATCCTCGCGCACCTCGGCGTCTCCACGGTGCCTCCACCCCTGGCGCCTGCACGGCGTGCCCATGGCCGGGCTCGCAGCCCGTGAGCGACACTCTCCGAAGCCTCCGCGGGCACCACCAGCATCCCGGAAACCGGCCAACCCGACCGGCGAGATCCCCGGGAAGGCCGGGCCCGGTTGTCCGCGGTACAACTCTGCGCTGGACTCATGCGGCTGGAGTGCCTTCAAGGTCAGCGCGGGGCGGTGCGGCATGCCTATTTCGGCGAGAATCCCTCGTCCAGGAGCGCCCGCGAGGCGTTCTTGAAGCTGACGGGCCTACATGGGAGCCGATCTGATCCCCCACGAGATGCTGCTGCGCCACGCAGGTTTCCTGCGCCGGCTGGCGCACGATCTCGTCGGCGACTGGGCGGCGGCAGATGACGCGGTGCAGGAGGTCTGGGTGCGCGCACTGGAACGGCCGCCCAGGCGCAGCTCGAACCTGCGCGGGTGGCTGAGGGTCATGCTGACGAACCTCGTGCGCACCAAGGCGCGGAACGATGCCCGCCGCGAGTCGCGCGAGCGTGAGCGCGCCAACGAGCGTGGACAGGATGCGTTGGCGCCGCGCTCGGAGGACGAGGCGATTCTGCGCTCGGTCACCGAGGCCGTGCTCGCGCTCGAGGAGCCGCTGCGCGCGACGGTTCTGCAGCACTACTTCCAGGATCTGACGACGGCGGAGATCGCGAAGCGCGAGAATCTGCCTGCGTCGACGGTGAAGAGTCGTCTTCAGCGCGCGCTCGAGATCCTGCGCGCGCGGATGGAGCGCAAGCATCGGGGTGACGAACGATCGTGGAGATCGAGCCTGCTGGCGCTGGCGCTTCGGGATCGCGCGCTGCGCTGGGGGCCGCACGCCGCGCCAGCGGCGAAGGCTGGAACGGGAGTTCTGCTCATGACGCTGAAGATGAAGATCGCGCTCGGCTGCGCGGCCGTGCTGGCCGCAGTTTTCGCGTACCGCGGCCTTACGAGCAGGCCGGGTGGTTCGTCGGAGCCGCTCGCGAGCTCAGGTCCCGTTGCGAGTACGAGCGCTCCCAAGGCGGCGCCGTCCGGAAAGCCCGCGCTCGAGACCGTCACGAAGCCGTCCGAGCGCGCGGCCGGCGCTGCGCCCGCAGAGATTCCTGCCGCTGCCCGAAACGAGCGTCCAGCGACCCTCTTCTACGGCTCGCTGCTCGATCCCGCGGGGAGGCCCCTGACCGGTCTGTGGTCGGCTGGCGTCAGCCTCACGGACGCGGATGGGCGACGTCGGTACGGCGATGCCAAGGACGGGGGCTCGTTCGCTTTCAACGCGCTTCCGTACGGCAAGTACTGGGTCACGGCCGGCGCGGATGGGTTCCGTGCAGCGGAGGACGTGATCGACCTCGAGGCCGGGCACGCGCAGATCCAGAAGGACATCACGCTCCAGCCCGTTCCGATCCTAAAGATCCGTGTCGTCACCCCGGAGGGCGAAAACCTGTTCGACGTCCTGCGCGGCGACACGAATCTCAGCGGGCACCCGGTCCTCGTTCCCGTGGCAACCAAGGATCGCCCGGGAAAGTGGTTCAACGAGGTCGTCGGGAGCCTCAACAACACGTTCGGCATCGGACACTTCTGGAACTACGGTCCGCGCGTGCAAGCATTGCCAAGCGGCTGCATGGGCATCCTGATGCTCGACCAGGAGCTCCCCGCCTACGTCAGCCTCGTCAACTACCACCGCGTGGTGCAGACCAAGGAAGTGATGCCGGGCGAAGAGGAGGTCCGGTTCGTCGTTTCGCTCGACGACCTCATGGCCACTCTCGCGACGATTCACGTGCAGGTCGTCGATGCCGACACGCAGACGCCGCTCGCTGGAGCGAATGCGATGCTCTGGGGTGGGACCTACATGGACACTGGCAAGCGTTCCGACTCGAGCGGCAACATCGTCTTCGAAGGCCGGGAGCCCGGTGAGTTCGACCTCCACGTGCGCGCCAAGGGCTACGAAGAGTACAAGGCGCACATCCTCGCTGATTCCGGCACCACTACCGACCTCGGACAGATCGCGTTGGACAAGGAGATCCAACTTGAGGCCAAGGTCGTCGACGGCTCCGGTGCACCCCGAAGCGAGCGCTTCTCCCTCGGGACCTTCGACCCTGCCACGCACAAGCTCACCATGGAGCAGCAGCGCGCCTACCAGTCAGGGGGAGGTGGCCTTCTCAAGCTCGATGGGCTGGGTCGACGCGTATACGTGCTCCGGACGGCGAACCACGATGCGGTCAACGACCAGGACAACCCGGAGACGAAGTGGGTCTCGGGGGACGTCCTGGTCGACCTGCGATCAGGGACGGCCCCAGCCAACTTCGTGGTCTCGCTCGTGCCCGCGACACGGATGATGATCGCCGTGAAGGGCGAGCCCGCGGAAGGTCTGCGATTCATCGTCATGGACGAGCAGGGGCTCGACCTCGTCTCGAGCCGCTTCTACGGCACGGGGCCGCGCCCGCTCACGCTGCCGCAGGGCAAGTACCGCGTCGCGCTGCTCGACGCGAACAAGACGGTGCTCAAGGAGCAGTCCGTCACGCTCGGTGCCACGGCGCAGACGCTCGAGCTCTCGCGCTGATCAGCGCGACATGCCGTCCGGCTGCAGGATCGGCACGGGCTTCGCCGTTCGGGGTGGGCGCCGGCTACGACGAAGAGGTCCGACGGGGGTAGGCTGGTCCCAGCGTCGTCCGGTTCGATGTCCTTCCCCTGCAGCGGCGGCGGTTTGGGCCTGGGAGGCCCCGGAAGATGCCTTGAATTCTGGAAGTCAGACTGCCGGAATTCAAGGCATGTTCTACGTCCCGCGCGCGGCCAGCGAGCCCCTCCGGCTCTTGATGCGGACGTTCCCGGTCGTCTACGTCCACGGGCCGCGGAAATGCGGGAAGAGCACGTTCGTGCGTGAGGAACTCGGGGGCTGGCTGGCGCTCGACCTGGAAGCCCCGGCCGACCTCGATCAACTGCAGAGCGACGTCCAGGGATTCTTCGAGAAGAATCCGCGGCGCGTCCTGATCGACGAGGCCCAGCGCTTCCCCGATCTCTTCCCCGCCCTGCGCCACTTCATCGATCGCGGCAAGGGCCCCGGACGCTTCGTCCTGACCGGCTCGGCGAACCCGGCCATCGTGCGCTCGATCTCGGAGTCCCTGGCCGGGCGCGTCGGATTCCTGGATCTCACGCCCTTCCGGATGGTGGAGCTCGCGTCGCGCAAGCACGCCCAGGATCGCTGGTTCTGGGGCGGGTATCCGCCGGTTCACGCGCTCCCGGGCGCAAATCGGCGCCTGGCCTGGCTCGACGGCTACGTGACGGCGTTCCTCGAGCGCGACCTTCCGAATCTCGGCTACCGGATGTCGCCGGAACGGCTGCGGGCGCTGTGGACGATGCTGACCCACGTCCACGGCAGCGTCCTCAACCCGGCCGACCTCGCGCGCTCCCTGACCGTGTCCCACCACACCGTGGCTGCGCACCTCGACGTCCTCGAGGGATCGTTCATGATCCGGCGGCTCCATCCGCACTTCGCGAACGTGCAGAAGCGCCTGACCAAGAGCCCGAAGGTCTACATCCGCGACACCGGGCTGCTGCACTTCCTGGCCGGCCTGAAGTCTTCGCGCGAACTCGACACGTGGCCCAGGCGCGGACATTCCTTCGAAGGGCTCGTGGTGGAGGAGCTTTGCTCTTTGGCCCGAGAGCGCGTCGTCCGGCCGCACCTGGCCTACTGGCGGACCCTCGCGCAGGGCGAGGTCGACCTGCTGATCGGCGACGGGCGGCGGCTCCTGCCGATCGAGATCAAGCTCGCGGCCTCGGTCAGCGGCTACGACGCGCGCGGCCTCACGGGCTGCATGAAGGACCTCGGTCTCGAGAAGGGCTGGGTCGTCTACACCGGCGAGGAGTTCCGCGGCCTGGGGCGGAACATCGAGGTCGTGCCGTGGTCCGCGATCGCCAAGGGGGAGTTCGACTTCGGGCTCGGCAGGCGGACGGCGCGCCGCGCCAGGCGGACCTGATCGATCCCGCGCGCGCGGCACAGGCTCCGACCAGGTGTGGTGTGTAACGCAATTCCCTCCCCTTTGACGGTCGGGTCAGATCCCACGCTGATCGGCGATCAAGGCAGCTTCGACTCGTACTTCGCCGGATCGGCCCAGAACTGCCCCGGGCAATTCGGACAACAAAAGCCGATCACCTTGCCGCGGAAGACGATCTGGTAGGCCGGGTCGAGGGCCTTGCCCGTCACCGGGCAGACCGTGTTGATCGGGACGAGCGGCGCCGCCGGGTTGGCCGGCGCACCCGCGGCGGGCGTCGCCTTCGTCAACACGACCTCCTTTTCCGCCTCCAGCGGCTTCGCGTCGGGCGCGTCACCCGCATCGACCACGAGGTCCGGCCTCTCGCGGCGCAGGCGCGCGATTGCGTCCTCGCTCAGGCCGGATCGCCACAGGAACGCCCGCTTCAACGCGGGCAGCGCCAGAAGATTCTCCACGGCGGCGTCGGTGAGGTGAGTCCGCGCGAGCACGAGCTCCGCGAGGTGCTTGTGCCCCGCGAGCACGGCGACCCCGGCGTCCGTGACGGCCGTCTCCCGCACGTCGAGGCGCGAGAGGTTCGGCATCCGCACGACGAGCTTCAGCGCCTCGTCCGTGATCCGGGAGCGCGCGAGCGAGAGATCCGCCACCTGCTCGAGAACGGGCTCGAGCAGCGCGGCGACCTCCGCGTCCCCCATCTCGGGCGCCGCGGCGGCGAAGTCGACGATCAGGAGGTTCGATCCCTTGGCGACGACCTCGACGTGCACGAGCTTGTCGCGCAGCGCCTCGACCGCCGCGCCGTCGGCCGGAGCGATCCCTAGCGTCCGGGAGCCCTCGCCGATCGTCGGCGCTCCGCCCGGTGATGCAGCTCCGCCCTGGGCGATCACCGCCTCCCCGTCGACCGGCGCGCCCGCGGCGATCCACGCCTCGATCCGCGCGATCTCCTCCGCCGTCGGCTGCGTCCGCGTCGCCGGAGGCATGTGGTCCTCTTCCTCGGGGGGCAACCGCAGCCGCCGCAGCATCTCCGACTCCTTCGGCTTGCCCGGGACGATCACCAGCCCGTCCCGGCCGCCCGCGAGGACCGACTTCGAGTCCTTCAGCGAGAGCCCGCCCTTCCTCTTCGTCTCCCCGTGGCAGGCCGAGCAGCGCGCCGCGAAGATCGGAGCGATGTCGCGGGCGAAGGAGATCGCGCCGTCCGTCTTCCCCTCGACCTGCGCGCCCTCGTGCAGCGGCTCGGTCAGGTAGTCCTCGCCGTGGGCGATCGACGCACCCAGGTGGCCGGTCGGCACGAGCAGGACCACGGAGAGGACTAGGAGCGTCCGGTACGCGACGAGCGCCGAGCCGCGCATCCCTTCGCGCGTGCGCGTGTGCAGGAGGGCGAGCACGAGGCTGCACGCGGCGACCGCGAGCCCCAGGCGCAAGTGCAGCGCGACCGCGGCGGTCCCGAATTCTTCCTCCCGCGAGAGCGCGTACCCCGTCACCGCGGAAAGAACGGCCGCAGCCGCTGCCAGAAAGACGAGCACCGAGACCGCCGCGCGCGGGAGCGGAGACCTCCGCGCGAATGCCGCGGCCTCGAGCGCGAGGAGCGCGATGAGCAAACCGATCGGCAGGTGGACCGCCAGCGGGTGCAGCCTGCCGAATACGGCGATCCACTTCTCCACGGCCGCCGCAGTCCTCTCAGGCGAGCAGGTCCGTCAAGACCCGCCCGAACACATCCGTCAGCCGGTAGTCGCGGCCCTGGTGGCGGTACGTGAGCCTCGTGTGGTCCATCCCGAGCAGGTGCAGCATCGTCGCGTGGAGGTCGTGCACCTCGACCGGGTTCTCGACGATGTTGTAGCTGTAGTCGTCGGTCTTCCCGTAGCTCGTGCCCGGCCGGATCCCTCCGCCCGCGAGCCACGTCGTGAAACAGCGCGGGTGATGGTCGCGCCCGTAGTTCTCCTTCGTCAGCGTCCCCTGGCTGTACACCGTCCGCCCGAACTCGCCCGACCACAGCACCAGCGTCTCGTCGAGCAGCCCGCGGCGGCGCAGGTCCTTGATCAGCCCCGCGATCGGCTGGTCGACCGCCTTCGCCTGCAGGCGGATCTCCTTGGGCAGCTCGCCGTGCTGGTCCCAGCCGCGCATGTAGAGCTGGATGAAGCGCACTCCGCGCTCGGAGAGGCGCCGCGCGAGCAGGCAGCTCGCCGCGAACGTGCCCGGCTTCCTCGCGTCCGGCCCGTACAGCGCGAGCGTCTCCTCGTCCTCTCCCGAGGTATCGGTCAGCTCGGGCACCGACATCTGCATCCGGTACGCCATCTCCGCCTGCGCGATGCGCGCGCGCACCTCCGGATCGAGGCTCTTCTCCGCCTCGCGCTCGTTCAGCTCGCCGACGAGGTCGAGCATCGCCCTGCGATCGCTGCGTGCGACGCCCTGCGGGTCGCCGAGGTACAGCACCGGGTCGCCGGCGCTGCGGAGCTTGCAGCCCTGGTGCTCGCTCGGCAGGAAGCCGCTGCCCCAGAAGCGCGCCGACAGCGCCTGCATGTTCCCGAGCCCCTGCGTGATCAGCACGACGAAGGTCGGCAGGTTCGCGTTCGCGCTGCCGAGGCCGTAGCTGATCCACGAGCCGAACGAGGGCCTCCCCGGCTGCTGGTTGCCGGTCTGGAAGAACGTGATCCCGGGCTCGTGGTTGATCGCATCGGTCTTCATCGAGTGGATGAAGCACAGCTCCCCCGCCACGCCGCCGAGGTGCGGCATCAGCTCGCTGATCCACGCGCCGTCCTGCCGGTTCTCGTAACGCGTGAACTTGAAGATCGACGGCGCGACGGGGAAGCGCGCCTGGCCGCTCGTCATCCCGGTCAGGCGCTGTCCCTGCCGGATCGAGTCGGGCAGATCCTCGTCGAAGCGCGCGCGCAAGGCCGGCTTGTAGTCGAAGAGGTCGAGCTGGCTCGGCGCGCCCTCCATGTGGAGGTAGATCACGCGCTTCGCCTTGGGCCGGAAGTGCGGGCCGGGGAGCGCGAGGTCCGGCGCGGGTCCGGCCAGCGCGCGCCGGCCGAGCAGCGAGGCGAGCGCCGCGGTGCCCAGGGTCGCGCCGAGCGTCGCGCCCGCGACGCCGAAGAAGCGCCGGCGGGTGATGTCGAGGTAGTGCTGCTCGAGCGGGTGCATGGCTTCAGGTGCGCGAGATCGTAGCGTCGAGGTTCAGCAGGGCGCTCGCGACGAGCGTCCAGGCGGCGACTTCGGCTGCGTCGAGGCCCTCCGCGAGCGGCGCTTCGCCGACCGTGGCGAGCTTGGCGGCCTCGTCCGGCGTGTCGACATAGCGCTTGCGGAAGTGCTCGAGCGCGGCCGTGAGGCGCTCGACCTCCCTCGGATACGGGGCGCGGCCCGTGCAGCGACGGAACATCCGCGCTAGCCGGTCCGGCTCGCCGCCCGGCTCGGAGAGCGCGCGCTCGGCCAGCGCGCGGGCCGCCTCGACGAACTGGACGTCGTTCCACAGCGCCAGCGCCTGCAGCGGCGTGTTCGTGGTCGCCCGCCGGATCGTGCAGAACTCGCGCGTCGGCGCGTCGAGCGTCTGGAGCGCGGGCGGCGGGCAGGCGCGCTTCCAGTAGGTGTACAGGCTGCGGCGCCACAGGTCGGATCCCTGGCCGCGCACGAAGTCGCGCGTGTTCGACTGGATCATCGCCACCTCCTGCCACAGGCCCTCGGGCTGGTACGGCTTGACCGACGGTCCGCCGAGGTGCTCGACGAGCAGGCCCGAGACGTAGAGCGCCTGGTCGCGGATCTGCTCGGCGGGCAGGCGCTTCCTCGGGAACCAGGCGAGCCAGCGGTCCTCGGGATCGCGCTCGGCGAGCTCCGGCCGCGTGCGCGAGCTCTGGCGGTAGGTGCGGCTCGTCACGAGGAGCCGGACCATGCGCTTGACGTCCCAGCCGCTCTCGCGCAGCTCGACCGCGAGCCAGTCGAGGAGCGCCGGGTGGCTCGGCCACTCGCCCTGCATGCCGAAGTCCTCGCTCGTGCGCACGAGGCCCGTGGCGAACACCTGCTCCCACAAACGATTGGCGGCGACGCGCGCGACGAGCGGGTTCTCCGCGGCCGTCATCCACTGCGCCAGGCCGCGGCGGTCGGCGGGCGCGCCCTCGGGGAGCTTCCCGAGCGCCGCGGGCACGCCGCGCGTGACCGGTCGGGACTTGTCGGGATGGTCGTAGCGGCCGCGGACGAGCACGAAGGTCTCGCGCGGGGTCGGGAGCTCCTGCATGACCATCGTGCGCGGCACGGCGGCCTCGACCTCGGCGATCCGGAGCCCGAGCGAGGCGACCTTCTCGGCGCGCTCGCGGTAGGCGGGAGAGAACTTCGTGCGCCAGGCCCCGCGGATCCGGCCGGAGAGGTCGGCCGAGCGCGCGGCCTCGGGCAGCAGCGCGGCGACGAGGTCGCCGGCGAGCTCGCCCTCGCGGTCCTTCGATCTCCAGTAGAAGCCCGCCAGTCCGCCCGTGTTGACCACCTTGAGGACGAGCGTGCTCGCGCCCGCGTGGAGGTCGAGGGCGACCTGGTCCTGGTCGGCCGCAAGCGAGCGATCGATCTCTTTCCCGGCGATCTCGACGCCGTCCAGGAACAGGCGGAAGCCGTCGTCGCTCCCGAGCGAGGCCTCGACCTTGCGCGCGGTCGGCGCGAAGATCCGGCGGCCGACGTAGGCCGCAACGAGGCCCTGCGGCAGGCCGTTGTTCAGCTTCCCGTCCTCGAGCGAGCCGTCGAAGCGCCAGTACTGGTTCCCGACGCCGAAGTTCCTGGCGAAGTCCAGCACCGCGCCCTCCTCGGGCCCGAACGCCGTCTCGTAGGCCGCCTTGCCCGAGTCGGCCGGGAAGGGCCCGACCAGGTACCACGCGCTCGCGGCGGCCGGCAGCATGGCGAGGCCCTCGTCGCCGATCCGGCCGAGGGAGAGTCGCACGCGGCCGAAGACGTGCTTGGCGTACATCGAGCGGTACTCGAGCACGACCGAGAGCTCCGTGCCGCCCTCGAAGCCGAACGGCGCGTCGGCGAGGAGCAGCGCCTCGCGCCCGCCCGCTGAGCGGTGCGCGTCGACCGCCCAGCCGTGCTCCCCGCCCGCGCGGGCGTCGAGGAGGTTCGCGACGCCGTAGTCGCCGTCCTTCTGCTCGCGGTCGGCCCAGGCCCACATGAACTTCACCGGCTCGCGCCGCGAGGGATCGGCGAGCGAGACCGCCTCCGCGGTGACGCCCGAGAGCACCGCGTTGCCGTTGTTGGCGCGGCCGACGCGCCCCTCGACGAAGCTGGGATCGGCGAGGGCCTCCAGCAGGACGAGGCGGAGACCGGTCGCCTGCGTGCGCAGCACGAGCGTGTGGTCGTCCTTGTCGGGGTTCAAGCCCGAGGCGAGGGCCGAGCCGTCCTCCTGGAGGGCGAAGGTCGCCCCGCCGGACGAGGTGGCCGCGACGAGCTTCGCCGGCTCCCACGACAATCCCCCGCGCTGGACGAGGTCGGCGAAGAACGCCTCGCGCTGCTCGTCCTCCTCCGGCGCGGGAGCGTCGAGCGCCTGCTTCTCCTCCTCGATGCGCGAACGGAGCTCCGCGAGCTCGGTCTTCTGCTCCGGCCGCGGGACCTCCATGAAAGGCTCGAAGGCGCGGTTGGGATCGGGGAGCTGCGAGTACAACCCGGGCTCCTCGATCGAGTCGAAGAGGGAGTAGAAGCGGTAGAACTCCTCCTGCGAGATCGGGTCGAACTTGTGCTCGTGGCAGCGCGCGCAGCCCATCGTCAGGCCCAGGAAGACCGACGAGGTGGTCGCGGCGCGGTCGACCGCGTACTCGACCAGGTATTCTTCCGCGATCGCGCCGCCTTCGTCGGTCGTCACGTGGTTGCGGTTGAAGCCGCTGGCGACCTTCTGCTGCTCGGTGGCGTCCGGGAGGAGGTCGCCGGCGAGCTGCTCGGTGAGGAAGCGGTCGAAGGGCATGCCGTCGCGGTAGGCGGCGAGGACCCAGTCGCGCCAGGGCCAGATCTGGCGGCCGGCGTCCATGTGGATGCCGCAGGTGTCGGCGTAGCGCGCGGCGTCGAGCCAGGGCGTCGCCATGCGCTCGGCGTAGCGGGTCTGGTAGGGCTCTTCGGAGAGGAGCTTGTCGGCCCAGCGATCCCAGGAGTCGGGGCGCGCGTCGGCGAGGAAGGCGTCGGTCTCCTCGGGAGTGGGCGGGAGACCGGTGAGGTCGAGGAACAGGCGGCGGATGAGGGTCTGCGGGTCGGCGTCGGGGCTGGGCGCGACGCCCTCGCGCTCGAGCTTCTCGAGCACGAAACAGTCGACGGGATTGCGCGGCCAGGATGCGTCTTTGACGTCGGGGAGCGGCGGGCGCGCGGGCGGGACGAAGGACCAGTGCGGCTCGTACTTGGCGCCTTCGGAGATCCAGCGGCGGACGATGTCGCGCTCGTCGGCCGAGAGCGGGCGGCGGCCGCTCGTGGGCGGCGGCATGCGCACCTCGTCGTCGGTGCTCGAGACGCGGCGGATCATCTCGCTCTTCTCGGGGCTGCCGGGAGCGATCGCGGCGTAGCCTCCGCGGTCGGCGGTCGCGACCTCGGCGACGTCGAGGCGCAGCTCGACCTTGCGCTTGTTCGAGTCCGGACCGTGGCAGCGGAAGCAGCGGTCGGAGAGGATCGGGCGGACGTCGCGGTCGTAGTGCAGCGGCTCGCGCGGAGCGGGCGCGGGCTGCGCAGCCGACGTGACAGCGGGAGGTGCGGGCGCGGGGGCGCTCGCGGAGACGCGTTCGGGCGCGCCTTGCGAGCACGACGCGGCGAGCAGGGCGGCTCCGGAAAGGGCGGTGCGGAGGACGGGCCCCGAGAGGGATGCGGGCGGTCTCACGAGGGGCTCATTCTATACCTGCCGACCCGGTGTCGACCTTGCGCGTGAGGAGATGTCGGGATCTCGGCGCCAGCACGGTTTCCGGCTGGGCTTCCACCCTTCGCCAGCCCGGTTCGAATCCACGCCCGGGTGTAGGATGGAAGCCCAGATCCCTGGACCGCGCGATGAGGATCTCAATGGCCAGCTTGAAGCCTTGCATCGCATCAGCGCTCGTCGGGATCTTCCAGTGCGCGCCCGTCTCCGCGCAGGTGACGCAGAGGGTGAGTCTCAGCTCGGTCGGTGCGCAGGCCCACGCCGCGAGCTTTCTCCCGTCAATCTCCTCGGACGGCCGCTACGTGGCGTTCGTCTCCTTCGCGAGTAGCCTTGTTCCGGGTGACACGAACGGAACCTACGACGTGTTTGTCCGCGACCGGCGGACCGGTACGACCGAGCGAGTGAGCGTCAGCTCGAATGGAGATCAAGCGTATGACCACAGCGATGATCCTGCAATGTCCGCCGACGGGCGCTACGTTGCGTTCTGGAGTCCTGCAAGCAACCTCGTTCCTGCGGATACGAACGGAGACGCGGACGTGTTCGTCCACGACCTGCAGACCGACACTACAGAACGCGTGAGCGTCAGCACCAACGGGACGCAGGGCAATCAGCATAGCTTGTACCCATCGATCTCGGCGGATGGCCGGTTTGTGATGTTCGTGAGCTGGGCGACGAATCTTGTCCCCGGCGACACGAACGGCATCGAGGACGTGTTCGTCCGCGACCGCCAGAATCAGACGACCGAGTGCGTGAGCGTTGCTTCCGGTCCGTTGCAATGGGACACCTTTTGGAATGCCTACGGCACGATCTCTGCCGACGGCCGCTATGTTGCATTTCAGACCTTCGCAGACAACATCGTCCCGGGACTTCAGGATCAGCGAATGAACGTGTTCGTTCGCGACCGTCAGACCGGCATCGTCGAGCTGGTCAACGTCGATTCGGCTGGCGTCCACGGAATGGGCGGCAGCTACGACCCCTCCATCTCCGCCGATGGTCGATTCGTGGCATTCGCGAGCTACGCCACGAGCCTCGTCCCAGGGGACACGAATGGGGCCGTTGATGTCTTCCTCCGAGACCGGATCAACGGGACGACCGAGCGCGTCAGCATCGATTCGAATGCCGTGCAGGCAAACGGGGATAGCCTTGTGGCCTCGATCTCTGCGGATGGTCGCTACGTAGGGTTCGTAACTGGCCTTTCGCGGGTTTTCATCCCGTCGCGGTTGCGGACGTGAAGAGGGATGCGATGCCCTGCGCAATTCGGCGTGAGCCCCTGTCGCGAGGGCCTGATGTGAAAATGGTTTCGGTGATGGTTTCTGCACGCAGGGC